>JAFUGA010000027.1 GCA_017469625.1 Bacteroidales bacterium
CCTAAGGGCTATGGAAGAAATAAGAGATTCATGTCCCTTTCCTTTGACCTCTTCTAATATTCTGTTGTACGAGGTTACCAAACGCTTTCTGGATTTTGTGTCTATGTTGAAACCAAACTTGGAAACAAAGGTTTTAAATGTTGCAACCTTTTCATTATCTGGTTCATCGTGGCAACGATATACAAAAGTTTTTCCCTCTTGTCTGTTCTTAATTTTGCCTATCTCTTGTGCAACGGTCTTGTTTGCCAAAAGCATCATCTCTTCTACTAACCAATTGGCTTCTCTGTTTTCTTTTACGTGAATACCTATAGGTTTCTTGTTTTCGTCAAGGTCAAACTTAAACTCTGGATTAGAGAAATTTATAGCACCTTTTTCAAATCTTTCTTCCCTTAAGTGTTTGGCTATCTTCCAAAGAGGTTGTATGCTATTGTTCAGACAATCTTCTCCGTTGTCTATAAGTTTCTGAACATCTTCGTAAGTAAATCTTTTGTCGGAATGAATAACGGTTTTGCCTATCCAATGAGATACTATTTTAAAATCCTTAGATATTTCAAATAAAACGCTAAAAGTCAGAGAATCTTCATCTTCTCTTAAGGAACAAAGTTCGTTACACAACCTTTCTGGCAACATAGGAATAGTCCTATCTACAAGATAAACAGATGTTCCTCTTTTGTACGCTTCGTCATCTAAAGCAGAGCCTGGTTTTACATAATGACTAACGTCTGCAATATGCACCCCCACTTCCCAATTACCGTTCTTTAACTCCCTGAACGATAAAGCATCATCATAATCCTTTGCATCTATTGGGTCAATGGTGAAAGTAGTTATATCTCTAAAATCTTTCCTTTTGCTAAGTTCTTTATTTATATCAAGTTTTATTCTTTTGGCTTCTTTCTCTACTGCATTTGAAAAGTCGGAAGGAAAATCGTAATTGGCTAATATACTTTCCATTTCCACGTCATTATCTCCCGGTTTTCCCAATACTTTTATTATCTCACCAAAAGGGTTGTTGGCTTTTTCAGGCCATTCACTTATTTTTACAAGGGCTTTATCTCCGTCTTTGAAATCAAATTTGCTGTTTCTAATAAAAATATCCACAGGCATAGAAGTATCATCGGGCAGAAGGAAAGCAAAATCTTTGTGTTTCTCTAAAACTCCTGCAAATATCTCTTTTGCTCTTTTTATTACCTCTACTATTTGTCCCTCGTTTTTCTTGCCTTTTCTACGTGGTAAAACATAAACTTTGACCAAATCTCCGTTGAGTGCGTGTAGTGTATTGCCTTGTTTTACAAGTATATCGGCACCTCCATCTTCTCTATTTACGTATGCTTTGCCCGATTGTTTCATATCAACCGTGCCTATTACGTAATGAGATGTTTGTGATTGTTTCTTTTTCATAATCTATCTTATTTCACATACAAAGTTAGTAAAAAAAATAATAGCATATACAATTTTATTACTCTTAGACAAGAAATAAACGAAAAAAGAACTTTGTTAGTATTTACAGAATATACATTCTGGGAAAATACCACAAAGTTCAACTTCATTAAAGTTTATTAGATAGATGAGGTTAAATCATAGTATATGAGTATGTTAATGAAGTTACAGAAATATGATAAAATTCTTTGTTTCTATCTCTTCGTTCTAATTTTCTAAAACGAAGAGATAGAAAATTAAAACAAAGTTCTACAAAATTAAAACAAAGAGATAGAATTCTAAAACAAAGTTTCGTGAAATTAAAACAAAGTTCCACTAAAGCGAAACAAAGTTTTAGAAAGATAAAACAAGTTTCTGAAAGTATGGAATAAAGTTTCATTAGTGTAAAATGAGTTTCAATAAAACTAAAACAAGTTTCGCTTATAGTAGAACATTTTTTTGTCTAAAGAATTCTTATAGCCACAGATTTTAACTCTTGCCAACCGCTACGGTCTGTAAGTCTTATCATAAAATGATATTCTCCCTTGTCTATATCTTGAGGTATGGGAATATCTATCTTTGCTGAATATTCTTTCAAACCTGTTGGTATGGAAAAATCTTTATTATATACCCAAGCCTTTATAGGTTGTTTTGTTTCTTCTTTTTCACATTCTACAGACGAAGTGCTGTGAGTGTGGTGGTTAAAGTTGTTGTGTATCTCTATGTTATAACTGCCGAGTTCTTTGTTGTCTTTGAAAATGTACGAAAAATGTATGGTTTCTCCTACAGTGAAACTTTGACAGTCCATAGGTACAGACAACTCATCTGTATAGATTACAGGTTTTTGCATATCTTTGTTATCTTCCTCTTTATCGCCACAAGAAAAGAAACAAAACACCAAAAGGCTTAGATAAAATAATCTTTTCATATTTTCTGTTTTTATTTTAGTTTTATAATACTATTTATAATAGAATTATTTTGATACTATACGTATTTTTACTTTACGAGTAGAGGACAAGTCTTTCTTATCCACAACACTGAAATACAGATAATAATCTCCTAAAGGCATATCGCTTGGAATATCTATGTGTTCGTGGAACTCAGTGTTTTTTACACCTATATACTTTCCTTGTGTAAAGGATTTTTCCACCCTATGAGTAAGGTCTTTATCGTTTTTTATAGATACGTCTATGCGTTTTATAAGATTTTCTGCTTTAATGGTGGCTTCCAAATGCATATCATCACCCCTAACACCTTGCATAGAGTTGTCGTGTCCTACTTCTGTAAGTTTTATAGTAGGGTAGTCCTTATCTTCATCTTTCTTGTTGCAGGACAAAAGCAAACAAGAGGTTACAAATACTGCAAAAAAGTATTTTATAATGTTATTTTTCATTTTGTTTTACTTGATTTTAATGTTTGAAAATTTTAATTTACTTATTTATTATCAAAAAGTAAGACTTAGAAGCAAAGAAACATTTCTTCCTGCTTCTGGTACGTCTATCAAACGATAATAACTTGTATGGTCATAATACCGTTTGTTCAGTAGGTTGTTTGCTTGTAGAGATATTTTTAGTAGATTGTCTTTCAAAGCAAAGTGTTTTGTGGCAGATAAATTCAGTATGCAATAACCTTTAGTAGGTTTTTCGGGTGGTACTATCTCGTTTTGACTTCCTGTAATATGCACGTTGATAGACAAAAAGCCGTTGTTTTTGTTGTCAAATGTATATTTGAAAGTATAGTCCATAGACCAAGGAGTAGAAAAGGGTAGGGTATAACCCTTTTTCTCGCCCGAAAGTTGCCGACTGTACAGATACTCGCCTTGTAACTCTGTTTGAAAGTAAGAGTTTATCGTATAAATAAGTTGAAACTCAAATCCATATCTGAAAACCTCTGCTTGAGTGTAGCAGTATGTTTGAAGACCTTCGGTATATTTGTCAGTAGGGTTCAGATATATGTAGTTAGGGAAATAGTTAATGTAAGGAGCAAACTCAAAGGCGAGTTTATCTCCGTTGTAGTTCATACCCATATCTAATTGGTAGGACTCTTCAGCCTTAAGTGTAGTGTTGCCTTTTTCGTATCTGAAAATGTGGTAGTTAATTCCATCTGCACCCAATTCTTTCGCTATAGGAACACGGAAACTTTTGCCTATGTTCGCTTTGAAGATAAAGTCGTTGAAATTATATATCATTCCCAAAGAATAAGTAAAAGAGTTGAACTTGCGATTTAAGGCAGAAGAACGTTCTTTATAAACGCTATCTTGTTCATTTATAGGAGTAAGAAACCAATCATTGTACTTATGGATATGTGTTTTAGAGTAGTCGTAACGGATACCTGCATTGATAGATAATTGTTTATTTACCTTCCAATTATCCATAGCAAAACCACCCCAAGAGAATGTTTCAAAATCTGGTATTATAAAACCCCAACCTTGTTTTCCATTGTGTTGAAATTCAAAGTTGATACCTGTTTTCATAGAGTGTTTTTCGTTTAGTGAAGTCTTTACAGTGAAGTTTGCAGAGTAAGTATCTTTGTTGAATTGTCTTTCCAAACTATCCTTTGGTGTAGGCATATAACCGTGAGATAGAGGTTCGGAAAACTCCTTTCTAAGGTTGTTTTGATAAGATAAGTTGCTTTCCAAATCAAACTTGTTTATACTCCACACAGTGTGGGACATAACTTTCAGATGATTTACTTGATTGGACGGAAGGTCTATATCACGGAAAGATTTATCGTAATCAATATCCGAAAGTCTTACTTCAAAACCATGAGCGTTTGCAAAAAGACCACTCTTTGAGAAATTGTCGGATATTTTCAAGTCTGTATGAAAATTCTTCGCAACATAACCAAGAAGAATATCTGCATTGGCTTCCTTACCTGCTGTGTTTCTCAGGCGTTTATCTTTCAATTTTATCCAATAAGAATAATACTGAATACTATCTGTTGGCACTTTATAATCAGCATAATCGCTTATGGAAATACCTGCACGATAGAAAAACCTATTGCTTCTTCCTCCTATTTTGGTAGCAAACCCCAATTGTTCGTTGTTTGTTCTTCCAAATAGAGTAAGACTACCTTCAAAATTATCTATAGGAGTATGATTGGTATAAAGGTTTAATACTCCGCCAATAGCATCGCTACCGTATTCAAGTGCAGAAGGTCCTTTGATAACTTCTGCTCTATCTATAGCAAAACCGTTTATTTCCAATCCGTGGTCATCTCCCCATTGTTGGCTTTCGTGTTTTATACCGTTTTCTGTTACTGCTAAACGGTTGAAACCTAATCCTCTAATGGTAGGTTTTGATTGCCCTGAGCCAATAGTCATAGCCTTTACACCGGGAATTTCTTCCAAAGACTGCATTAAACTTCCTGCGAAGTGGTTTTCTAAAAACTCCTTATCTACCTGAACTTTGTTCTGTGAGGAAGATAGTTGAAATTCTTTTTCTGCATTTGATTTGATGCTTATTTCATTTAAAAACACGACACTGTCATACTTTGATATAGTATCTACAACGTATATTGTATCGGGTTGATTTAAAAGCATCAAACTCGCAGATAGTATAGTTGCGAACATACTTTATAATAACCTTGTGTTAGGGAATAAAGAGGCTTTATTCCATTAAAATTAAAAAAAATCTTCTTAAAAAAATTTGTTTTTTCTAATCTAACACATAGGGTGGGGCTCTACCAAACCTGTTTATTATAGTTTGGGTAGGGAAAAAAGAGATGTTTCTTTCTGTTAATGTTTGCAAAACAGAAGAAACAGCGAAATTGACAATAAGTTTTGATATATCAAATTCCTCACTTGAGAACTGACACAACAAACATATATCTTGGTAAGTATATCCTTGTGAAATATGGTTTGGGTGTGGGAGATTGTGAGTACAAAGTTTGCAACTATCTGTAGGTATTATGACACTATGACGGTGAAAGTCCGTAAAAATTGTAATAGTTACGAACACGCCCAAAAGCAAAAATGCTATTATCTTCCTTATCTTTGACATTATCACCGTATATTGTTTAGTATGTATAGTTTTTCTTTGTAATCTTTCTGTTTTGTGTGGTTTTATAATTCGGTTTGTGCGTAATAAAATCATTCTTTTTTATAGCACTCCACTATTTCTTTCAAACCACCTAACCTTTTTTATATTTCTTTTATCTCCTTTTTATTCGTTTTTGTTTTGTTGTTATAATGGTATAACGCAAAAGTGGTATAAAATATTGTAACAAAATTGCTACATACGAAGACTATTTTAGATAGTCTTCGTAGTAACGGAATATTTTTTTGTAAAGTTCTACTCTGTCTCTACCTCTTACGTTGTGTTCGTGGTTGGTGTACATGAAATAATCAACAGGCTTTTTCTTTTCAACACATAAACGTATAAATTCCAAAGAATGTTGTGCTACAACTGTATTGTCTAAATAACCTTGCATAACAAGTATATGTTGATTTTCGTCCATGTTGTCTATTAAGTTCAAAACACTACTTGATTCATATCCATCAGCGTTATTTTCAGGTGTTCCCATATATCTTTCTCCATACATTATCTCGTACCATTTCCAATCTATGACAGGGCCACCAGCAGTAGCCACTTTGAAGACTTTAGGATTGTTAAGAGCTAAACTTAAAGTCATAAAACCACCATAAGACCAACCATCAATACCTATTCTGTTAGTATCCACATAAGGAAGAGATTTCAAATAATCCACTCCTCTCATTTGGTCTTGCATTTCTACTTTTCCACATCTATGCCATATAGCACTCTCAAATTCATAACCTCTGTTTGCAGAACCTCTACCGTCTAAAGTCCAAACAATATAACCTTGTGTAGCAAGGAAAGGAAGAAAGTTGCCTGCACCTGCTGTCCAATAATCTGTAATAAGTTGTGCGTGAGGACCATTATATACATATATTATTACAGGATATTTTTTGTTAGGATTGAAATCCTTAGGTTTTATCATACGAGTATATAATACAGTACCATCGTTTGCATGCAAAGTGTCTATGGTAATAGTTGGAGCATTGGAAAGAGAAGAAAATGGGTCTTCACTCTTATCTAATTCTTTTATAATCTTGCCTTTATTGTTCAAAAGCAAAACACGGAAAGCAACGTCTGTACTTGAATAAGAATCTACAAAATAAGTACCATCTTCATTGAAGATAACATTGTGTGTACCGTGGTCTGGAGTTATCCTTTGTATGTTTCCATTTTTAAGATTTACGGAATAAAGATTTCTTTCCAAAGGAGAGTCTTTTGTAGCATAGAAATAGCATTCTGTTCCTTTTTTATTAAAACCTGCTATATCATTTACTAACCACTTGCCTTTAGTTACTTGTTTTATAAGTTTGCCATCTGTATTATACAAATAGATATGGTCAAAACCGTCTCTTTCAGAGAAATACAGAAATTGATTACTGTTGTTTGGTAAGAAAACTATAGGGTGTTCTGGTTCAAAATACTTGTTGCTTGTTTCTTCAAATAGTGTTTTTATTTTTTCTCCGTTGTCGCTATTGTAAGACTCTAACCACATGTGATTTTGCAGACGGTTAAGTTTTTGAATATAAACCGTTTTGCCATCTGGAGATAAAGCAATGTTTGTAAGATACATCTCTCTTTCTTCTACAGAAGAATTTTTGCGAGTTTTCAACATAACAGTCTTTCCTGTAGAGAAACTATAAACATAAACCAATACTTCGTGAGATTTTTCTCCTGCCATAGGGTATTTTATATTCACAAGTTTGGCTTCTCTTGTCTGTGTATTTACAAGTGGATAATCTCCCACCATACTTTGGTCCATTCTGTAGTAAGCCAAATATTCACCATTTTCAGAGAAGAACAAACCTTTCTCTATTCCGAACTCGTTTCTATGAACGCTCTGTCCATAAATAATGTTTATGCTATCACCGTCAAAAGTTATTTGTTTCTCGTTTCCATTGTGAGATACAAATAAGTTATTGTTCTTTATATATGCTTCATTATTAGATACTTCGTTTTTCTCTAAAAACAATTTATCCTTATCACCACTATTACTTGCATTCAAATCCATAGACTTTTCTATAGCAGTGGATTTGCCTGTTTTCACATTGTAAGAAAATTTCTCAAATTTAGAGTTATAATACTCAAAAGTGTTATTATCTTCAAACTCTATAGGATACATACTTCTTTTTATCCTATAAGTTCCGTCCATAAGATGTTCTACATCCAATTCATTTTGAGCAAATGCACTTAACCCAAAAACAAGTAATAATGCTAAATTGACTATAATCTTTTTCATCTTGTTTAATAATTTTTCCAATTTCTAAATCTCAAAGAGAACACTCCAAAGAAAGCCTCTTTAAATATTTTCATACTCATCTTGCTTTGACCGAGAACCCTATCTGTAAATATTATAGGTACTTCTTTTATCTTTGCACCAAGTTTCCAAGCGGTGTATTTCATTTCTATCTGAAAAGCATAGCCTACAAACTTTATTTTGTCAAAGTTTATGCGTTGTAACAGTTCTTTTCTATAGCAAACAAATCCAGCAGTAGCATCGCAAACCTTCATACCCAAGACTTTCCTTACATAAACCGAAGCATAGTAAGACATAATTACACGTCCTATAGGCCAATTGACAACAGATATTTTGCCGTCCAAATACCTTGAACCTATGCTTAAGTCAGCACCTTCTTTGCAAGCCTTGTACAAGTTCATCAAATCTTTTGGTGGGTGAGAAAAGTCTGCATCCATTTCAAAAACATAGTCATAGTTCCTTTCCAAAGCCCATTTGAAACCATGTATATAGGCTGTACCCAAACCCAACTTACCTTTTCTCTGCTCAAGAAACAATCTGTTAGGATATTCTTGCATAAGATTTTTCACAATATCCGCCGTACCATCTGGCGAATTGTCATCTATGATAAGAATATCAAACTCTTGTTCAAGATTGAAAACATACTTTATAATGTTTTCTATGTTTTCTCTCTCTTTGTACGTTGGTATGATTACTATACTGTCGGACATATTCTTTTACTGTTGTTTTTTCTTAAAAGTTAATAAAGCACCCAAAGACGGCGAGTCCATAGGATTTTTCACTATCTTGCCCTCTGGGTTTATAAGTACAAAAGTAGGAAAGGTTCTTATATGAAACTTCTCAAAAATATCGTAGTTATTATCAAAATAAACAAAATCCCACTTGTATTTGTTGCCAACTTTATTGTTTTTTATAAAGTTGTACATTTTTTCGTAATTATCAGAACAACAGATAGTAAGTACATCGCAATAGTCCTTTATAGAGTCGTAACAAAAATGCACTCCCTCCATTTCTTTCAAAGATATTTCTTGGTCAAATCTTATGAAACAAACTATAAGAGTTTTATCCTTTATGAACTTGTTTAGAGGTACTTTTTGTCCGTCTATATCTTTGACTTCTAAGTCTTTAATATCCGAATTTTCTGCATTTATATTGCTCAACACATCTACAAGATTTTGGGCTATTTGTTTGTGTGCTTCAAACTTTGTAATACCTACAAACTGTTCTAACATCTGCAAAACCAACTTCCTATCAAAATAACCGTCCAAATACGCATCTTTCATTCCCTGCAAGAAGACAAACTCTCTAAATACCTCATTTTCCAATACTTTATCTCTACCCAAAGCATCGTTGAAAGCGTTGTAATTCTTGCTTGCCAACCAATTTTCAATATCTTTGCGTTTTATGTATTTGTAACCCTTTGAGAAATATTTGCTGAATATGTTTTTAAAACAGTCTGTGTAGGCTAAGTTGTTGTATAATATAGGCTTATGTGCAAAAAGAGAGTCTTTTAGGCTTGCTCTACTTTTTATAGCAAAGGCGTAATCAACATTTGCAACACTATATACAACATAGTTTTTTATATAATCGTTATCTTTGTAAATTTCTATAAGAGAGTCTTTTAAAGAATGTAAAGAGGCTATGGTAGAAGAGTCTTTAACAAACAACAATCTTTGATTATCAACTATAAAATCGTTCAACACCATATCCACGTCAAACATAGGCAAATTTATACCGTCATACCTTTCCATAGTCAATGAACATGGAAGCACCTTACCGTATGCAAGCCCAAGCAAAGAATCTTCCTTAGATAGCGAAAAATCATCTATTTGCAGATGATATTTTGTACCGGGTTTGGTTACAAAAGAGTAGGACATAAAATCTATTTTCACCACAACACTTCTTTC
Source organism: Bacteroidales bacterium (assembly GCA_017469625.1). Taxonomy (GTDB): domain Bacteria; phylum Bacteroidota; class Bacteroidia; order Bacteroidales; family P3; genus Scybalousia_A. The sequence continues at coordinate 9,615 of JAFUGA010000027.1, forward strand.
ACCCGAAAGAGTTATAGCAAAAGAAAACGTGCTATCCTCTTCGGATAATTTCAATACCTGTTCTTCTTTTTGTTTCTCTGAAATATCGTCCGCTATGGAATATAACTTAACTGCCTTACCCTTAATATCTTTGCCCTCTCCACTAATATACACGTTTTGGGCAAAAACCAAAGGTTGAACAGCAAATAATATTAAAACCAATAATAATTTTTTCATACTACAAAGATAATATATTTTTTTCTAACAGCAACATATAAAGCGAATAAATGCTCAAAAAAATATTCTTTGATTAGAAAATATAGATAACTGTTGTAATATGTAATATCTTAATATTAAAGTATTTATATACTATAATTAAATGTGCTTCTTCACCAATATACTTATAACCAACAAAATTACTACCATAGGAAAATAACCCCATACTCTATTATGCATAAACAAAATTTCGCTCGTGTGTAACTTTGTTTTAATTTTCTATCTCTTTGTTTTAATTTCACGAAACAAAGAAAGAGAATTCTAAAACTTTGTTTTAATTTTCTGAAACGAAGAGATAGAAAGTTAGAATCAAGTTCTACGAAATTAAAACAAAGTTCTACAAAAATAGAATAAAGAGATAGAATTTTAAAACGAAGTTACATACGAGCGAAACAAAGTTTTGCGAGCGTGAAACAAGACTTTGTGAGATTAAAATCAAGTTTTATTTTATTCGGGTCTTACAGGTCAGCAAAAACTTTAAGGAGTTTAAAATAAAAACAAAATTTGGTAAATTTTTTTTTGTGTCTAATAGTTTGATAATCAAAGAATAGACTTAAAATTCTCTTTCACCCACAAAAAAAAATCAACAAAAAACGTAACCTTAAAGACGAAAAAAACGTACCAAACAAACATTGCTTTGTGCAGTTTGTTTGGTACGTTTTTCAGTCAAAGGTTAAACTTGTTGATTTTCATTATTTTCCGATTTTTCACAAAATTTTCATTTTTTAGGTTTTTACTACTGTTAAAACTTTGTGCAGAAATACAGTAACATAATAAAATTTTTACTCTGAAACATAAAAATCAAATTGTTTTCATTATCTTATTATTATACTGTGTTTTGTAGAGATATTATCTTTTGATAATAAACTCTTTTTTAAGAATAACTATGTTATTTTTTAATAAACTCTATAAGTTTAATTCTTTTATAGTTAGTTATTTACAAAGTTTAACTAAAGTAGTACTTTATGTAAATCTTGTAATATATCTGTAATATAGTGAATTAACTATTTTTATTTTAACAATATATCTTAAAAAATAACTTATAACATTATAAAACAATCGTTTATATTGATTACCTCAAGTAAATTACTTTAGGTAAACCTTGTAACATATATGATAAACAAGTAATTAACTTTTTTTTACTTACTATTCTTTTTCTGTATGGTAAAAATTCCAAACCTTTAGAGCTTTGCTTTTGCCGATACAGTCTGTTAAGGATTGTAGAGTAGCAATTTTTATCTTCTCTACAGAAGAGAATTTTAGCAATAAATCTCTCGCTGTTTTTTCTCCTATACCCTCTATATCTGTAAGTTGTGTCTTAAAAGTGGCTTTGCTTCTCTTATCTCTATGGAACGTTATACCAAATCTATGAGCCTCGTCCCTTATATGCTGAATTATTTGCAGAGTATGGCACCTTTTGTCCAAACAAATAGGTATTGGGTCGTTTGGAAAATAAATCTCTTCCAATCTTTTTGCCAAGCCTATGACGGTAACCTTGTCCAAAACACCGGCTTTTTTCAATGCCTCGCAAGCACTGTGCAACTGTCCTTTTCCTCCATCTATTACGATAAGGTCTGGCAAAGGTTTGCCCTCGTTTTCCAAACGTGAATACCTCCTATAGACTATCTCACGCATAGAAGCGAAGTCATCGGGTCCTACAACTGTTTTTACGTTGAAATGTCTGTACTCTTTGTTTGACGGTTTGCCCTCACGGAAGACAACACAAGAGGCAACAGGGTTAGTTCCTTGAATATTAGAGTTATCAAAGCATTCTATATGATGTGGAGGTTTTTCAAGGTGAAGGTCTTTCTGCATCTCCAAAACAACTTTATTGCTCCAACGTTCAGGGTCAAGTATCTTGGCTTTTTTTATCTTTTGATTTCTGTAAAACAATGTGTTATGCAAAGAAAAATCCAAAATCTTTTTCTTCTCACCAGAAAGAGGTACAGTCTGCAAAACATAGTCTTTTGGTAAATCTAAATACTCTGGTACTATGATTTCTTTGCTCAGCCACCCTTTGTCTATACGGTTCTGAACTATAGCCATAGTAAAGGTTTCCAAAGCAGAAATATCAAGTTTCTTTTCTATACTTACAGAAAATGAAGTGTTTATCTTGCCCTCAACAACCTTAGTCATATTCATATATATCTTGTCGCTGTCGTCTATAAAAGAGTAACATTCTATCTCTTTCACGGTGTTGGAAACTATGGCACTCATAGCCGAATAGTTTTCCAACAAGGTTATCTTCTCTTTTATTTGCTGGGCTTTTTCAAACTGTAGTTTGTCGGCGTATTCCATCATCTTGTCTTTCATTTCATTGAGATAAGAAGAGAAATTGCCCTTGATTATCTGTCGTATTCCGTTTATTTCCTTATGGTATTCCACTCGGGATTGTTCGCCTGTGCAAGGGGAAAGACAAAGTCCTATTTGTGCATTCAGACAAGAAGAGTATTTGCCCTTGTTTATGCTTTCTTCTGTAAGAGGTAGGTTACAAGTGCGGTAAGTGAAAACTCTACGAATTAGGCTCAAAAGTTCTTTAAGTATCTTACCACTTGGATAAGGTCCATAATACTGAGAACCGTCTTTGACTTGATGTCTTGTAGAATAGATTTTAGGAAACTCTTCGTTGGTAATCCTTATCCACGGATAAGTTTTGTCATCTTTGAGCATTATGTTATACTTTGGTTGAAACTTTTTTATAAGGTTGTTCTCCATAAGAAGAGCCTCTGTTTCAGTATTAACATGTATGAATTTTATATCCGCAATCTTTCTTACAAGTATCTGAGTTTTAAGACTATGCTGTGTATCGTTGCGAAAATAGGATAGTACTCTTGCTTTCAGATTTTTTGCCTTGCCTACATAGATTATCTTCCCATTCTTGTCAAAATACTGATACACTCCCGGAGTAGATGGTAAAGAGGCAAGAATGGGAAGAATGTGTTGATTGTAAGGGTTGTTCTCAAGAATTTTGTATGGATTATTTAGCATTCTTGTAGTCTTTCAGATTAGATTTCTTAACCATTACACCTATATCCATTATACCTACAAGTTTGCTGTATTTTCCAAGATTGGTAAGAGATATAGTGTAAACGCCTTTTTCAGGTAAGGAAACGAAATGTTTTACTTGGTCTTCCACGTCTATCAAATCTCCCATAGCATCACCAACCCATTTTTTATCAAAACGGTCGCGTAATTTTATAGTATGAACAGACTCTCTGGATATTCCACTTGGATAGATTACTTTCATAAGCACTTTAACCTTGTTTTCGTTTATGAAAGGTGCGTGCCTTAGGGTTACATATATGTCATATACACTTGTGGTGTCTTCTATCTCTATATCGGAAAAAGTAACTGTGTTGTCCTTTGTTAGTCTGTCCCAAGTATTGTCTGAAAAGGTTTCCCTACTCTGATAAACCTTGTCTTTGCCACAAGATGATACTATTGTAGTCAAGCAAATGACAAAGACAAAGTACAACAAATATTTTCTCATTATAAACTGTTTATATAGTTTGTAACGTTCTTTTCTATACGTTCAACGATATTGCCTTCAGAGTTTTCTTTTACAAATTTCTCTCCTGTGATATGTTCGTAAAGTTCTATGTAACGATTAGATATGTTCTCTATGATTTCATCTGTCATCTCAGGAACAGTTTGTCCTTCTTTGCCTTGGAAATTGTTTTCCATAAGCCATTCTCTTACAAATTCTTTACTTAGTTGGCGTTGTTTTTCTCCTTTTTGTTGTCTTTCTTCATAACCATCAAGGTAGAAATAACGAGAAGAGTCTGGTGTGTGTATTTCATCTATAAGGTATATTTTGCCGTCATATTTTCCAAACTCGTACTTTGTATCTACAAGAATAAGACCTCTTTGTTTTGCAACTTCACTACCTCTTGCAAATAGTTTCAAAGCGTATTGCTCTATTTGTTCGTAATCTTCTTTGGATATTAGGCCTTGTTCTATGATTTCTTGTTTTGAAATGTTTTCATCATGACCTGCATCGGCTTTTGTTGTGGGTGTAATGACAGGAGTAGGAAACATATCGTTTTCTTTCATACCCTCTGGTAAAGCTACACCACAAAGTTCTCTGCAACCTTCTTTGTATGCTCTGTAAGCACTACCTGCCAAATAGCCTCTTACTATCATCTCTACTTTGAAAGGTTCGCACATCCTACCTACTGTAACCATAGGGTCTGGAGTTGCTATCTTCCAATTAGGAACTATATCCTGTGTAATATCAAGAAACTTTGCTGCAATCTGATTAAGTATTTGTCCTTTGAAAGGTATTCCTTTTGGTAATACAACATCAAATGCAGAAATTCTGTCCGTTACAACCATAGCAAGATATTTGTTATCAATGTTATATACATCTCTTACCTTGCCTTCGTATAGGCTTTTTTGACCTTTAAAATTAAAGTTTGTTTTTGTTACTGCTTGCATAGAATTCAAAAATATATAAAGTTAAAAATTAAAAATTCAGTCTGCAAAGATACATTTTTTTATCAATAGATAGAAAAAAAACGTTTAAAAAACTTGTAAATACCAAATTTTTACTATCTTTGCACCGAATAAACAAACAATTAAATATATTATGAAAAGGATAATAACAATATTATTAGTATTGCTTTTAGTCGCACCTTGTGTTTCTGCTCAGACTGTAAAGAAAAAGAAAAAGAAGGTGAAAAAGCAAGAAGTTGTTGAGAAACCTTTGGAAATTGCACTTCCACCACGTTCGGCGGATTGTTTGTTTGCGATGTCTTTGATGTTGGATTCTGCTTTTGGACCAACAGAACCATTGCAGGGAGCAGGATTTGTGGAAGATATAAAAAGAGATGCTCAAACCAAAAATGTTTTTGAACAAGAACATAACACAGTTTGGTACAAAATAGATTGTCCTTATAGTGGAAAACTTATTATAGATATAAAACCAAAAAGTGAATTGGACGATTATGATTTTTTGGTTTATAAATATACAGACAAATATTTTTGCAATAGGGTAGAGAAGAACAGAGTTAAACCTATAAGAAGTGTTATGTCTTCTGTAAATGGTACTCTTAAAGGTGCAACAGGTCTTTCTCTTACAGGTACTTCTGCTTTTATTTCTAAGTCTTCTACAGATGCTTATGGAAAATATATAGATGTAGAACAAGGAGAGTCCTATATAATTGTGCTTGACAATTTGCAAGACGGAGGTTTGGGACACACTATAAAGGCAGAGATTTATACTCAACATCATCCTTTGTATATAAATCCAATAGATAGTATTGCAAAACAAAGAACTACCGCTAACATAAGAGTAAAAGAAAGTGGTACAGATATAGAAATGCTTAACGTTATAGATGCCGGTAGCACTAAGATAAAACTTCTGCCAAACAAATCATACGATATTTATGTTACAAAGAATGGTTATTTCAATTATTTCAGACATATATCTTACGATGATGCAACAGGTAAAGATACTATCCTTACAGTAAGACTTTCTGAGATAAAAGTAGGTTCAAATATTCCTTTGAAAGGTGACCTTTATTTTGAAGAAAAAGAAGATGGTACAGTGGCTATGTTACCAGAAAGTAACGTTGTTTTGGACGATATAGTTAAGACTTTGTTATTGTACCCTAATATAAATGTAGAAATAGTTGGAAGAATAACAACTGATGGTTTAGACCTTAGAAAAGATAACGAGAATTCAAAGAAAAGAGCAGAGGCTATAAAAGAATATCTTGTATCTGAAGGAGTACCAGAATCAAATATTACTACAAGAGGTTCTTCAAACAAAGAACTTTTGAAGCAGATAGATAATCAAAACAAGTTGAACTCTACTATATTTCCACGTTGTGAAATAATAATAAAGAGTTTAAGATAAAAAAATGATAAATTTATTTTATTGAAACACAGAGAAAAACAAAAAAAAATAAAAATTTTTTAAAAAAATATACAATAATAAAATAAACTTAACGTTTTAGACTTGTTCTTAGAAAGAAAATAATGTCCCATAGTGTAGTGGCAACACGAGAGATTCTGGCTCTCTTAACTCAAGTTCGAATCTTGATGGGACAACAAAGGGAGGTAATTTTTAAAAGTTATCTCCTTTATTTTTTTTATAATGATTATACTCTGTTAGGATAAGTATATACTATGCTATTACATATATTTCTATTACAATAACTAAGTATTCATCTTATGAAATTTTTATACATTTTCTTAACACTTCCGCACCACCTTTGCACAACAAGTAGTGAGTTGTTCAAGATTTAGAGATAAGTTTTTTAATTCTATTTTTTGTAAAAGAAACTTTTGTATTTAGATAAAAAAAAGACGATAACAAAATTACCGTCCCAATAAAAAGAGAAAAATTATCGTTTAATCAATCAATGTACTTAAATCAAAATACATAGGAATAGTAACACTTTCTACAGGTTTCTCTTTTAATAAAGGACGAAAACCATTATGTTGATAAAAACCTATAGCAGAAGGTAATGCATCTACCGTAACAAAACAACAACCTGTACGATTGTTTGTAACAAATAATCTTTTGATAAAGTAAAGAATTTCAGAGCCTAAATTATGTCTTTGATAATTTTTACTAATACCTAAACGTCCTATCTTAACAGCAGGATAATCTTTTCTATGTTTGCGATGTGGAAAAATATTTTTAATCTTTCGCCATGTTGCCTTATCAGAATCTTCAAATGAAATTCTGTCATTTGAAACAGAGAAGTAACCTACAATATCTTGGTCTGTCTCTATAATATATGTAACAGATAAAAGATGTTTTAAATAATTTTTTGCATCATTAAGTAAAAAATCATTTAAATCTCCTTCACCACAATCAAAAGAAGAAAAATGGTAATCTTGTGTCAATCTTACAATTCTTATGTTATCTTCCATATATTTTTATATGTCAAACGTAAGCCAAGACTTTAATTTTTGATAAGCCTCTTCCATTTTCTCTTTTTCTTCTTGCGACACCTTTTCAGCTTCTTCCATTGCCTTAACGAAGTTAAACGCATCTTCGCCTTTTAGTACAGGTGTTGGTTCTATTGGTCTTGCCATAATTTTGTTTTTATTTACTTGTTTGTTTCTTATTTTGTTTGTTCTCTAAATGGATAAACAAACAACCTATAAGCACACATACAATCAACAATATAAAACTAACATACGCATTCATTATAAACTCCTTTCTCTATTCTTTACTTTCTTTTGTAAAATATAATCCTAATATCAATACACCTACAACAGCAACACATATTAAGATATGTGTGATTGTATTCCAATCCCCAATTCCGTTAAACCACGTTGATAACAATACCGCAGTCATTAAATACTTTGCAATATCCATCAACCATTTTCCGAATTCTTTTTTCATTTTATCTTCTTTCACACTGCAAAGTTACAAAATGTTTTACTTTTAGCAAGTATAAACTCCAATTTTTCAGAGAGAAAAGGTAGAATTTATATATAAAGTTTCGTTTTCTTGTAACTTTATTTTGAAAATTCTCTTTCTTTGTTTCGCTATTCTGAAACTTTGTTTTAGAATTCTATCTCTTTGTTTTAATTTTCTATCTCTTTGTTTTAGAAAATTAGAATCAAGTTCTACGAAATTAAAACGAAGTTCTACAAAAATAGAATAAAGAGATAGAAAATTCTTTCTTTGTTTTAGAAAAATGAGATAAAGTTGTATTCAGATGGGGTAAAAAATTGTTAGTTTGATTAAAAAGTATTAACTTTGCACCTCATTTTTAATATATTTCTTTTGTTAGTCTATGGGACTGACAGGGCTTTGCCGTTTTTGGATGTTAGGTCTTAAAGGTGTTAAATGCTTGAAAATAATTTAGATAGTAAAAGAATAGCCAAAAATACACTTATTCTCTACATCAGGATGTTTATCTTGATGATAGTGAATTTGTATATCAGCAGGGTTGTTTTGCATGTGTTGGGTGAAGACGACTATGGAATTTACAATGTCGTTGGGGGTGTGGTGGCTATGTTCTCTATACTTTCACAATCTCTTTCTACTGCTGTTAGTAGGTTCATTACCTTTGAGTTAGGTAAAGGAGATAAGAACAAACTTAAGACTATATTTTCCACATCTCTTATAATACAAATACTTATGGCTCTAATTATCATAATCTTAGCAGAAATTATAGCGGTGTGGTTTCTAAACAACAGAATGAACATTCCATTGGGAAGGTTAAGTGCTGCTAATTGGGTGTTACAGTTTGCGATAATGTTGTTTGCTCTAAACCTTATAAACGTACCTTTTAATGCTTGCATAATAGCGCACGAAAAAATGAGTACCTTTGCATACGTTTCTTTGTTGGAAGCTGGTTTGAAACTGTCTGTTGCATACCTTATTACAGCCACGTCTATGGATAAACTAAAGGCTTATGCTCTTTTGCTTTTATGTGCAGATATGGTAATAAAAGGTATTTATATTATCTATTGCAGACGAAAATTTGAAGAGTGCAGACTTTCTTTTACTTTTGATAAAAAACTTTTGACAGAATTAGGGTCTTTTGCCGGTTGGAATTTAATAGGTAATGGAGTGTGGATACTTAGTACTCAGGGAGTTAATGTGCTTACCAATATGTTTTTTCACGTAAAAGTAAATGCAGCACGAGGTATAGCCGCACAGGTAGATAGTGCTGTGCATAAGTTTGTTGGCAATTTTTCTTTGGCTCTTTCTCCTCAGATAACGAAATCTTATGCTATGGGTGAGAAATCTTATATGCATTCGTTGATAATAAGAGGCTCAAAATATTCTTATTTTCTTATATTTTTCTTTGCTCTTCCTATATGTTTGGAAACTGAAACGGTGTTGGATATATGGCTACACAAGGTACCGGAATATTCTGTTATCTTTGTGAGGTTGAGTTTTATAGGTACACTTTGTACAGTTTTAGCAGATACACTTGTAAAGAGTATGTTGGCAACAGGAAAGATAAAAAAATATCAAATAATTGTGGGAACGGTTGCTTTTTTGGATTTTCCACTTACTTATTTGGTCTATAAATTAGGTTGTTCCCCTGTTTCAGCATATATAGTTTTCATAGCGGTTTATTTTGTACTGATATTTGTGCGACTGTATCTTGTGAAGGATTTAATAAACCTGAAACCCTCTTTGTATTTGAAAAACGTGTTGTTAAGAGTTTTTGAAGTATCTCTTGTAGCCTGTGTGTTGCCACTGATTATAGTTTTATTGCAACCTCAATCCATGCTAAGACTATTTGAAACTTTGGTAGTAAGTTCTTTAAGTGTATTGACAACAATATACTTCATAGGTATGGAAAAGAATGAGAGAGAGTTTGTTGTAGAAAAAATCAAAACAAGAATAAATAAATTACGTCCATGATAAAACAAAGACAATCCAATATAGAACTTCTAAGAATCGTTTCTATGATTATGATTCTTGGTTTGCACGTAAATTTTTACGCTCTTGGTCCTGTGTCTTTGCAAGAGTTGAACCATAGACCATTAGGTGCTACAAGCAGAATGTTTTTTGAGTTTCTGTGCATAGTAGCCGTTAATGTATTTATTTTTATCTCGGGCTGGTTTTCTATAAATGCCAAAATAAAAGGTTTTCTAAAGTTTCTCTACCAGATATTGTTTTTCTATATAGGTATATATCTTGTCTTTGTATTTATAGGAGAAAGACAAATATCTTGGGAAGGAATACAAGAATGTTTTTTTGCAAAGAAACAAGGCTGGTTTATAAAGGCTTATATCTGTCTTTATATACTTTCACCGGTTTTAAATGCTTTTGTAAAACACTCAAACGAAAGACAGTTGCGTTTGGTTCTTATAGCCTTTTACATTTTCCAAACAATATATGGTTGGTACTTTGTAGATGCTACCAAATTCTTTGCTCAAGGATATTCAACACTTTCTTTTATAGGTCTTTATCTTTTGGCAAGATACATAAAACTTTATGCTATGGATAAGAAACTGTTTTCTATGAAAAAAGAGAAAGATTTAATAGTTTTCTTATCTATTTGCGTTTTGGAAACATTGCTTTTTGTCATCACAAAACAAAACCGTTTAGATGATATAGTGCAGATACTTTGGATATATTCTTCGCCTTTGGTTATTGTTTCTGCATTGTACTTGCTTTTGTTTTTCTCTAAACTTGAAATTTCAAATAAACATATAAACCGTATAGCCTTAAGTTCTTTCACGGTTTATTTGTTCCATAGTAACCCTAATATTATGCCTTATTATGTCAAAACAGCGAGAGAAATTTTTTCGACCTATTCTTCTCTTTCTTGTTTGTTGCTTATGCTTTTAGAGATTATAGTTTTCTATATAGTAGCAACACTGTTAGACTATTTAAGAATAGTAAGTTGGAATGCTCTTTGGCAAAAATTTGGCAAAAAAATAGAACACACTTTTTCTAAGAAGCTATAATTATGAAAAAAGTTATAATCTTCACACAACCTTTACGCATCAATTTTGGAGGAATACTCCAAGCCTATGCTCTTCAAAAGACAGTAAGAGATTTAGGTTTTGATGTTATAACAGATAATCCTACTTTGAGAAGAAGATCTTTAATAGTTATATTAAAAGACTATGCAGCAAGGTTCTTTTATGGAGTTTTGAAAAACGATGACAAATATAAACCTTTTTTCAAAAAACGAGTGAAAAAAGAAGATTATGAAGTTATATCTCGTAATCCTCAGAGGTTTATAAAAGAAAATATAAGGACTGTAGATTTTTTTTGCGGAAAACGACATCCTGATAAAAACAAAATAAAACAATACGATATATATATAGCAGGTAGCGACCAAGTTTGGCGAAGAAGATATGCAGATGTTAAAAGATATTTCTTTGATTTTTTGGACGATGATTCTATAGATAGATTTTCTTATGCGGCTTCTTTTGGAGTAGATAATTTGAACGAGTATTCATTGGAAGAAAAGCAGATTTGCAAACAACTTGTTAAGAAATTCAAAGCCGTAAGCGTTAGAGAGTCCTCTGCAATAGATATTTTGAAAAAAGAGTTTGACCAAGAGGCAGTCTTGGTTTTAGACCCTACTATCCTATTGACAAAAGAGGATTATCTAAAACTTTGTTCTAATTTTTTAGAATCAAGTTCTACAAACGTAGAATCAAGTTTTAGAAAATTAAAACAAAGTTCTACAAACGAAGAAAAAGGAGATAAAAAACGTATGTTTTGTTATGTCCTTGACCAAACAGAACAGACGGGTACTTTGACAAAAAAACTTGCTACTTATTTAAATATGGATACTGAGGGTGTAGGAGTTAAAGAAAATGTAGATTCAAAAGCCGAAGATATAACCCAATATATACTTCCAGATGTAGAGAAATGGATAATGATGTTTGATGATAGCGATTATATCTTTACGGATTCTTTTCACGGTACAGTATTCTCCATTATTTTCAATAAACCTTTTGTAGTCATAATCAATAAAATAAGAGGTGGTTCAAGGTTGTATTCTTTGCTTTCTTTGTTAGGGTTGGAGGGTAGGATAATAAATTCTGAAGAAGATTTGACAGAGGAGTTTCTAAATCATCTTTACGATATAGATTACGAAAAAGTAAATAAAAAGAAAGAAGAACTAAGAGAGTTTTCTTTGAATTATCTTAAACGTGCTTTAGGAGTAGAAGAATAATGCATAATCCTCTTGTTTCTATAATAGTACCTGTGTATAATGCAAGCAAGTTTCTGAATGTTTGTATAAAAACACTCGTTGAACAAACCTACAAAAACATAGAGATAATACTTTTTGATGATGGTAGCAAAGACTCTTCGTTTGAGGTTTGTAAAACATGGGCAGAAAAAGACAAGAGAATAAAAACCTATACACAAGAAAACCAAGGCGTATCTATTACAAGGCTAAACGCTTTTGAAAAATCTGTGGGAGAGTACGTTACTTTTGTAGATTCGGACGATTATGTAGAAACATCATATATAGAGAAAATGCTCTCTTATGCACAGAAATATAATGTAGATGTTGTTTCATCTCAGCACTACAGCGTTATAGATAATCAAAAACATAAGGTAATAAGGAAGTATGTAGGTTTGTACGAAGGGAAATCAAAAGATGATTTGATAGAAAACGCTTTTCTTTACGACAAACAAACCCAGACAACAGGTATAACGGTGTATCTCTGTACCAAATTGATAAAAAGAGAGTTTGTAAGAAAGACTTTGCAAGCTGGGTTAAACCTTTGGTACGGTGAAGACCAAGCAGGAGTTTTGCAACTCTTGTATGATTGCGGTTCTGTTTATGTTTCAGATGATTATACTTATTATTACGTTATACATAACTCTCAAGTAACCTCCATTTATAAAGACAATCTTTTGCAGGGACAAATAGAGTGCTGGAAAAGACTGAAAGAGATAGACTATAAACACCTTTTGGATAAGTATTTTCCTATAAGGATAATGCTGAATTTGAACAACATAATATCAAACAAACTATTGAAACACGTACATAAATTTTCAGAGTTCAAGGATAAGGTTAAAACTATAAGAAACGAAGAATTTTTAAAAGATTTCTTTGCTCTGAAGTCCTTACCTTTGTCTATGAAAATGCGTATAGAGTTTTCACTTTTGAAGCATAAGTTATTTTTTTGTTTGTATTTGTTTTTGCTGTTGTTGAACAAGATAAGATAAACCTGTATTTTTTGTTATGCAACCCTCTCTTAAAGATATTTGGAAAGTAGAAACAGATTTGCTGAAAGAGTTTCAGCGAGTGTGCGAAAAATATTCTATAAAATACATCGCATCTGGTGGAACTATGATAGGGGTTGCAAGACACAAAGGATTTATTCCTTGGGATGATGATGTGGATTTGATGATGGAAAGGAGTGAATACAATAAATTACTCTCTCATAGTGAGGAATTTACTCACCCTTATTTTCTTCAAACTTGGCAAAACGATAAAGGGTATTTTCGTTGTTTTGCTCGTCTGAGAAATTCTGAAACAACGGCTATACAGAAATCAGAATTGGGGTGCAAATATCCTTATAATCAGGGAGTGTTTATAGATATTTTTCCTATGGACGTTGTTATAGATGATGCAGAACTATTAAAACAACAATCCAAACGAGCAAACCATTATCTAAAAAAGGCTTTGTTTTATTCTTCTTTCAAATCTCGCTATTATAAGGATAAAAATCCACTGAAAAGAATTATAAGACAAACAATTAGAACTTGTTTTTCTTCTTTTATGAACGATGAAAAATATCTTTCTCTTTATGAAAAAGAATGCCAAAAGTACAATAACACATCTTCAAACACTCTTTCGCTTTTGTCTTTTCAGTTTGACAATAGAAAACACGATATTTTAAAACAGGATATAGAACAAACGGTGTATATGGATTTTGAAGATATAAAAATACCTATGCCAAAAGATTATGATAGATTGCTAACGCATAAATACGGAGATTGGAAAACACCTGTAAAGATGCCAAACTATCACGGCGATATATTTTTTGATTTGGATAAACCCTATACATATTATATAAAGGAAAAGAGTTAGGAAATTTTCTCAAAGAAAAGATAACACATAGATGAAAAATATTCTTGTAATAGGAGGAGCGAACGGTATAGGTCTTTCACTGGCAAAAACACTTTGCGAAAGACAAGACACTAAAACCGTATATGTTGTAGATAAAAGCAAATGGGACGATACTATTTTCAGTAGTGAAAAGGTGCAGAGTTTCGTTTTTGATTTAACAAACGAAGATTACTCATTTTTTAACCGTTTTACAGATATAGATTCTTTGATAATAACGGCAGGTTTTGGACGGTTGGCTTTGTTCAAAGATATTTCAGACAAAGAGATACAAAACTATTTCGCTGTAAATACTCTTCCTGCTATACGCCTTATACGTTTGTTTTACGATAAACTGCTTTCAAAAGAAGATTTCTTTTGTTCTGTTATGGTAAGTATTGCAGGTTATATGTCTTCACCTTTCTTTTCTGTTTATGGAGCAACGAAAGCAGCTTTGAAAATCTTTATAGAGAGTGTGAATGTAGAACTTGAAAAATCTGGAGCAACAAATAGAATACTTAATGTTTCACCTGGTTCTATCAAAGGAACATCTTTCAACGGCGAAAAGACAGATATTTCTCTTACCTCTTCACTTGCCAACGATATTATAAACAATATGTTACAGAAAAACGATGTTCTTATACCTCAATACGAAGAAGTATTTAAACACGTTTTGGAAAGATACCACGAGGATTTTAGAAAAGAGGGACTACATAGTTATGATTATAAATTAAACTCTGGTAGAGTAAAATGATAACACAACAAGAACTTGACAAAGTCCATACATACGTACTGCAAATAGCGAAAGAGTTTCACAGTATTTGCTTGGCAAATGGTATTACCTATTATATGCTTGGCGGAAGTATGCTTGGAGCAGTGCGACACAAAGGTTTCATTCCTTGGGACGATGATATGGATTTTGGAGTTTTTAGAAAGGATTTTGAGAAACTTAAAACCCTCTTGCAGAGTTCTATTTCAAAGGATTTAAAACTTGTTTCTAAAGAAAATACTCCAAACTTTTACGGTGGTTTTATAAAGATAGAAAACACAAAAACACAAATACAAGAAATAAATTCTGAGTTTTATTCTGGCGTAAGTATAGATATTTTTCCTTTGGACAAAACAGACGGCGACACATCTTTCTTTTCAAACAATCATAAGATAAACCTGCTTTACCATATAAACAATTACCGCTTTTATGATTTGAAAAACTATTCTTTTCTTAAGAAAATGATTTCTCGTTGTCTGCATATACTACATTTTCCTAAAGATAAGTTTCAAGTATTCAATATTATAGAAAAACGATATTTGAAAAACGAAGGCGATTACATAGCAAACCATTATGGAGCGTGGGGAATGAAAGAAACGGTAAAAGAAAAAGTAATGGGAAAACCTACTTTGTATGATTTTGAAGATACAAAGTTTTATGGAGTGGAGGATTACGAAGAGTATCTTAAAGCCTTGTACTCGGATTATACTGTTTTACCTCAGCAAGACAAAAGAGTTACCCATATAAAATCTTTTAAAGAAATAGTATGATAATATTAGTAAATACCACAAACTTAAGTTCTGGTGGTGGTTTGCAAGTAGCAGATTCTTTTTGCAAGACACTGAACACTTATACAGGAAAACACCGTTTTATAGTCGTGTTGTCTTCTTTTCTGAAAAACACTGGCGAATATATAAAAGGGTATGAAAATGTAGAGGTGTTCTTTTACGATATTACAAACTCACTTTCCACTCTTATATTAGGAAGAGATAAGTTTTTGGATAATCTTGTGAAAGAGAAAAATGTAGATATGGTATTTACTGTCTTTGGTCCTTCTCGTTGGAATCCTAAAGTAAAACATCTGAGTGGTTTTGCTATGTCGCAAATAGTTATGAAAGAATCACCTTTCTACACTATAATAAACGCAAAACAAAAACTGAAATGGTTTATAGGCAATAGAGTAAGGAAGTATCTTTTTAAACGAAGCACAAACCTTTTCTACACAGAAAACAAAGAGATAACAAGAAGACTACAACTTCTATTCAAAAAAGCCAAATGTTATACTGTTACCAATTATTACAATCAAATCTATGATAACCCTTCACTTTGGAAACCAAAAACTTTACCACAGTTTGACGGATATACATTTTTGACTATCTCTACTTATTACGATTTCAAAAACTTAACTATTTCCATACCTATAGCAAAGATTTTAAAACAGAGGTACAAAGATTTGAAATTTAGATTTGTATTTACTTGCAAAGAAAGTGCTTTTCCACAGATAGACAGCAATATAAGAGATAATTTTCTTTTCATAGATACGGTGGATATAGAAGAATGTCCTTCTCTTTACGAGCAATGCGATATAGTTTTTCAACCTACACTTATGGAATGTTTTACTGCCGTATATCCTGAGGCTATGAAAATGAACAAACCTATACTTACAGTAGATTTACCTTTTGCAACAGGTCTTTGTGGTAAGGCAGTAGAATATTATTCTCCTCTTTCACCAGAAGATGCTGCAGATAAGATTTACTCTCTTTTGACAAACAAGCAGAAAAGAGAAACTTTGATAGCACAGGGCAAAGAGCAACTAAAATCCTATGACAACTACACCCAGCGAAGTGAGAAACTTATAAACATAATGGAGAAAGAATTTTTGTCCAAATAAAACATACGAGAGTATAACAAAACAATAATATAGAGAATGAAAATTTTAGTAACAGGAGCCAAAGGTTTTGTAGGCAAAAACCTTGTAGCACAACTGCAAAACATAAAGCAGGAGAAAGCAAGATGGTATTCAGTTTCCAAAGATATAGATATATATGAATACGATATAGATTCTACAGAAGAGGAACTTGATAAGTATTGTAGGGATTGTGATTTTGTTTTCCACCTTGCAGGAGTCAATCGTCCAAAAGAACAAAAAGAGTTTATGGAAGGTAATTTTGGTTTTACAGATACACTGTTAAACACTCTGAAAAAACACAAAAATACTTGTCCTGTAATGATTTCCTCTTCTATTCAGGCACTTTTGGATAACCCATACGGAGAAAGCAAAAGGGCAGGAGAGAACCTAATGCGAGAATACTCTAAACAAACAGGTGCAAAGGTTCTTATATATCGTTTTCCTAATGTTTTCGGTAAGTGGTGCAAACCAAACTACAACTCAGCCGTTGCTACATTTTGCAACAACATAGCAAACGATTTGCCTATACAAGTAAATGACCCTAACGTTTTGATGCACTTGGTTTATATAGATGATGTGGTAGATGAACTTATTTCAGCACTTTCCGGTAATGAAAACAGAGAGGGAGATTTTTGCAAAGTAAAGGTAGAACACGAGATAAAATTGGGTGAGATAGTAGATTTGATAAAGATGTTTCGTTCTCAGAGTGAAACACTTATTGTACCCGAAATGGCAGAAGGAAGTTTTGAGAAAAAATTATATGCTACCTACCTATCTTATCTGCCAAAGGAGAAAGTAAAGTTTCCTTTGAAGATGAACACAGACGCAAGAGGCAGTTTTACAGAACTGTTAAAGACTAACAAATGCGGACAATTCTCTGTCAATGTTTCAAATCCTGGAATTACAAAAGGAGAACATTGGCACAATACCAAGTGGGAATTTTTTATAGTAGTATCCGGCCACGCTCTTATAGAGGAAAGAAAGATAGGAAGCGAGGAGGTAATAAGTTTTGAAGTAAGTGGAGATAAACCAGAGGCTGTTCATATGTTGCCGGGTTATACTCATAATATTACTAACCTTAGTAAGACAGAGAAACTTATAACTCTTATGTGGGCAAATGAACTCTTTGACCCACAAAGACCAGACACCTATTTTGAAAAAGTAAATATGTAAAAATAAAACTTTGTTTTAATTTTCTAAAACTAAGAAAGAGATTTCTAAAACTTTGTTTTAATTTCGTAGAACTTGATTCTAATTTTCTAAAACGAAGAGATAGAATTCTAAAACAAAGTTCTACGAAATTAAAACAAAGAGATAGAAAATTAAAACAAAGTTCTACAAAAATAGAATAAAGAGATAGAAAAATAAAAGTAAAATTATGGATTACAAACATATACAGTTCAAAAACAACGGTAAATTAAAACTCCTTATAATAGTAGGAACAAGACCTGAAATCATACGTTTGGCAGCCGTTATAAACAAATGTAGAAATTATTTTGATACTATTTTGGCTCATACGGGACAAAATTATGATTATAACCTTAATGGGATATTTTTTAAAGATTTAAAACTTCAAGATGCTGAAGTTTATATGAACGCTGTTGGCAATGATTTGGGACAAACCATAGGAAACATTATAGCAGAGTCTTACAAACTTATGGTGGATATAAACCCAGATGCTTTGTTGATATTGGGCGATACAAATTCTTGCCTTTCTGCTATAGCAGCAAAACGTTTGCATATACCTATCTTTCACATGGAGGCTGGAAACCGTTGCAAAGATGAATGTTTGCCAGAAGAAACCAACAGAAGAATAGTAGATATAATCTCAGATGTAAATCTTGCATATTCAGAACACGCAAGAAGATATTTGGCAGAATGTGGTTTGCCAAAGGAAAGAACGTATGTTACCGGTTCTCCTATGGCAGAGGTTCTTAGAAACAACTTACAGGAGATAGAATCTTCGCAAATACTTGATAAATTGGGATTAAAGAAAAAAGGGTATATACTTTTATCTGCTCATAGAGAAGAAAACATAGACACAGAAAAGAATTTCATATCCTTATTTACTGCCATAAACAAATTGGCAGCAAAATATGATATGCCTATACTTTATTCTTGCCACCCAAGAAGTAAAAAAAGATTGGAACAAAGCAAGTTTGAACTTGATAAACGTGTAATACAGCACGAACCATTGGGATTTCATGACTACAATAACTTGCAAATGAATGCTTTTGCGGTAGTTTCAGACAGTGGAACTTTGCCAGAAGAAAGTAGTTTCTACACTTCTTTGGGTAAAAGTTTTCCTGCTATCTGCATAAGAACGAGTACAGAACGCCCAGAGGCTTTGGACAAGGCTTGTTTTGTGCTTGCTGGTATAGATGAAAAAAGTTTGTTGCAAGCAGTAGAACTTGCAGTGGATATGAACGAAAACACCGACAACGGAATACCTGTTCCAAACTACACAGACGAAAACGTATCAACCAAGGTTGTGAAAATAATACAATCTTATACAGGTATAGTAAATAAGATGGTGTGGAGAAAATAGAAGAATGAAAAAAATTCTTGTCATATCTGAGGTTTTTTACCCCGAGAACTTTCTTATAAACGACCTTGTAAAAGAATGGAAAAAGCAGGGTTATAAGGTGGATATTATAAGTCAATATCCGTCTTATCCCGAAAGTTATGTCTTTCCCGGATATGAAAACAAGGGAGAATCTATAGAAGAATGGGACGGCTCAAAAATATATAGGTTTCCATTTATAGAAGGATATAAAACCAGTATAAGAAAGAAAATCTCTAACTATATAAAATACGTACGTGGAGCATCAAAGATAGGAAAGAGGATAGCAGGTGATTATGACTTAGTGTTTGTATCTCAGACAGGACCTCTTACAGTGGCTTTGCCTGCTATTGCTATTAAAAAGAAATATCATAAACCTGTATCTATATGGACTTTTGATATTTGGCCCGATGTTGTGTATATGTACGGAGTTCCAAGATTTTTTTTGACAAGAATATTACTTAATCTTTTCGTTGCTTACGTATATAAAAATTGTGATAATATCTTGGTTTCAAGTTCAGGCTTTAAAGATTCTATAGCAAAGTATGCAGGAGAGAAAACTATAACTTATACTCCTAATTGGTTGCAGCCTGTGGATTTTGTCATAAGTGAGATAAGGCTTGACAACACAAAATTTAACTTTACTTTTACCGGAAATATTTCTTTGTACCAAAATATGATAAACGTTGTAAAAGGTTTTGATGAAGCAAAACTTGAAAACAGTATTTTGAACATAATAGGTAACGGGTCATCATATACAGAGGTTAAGGAATATATAGAAGAACACAATATAAAGAACGTCAATCTGCATAAAAGAATACCATACAACCAAATAGACGATATATTGCGACATAGCGATGTTTTCGTTTTGCCTCTTATACCAAACGAGGAGATAGAAAAGACAGAACCACTGAAACTTCAGTCTTACTTGTCTGTAGGCAAGCCTATATTTGGTATTCTTAATGGGACGTGTAAGACAATCATAGAAGAAAATAACTTAGGTTTATGTTCCGACCCTGCAGATATTCATTCTATAGCAGAAGGTTTTAGAAATATGAGGATATTTTCTGAACAAAACACAGAGAAAGTAAGACTCTCTGCTATGAAACTAAAAGAAGAAAGATACAATAAAGAAAAGATAATACAGAAAATAAATAAGACTATAGGTTTACTTAGTAAATAGTATTTATGGCAGAATCTCTAAAAAACAAAGCATTCTCTGGAATGGTGTGGGTAGGACTTGAAAAATTTGCATTACAGATTTTTGCATTTATTCAAGGTGTAATAATGGCACGATTGCTTATGCCCTCAGACTATGGTTTGGTTGCTATGACAGGAGTCTTCTTTTCTATATCATATACTTTTATAGACTCAGGATTTTCTAATGCTTTGATAAGAAAGAAAGACCTAATCCCTGTAGATTATTCTACAGTATATGTTACCAATGTAATATTATCTTTGTTCTTTGCTATACTTTTGTGTTTATGTTCTTCACTTATAGCAAACTTTTACAAAGAACCCATACTTCAACAAATAGTTTGTGTAGATGCTTTATCATTATTTTTAGGTTCTTTTTTGGCAGTACAGGGAGTAAGGCTACAAGTAAATCTTAACTTCAAAGTCTTAAGTATAATAACCGTTGCAGAAAATGTTATAGGTGGTATAGCATCTATAGTTCTTGCCTTTTTAGGTTTTGGAGTTTGGTCATTGGTGTATCCTGCTTTTGTAAAGATAGTAGTAAAGGCTGTTTTGTTCTGGTACTATCAAAGATGGTTTCCAGGAATAAGGTTTTCCAAACAGTCTTTCAAGGAACTGTTTGCTTATGGTTCAAAACTACTAATATCAAGACTAATAGATTCTATATATAATAATATATACCCTTTGGTAATAGGAAAAAAGTTTTCATCAAAAGATTTAGGATTTTACACAAAAGCAACAGGCTATGCCAACTTACCTGCTATGACAGTGTCAGATGTTTTAGGTAGGGTAACCTTTCCTGTTTTGGCCAAACTACAAGACGATGAACCTACTCTGCAAAGAGTATATAGAAGAATGATACGTCTTTCTGCTTATGTGTTGTTTCCTATTATGGTAGGTGTATCTGTTTTGGCTTATCCTCTTATAGTGTTACTTATAGGTATAAAATGGGAACCCTCTGTTATATACTTACAGATACTTTGTTTTGTTTTAATGTGGTATCCTATACATGCACTAAACCTCAACCTTTTGCAAGTTAAGGGTCGTTCGGATTTATTTCTTAGATTGGAAATAATAAAGAAAATAGTTGGTGTAATCATTCTTGTTATTACAGTGCCTATGGGTTTGATAGCTATGTGTGTAGGGGGTATTTTTTCTTCTATCATTTGTCTGGCTATAAATACCTACTACACAGGAAAACTGATAAATGTAGGCTTTTTCAAACAAATGAAAGATTTGTTGCCAACACTTATTTACTCTCTTTCAATGGGTGTAGTTATTTATTGGAGTGTGTATTTTATCTCTTCATTATGGTTGAAATTGATAATAGGTCTGATAGTAGGAGTAGTGTTCTACTTTGGATTATCAAAACTTACTAAATCTCAAGATTTGGTTTATTTAAAAGAACTTTTACAAGAGAATATTTTATCAAGATGGAAAAAACAATAAATGTTACCTCGCCACTTCTTCCAAATATAGAAGAATTCGGTGAAATGTTAAAAGAAATTTGGGACAGTAAATGGATAACCAATAACGGTAGTTTTCATAAACGTTTGGAAGAAGCATTATGTGAATATTTGAAAGTACCATATATTAGTTTGTTTACAAACGGAACCTTACCTCTTATTACTTCTTTGCAAGCAATGAGAATATCTGGTGAAGTTATAACTACACCTTATAGTTTTGTTGCTACAACTCATTCTCTTTGGTGGAATGGTATAAAACCTGTTTTTGTAGATATATTAGAAGAAACAGGAAACATAAACCCTGAGAAAATAGAACAAGCAATAACGCCAAAGACTACCGCTATAATGCCTGTACATGTTTATGGAAAACCTTGCGATACTAAGGCTATACAAGAGATAGCTGACAAATATGGATTGAAAGTTATTTACGATGCAGCACACGCTTTTGGTGTAGAAGTAAATGGAGAAAGTCTTTTGAATGCTGGTGATTTATCTACTTTGTCTTTCCATGCTACAAAAGTTTATAACACCATAGAAGGAGGTGCTTTGGTAATGCACGATGAGAAGACAAAGAAAAGAATAGATTATCTTAAGAATTTTGGTTTTGCAGGCGAAACAGAAATAGTTGCACCAGGTATAAACTCAAAGATGGACGAGATACGTTCGGCTTATGGTCTTTTGAATTTGAAACAGGTAGATGAGGCAATAGAAAAACGCCACCAAGCAGCAATAAAGTATAGACAAGTTTTAAAAGATGTTAAAGGTATTAGATTTTGGGACGATATACAGGGAGTAAAACATAACTATTCTTATTTTCCAATCTTTGTAGATGCAAACGAATATGGCAAAACAAGAGATGAACTATATTTTGATATGCAAAAACAAGGTGTATATGGAAGACGTTATTTCTATCCTTTGATAAGTACATTTACAACCTATAAAGGATTGGATAGTGCAAAACCTTCCAACTTGCCTGTGGCTACAAAGATGGCAAACGAAGTTATTTGCTTGCCTATGTATAGCGATTTGTCAGAACAAGATGTAGAAAGAGTTTTAGATTGTATTGTAAAATAGATATTATATTATGACAAATGAGCCTGTATTTTTAACCATACACTGTTTAGTATATAACCACGAACCGTTTTTAAGGGAGTGTTTAGATGGTTTTGTAATGCAGAAAACTAACTTCCGCTTTGAAGCCATAGTACATGACGATGCATCAACGGATAATTCTGCAAAGATAATACAAGAGTATGCAGAGAAATACCCAAATATAATAAAACCAATACTTCAAAAAGAAAACCAATGGTCAAAACACGCTGATTTAGGTTTAATACTAAAAAACGCTACAGCAAAGACAACAAAATATATAGCCACTTGCGAAGGTGATGACTATTGGACAGACCCTAATAAACTACAAAAACAAGTAGATTTTTTAGAATCTCACCCAGATTATGTAGCCTGCGGACACGATATAAAGATAAAGTACGAAAAGAAAAATGTATATATAGATGATGTAATTATAAAACAGGCAATAGAAAATGATACAAAAACCTACTATATAGATTTTACCAAAGAAGACTACCTAAAAGAATCTAAATGGTTGTTGCATACCATATCAGTAGTACGTAGAAATATAAAAATTCCAGAAAAAACTTTTTTTGATACAGAACTATTTTACTTCCTTTTTACAAAAGGAAAGATTGCCATACTAAAAGATAAGATGGGAGTGTATAGAAAACATTCTGGAGGAATGACAAACAGAACTATATATCAAGCAATAAAAAGAGAAATAATAGATTTTTATTCACTATATAAAAGGTATAAAGATAAGATGATAATCTATCGTTTGAGTTGTAAAGAATTTGTTCTTTTGTACGATGAGTATCATAATTATGGAATAAAGAAAGCAATAAAAACACTAAGAGAATATAGACATATAACAGATAATTATGTTTTCTTTAGATTTCTAATTTCTTTTCCTAAACAACTTTATAAGATGAAAACAAATACTCTTTAATTCACCGAAGAAATGTATAACCCACTTTTATTTTAAAACAAGCCAAATACCATATTATGACAGAAGAACCAGTATTAGTAACCATACATAGTTTAGTTTACAATCACGAACCGTTTTTAAGAGAGTGTTTAGACGGTTTTGTCATGCAGAAAACTAATTTTCGTTTTGAAGCCATAGTACATGATGATGCATCAACGGATAATTCCGCAAAGATAATACAAGAGTATGCAGAAAAATACCCAGATATAATAAAACCTATATTTGAGAAAGAAAACCAATATTCAAAACATAACAACATAGGTTTGATATTACAAAGTGCTACAGCAAAGACAACAAAGTATATAGCCACTTGTGAAGGCGATGATTATTGGACAGACCCTAATAAACTGCAAAAACAGTTTGATTTTTTAGAATCACACCCAGACCATTCAGCAGTAACAACAGACAATATAGATTATTGGGAAAACGAAAAGAGATTTGATGAACACTCAAAATGGTATTACTTAAATAGAATACCTAAAATAAACGGATTGAAGACTGCTACTTTGCACGATTTCTTTTATAATATAGAATGGATGTATTCTACTTGTACCCTAATGAGAAGAAATAATGGTGTAGAACTCTCACTACAAAAATATACATACAGGTACGACACTGTAAAAACATATTATCTTCATAAACAAGGAAAAATATCTATGATGCAGGATTGTACAGCAGTTTACCGTTATCACGATGGAGGAGTATGGTCTTCAAATACTAAGGAGAATAATGCTTGGGTGGGTGGTGTTTGTTACTATGAAATATACAAAATAGAGAACGAAAAAGATGCTTTAAATAATGCAAATGAATATTTAAGTTATTATTTAAGACTATGTTATGAAGGTGGAGGTGTAGTTAGGTTAATAAAAGGTTTTATAAAAGTGCTTAAACTAATAGACTTTTATGCTTTCTATAGATTTTGTTCTTTTGAGATAGAGAAAATATTTAAAAAACTGAAAAAATAACTTTCTATGAGAAAAATACTTATAATATCTTTACCATTTAATAATAACTATGGTTACCTATTACAAAACTATGCTTTACAGAAGACTGTAAAAGATTTGTTTAAAGAAAAACAAATAGAAGATGTTCTTGTACAAACGGACTATAGGTGGAATTTGCAGAAAAATAGTCCTTTGAAAAAACTGTTGCTATTCTTTTATAGACTATTCAGATTGTATGTAAAAAAGGAATATGTTTATAAAAACAACCTATGGAACGATAATATACAGAAGACTTATCTTACCCCTCTTTTGATGGAAAAACAAAGAGTATTTGTAGATAAGTATCTGAATATGATAAATTTTACAGAAAAATGGGGGGGGGGGTAAAACTTTTCCCTAATAATAAAGATTTTCCTTATGATACCGTCATAGTAGGTTCAGACCAAGTGTTTAGACCTGCTTATGCAGAAAATATAAGACAATCCTATTTGGATTTTCTACAAGATAAACAAGTTACAAGAGTATCTTACGCTGCTTCGTTTGGTTGCAGAGATGAAAGAGAATACACCAAAAAAGAGTTAGAATACTGTAGTTTGTTGGCAAAAAAGTTTGATGCTATTTCTGTGAGAGAAACCTCTGCTATAGATATTTGCAAACGTTGTTTCTCCATAGATTCTTTGGTTATGCCAGACCCTACTTTTCTTTTGAATAAACAAGATTATGAAAAGTTGATAGAAGACAAAGAAACCTCAAAATACAAAGGCAAGATAGGTTATTATTTTCTTGAAGACACAAAGCAAAACTTCACTTTGCTACATTCTTTGCAACAAACAACAAACTTAGATATAGAAAGAATAGGACAGAAACAAAAACCAACTCCACAAACCAAAGACTATACAGATTGTATCTTTCCTTCCATATCCGAATTTTTTGCAGGATTTAGAGATAGTGAATATATAATAACAGACTCTTATCACGGAATGATATTCTCTATTATATTCCATAAACAGTTCTTTATTATAGACAAGAAAAATGTAAATATAGAAAGAATAAAACATTTGTTGGATATATTTCCATTAAAAGAAAGGTTTATAGATTCTTCTCAGGAGATAGATAAGTTTTACTCTATGCCTATAGATTATGAAACTATAGACAAACAAAGAGAGAAAATGAAAAAAGAAGGAAAAGACTTCCTAAACAAATACGTAGTGGAGAAAAATTTATCTAAATAAGATTTATTTTAAAACATATATGCCAGAAGTAAGTATAATAGTTGCTGTATATAAAGCAGAGGATTATATAAGAAGATGTATTGAGAGTATTTTATCTCAAACATTTAAGGATTTTGAACTTTTGCTTGTAGATGATGGTTCGCCCGATAAAAGTGGTGAAATATGCGAAGAGTATGCACAAAAAGACGATAGAGTAAGAGTTTTTCATAAACCAAACGGAGGAGTAAGTCATACAAGACAGTATGGTTTGGAAAGGACAAGAGGAAAATATGTTATACACATAGACCCTGATGATTACTCAGAGCCTACTATGTATGAAAAACTTTATAACAAGGCCATAGAAGAAGATAGCGATATGGTAATATGCGACTTTTTTAACGAAACTATATATGGTAACTTTTATATGTTGCAAAGGCCTACTTCATTGTCTGCAAACGATGTTCTGCACGATTTACTCTCAGGAAAAATATGGGGAACGGTTACAAACAAGTTGATAAAGAAAGAATGCTTTGAAAAATACAACGTTACCTTTCCTAAGGATATAAACCTATGGGAAGATTTGTTTGTATGTTGTAGTCTTTTGAGAAATAATATAAAAGTATCTTATATAAACGAGATATTATATCATTATGACAACATTACAAACCAAACATCTATGGTAAGAAAGATTACCCTAAAATCTGTACAAGACCAAGACGCTTTCATACGCCATTTTTCAGATATTATGACAGAAGAAGAACTGTATTTCAGAAAAGAAAACACACTCCTAAGGGCTTTTGCTGGTAGGGTAATGAGTGCAGAAGAATTTAGAAACTTTTATCCTGAGATAAACTCTCTTTATATACAAAAACACAAACGAGATTTCAAACATATAGAACCTTTTTTACTTGCTATGCTATTGAAAGGAACAAACGAGAAACTAATATATACACTGTACGATACAACAACGAGATTGGTGTTCTTATACCGTAAGATAAGAAAAATAATGGGGGGGAGAAAATAGAATATCATGATAGAGATAAAAGATAAAAAAGATTGTTGTGGCTGTGCAGCGTGCGAGTCTATCTGCAAGCAAAACTGTATAACTATGGTTTCAGATACAGAGGGCTTTCTTTACCCAAAGGTAGATAAAACCATCTGTATAGACTGTAATATGTGCGAAAAGGTTTGTCCTGTTTTGGCAAAAAAGGATAGGAGAGAACCACTTCAAACCTTTGCTGCAAAAAATAAAGATATAGAAACAAGACGACAAAGTTCTTCTGGAGGAGTTTTTTCTCTTATAGCCTCACAAGTTATAGAAAAAGGAGGAAAAGTATATGGTGCAGTGTTTGATGAAAACTTTGATGTGTGTCATTCTTGTATAGAAAAGAAAGATGATTTACATCTTCTTAGAGGTTCAAAATATGTTCAGAGTAACACACAAGGAATATTTCCAAAGGTAGAAAAAGACTTAAAGGACGGCAAACTTGTATTGTTTTCTGGCACTCCTTGTCATACAGCAGGACTTAGAACATTCCTTAGAAAAGATTATGACAACCTTATTCTATTAGATGTTGTTTGCCACGGAGTACCAAGTCCTAAGGTTTGGAGATTGTATTTGGACAAGATAAGACAAGGAGAGAAAGTAACAAGTGTTTCTTTCAGAGATAAGGCAAAGGGTTGGAACAATTCAAGTATAACTATTAAGACCACAAAAAGAACTATCTCACAAATAATGTATGGAAATACATACGTAAAAGGTTTTCTGAAAAATCTATATCTTCGTCCTGCTTGTCATCATTGTGCTTTCAAAGGGTATAAGTCTTTGAGTGATATAACCCTTGCAGACTTTTGGGGAGTAGAAAAAGAATATAAGGATTTTGCAGATAGAGATGGCGTTAGCCTTGTTATGATAAACACTTTGAAAGGCAAAGAGTGTTTGGATTTATCAAAGGTGGATAGTATAGAGACTTCGTTGGATTTTGCTGTAAAAAACAACTCTCCTATTGTTTCTTCTGTCAAACCATACGAAACAAGAGAATACTTTTTTGCAAACATAGACAAAAAACCTATAGACAAACTTATAGAAAAAAGTCTTGCTCGTCCATGGGAAGATTTTAAAGACAAGATAAAACATTATATAGTTATAGTTTTAAGATTTTTACATATAAAGAAACCCCTATGCCTTTAGTAAGTGTAATTATTCCTGTTTATAAAGCAGAACAGTATATAGAAAAATGTATAGAAAGTTTTTTATCTCAAACTCTGAGAGATTTTGAACTTGTGCTTGTAGATGATGGTTCACCAGATAGAAGTGGAGAAATATGTGAAAGTTTCACTGCAGATAAAAGGGTGAAAGTTTTTCATAAACAAAACGAAGGTGTAGCCCTTACGAGAGAATACGGTATGAATAAAGCAATAGGCGAATATACTATACACGCAGACCCGGACGATTGGGTGGAAAAGACTATGCTTGAAAAACTTTACAATAAAGCAAAGCAAGATGATGCGGATATGGTAATATGCGATTTCTACCTTGAAACAAATGGCAAAGTTCTTTATCAACATCAAAAGCCTACAACAAACTCTACTGTGGCTAAGGATATATTACGCTTTAACATAGAGAGGTCTTTATGTACCAAACTTATAAGGAGAGAATGTTACAGTAGATATGATGTGCATTTTGTAAAGGGCTTCAATCATGGAGAGGACTTTTTGGTTTCTATGCAACTATGTTGTCACCCAGAACTGAAGATTTCTTATCTACCAGAGGCTTTTTATCATTATGTAAAGATATTCAACGAAAACTCTATAACGAAAAACCGTGAAAATTCTTACAACAAAGAGTCTTTTGATTATGATTGCAGATATTTACAAGTGCTTTCAAAATACATAGACGACAAAGAAGAATACGATTATCAAGAGGCGGTGAATATTTTTAGGGCTTTTAGTTACAAGGTTTTCACTTCCAAAGAGTTCAAAGATAATTTCTACTCCAAAAGAAAGATGTTATATCACCAAATGGGTAAAATGAAAGGTGGACTCTTATATCTGTCTTCTTTGGGTTTTAATTGGTTGTCATATCCTTTGTACAAGATTATCTCAAACACGAAAAAGACTATTCTAAACTCTTAACCCATAAACACACAATAAAATAAAGAAATTCTTACTCTTTTAACTGAAATATAAAAACTTTATCTTAACTTTGCAGAACTTTATTTCGTGTTTCTATCTCTTTGTTTTAATTTTCTCTTTCTTTGTTTTAGAAAATTAAAACAAAGCTTTAGAAAAATAGAATAAGGTTTTAGAAAATTGTAACTTTATTATATAAATATATAACTGTGTTTTAACTTAATGGCTTTAATAAGTGTAATTGTTCCTATATACAAAGCAGAAGATTATATAAGAAGATGTGTTGAGAGTATTTTATCTCAGACGTTTGAGGATTTTGAACTACTGCTTGTAGATGATGGTTCGCCCGATAATAGTGGTGAGATATGCGAGCAGTATACACTAAAAGATAGTAGAGTAAAAGTTATACACAAACAAAACGGAGGAGTAGCCTCTGCAAGACAAGAGGGACTAAACCATTCCACAGGAACATACACCATACATGCAGACCCAGACGATTGGGTAGAGAAAACGTGGTTGGAAGATTTGTACTCCAAATCCCAAGAGATAGAAAACGGAGCCGATATTGTAGTTTGCGACTATTATTTTGATACAGAAAAAAAATCTACAATCTTTTCTCAAAAACCAGAGGAAGAAACACCGCAATCTTTCCTTGATGGAATGGTGAGAGATAAACATTTAGGAGCCTTATGGAACAAACTTATAAAACGTTCCTGCTATGAGAGATACGGCATCTTTTTTGAAAAAGATTTGAACTATTGTGAAGACTTTCTTGTTTGCGTAAAACTATTGTTACATAACGATGTAAAACTCCTATATTTAGATAAACCACTCTACCATTACGACCAGATAGTGAATAAACTTGCTTATACAAAGACCTATTCTCAAAAGATACATTCGTATGACTGTATGCTTATGGAGATACTAAAACCTATGCTTACCAAACCTCTGTACGATGCTCGTATATATGTTGTGGCTTATAAAGAATTTAATTCTAAGATGCTGACTTCAAAAGAGTTCAAAGCCAAATATTTTTCTATGAAAAACATTCTTTGGAAAGAATCTCCTATGAAGTTGAAACTCTTTATGTATTTTTCGGCTTGTGGTTTTATGTTCATATTAAGACCTATTTATAGCCTATTTCAGAAAATAAAAAATTAGAAAACTATAAGAAGATATGCTATTGTGGATTGCTATATTAGTTATTTTGTATGCTCTAAGTCAGTTTTATAGATACAACCCTTTGATATTCTGGTCCAGTGTCATAATCCTCATACTTTTGGCAGGATTTAGGGACGTTACTATGGGAGTAGATACCAGAAGTTACAAACAAGGTATGGAATATGTTTCTATGGGAATATCGCCATACAAAGAATACGGGTGGAATAAACTGAATTGGTTTATAATAAACCACGGTAAAGATTTTCACATGCTAACACTTTTGGCTTCTATTCTTACTATAGTACCTGTAGCATTAGTTTTCGTACGTTCAAGTGCTAATCCTCAGTTCTCTTTGTTTGTATATTATGCTATGTTTGCTTATCTTAACTCCTTTAACGGTATGCGTCAGTTTATTGCTATATCGTTTGTTTTGGTTGCATATATGTTTTTCATAGAGGATAAAAAGATATGGACTTTGATTTTTATCTTTTTGGCATACCAATTTCACCATTCGGCGTGGTACTCTGTCATAGTGTTTGCTCTTCCTTATATAAAACTGAACAAGGATTTGTATGTATATTTACTTCTTATAGTTACTTTGGCTTTAGGTTGTGTTTTCAATGCTAATATCTTTAAAACCCTATCTTTTGGTTACTCTTCGTACGTGGATTCCTCTAACTTTGGATATAGGGACTCTTTCCTATGGGGATTTATCCTCTCTTTGCTTATGAATGGTTTGTTTGTGTATATGTACATAAAAACAGAAGCAAGCAGAAGAAATTCATTGATATTCAAAATCTTCTTTCTCTCTATACTTATAAACAATACAACTTTTAGACTCGTGCTTGGAGCAAGACTTATACTTTATTTCACTATAATACAAACGTTGTTGTTCCCACGATATTTCAACTATAGATACCAATACACAAGATGGATAATTCTGACTTATCTTACTGTTTTGTTCTTGAAAATTCTTAACTCTTCAGGTGGTTTTGTCGGAGGAGTTTATCCATATAAGAGCGTTATTTCACAATATATTTATTACTAAGAGATGTTGTTTTCCGTTATCATACCTTTATATAATAAAGCTGAATACATAAGACAGACTGTAGAAACTGTGCTTAGACAAAGTTTTTCGGACTTTGAGATAATTATAGTCAATGATGGTTCTACGGATAATAGTGTTGAGGTTGTAAATTCTATAAAAGATAACCGTATAAACCTTTATTCCAAAGAGAATGAGGGTGTTTCCATAGCGAGAAATTATGGTATAAGTCTATCAAAAGGTGAGTACATAACTTTTCTTGATGCAGACGATGAGTGGCACGAAGACTTTTTGAAGAATATGCACGATTTGATACAGCATTATCCTAAAAACGCTTTCTATACTACAGCAACGATTTTGAATAGAGAAGGAAAACATCAGATAATAACACATAAGAAACAAAGGGGAGAATGTTTTGAAATAGAGGATTACTGTTGGGATAGGACATTTACAAGAATCAATCTTTGTGCAGTAGGTTCTGTTTGCATAAAAAAAGATTTGCTTGATAGGGTTGGAGGTTTTCCTGTTGGGGTAAAATATGGTGAGGATTTGGATTTATGGTTGCGTTTGGCTTGCATAACGAAGTTGGTTTATTCAAACAAACCTTATTTTACTTATAACATAACAACCCTGAACAATACAGCAACAAACTATAGAGATAAGAACTTTGTTTTTCCTTATTGGAAATGGTACGACTACAAGTATTCAAAAAAACTCAGCCTTTATTTGTTTGCTACAAGACAAATATTGGGAGAAATGAAAGATGCTTTATCTGCCAAAAAGTTTTCAGACTTTTGGTTTTACTTAAAGAAAATAAGACTGTTCTAAGATGAAGAAAGATGTAAAGAAAATAAGATTTTTTATTCCTTCTTTGGTGAATTCTGCCGGTATGGAAAGAATATCTACAGGTTTGGCAAATATCTTACAAAGGCAAGGTTATAATTGTGGTTTTGTGGTAAAGGATAGCGATACTACTTCTTTCTTTCCTCTACATAGTTCTATACAAGTGAAGTCTATACTTTCAGACGGAGATATAAAAAAGGTAAGATACAAGGCTGCAAAAAGATTGCGTCAATACTTAAAGAGAGAAAAACCTGACGTACTTATAAATGTAGATGTTTCTATGATACAGATTTCAGCCCTTGCTTTTACTCGTTTGTATGGGGTTAAACTTCTGACTTGGGAACAGTTTTCTGCTGGTGCTATAAACACATTTGCAAAAAAGATTCAGAGATATTTGGCAGCTTTTATCAGTAAAAAACTCATTGTACTAACAAAGGCAGACAAACAGATGTACCCTTTATTTTTGCAAAACAAAGTTGAGATTATAGGAAACTTTACTCAGATAAACCCAGATAATATTCTATCCACCTTAGACAACAAAACCGCTCTTTCTGTAGGAAGAATGGCAAAAGAGAAAGGTTTTGATTTGCTTATAAAAGCGTGGAAGAAAGTAAAGGAACAAAATTCCGATTGGCACTTAAGAATAATAGGGGGAGGAAAACAAGAGTATGTGGATTATTTACAAGGTATTGTAGATAGTTTGTCTTTAAACGATGTTGTGAAAATACTACCTCCTACAAAAGAGATAGGCAAAGAGTATGCAGAGGCTTCACTCTATGTTTTGCCATCAAGACACGAGCCTTTTGGATTGGTACTTATAGAGGCTAAATCTTTTGGTCTGCCTACTGTTTCTTTTGATTGTCCATACGGACCAAAGGAAATAATAAACGATAAGATAGACGGTTATCTTGTAGAGAACGAAAACACTGACGATTTGGCAGAAAAGATAAACAATCTAATATCTGACAAAGACAAAATGCAATCTTTTTCACTCAAAGCCATAGAAGATTACAACAAGAGATGGACAGAAAAATGTGTGGAAGAGAAATGGTTGAACCTATTAAAAAGATTATAATATACTATGCAAGATTTGATTTCTGTTATAACACCTTGTTACAATGCAGAGAAATATATCTTTGATACAATAACGTTGGTTATGCAACAGTCTTACACCCATTGGGAGTTATTGGTAATAGACGACTGTTCTACCGATAGTTCAGCAGAGATTATCAAAGATTTGGCAAAACAAGACGATAGAATAAAGTACTATAAAACTTCTTCACCATCTGGTTCTCCATCTTTACCAAGAAATATAGGCATAGAAAATGCACAAGGCAAGTATATAGCCTTTTTAGATGCAGACGACAATTGGAAGAAAGATAAGTTGGAAAAACAATACAAGTATATAAAAGAATACAATGTAGATTTTGTATATTCAAACTATGAAAAAATAGATTCTAAAGGAAACAAGAATGACCGCATAGTAAAAGTTAGAAAAACAACTTCATATAAGGATATGCTGAAAATAAACTCTATACCTTGTCTTACAAGTATGCTAAGTAGGGAGTTAATAGGGGATAAACGTTTTAAACCTATTCTGAACGAAGATTTTGAGTTTTGGCTTCAGATATTAAAACAAGGGGTAACGGCATACAACATAAACGAAGTTACTGCTTATTATAGAGAGGCAGAAAACTCACGTTCCAGCAACAAAACAAAAGTTATAAAAAGCAGATGGAATATTCTGAGAGAAAATGAAAAGATAGGATTTCTTCCTGCTTTGTATTATATAGGATATTATGCAGTAAAGGCAACACTAAAATATATAAAATAGATTATGAACATAACATTGATAGGAGCAAGTGGTTTTGTAGGTACCAGATTGTTGGATTTGTTAAACCAAGATAAAGAAAAATACACCTTAAAAAATATAGATATAGCACAGAGTCATTTCTTTCCAACTCTTACACAAAAAGGCGATGTGAGAAAACAAGAAGATATGGATACAGGTCTAAAAAACACAGACTTAGTTATTCTACTTGCAGCACAGCATAGAGATGATGTTACACCTATATCTCTTTATTACGATACCAATGTAGAGGGTATGAAAGTAACCCTAAATGCTATGGAAAAGAATAATGTAAAACGTCTTATATTCTTTTCTTCTGTAGCAGTCTATGGCTTAAATAAAGATAACCCAAACGAGAATTTTTCTCCCGACCCTTTCAACCATTACGGTAAAAGCAAATGGCAGGCTGAACAAGTTTTGCAAGAATGGTATAAAACACATAAAGATTGGAATATAAACATAATACGTCCTACTGTTATCTTTGGAGAAAGAAACAGAGGTAATGTTTATAATCTTTTAAATCAAATATCCTCTGGTAAGTTTTTAATGGTAGGAAATGGAAACAACAAAAAATCTATGGCATACGTAGGTAACGTTGTAGGTTTTGTAAAATATATGACTGACAATGTAAAAGAGGATTATAACGTGTTTAACTATATAGACAAACCAGACTGTAATATGAACGATTTGGTAGCACACGTGAGCAAGGTTCTTAATAAACATATACCTACAATACATTTTCCTTATTGGTTAGGAATGTTGGGAGGTTATTGTTTTGATATTATGGCCAAGATAACAGGAAAGAAGTTTGCCGTTTCATCTGTTAGGGTTAAAAAGTTTTGTTCCACAACAGAGTATGACTCTTCTAAGGCTATGGCTACAGGTTTCCTTCCTCCATATACATTAAAAGAGGGTATAGCACGTACATTGGAATTTGAGTTTGTACATCCTAAACCAGACGATATTCAATTTGTATCTGAATAATAAAGAATGAACTTTCTCACAATAGATTTTGAGGAGTGGTATAACGTTTTTGGAGTAGATACTTCAAAGTATGAAAAAGAAAAACGTTTGAAAGAAAGTTGTCTTTCTTTGCTTGAGGTTTTGGAAGAAACAAACACTTCTGCTACTTTTTTCTTTTTGGGTAAGGATATAAAGGATAACAAAGATTTAGTCAAACTTATATCTTCCAAATACGATATAGGCATACACGGTTATGAACATAAACTATTGCAACACTTGGATATACATTCTTTTAAAGAAGATACACTAAAAGCAAAAGAGATTTTAGAAGATGTTTCTAATAAGGTCGTTACCAAATACCGAGCAGCAGGATTTTCATTGGAAAAGACAGAATTTTTTGAAGTCCTTTGCGATTGTGGGATAAAGATAGACAGTTCTTTATCTGCTATAAATCATCAGTATGGTAAAAAAACAATCTCTTTGGACAACATACAGCAAATACATATACCAAATACAGAAAAATATATTAAAGAATACCCACCTACTATCTTCAATATCATAGGGTTTAAAGGCTTTTTGGGTGGTGGATATTTTAGAATACTTCCTTATAAATTTATTCATAATATTATACTTTCAAGACAAAATCAAAAGAAAGATACTCTTATCTATATACACCCAAGAGATATAGATGAAACTCTTCCTTATATGAATGATGTTTCTTCGTTTAGAAACTTTAAAAATAGGGTAGGAGTGAGCAAAACTAAAAACAAACTCAAACAAATCCTAACCACTTTCCCCTTTACTTCCATAGAATAAAAGAGAAAATTACGCTTTGAAACATTATGCTTCAAAGCGTAATTTTATAAATTTGTCTTCTTTTTATAAGATTTTACTCTATTTTTACGAAATATTGTTTCGTTCTCGTAAAGCTTTGTTTTAATTTTCTAAAACAAAGAGATAGAAAAATAAAACAAAGTTCTACAAAATTAAAACAAAGTTTCGCTGAAGCAAAACAAAATCTTATGTTTTTATAATATAAGATAGACAAGGTACGTTAATAAGAAGATAGTATAAAATACAGAATGCACTTTGTTGAAGTAAAAAATATTCTTACGGGAGTGAACAATGGAATGAACGTTTATAGGGGTTGCGTTCATGGGTGTGTCTATTGCGATACGAGAAGTAATTGTTATGGCTTTACTCACGCAATGGAAGATGTGGAGGTAAAACAAAATGCAGTGGAATTATTGGATAACACTTTGAAACACAAGAAACAAAGATGTATGATAGGAACAGGCTCTATGGCAGACCCATACCAGCCTTGCGA
The DNA here is from genome assembly GCA_017469625.1 of Bacteroidales bacterium. GTDB lineage: Bacteria > Bacteroidota > Bacteroidia > Bacteroidales > P3 > Scybalousia_A. The sequence continues at coordinate 45,825 of JAFUGA010000027.1, forward strand.
AAAAGGGTTGTTGATTACGAGAAAGTGTTTAGAGGTTATTCTAAAAAGAGGTTTCGGTGCTACTATGATAACTAAATCCGATTTGGTTTTGAGAGATTTGGACTTTTTAAAGGAAATAAATCATAGGTCTAAATGCGTGGTTCAGATAACATTGACTTGTACAGATGATGTTTTGAGCAAAAAGATAGAACCCAACGTTTGTACCACTAACGAGAGAATAAAAGTATTGGAAACGCTGAAATACAATAATATACCTACAGTTGTTTGGCTTTCGCCTATACTTCCTTTTATTACAGATACGAAAGAGAATATCAAAAACATACTTGAAGCCTGTGTATCAACGAACGTAAAAGGTATAGTTTGTTTTGGAATGGGTATGACCTTAAGAAAGGGTAATAGAGAATATTTTTATGATTTCCTTGATAAGTTTTATCCTCCTTTGAAACAGAAATATATAGATACATTCAGAGAAGATTATCAACTTTCTTCACCAAACAATAAAGAGTTGATGACTATGTATTACGAGGTTTGTGATAAACACAATATTATCTCATATCCAAATGATGTTTTCAATTATTTAAAAGACTTCCCAAAGAAAGAAAAACAGTTGGAACTAATGTTTTAACAGAGAGATTTCGTTAAGTTTTTTTATGTTAAAGTTATATTTTTTTCGGTGTTTTGAAACATTTTAAGGCAAAATAGCATTGTTTTTTAGAAAATTTCTCTATCTTTGCAAAATCATAATTTTAACATAAAAAAAATAAAAAGACCCATGAGAAAAAAGTCCTTTCTTTATTTGATTGCTTCTTTCACAGTTCTTGTTTTTTATAGTTGTGTAGATGAAAACGACTTTGATGTTGATAGAATTGCACGTACTACTCTAAAACCCACGGTAGAAGCAAATTTAATTGATGTAGATTTCTATTTAAGCGACTTCTTTAGTTTTGATTCCATTACAGACGAAAAAGAAGGTGTGGAATTGGTTACCGTTTATGATGCAAACGGGAATTATGACTACATGCAGATAGAAGTAGATAAGAACTTCTCTATATCAGAGGAAGATATAGTAGATTTCAACACTGTTATGGAAATACCAGATGTAGAACTAAATCTTGGTAGTGTGTATATACCAGCATTGGGTGGTATAACAGGAACATACACCCTGGCTTCAAACCAAGATGCTTCTATTATAGTAGCACCATTTGAACCTGTAGAAGAACACAGACAAATAGACAGTGCATGGCTTTCAAATGCAGATATTAGAGTTGCTACTTCTTCGGCTTTGCCTGTTACTTTGAAATTAGTAATCTATTCTTCAAGCATAAAAAGTCCTGCAGGTGAAACTCTAAGAGATACTCTTGTACTTTCATCTACTTCTTTGTCAGATGTAGTAGAGTTGAACAATTACAGAGTATATCTTGATAAAATGACAGGTTCAGACAGTTCAAAGATAGATTTAAAATACGACCTTTTAGCAGAAATGGAAACTGCAACGGTTGCAGGTAACTATGATTTGGATTTGAGTTTGAGTTTTGCCAATGGACAATTGGGACTTTGGGATATAGCTTTGGCATACGGTAAAGTAGGTTCTTTGCAATTGGATTACAACGATACAGTATTTATCAATTATTTCAGCGGAGAAGATTTTGCAGAGATAGTTAAACCAGGAGATTTTGATTTTGAGGATATGTTTATGAATTTGGAAGTAAGAACAAACATAGGTTTAGGTTGCGATGTTGATTTCTCTTCATTGATAACGGAGAGTGCTGGAGAGTTGAAACACAACCTTATAAACGGAACACAAGGTTTGTTCTTAAACAGAGCATTAAATCCTAACACAGAATCTGTTACTACTTATGCATTTGGTAAAAATACAGAGAGAACAATAAACACTACAGCTTTTGAAATGTTGCCTGATAAGTTGATATACAACATTAAGTTCAACCTTAGAGATGTAGATACTTTGATAAACGGTGTTCATTACCCAAGTTTTGTTTATCCTAACTCATCTTATATAAATGTAAACTCACATTTCATTGTTCCATTGAAAACAAAGATTATGAATCTTTCTACTGTACAAGATATAGGCGATATGAAATTCTTGCAAGAAGATGGAGGAGTGGGGGATTATCTTGAATCTGTGGATTTGATGATAGAACTAACCAATTCTTTTCCAGCAGATTTAGACTTTAATATTGTATTAAGAAAAGATGACGGTACAGTATATGACACTATACTTGATGCACCTGTACATATTGCATCAGCAACAGTGGATAACGAAGGAAGAGTGGGCAGTGCTACCAATACAAGTTTTACACGTAGGATTACAAAAGAGAAGTACGAAGCCTTGAGAGATGCAGAAAAAGTAGGAGCAAGCATAATCCTAAATACAGGTAAATCTACTGATGGAACACAACATTATATTAAGTTTGACAAAGACTCAAAAGTTAATCTAAAACTTAGAGTAAAAGCAAATACTGCTATAGGATTTGATATATAAACCTTTAAATTTGATAGAATTATGAGAAATATAAGAATAATAGTTTTGTTTGCATCTTTGCTTGCCTTTGTATCTACTTTGAATGCACAGAGATTAGGTGATGCAGTATATTTTAGTTCTTTGCCACAAGCATCTCAATACAATCCTGCTTTTCACGGCGACAATTCATTCTATCTTTCTATACCTGCATTAGGTAAGTTGGGATTTAATTTCAACACATCTGGCTTTGCATGGCACGATTTTGTAAATCAACACCCAGATTATAAAGATTCATTGAGATTGGATTTTGAAGGTTTTGATAAGAAACTAAAAGATAATAATTATTTTGATTTAGGTTTCACTGACGAAATCTTAGGTTTTGGTTTTAAAATAGGAAAAAATCACTTCTCATTTGACGTTTTGTTGAATGTAGAAACAAAGTTGTCTTTCTCAAAAGGTTTGTTTGACCTTATAGTCTATGGAACGGATTACAAGGATAAACACATGAATATTTTTGATAAGAAATTATTAGATGTAAATGCTTATGTGTCATACGCTTTAGGGTTATTCAGAGAGATAAACGATAAACTTACTGTCGGAGGAAACTTAAAGATGTATATGGGTTTGGCAAATGTTTCTTCAAAGAAAACAAACGTTCATTTGGATTTTAGAAACGACAAAATACAAACTTTGAGTGATGTAGAGATAAATACTGCTAACTCATTCATACATTGGTATATGACAGGAGATAATCTTTTCAAAGATGGTTCTGTAGAAAACGATGATTTTAAACTTTCACTGAACAATATGGGATTTGGTTTTGATGTTGGTGCATCTTACAAACTGAACGAGGATATGCAACTTAGTTTCTCTTTGGTAGATGTTGGTTATATAAAATGGAAATCCAATGCTAACACTGTACGTTCAAAACACCCTAATACACCTGTTGAGTTCTCTGGTATAAGGACTTCATACAATAATATTGGAGATGATATAGACCAATACCTTGATGATATAGTAGATAGTTTGAAATATGCTTTTGACCTTGAAACAGTAGAAAATTCAGGCTATACTACTATGGTACCTACAAAGGTTTATTTGGGATATTCTTGGGAGTTCTTTTCACATAACTATTTGAACGCTTTGTATAAAGGTCGTTTCATAGGTGGAGGTTATGAAAATTCTTTGATGCTTAACTATAGTTTCAAAATGAAATACTTCCAACTTTCATTGGGAAATACTTTTGCATCTAAGTTCTTTAATCCTAATGTGTTTGTATCTCTTGCCGATATATTCTATTTTGGTGCTTCTTTTGCATCTTCTCTAAATGCAGCAGACGCAAGCGGTTTGTCATTTCAATTTGGTTTCAACGTTGCTTTGAAATCAAAAACCGAAAAGAAAACACAAGTAGAAGACACACCAAAACAAGACGTTTCATTCTTAGAAAAATAACCCACCCAAACATATTCACAAACAAAAGGGAATACATTTTGTATTCCCTTTTTCTTTACTTTGAAAACACTAACAAACTATTCTTCTTTTGGTGGTATTTTTATATCATTTTCTATCAATATGTTCATAAGTTTGGAAGCATATTCGTGTTCAGAATTATATAATTCTTTATAATTCTGTATGCACATATCATCAAATGGTTCAGGCATCTGCACTACTTTTACATCAGCAGTCATTTTGTCTGTTGTTATTGACTTTAGAGTTTTTGATATTTCAATAAGTTGTTTTTCTGTTTCATTTTGCTCTCTTTCTTTTGGTAACGCGAGTGAAATTAGAAACGCAATGCAAAAACCAATGAATAATACAAAAACTAATACTTTCACAAGTTCTCCAGTAAAAATTTCTTTGATAATAGTTTTCCAAGTCATATTCTCAGATGTTTTAAATGTTTTATTATCATTTAACCAACCAAAAATAGTCATTGCATTACGCATTGCTTTAGATTTTAAAATAATAATTCCTTCTTCTATATTACCATTTTCATTTAATCCTAAGTATGTTTCTTTCATTGCTTGCTGAAGAGTACTGTCAATATAATATGTCATATCAAGTCCGTTTTTTTCTATATATTTAAGACTTCGTAACATTTTACCTATACGATTATTGACATATTGCCAACCATCTTCCCATTTTAGGTTTGGATTTTCTTTCATAATAGAACTATGAAAAAATTCTGCACAATCTGATATTGTTGCAAGATAAGGAAGTGCGAATACAGAAATAGCAACGGTGTCCTCTTTTTTTGGTGGACTACACCCAGCACTTATTGCACTATAGTATGCATATAATACATCACTATAGAGGTCATTATAAGACCTGTTTACCATAGAATCCGGAAAAGAGAATGGTGCTGAAGAATCTTCGTTTTTTTTTACTACAATTTCAACAATATCTAGCAATATAGGACCATACTTTATATTTAAAGAATCTATTATTGGTTTAACTTTTGCAGTATATTCAGCATTTGCTAATACACTTGATGCATCTGCATTCTTTTTTGCAATAATATCCTGCACATATAAACCAAACCAAAAAGTAATACAGATAAGTATGATATTGGAAAAAGTCATCCAATAATTAACTTTTTGCTCTTTTGCAATATTTCTGTAAATACGTCCGGGACATAAAGATTTTATTTTCATTTTTTTATTTTTCCTTTGGTGATTTCTTCAAAAGAGAGGATATTCCTTCTATACCCTAAATAAGATTGCACAAAAAAAAGCGTGAAACCACATATCCTTTATTATATCTCTTCCAGCAGGTACCTGAGAAATAACCCGAATCTAAAAGATATAAAACGAGTGATAACACGCTGCAAATGCAGTAAGTAATTCACACGCTCAAAACTTGTTAGATTCAAAAAGTTTCTCAGGCTTTTGCTTGGAACAAGTTATACAAGCATAACGCTTTACTCTAAAAACTGTAAAATTATACAGTTGCCTATTCCACAATAAGCAAGTGCAAAGATAGTCTTTTTTTCTTTCTTAACAAAAAAAATAAACTTAATTGTCTTTTATCTTATAGTGAAATTAACAAACACTATCAAAACGAAATAAAACATCATCTTACAAAAACAATATGGAATTTTAGAACAGTTGATAGAAATGGTAGAGGTCTGAAACTTTGTTTTAGATTTATAAAAAGGTATTTTCGGACAAAAATATATTCTTTTTAGAATACTAAAAGGTATTTTAGAACACTATTTTTTAACTTTATTATTACAAAGTTTTCCTTGAATTTTCTAACTCTTTATTCTAATTTTCTAAAACGAAGAGATAGAAAATTAGAACGAAGTTCTACAAAATTAGAATCAAGTTTTAGAAAACTAAAACAAAGAGATAGAAAATTAAAACAAAGTTCTACAGAATTAAAACTTTGTTTTGTGGGGAGGTGGTAGGAAAAAGAAAACAAACAAGATGATTTTATAAAAATCTTGTTTGTTTTCTGTGTATTTAATTAAGAATAAGGAGTTTAGTATTGAAAACTTTCTTTTGCAGGGTTTTCATTGTATTGTTTTATCCAATAGTTTGCCATATAATTGCTTTGTGCTACTCCTTGTCCATACATATAGCAGACACTGAGATTGTATTGTGCTGTTTTATGTCCTTGTTTGGCTGCTTTTTCAAAAAGTTTGAATGCCATTTTGTCATTAACCTCAACACCTTTTCCGAAAAGATAACATCTGCCAAGATTGTATTGTGCGTTTGCGTTGCCTTTGTCCGCAGCCATCTTGTACCAATAAAGTGCCTTTGTCATATAAGAAGGTTTCAAAGTGTCCTTTTCGTACAATGAACCTGCACGGTTTTGTGCCTCAGTATGACCTTGAACGGCTGCTTGTTCAAACCAAAACAATGCAGAGTCTAAATCTCTTATTACTTCTTTGCCTTCAGAAAATATTTTACCTAATTGGTACTGTGCCTCTGTGTTTCCATCTTGTGCCAAAAGGCGAAAATCTTCCATAGTTTGAGCCTTTAGACCCAAAGATATGAAACATAATACTAATATTGCTAACCTTTTCATTATCATTTATCTAAGATGTTCGCTGGAACGTACAAGTTGTTCGTCTTTTCTTATACCATTACGAGCAAAAACCAACATTAACATTTGTATTATAGGACAATATGATGCAAAACCGTAACTTATATCGTAACTGTCCAAGTAGGTTTTCAACAAATCCTCTCTTCCTTTGCAGAATACAGCAAGAATATCTTTCAAACCTGCATCTACTTGATATAAAAACAAATAACAAGTATATGCAACGAGAACCAAAAATGCTAAAGCCACGATTTTCAATTGTAACTGTCTGTTTTTGTACAAGAAAATAGATATTATACTTAAGACTATAAAGACTATGTTAAGTATAATCAAAACCCAAACAGGATTTTGTTGATAAAAACTTGTGGAATCTATGCTTGCTGGTTTAGGTATTAGGTTGAAAATAATTGATTGGTCGGAAAGTACAAAATTTCCAATAGGGAAGAAGAATGCACTTATTGCAACAATTGCTGCCAACGATAACCATAATGTTTGAATTCTTTGTATCATAATTTTACTGTTTATTTTTGTTTAAATATTACTTACAGACATAGGTAACGAAAAAAGTATGCTTTTTATTTTATAAAATCCTAATATTTTCTTGAAATAAAAAAAGAGAAGGAAGTTTTTATCTTCCTCCTCAATGCTTTATACTATAATTTTTTATTTTAATCTATTAGTACATTCCTCCCATTCCACCTTGTGGCATTGCAGGAACTGCTGGAGTAGGTTCTTTTATCTCGCTAAGAACACATTCTGTTGTAAGTATCATACTTGCAATAGAAGCAGCGTTTTCTAAAGCTACTCTGGCAACTTTTGTAGGGTCTATAACGCCTGCTTTATGTAAGTCTTCGTATTTATCTGTACGAGCGTTATATCCTTCATCACCTTTTAGTTCTTTTACTTTATTTACTACAACGCTTCCTTCCAAACCAGCATTTTCTACTATTTGTCTTAGAGGTTCTTCCAAAGCACGTCTTACTATTTGAATACCTGTATTTTCGTCTTCGTTGTCGCCTTTTAGGTTCTTCAAAGCAGCTATTGCTCTAATGTATGCAACACCTCCTCCTGGTATTATACCTTCTTCTAATGCTGCACGAGTTGCGTGTAATGCGTCATCAAAACGGTCTTTCTTTTCTTTCATTTCTACTTCTGAAGCAGCACCTACATAGATAACAGCAACACCACCAGCAAGTTTAGCCAAACGTTCTTGTAATTTTTCTCTGTCGTAATCAGATGTAGTCTTTTCTATCTGTGCTTTTATTTGAGCAACTCTTGCTTTTATAGCGTCTTTGTGTCCTGCACCAGAAACGATAGTAGTATTATCCTTATCTACAGTGATTTTTGCACTTGAACCAAGCATTTCTAATGTTGCATCTTCAAGTTTGAAACCTTTTTCTTCTGAAATAACAGTACCACCTGTAAGAATAGCGATGTCTTCCAACATTTCTTTTCTTCTATCTCCGAAACCTGGAGCTTTAACTGCTACTATCTTCAAAGAACCTCTCAAACGATTGACAACCAATGTTGCAAGTGCTTCTCCGTCTATATCTTCTGCTATTATAAGCAACGCTCTTCCTGTTTGAACAACTTTTTCTAATACAGGAAGAAATTCTTTCATATTAGAGATTTTTTTGTCGTAAATAAGAATGAATGGATTGTCATAAACAGTTTCCATCTTTTCTGTATCTGTTACGAAATAAGGAGAAAGGTATCCTCTATCAAACTGCATTCCTTCTACAACTTTTACAGTTGTATCCAAACCTTTTGCTTCTTCTATAGTAATAACACCTTCTTTCTTTACCTGTTTCATAGCCTCTGCAATCATACTTCCTATTGCAGAGTCATTGTTTGCAGAAATAGTTGCAACTTGTTCAACTTTTTCTTGTGCTGTGCCTATTTGACGAGAACGTTTTTTCAAATCTGCTACTACAACAGCAACAGCTTTGTCTATACCTCTTTTCAAATCCATAGGATTTGCACCTGCAGCAACGTTTTTCAAGCCTGTATTTACTATTGCTTGTGCTAAAACTGTAGCGGTAGTTGTTCCGTCTCCTGCTTGGTCGCCTGTCTTAGAGGCAACTTCTTTTACCAATTGTGCACCCATATTTTCAATATTGTCCTCAAGGTCTATCTCCTTTGCAACGCTTACACCGTCTTTTGTAATGTGAGGAGCACCAAATTTTTTGTCTATTATAACGTTTCTACCTTTTGGTCCGAGTGTAACTTTTACTGCATCTGCTAAAGCATTAACACCATTGCGTAATTGTTCTCTTGCTTCGGTGTTGAATTTTATTTCTTTTGCCATTTTATTTTCTCCTATTTTTTTCTTGTTTAAACAAATTAGATTATTGCATAAATATCACTTTCTCTCATTATAAGGTATTTCTCATCACCAACGTTTATTTCAGTGCCAGAATATTTACCAAATAATACCTTATCTCCTGCTTTTACAGTCATTGGTTCGTCTTTCTTGCCAGGGCCAACGGCTATAACTTCACCTTCCATAGGTTTTTCTTTTGCAGTATCAGGAATAATGATACCTGTTGCTGTTTTTTCTTCTGCTTCTGCAGGTTTTACCAAAACTCTGTCAGATAATGGTTTGATATTTACTTTTTTCATCGTTAATATTATTTTAAGTTATTTTTATATCTTATTAAACTATTGTTTTTCTTTATTAAGTTACTTGTATTTCTTAGAAATACGCAAACCCTAAGTCAAATTATATGCCACTGCCAAAACCCTCTGTCATTTTGTCAGTAAAAAAATTAACTATATTATTAAACTCATTTCCCCTTATATATCCTCGTTTTCTTTTGTTTAGATAAACCTCTTGCAATATTCCCTTATCAATTAACCCTATTATATCCGTTTTGGCTGTTGTAGGAGTAATGGAAAATTTGGTTTGAATATCCTTTACCGTAATTATTTCCTCAGGTTCATCAACAAACATTTGTATTATTTGAGATTGTCTTTCGTTAATGTTTCCTATTTTCAAATACTTTTTTGAGAAGAGTTTCTCGTTCTGTTTCTTTTGAATATACTCCTTGAGTTGTTGAAAAGACTGTTCTAATACATTTAAATTATAATCAATGAAATATCCCAAATCCATATCATCGTTTTCAGTGTATAGAAATGACTTTTCATATTGTTTTTTAGATTTTGCAATAACACGAGATATTGATAAATATTCTGTCATCCAATATCCCTATTTCAACATATACCAATAAAATAATGCTCTTGCAGTACGACCATTACCGTCTATAAATGTGTGAAAATAACTTACCATAAAATGTATAATTATTCCTCTAATTACAGGGAGGATAAAATGTTTTTTATTTTCATCATTAAAATAATCGCAAAGGTCTTTTGCAAATTCTGGAATTTTCTCTGCAGATGGTGGAGTATGGACAATTTCACTTTCCATTACATTATATACAACAACGTCATCATCTTCTTTCCTAAATCTACCAGCATCTTCTGTATTTTCCAAAGTATTTTCTGTTATCAATTTATGAATTTTTAACAACAGTTCAACAGATAATGATTCGTTTTTATGGTCAGATATAAATTGTATAGTTTTGTAGTTATTGACTATCATCTGTTGGGATTTGCCTTTTGGCTTTTTATTTTTTAGTAGCATTTCTTTTGCAACTTCTCTTGTTGTAATAGCCCCTTCCATTATACTTGAATAAATGGCTTCTTCCATCAAAGAACTTCTCAGGTATTGTTTTTTATTCTCTATGGAAATATCTGGCTGATGTATCCAAGCCTGTCCAAAATTCATATCAAATTCATGACAGAGTCTTTCCATTTTATTAGTGAAACCATAATGAACTTTGTATTTGTCCCAAGAATAAACAGTTTTCAGGATACGAGATACCTTAACCCTCTTCCACAATTCCTCATTAGAAAATCCTTTTGGACATTGTTTATATTTTACAGTATTCCAATATTCATAGTTATCGTTAATTTTATCTATGAGAACATTTATTTCCTCATTACTTCTGTATCCATCATTTAAAAATAACCTACTATAATCCGTTTCTAATAACTTTGGTGTTTGCTCTATCATAATGCTATAATTTATCTAAGTTGCAAAGATATAAAATATTTTCCAATTAGTTCCAATTTTTAAAACATTGGAACTAATTTTAATATTTTTTGAATAAAGATAGATGAAAATTATTACAAAAAAAACAGGAAAAGGTCTTTCCTGTTTTCTTTTCTTATTTGAATAGATTGTGTTTTATTTTAAAGGTGTAGCAGTATTAGAAGAGTTTGCATTAGTATTGTTTGCTGGTACCGTAGGAACATTAGAATTGTTAAGAGTGTTTATTCTTGTTCTTGTGTTAGGTATCAAAGCTGAAGATACAAGACATAAAACAACTAAAACAACAGCAAGTGTCCAGGTTGCTTTCTCTAAAAAGTCTGTTGTTCTTCTAACACCCATTACTTGATTTTGTGAAGCAAAGTTCGCTGCTAATCCTCCACCTTTTCCATTTTGTATTAACACAACAAGTGCAAGCAAAATAGCCGCAATCATAATCAATACAGTTACTACTATAAACATTTTCTTTTCTATTTTTGGTTATTAACTATTTTTTATTTTCTCAATTTGGTTTGCAAAGTAAATACTTTTTTTTGGATTAGAGACCATAAGTTGTTGATAAATTTTTATTGCACCTTCTTTATTTCCTTGTTTTAGATATACTTTTGCCATAGTTTCAGTAACAATAGCAAATTCTTTTGATGCAGATTTTTTTATTATTTTATCAATACTTTCACCCTCTTTTTCCTGTTCAATAGGTGTTGGTTTTGGATTTTCTATCTTCAAAAATCTATCTATCAACTCTTGTCTTGTAGGATTATCTGAAAGGTCTTCTTCTTTATAAGAATTTATTTCACTCATAATGCTACCTTTTGTTGATTGTTTTTCCTCCACGGTTGGTAAGATTTGTGGTTGTGGTTTTATAGTTAGAAAATCTTTTAACCTTTCTCTGTCTGAAACATATACAGAAGCAGTATGCAACCATGTTTCTTTGTTGAAACTATTCGTTATCATAGCATATTTAACACCTAAAACTCTAAACAAAGTACAATAAGGATACTTATTCACTAAGCGTTCCATAAGTACAAGTTCTTGCATACTAATTATGCTGTCCTGCATTGATAATATTTCGTTCAGTTTTGTTTTATCCATCTATAAAAACATAGAAAAGTATTTTAATCGTGCAAAGTTATAAAAAAAATCTGTTCTGAGAAAATTTAAACGCAAATTCCTACAACTTTATTTCGTTGAAAATATTTATAAAGGTATAGAAATGCGAAAAAAAATAAATTTTTCTTAACTTTGCAAAAAAAATTCTTTTAGGGGATTTTTATTGATTTATTATTATAAAATTAACATTATTCTTTATTGTATGGAGTCATTTATTTCAGATTTAGCGGTATTACTTATATTAGGTAGTGTCTTTTCTCTTATTTGTAAAATACTTAAACAACCTGTAGTCTTGGGTTATATAGTTGCAGGATTTATAGCAGGACCTCATTTTTCATTTTTTCAAACTGTCAATCCCGATAATATAAAAACCTGGGCGGATATAGGTGTTATCTTCCTGTTGTTTGGTATGGGATTGGAGTTTTCTTTCAAAAAACTTTTCACTATAGGAAAGGTTGGGGGAATAGCAGTAGCTACAGAAGTAATATGTTTAAGTATCTTAGGTTTTCTTGTTGGTAAGATAATGAAGTGGCCAACCTCTGATAGTCTTCTTTTAGGTGGTATGCTCATAATGTCATCTACCGCTATAGTTTTCAAAGCCTTTTCAGACCTTGGCTTGCAAAAAGAAAAGTTTGCTTCAATAGTATTTGGTATCTTGGTGTTTGAAGATTTGTTTGCTATCATTCTTATGGTTATTGTTTCTACTTTGGGTGTTAGCAAACAGTTTGAAGGTACTCAAATGTTGATGGTAGTGGCCAAACTTGTCTTTTTCCTTGTGGTATGGATGGTTTGCGGTATATATCTTATACCTACATTTTTAAAGAAAGTAAAAAAATACCTTAACAACGAAACCTTGCTTTTGGTTTCTATGGGATTATGTCTTGGAATGGTAGTTTTTGCAACAAGTGTTGGCTTTTCATCTGCATTAGGTGCTTTTATAATGGGTTCTCTTTTGGCAGAAACTTTGGCAGCAGAATCCATAGAAAAAGTTATCGCCCCTATAAAAGATTTGTTCGGTGCTATCTTCTTCGTATCTGTAGGTATGATGGTTGACCCTAAAATCTTGGCAGAAAACTTTACCACAGTAATAGTTATAGCCATAGCATCTATACTTGGAAAGATGATTTTCACAACTATGGGTGTAAGATTGGCAGGCGAGAACCTAAAAACAGCCATGCAAAGTGGTTTTTCTTTGGCTCAAATGGGAGAGTTCTCTTTTATAGTTGCAAGTTTGGGTATGAGCATGGGAATAGTTTCACCAACGGTTTATCCTGTTGTAATAGCCGTTTCTGTTATTACTACTTTCACTACTCCTTATTGCATACGTTTAGCAACTCCTGCATACGATGTTATAGAAGCCATAGTTCCAAAACGTTGGCATAGAATATTATATCCAAATTCTGTTTCAGAACAAACCATAAAAACATCTTCTACTTGGCGACAATTCATTGTTTCTTACTTCTCTCGTCTTGCTACATATATAATAATATGTATAGCTATCTTATCTCTATCCTTTACTATAGGAGTAAATTTTGCCAATACAGGAGAACAACAATTTTTGAAAAAGATAATACTTAGTGTTTTAACTATTTCTATACTTGCTATCTTTATTAGGCCAATGATTCACAATCAAGGCAAACAAGCCAATCTGTTTCTATCTCTTTGGACTTCAGATATAAACAACAGGTTTATTCTTTCGTTCTTTATAGTTATAAGATACGTAATAGCCTTTATAATGCTTTGTATGGTAATAAACAGATATTGGGCTTTACCTTTTTATATTATAGTTGTGTTGGCAGGAATATTTTTCGCCGTTATCTTTCATTCAAAAAAACTTTTGCGAATATATTGGACTATGGAGTCAAGATTTGTTAAGAATTTCAATGCAAGACAAATCATGCAACAAAGATTGTCAAACAAGGGTAATATGAACGAGTTGAATAATCTTCATTGGATAGATAGCAATATGAATATAGCACCATTTGATTTGCAAAAAGATACAGAATTAGAGGGAGAAAGTTTGAAAAACCTTAATTTCAGAAAAAAATACAACGTTCTTATTATATCCGTTCAAAGAGGTAAAAACCAATACGATTTTCCAGACGGAGATTTTCAACTTCAAGCCGAAGATAAACTGCTTTTGCTTGGTTCGTTGAACAATCTAAGACACTTGGATAGTGATTACGATACCTTAGTTATGCAATACGAACAGGTACAGACTCTTAACGATTTCAATAATCAACAAAACAACGACCCTAACTCAAAAATCAACTGTCTAAACTTTATAATAGAAAAAGGTTCTGAATGGATAGGTCATTCACTTATAGACTCTTCTTTGATGAAAGACAAATGTATGGTTATTGCTATAGAGAGAAATGACTCGCCTATAGTCAATCCTTCTTCTCATGTAGTGTTTCAAGAAAATGATTTTGTGTGGGTTATGGGTGAAAAGAAGATATTGTATAAACTATTGGAAAAGAATTATTTTACAACAATGTAATAGCAAATTATAAACATAAAACAAAAATACAAAAACAATGAAAAAACTAATAGTTTATTTGTTTATACTTGCAAGTCTTTTTCCTTGTTATGCACAATATGATTTGAAAGGAAAGCAAGATATAAGTGTAAGTGCAGGATTCTTACCTACAACAGATGGAAGAATGTTTGCAGATATTCTTGTAATGATAATAACTTTCGGATTGATTGTGCCTGAAGATATGTCTGCGTATGGTGCCTATTCTTTAGAATATGCATATCATACAAGCGACAATATAGCTTGGGGACTTGTTGCAGGATACAGTGCAAACAAATCTACATACAAAAGTGGATATGAAAACATAAATTACAGAAGAGAAAGTTTTAGACAATATTATTTTGTTATGCCAACGTTGCGCTACACATGGCTTCAAAAGGAAAGAATCAATTTCTACTCTTCTATAGGTGTGGGACTATGCCTTAGAAATGAAAAGAATACTCCTTTGGATAATAACGGTAATAGTGTAACTTATGACAACGATTTCTTGCCAGCCTTTCAGGTTACCCCAATAGGATTTGAAGCAGGTGGTGAAAGTCTAAAGTTTTTTGCAGATTTAGGAGTGGGAAACAAAGGTCTGTTGCATGCAGGTGTTAGATATAGATTTTAAATCTGTATAACACTTCTCAAAATTCTTATACAAATTTCCAACCATTTTATAACAAAATATAACAATAATACAAACATACACCACAACGAAGTTACATTCCTCACAGAACTTCGTTTTAGTTTTCTATCTCTTTGTTTTAATTTTCTAAAACTTCGTTTTAATTTCATAGAACTTGATTCTAATTTCACGAAACAAAGTTTTAGAATTCTATCTCTTTGTTTTAATTTTGTAGAACTTTGTTTTGTAAAAGTAGAACTAAATTTTGCCCCAATATTTTCTTAGGAACCATTCACCACCAAGCGTTAGGGCTATCAAAAGCCAATACCACCAAAGAGAGATAAAGCGTTTGGATTCTGTGCTTTCGTGCATTATAGGTTTTATATTTTGATTGTTTTTTATAACATCTACTAATTTTTCCACATCTTTAGGATAAAACATTTTGCCATTTGTTTTTGATGCAAGTGTATATAAATCACTGTGTTTTGCAACCAAATCGCTTTCTTCCATTTCTATGTTATGGATAACGAAATTGCCTTTGTCGGTGTATGTTTTATTGCCAAGTGTCGTTGTGGCAGAGAAAGAGTATTCGCCTGCATTCATCTTGCCCAAGTTAAGAAAATATGCGTTGTTCGTTTTGCCAAAAGAATGATTTACACTCTTGCCTTTATTTGTTATAATTATCTCTGCTTCAGGTGTATTTACAAGTTCAAAATTCTCGTTATATAGTTGTGCTTGCAAGATAATATCTTCATTTTGAGAATAAAAATCTTTGCTTTCCACATGGAAATGAGCCCGAGTAGATTTTTCACCTACCAACTGTATGGTTTTGTTTATGATTTCATCTGCTTCGTTATGTGTTTGATTGATTAAATAGTTAGTCAATCGCCATCTCCAAATATTTTCACCAGTTATAAATCCTGTCTTCGTTGTTCCATTTTCAGAAAAAGCAATCAAAGGATAATTTGTAGAAACTGAACCTATATTTTGGTACATCAAAACATTGGAAGACGCTGTTAAAGAATACTTTGCTATAGGTGAGAGTAGAGGAGGGAAGTTCTTTATCATATCCTCTGCATTTGGCGAAAGGGTGAATGAAGAGAAAGATTTGTTATAAGAAGGTGTTGTTTGGTTCAGCCCAGAGGATAAAGGCAAGATGTTTAACGAAGTTTTCAGAGAATTAAATAAAGCAATGTTTGTCCCTTGTCCCAAAACGAAAAGGGTAGGAATGTTTTTGTTTAATATTTGTGAGATTTCATTTGCAGAGATTGTGTTTTGAGGAAGATTGTGCAGTATTACCATATCATAATCCTCTATTTTGCCCACTTTTCTTAAATTATCAAACATAGAAAACGTGCATTCGTAATTCTGATTTGCCTCTATAACAGATTTAAATGCAGATATATCCGGGTGTGGTGCAGATGCAAGGATAAGTATCTTCTTTTTGGAATTGATAACCTCTATATAAATATCTTTTTTGTTATTTATAATGTTGTATTCCTTATCTATTTTAGAAACAATAAAAGAAACTTTTTCTCTGCCAATTTGTTGTGCCAAAGACTTATAAGGTATAGTAATAGCGAAGTCATCGTCTTCTATTTTGAAGTTTTTTATCAAAGTACGTTTTCCTGCTTTCTCCATAAACAAAGAAGCATTCTCACCTTTGGCTTTATATGCTGAAACGGTAATCTCTAAAGGGTACTCGTTGTTTAAAAGTACTACCTTATTGTATCTTACATCTGCTATTTTTATGTCTTTTCTTATGGAATTATCTCCCATTGCTATGGTATAGATAGGGCAATTAAACTCGTTGTTATACGAAAGCAAATCTCCACCTACAGTATTTATACCATCGGAAGCAATAACTATGGCAGCAATATTTTGAGAAGAATAATTTTCTGCAACAAAGGAATAAAGGTTATCAAAATCCGTTGCAAAATCATTGTAATCCACCTTATTATCTGAAAGTTTACTGTCTATGATATTAGTTTTGCTACCAAAGGTTACAGGTATTAGATTGTAGTCTTCTTTTTCTATCTTTGAGAAAATATTTTGCAGTTTTTTAAGGTATTCTTTCTTGTAAAAACTACTATCTTTTGTATTTACGATAGAAGAAGAATTGTCTTGTGCATAAAGGATTATAGGTTTTTCTACATCAAAATGTTTTATCTTTTTCACAGGTGAGAGAAATAAAAACAAGATAAGAAACAGCGAAACAAACCTTAAGGCAGATAAAACATACCTTTGCAAAGAGGTATAGGCTTTATCTTTCTTGTAAAAATAGAAAAAATAAGTTAGTCCAAAACAAACGGCTACTATAAGCAAACCCCACCAAAGTGAATACTCTGTAAACATTATTTAAAATTCCTTTCTTTTTTTATTATTTCGTATGCCTCGTTTATCTTTTGAAATTTCTCGTTAGCAGATTTTTGTATCTCTTCTCCAAGGTGTGCAACCTTATCTGGGTGATATTTTATGCAGAGTTTTTTATATGCTTTCTTTATCTCTTCTTCAGAAGCGGATTTATCTACTTGAAGTATAGCGTATGCAGAATCTGTATCTTTGAAATACATATTTAGTATAGTTTTGTAGTCTGCAGAAGATAGTCTAAGGTAGTTTGATATTCTTTCTATAGCGTTTATCTCCGTCTTGCTACATTCTCCATCTGCCAACGCTATTTGAAACAAACAATGAAGCAGTTGCAATCTATTAGGATAGGAAAGAAAAGTTGTTATTCTTTCACAAGCGTTTTGTATATCTGTGTTTTGATTTAATAGTTCTCTTAACAAAAGAACTTGTTTTTGTGCTTCGTTTTCGCCAAAGTTCTGCACAAGCCACTGTTTTACATAATTGAGTTCGCTCTTTAAAATCCTACCGTCCGATTTCATAACTTCGGCAAAAAGGATTAGAAGCGAAATATGAAAATCTCCTTGTGTTCTTCCATTGGACAGATACTCTTGTCTGGCGTTATCTTTTCCTTTTTTAGATTCAAACAATGAACCTAAACCATAACCAACAAAAGCACCCCAAATAGAACCGCTAAAAAGAAAACCTAATGCTGAAAATATCCACTTCATTTGTTTAATATTATAATTTTAAGGTTGCAAAAATACGAAATTTCATATAAAAAACTTATCTTTGCACCTTTAAATATTGAAATGAATAATGATAAAACTCTCAATAGTTATAGTTAATTATAACGTAGAACATTTTTTAGAACATTGTCTTTTAAGTGTTAGACAGGCGGTAAAAAACATAGAAACAGAGATATTTGTAGTAGATAATAACTCTGTTGATAACTCCGTGCCTATGCTTAAAGAGAAGTTTACAGAAGTAAAACTTATAGAAAACAAAGAAAATGTTGGTTTTGCTAAAGCGAACAATCAAGCCATAAGAATTTCACAAGGAGAGTATGTTCTTTTGTTAAACCCCGATACAGTTGTAGAAGAGGATACTTTTACTAAATGTATAGATTTTATGGACAAAACTCCTGATGCGGGTGCTTTGGGTGTGAAGATGATAGACGGACAAGGTAAAATTCTTAAGGAGAGTAAGAGAGGTTTTCCTACGCCATGGGTTTGTTTTTGCAAGATGACAGGACTAACTTCTTTGTTTCCAAATTCTAAAAAATACTGTGGCTACTATATGGGACACTTATCTTACGATGAAACAAACCAAGTAGATATTCTTGCAGGGGCTTATATGCTTATGAGAAAGAAAGCCTTGTATAAGAGTGGATTATTGGACGAAACTTTCTTTATGTACGGCGAAGATATAGACTTGTCTTACCGTATAACTTTGGCTGGATACAAGAACTACTACTTTGCAGATACAAATATCATACACTACAAAGGCGAATCCACAAAAAAAGGTTCTTTAAACTATGTTTATACTTTCTATAACGCTATGGATATTTTTGCAAAAAAGCATCTATCTTCCTCTCAGACGAAAATATTTTCTCTTATCATAAAATTGGCTATATGGTTTAGGGCTTCGTTGGCTTTCTTTAAAAGAATATTCAAAAATCTCTTACTTCCTCTAATAGATTTTGTGCTTTTATACTTGGGATTTTTCTTTTTAGAGAAATTTTGGGCTGTAACCTATTGGCACAATGCAGAATACTACCCATTGCATTATTTGATTGTAGCGGTACCTTTGTATATCATCATTCTACTTTTCGGAGTCTATGTTTTCGGAGGTTATGAAAAAAAATTCAAACCTTATAAACTTATGTACGGAGTAGGTATGGGAATGATAAGTCTTTTAGTTGTCTATTCCTTAATGCCTGCCTCTATGAGATATTCAAGAGCTATGGTTCTAATGGGGTCTATCCTTAGTTTCTTTATTCTTTTTGCTATAAGGTATCTTCGTCATTTTATTCAGGAAAGAACTTGGACGCTGAGCAAAGAGCATATAAATTCTTTCGCTATTGTAGGCGATAAAGCAGAAACACAAAGGGTTACTCGCTTGTTGAAAGATACCAACCTGAAACCTGAATTTATAGGAATGGTGTCAGACAAAGAAGACGAGGATAAAAACTATTTCTTAGGTAATATCAATCAATTAGAAGATATAATAAGGATATACAAAGTAGGAGAGGTAATCTTTTGTTCCAAAACCTTATCTCAAAGTACTATTATTTCCACAATGACAAACTTATCAAAGGAAAACGTAAGGTTTACCATAGCACCCGATAGCGATTTTATAATAGGTAGCAACACTATAAATACCCCTACAGATATATACGTAATGAGTGTTAGTAGTATAAGCAGTGAAACCAATAGAAGAAAGAAACGTTTGTTGGATTTCTCACTTTCGTTTGTTTTTCTGTTACTTACGGTGGTACTTTTGTTTGTTACAAAAAAGCCTTTCCGTGCTATAAAAAACAATTTTTTAGTTCTTATTTCCAAGAAAACCTTTGTAGGTTATGACCTTAAAGATACAAACGTAAATGATTTGCCAAAACTAAAACCAAGTATATTCTCAGTTTCAGATAATATGAATAGCGACAAATTAGACGAACAAACTCTTCACCGTCTTAACCTTTTGTATGCACGAAACTATAACGTAAAAAACGACCTTGATACAGTACTAAAGAATTTTAGGAGAATGTAAATCTTATACATTATTATGTATATGTGTGTAGTAAAATTTCATTTTTCTAACTCTTCGTTCTTTTTTCACGAAACAAAGTTTTAGATTTCTATTTCTTTGTTTTAATTTCACGAAACTTTGTTTTAGAATTCTATCTCTTTGTTTTAGAAAATTAAAACAAAGAAAGAGAAATTTAGAATCAAGTTTTATTTTACTGATATTTTATTTCGTTGTGGTATAATATTCATATTTTACAAAAATATTGTATCTTTGTGGTGTAATTTCTAATTTAAAACAAATATTATATGCAATACGATATAGCGATTATAGGTTCAGGTCCAGGAGGATACGTTGCAGCAGAGAAGGCTGCAGAAGAAGGTTACAAAGTTGCCCTTATAGAAAAAGAAAGATTGGGAGGTATTTGTCTTAATTGGGGTTGTATTCCTACCAAAGCTTTATTGAAATCTGCTCAAGCCTATCATTATGCAGAAAAATCTTTAGAATATGGTATAGAGATAAGCGGAGAGGTTAAACCAAACTTTACTAAGATAGTAGAACGCTCAAGAGGAGTAGCCGATGCTATGAATAAAGGAGTGGAGTTTCTTATGAAGAAAAACAATGTTGATGTTATATTTGGTACAGCCTCACTTACAAAAGACAAGACCATAGAAGTAGAACAACAAGACGGCAAACAAACCATACAAGCCGATAGAATAATTTTGGCAACAGGTGCTCACTCAAAGGTTTTACCTAACTTGCCACAAGACGGTAAGTATATAATAGGTTATAGGCAAGCCATGACTTTGCCAGAACAACCAAAGAGTATGGTAGTTGTAGGTAGTGGAGCAATAGGAAGTGAGTTTGCACATTTCTATCAAAGCATAGGAACACAGGTTACTCTTGTTGAGTTTATGCCTCAAATAGTTCCAAACGAAGATAAAGAAGTGGCTTCTACTTTGCAACGTTGCTTCAAAAAGAATGGAATGAAGGTTTATACAGGAACATCTGTTGAAAAGGTAGATGTTGTTGATGGCCGTTGCATAGTAACTCTTGCAGGAAAGAAATCTGAAACTATTGAATGCGATGTTGTTCTTTCGGCAGTAGGTGTTGAAACAAATTTAGAAGGTTTAGGTCTTGAAAATCTTGGAATAAATACCGAAAGAGGAAAAGTTCTTGTCAATGAATGGTATGAAACAAATGTTTCTGGTATATATGCTATAGGCGATATAGTAAAAGGACCTGCTTTGGCACATGTTGCGAGCAAAGAAGCAGAAGTTTGTATCAAACATATAAAAGGAATAGATGTAAAACCTGTTTCTTATGGTAATATTCCGGGTTGTACATATACTACTCCAGAGATTGCATCTGTAGGTCTAACAGAAGACAAGGCAAAAGAACAATCAATAGACGTGAAAGTAGGAAAGTTTATGTTTATGGCCTCTGGCAAAGCTACAGCAGCAGGAAACAGAGATGGATTTGTGAAAGTAGTTTTGAACGCTAAGGATAACACTATTGTGGGTTGTTCTATGATAGGAGATAATGTTACAGAGATGATAGAAGAAATAGTTGTCGCAAGAGAAAACAACCTAACAGCACAACAACTTATAGATTCTGTACATCCACACCCTACAATGTCAGAAGCAGTTATGGAGGCTTTAACTGCTGCTTTGAAAGCATAAGAAACAGAAAATTATACTAAAAGACAAAGGAATAATTGAAAGAACCTTTGGAAATATTACAAAAGTATTGGGGATATTCATCTTTTGTTGGTATTCAGGAAAAGATAATATCCTCTATTCTTTCTAAAAAAGATACCCTTGGAATAATGCCAACGGGTGGTGGAAAGAGTATATGCTATCAGGTACCTGCAATGTTGCAAAGTGGTATCTGTCTTGTCATTGAACCTTTAATATCTTTGATTAAAGACCAGATAGATAATTTAGACAAAGTAGGAATACGAGCCGTTACTATCAACCATCTGCAATCCAAAGACAAGAACCTTTCGGCTATGAATCAATGTTTAAATCATAGAGCGAAGTTTCTGTTTGTTTCTGCTGAAAGATTGCAATCCTCTTCATTTATAAACAATTTAATACAATTAAATATCAACCTTATAGCAATAGATGAAGCCCATTGTATTTCTCAATGGGGACACTCATTTCGTCCATCTTATTTGAGGATAGGAGATTTAAAGGATATATTTCCAAATGTTCCATTTCTTGCTCTTACTGCTACAGCCACAGAATATGTAAAGGAGGATATAAAAAAAGTATTACGGTTCAAGGAATATAATTCCAACATACTTACAACTTCGTTTTTTAGGGAGAATATCCACTTAAAATTCCACGAAACAGAAGATAAAATAGAGAAAATAGCCATAACGGCCAAACATCTTAAAACTGCTGGAATAGTTTATTGCAATAAGAGAGTGGATACCGTTATGATAGCACATCATCTTAAAGAAGATTATGGACTAAATGCAGAAGCCTATCATGCACAACTTACTCCGTACGAAAGAAACAATGTTCAAAATCTATGGATTAAAAATGAAATTCAGATAATAGTTGCTACTACTGCTTTCGGTATGGGTATAGATAAAGCAGATGTAGGTTTTGTCATTCATACAAGCATACCTTCTTCTATAGAAAGATACTATCAGGAGTTTGGAAGAGCAGGACGAAACAAGCAAAAAGCCTTTAGTGTGGTCCTTTACAATAAAGATGATTTGTATTCACAGAAATATATTACCGAAAACATATACCCGGACAAGAAAATAATAAAAGCCGTATATAATAAGGTATGTTCGGACGCTAAAATAGCAACAGGTTGTGGTAAAGGAGAGAACTTTCCTATTGATTTCAAAGAATTGTCTGTTAAGTTGGACTTATCCGAAACTGTAGTTTTCAATTCATTAAAGATATTAGAGAACGAGGGCTGGTGGCGTTTGTCTTGTGAAGAAAGTCCTTTATCTCAAGCTAGGATATTAGTGGATAACAAAACTCTAAACGACTTTCTGTACGATTATGAGGCGTATTATTATATCATTGCTTATCTTCTGAGAGAATATCCTGCTATTCACCACGAGTATGTAAGAATAAACGAAACCTATATGGCACAACAGGAACATATATCCGAAACGCAGGTAAAGAAAGATTTGGTTTTCCTAATGAAAAACAACATAATAGAATATGTAAGAAAAGAAAAAGGGGATAATATTACACTTTTAGAAGATAGAACTTATTTTGATAATGGTCTGCTTTCAAAAGAGATTTACACCATTCCTAAACAATCTACCATAGAAAAAGGCAAGAAAATGAGAGAACTTGTTCTTACTAAAGCGTGTCGTTGGCAGTATATTCTAAATTATTTTGGAGAGAAATCGGATAAATGTTTCGTTTGCGATAATTGTAAGAAATAATACCTAAAAATAAAATTTTACCCTCAAAATACTACAAACCTAAATAAATTTGTTTAACTTTGCACTAATCTAATAAAACAAGGAACAATTAACAGTATTTTGTTAATGATTTTTTTGATAATACATAACGAATACAGAGATAGAGGAGGAGAGGAAACGGTTGTAGAATTTCAAAAACAACTGTTGGAGTCCTATAGTCATAAAGTACTGTTGTATAAACGCAATTACCATGAGTATGGCGATAGTTTGTTTGGTAAGATTAAATCTGTATTTACCTCTGTATATAATTCACGTTCTGTAAAAGATATAGCATCTATTGTAAATAAAGAAAAACCTCAAGTAGCCATTATTCACAATGTTTTTTCCATTATTTCACCCGCTGTTATTCCAACACTAAAAAAACAAGGTGTAGAAGTATGGCAGGTTGTTCATAATTATAGAATGTTTTGTCCTATAGGTATTTTTTACAATACAAGAAAAGGTAAAATATGTGAAGAATGTTTAGGCAAAAACCGTGAATGGAATTGTCTGAAAAACCATTGTACAGAAAATATATTCAACGATTTTGCTTTCTCTTTGAAGTTTTCTCTTGTTAGAAAAAAGAATTACTATGATAGTGTAGATAAATATCTTTGTCTAAACAAAAGGCAGATGGATAAATTGAAATCATATGGTATCAATGAAAAGAAACTCTATTTTCTACCTAATGCTATAAAAGAAGAAAACGAAGAAACACATATACCATACGAAGAAAAAAAATACGTAGGTTTTGCAGGACGATTGACAAAAGAGAAAGGCTTTTATGATTTTATGAAATTGGCAAAACTTATGCCTGAATATACATTTAGGGTTGCAGGAAAAGTGCCAGAGAATTTAGAAAAAGAAAAACTACCAGCAAACATTGTATTTTTAGGTTTTTTAGATAAGAAAGCAATGATGGATTTCTACAAAACCAATAAATTACTTCTGTTTCTAAGTCATTGGTATGAAACTTTTGGATTGACAGCTTTAGAATCTATGATGCAACATACTCCTGTTATAACCTACTCTGTGTCGGCTGCAAGTGAGATAATAGAAGATAAAAAAGACGGTTTCGTTCTACAGAAAACAGGAGATATACTTTCTTTGCAACAAAAAGTGAAAGAATTATTTGACAACCAAGAACTATATTCTTATATGTGTAAAAATGCTTATGAAAAGGCAAGCAAAGAATACACCCCTAAGAAATATTATGAAAGACTTATGAATATAAACACAAATTTGAAAGATAAATAAAAAAGATATACGAATATGAGACACCCTTTAGTTTCCATAATAACAGTTTGTTACAATGCACAAGATACAATAGAGGCAACTATAAACAGTGTAAGAAAGCAGACTTATGACAATTATGAATATATAGTAATAGATGGCGATTCTACAGACTCAACAAAAGATATTCTTTTGGCAAATAGAGATGTTATTACAAAATATGTGTCCGAGAAAGACAACGGATTGTACTATGCAATGAATAAAGGTTTGGATATAGCAGAGGGAGAGTATGTTTGGTTTATGAATGCTGGCGATAGAATACCACATTCCAACACTCTTGAAAAGATTATGGAATCCTCTTACAAATTCCAAGATATTTATTACGGAAATACAAAAATTATAGACAAATCTGGTACAGTTGTGGGCAAAAGACGTTTGAAAGCACCTGAGATTTTGACCAAGAATTCTTTTCTTTGGGGTATGGTAGTGTGTCATCAAGCGGCTGTTGTGAAGAAAAGTTTAGTCAAACATTACGATACTAGATATAAGATAACATCTGATTACGATTGGCTTCTTAGTGCAATAGAAAAATCTGACCCTGTACTTATGCGTGGTAGCAGAAGAACGTATTGTTATTTTCTTGAGGGAGGATTATCTCAAAAAAATATGTTAAAAAGTAATATGGAAAGATTTCGTATTATGGTAAAACATTACGGAGTTTTCCTTGCGGTAATATTTAATATCCTTATGTTTTTTAGATATATAAAAGACAAAATTACACGTCCTACTATGTCTTAATTTTTTTTGCAAATATAGAGGAAAAACAAAGAAATGGATTTGCAAAACAAAGTTGAAAAACTAAAAAACTAAGACAAAAACGCAAAACTATTAAAAAAAAGTTTTATCTTTGTAAAAATAATTTTTTTTAAAACAGAAAATAAAAGTATCAAAATATGAAATTATTAGAAAATAAAGTGGCTTTGGTAACAGGAGCCTCAAAAGGAATAGGCAAACAAATAGCCATAGCATACGCAAAAGAAGGAGCAATGGTTGCTTTCACAGATTTGAACAGAGATAGCGTTATGGAAGAAACAGAAAAAGAACTTTTGGCTTTGGGTGTTAAAGCAAAAGGTTATGCTTCCAATGCAGCATCTTTTGAAGACAGTGAAAGGGTTGTAGATGAAGTAGTTAAAGAATTCGGAAGAATAGATATATTGGTTAATAATGCAGGTATAACAAAAGATAACTTGCTTATGCGTATGACAGAAAAAGATTGGGACGCTGTTATAGCAGTTAACCTAAAATCTGTTTTCAACCTTACTCACGCAACTCAAAAATATATGTTAAAACAACGTAGTGGCTCTATCATAAATATGAGTAGTGTTGTAGGTGTAAGCGGAAACGCTGGACAGGCTAACTATTCTGCATCAAAGGCTGGTATAATAGGATTTACAAAGAGCGTTGCTAAAGAATTGGGTTCAAGAAATATACGTTCCAATGCTATAGCACCGGGATTTATTATTACAGATATGACTGCACAAATACCAGAAGATGCACGTAAGGCTTGGGAAGCACAAATACCTATGAGAAGAGGCGGTCAGCCAGAAGAGGTTGCCAAAGTTGCAGTCTTCCTTGGTAGCGACTTGTCTTCTTATGTCAGCGGCCAAGTAATACATGTTTGTGGTGCAATGAATTGTTAAACAAATTTTTTTTTGCTTTATATGAAATAAAACTTTGTTTTAGAAAATTAAAACAAAGAGATAGAATTCTAAAACAAAGTTCTACAAAATTAAAACAAAGCTTTAGAAAACTGAAACAAAGTTTCGTGAAAACGAAATAAAGTTTTAGAAAATTAGAACGAAGTTTTGTAAGAGTAAAACAAAGTTATATTATAACGAAACGAAGTTTAAAGAGTGTAAGATTTTGAAAAAAATTAACATTTTCTTAATTTTATAGGCTAAAACAAGGTTTTGTGCGAGTGAAACGAAGTTTTTTGATAGAAAAATCAAGTTTTAGAACATTTAAACAAGGTTTTGTAAGAAAAATGCGAAGAAAATTAGTAAAAAAATAAGAGAAAAATTAACAAAAATATAACAAAAAAATATAGTAATATGAATAATAAAAAATTTGACCCTGCAATGGCAATCAACTCTGTTGCAGAAACATCAGCAGAAAGAGGAGTAAATCCAAGTATTAACGATTCTGCTACTTTTACATTTCCAAAAGGACAACTAATGACAGATACTTTCCACGGCGAAGCAGAAGGATTTTTCCTATATTCTCGTCATTGGAATCCAAGTAATATGTCCCTTTGCAAAGCTCTTGCAGCTATGGAAGGAACTGAGGCAGCTTGGGCAACAGGTTCAGGTATGGCAGCTATCACTTGTACTTTGATGCAATGCTTGAAAGCAGGCGACCACTGTGTTGCTTCAATGACTGTCTATGGAGGTACATTTGCATTCCTTAAAAACTATATAATCAACTATGGAGTAGAGGTTACTTTCGTTGATACTACAAATTTGGAAGAGGTACGTAAGGCTTGCAAACCAAATACAAAGGTTATCTACACTGAAACAATGTCAAATCCTTTGTTAAGAATAGCAAACGTTCCTGAACTTAGAAAAATAGCAGACGAATTTGGAGCAAGACTTATCGTGGATAACACTTTCACACCTATGATTTTCTCTCCTTATCGTTTGGGTGCACATGTTGTTGTTTATTCTATGACAAAATATGTTAATGGAAAGAATGACTGTGTTGCTGGTGCAATCTGTGCCGATGCAGACTTCATCAACGCACTTATAGACGTAAATAACGGTACTGCTATGTTGTTAGGACCTGTTTTAGACTCTTTCCGTTCAACTTCTATTTTGAAAAACCTTTATGACCTTCACATTAGAATGAAGAAACACAGCGAAAACGCTATGTATCTTGCAGAAAGATTTAAAGCACTTGGTATAAAAGTAAATTATCCCGGTATGCCAGAACACATAGACCATGATTTGATGGTTTCAGAGTACAACGAACAATTCGGATTTGGTGGTATGATAGCCATAGACTTAGGAACAGCAGACCGTGCTAATGCTTTCATGGAAAAAATGCAAGAAAAAGGCGTTGGTTACCTTGCAGTATCTTTGGGATTCTTCCGTACATTGTTCTCTTGCAGTGGAAAATCTACTTCAAGCGAAGTTCCACAAGAATACCAAGACAAAATGGGTATGTCAGAAGGCCTTGTACGTTACTCAGTTGGCTTAGACAACGATATGTCTATGACTTTTGAAAAGATAGAAGAAGCACTTAAAGAATTGAAATTTATATAATATAATGTAATATCAAATCCGATATGCCCAAACTCAGAAAGGGTGTATCGGATTTTTTTGAAAAGGAAATCATTTTTATTGTTTAACATAAATATTTCAAAATCATGAAAAAAATTTTATTATCTCTTACTGTTGTTTTTTCAGTATTTGGTGTTGTAAATTCACAGGTAGTTTACACAAATTTAGAAACCAATCCTGTAGTTATAGATGCTACAAATATGGAGTACGTTCTTAACTTCTTTGGTGGTGAAGAGGAGTTTATGATTCAAAATTACAGTGCAGAAGGTGAAGCAGTGTATTTTGCAAGTTTTGCTACCGGTTCTGGAGTTATTTCTACTCAGGCAGATTATAATGCTAATGTAGAGGCATTGGCAGAAAACACAGTAATAAGTGAAAACTCTACTTTCTTTGGTTGCGAAGATGGTTCTCCTTATTTTAATGTTTTGTATTTACCTTCAACTTTTGAAACCTGGAAGAATTATTTTGAACCTATGTTCATTGGTTTCAAATTCACAAATGCAGGAAACACTTATTACGGTTGGGCAAAAGTAGGAGTAAATGCAGTAGAAAATTCTACAACACAAGTAAAGGTAACTCTTTATGGTTATGCTTACCAATCAACTCCAAACACTCTTATCCGTGCAGGACAAACAACAGATTTAGGTTTATCAGAACAAAGTGTTAATACTTTGTCAGTTTATCCTAATCCTGCAAAAGATGTTTTGAATATAAATGCAGACAATATCCAATCTGTATCTATCTTCAACGCTATGGGACAAAAAGTCTATAATTCAACAACTTCTAACAGTGAGATAAACATTTCAAACCTTGAAAACGGAGTTTATTTCCTTAATGTTTTATCAAACGGTGTTGTTTTGAAACAAAGATTTATTAAAGAATAATTTTCAATTAAAAAAGGTTTGGTGTTCTTTTTACCAAACCTTTTTATTTTCTTATATATCAAAAATATATGTTACTTATAGCAGACAGTGGAGCAACAAAAGTTGATTGGTGTTTTATAAAAACTAACAACGAAAAAATCTATTTTCAGTCCAAAGGGCTTAATCCTTATAATATTTCAAAGGAAACCTTATATAATGAAATAGAAACTAAGGTAGTACCTAATGTAGAGAAAGATGCTAATATGCAAATCTTTTTCTATGGTTCTGGTTGTGGCACAGAGGATAAACAAGAGGAGATAAGACAAGCACTTATACATTTTTTACCCAACGCAAAAGCAACTGTAAAAGATGACCTTCTTGGTGCTGCAAGAGCTTGTTGTCAAAAAGAAAAAGGAATTGCTGCTATACTTGGAACAGGTTCAAACTCTTGTATTTACGATGGAGAAAAGGTGGTAGAAAATCTACCTTCTTTGGGTTATGTTCTTTGTGATGAAGGTGCAGGAACAAATATTGGAAAACTTGTTCTTAGAAACTATCTTAGAAGACAAATGCCTGAGAATCTCTCTTTAGAATTTGCAAAAGAATATCCAGGTTCAGAATCCGACTTTCTTAATAAACTCTATAAGGGTGAAGCACCTAATTATTACCTTGCTTCCTTTGCTCGTTTTGTTATCTCAAGACAAGATGATGACTATTGCAGACAGATTATAAAAGAGGCTTTTGAGAACTTTTTCCTTATGCAAGTAACTCAGTATAAGGATTATAAGAATTATGCTCTTAATATTGTAGGCTCTGTAGGCTTTCATGCACAAGAGGTTCTTAAACAAGTAGCCGAACACTATGACGTAAAAGTGAATAGAGTTATAAAATCACCATTAGAAAACCTAATCTCATTCCACTTAAACAAATAGATAAACCCCTATAACTCCATTTCACTCCCACAAAACTTTGTTTTAATTTTCTATCTCTTTGTTCTAATTTTGTAGAACTTCGTTTCAGTTTTCTATCTCTTTATTCTAATTTCGTATCTCTTTGTTTTAGAATTCTATCTCTTTGTTTTAATTTTCTCTTTCTTTGTTTTAGAAAACTCTTTCTTTGTTTTGTGAAAGTAGTGGTTTGTTTGGGAGTAAGGGGTTAGAAATTTAGGACAGTGGGAGGCTGTAGGGTGGTTTTAAAACTTTGTTCTATGAAAATGGAGTGGTATTTTAGAATAGTAAAATGTTCTTTTGGGAGGTTGAAAAGGAATTTTAGAACAGTAAATTTTAATATTGAAAAGATAAAATTACACTATAAAACTGTAAAATTTTATTCCATTTTTCAGTCTTTTAGTATGATTTTATAAAACTTTAATTCGTAAAAAGAAAAACTTTTTTCATTAAAAAGAAACCTTATTAAAATTTTTTAAAACTTTGTTGTATAATGATGAAACAAAGTTTTATTTTTTTGCGTTATTAAAAAAAATAGGCAAAACTACTATTGTTTAAATAAAAAATTGTATTTTTGTAAATTGTAATAAAGATTGGTATAACTATGAGTAAAGTTGATATTCTTCTCGGCTTACAATGGGGAGATGAAGGAAAAGGAAAAGTAGTTGATTATTTATCAAAGGATTATGATATAATTGCTCGTTTCAATGGAGGCCCAAATGCAGGTCATACATTGGAGTTTAATGGTATAAAACACGCATTGCATATCATTCCATCGGGTATTTGCCACAAAGAAAAACAAAACGTAATAGGTAATGGTGTGCTTGTAGAACCGTATATTTTCTTGCAAGAAATAGAATCTCTGCACAAGATAGGTTTTAAACCAGAAGATAATCTTCTTATATCAAATAAAGCACATCTTATTCTTCCAACTCACAGACTGATGGACGCTGCTAATGAGAAGGCAAAAGGAGATAAAAAAATAGGTTCTACTCTTAAGGGTATAGGTCCTGCTTATACAGATAAGATAGCAAGAACAGGTCTAAGAATAGGAGATATTTTTGAAGAGGATTTTAAACAGAAATATCAAAATCTTAAACAAAATCATATAAGACAAATAGAGTCTTTGGGTTTCTCTGTAGATGATTTTCAGATAGATGGAAAAACACTTTCAGAGTATGAGACTATTTGGCTTTCATCTATAGAAGAGATAAAGAGATTTACTATAATAGACACTACATATTATATAAATGAACAATTGCAAGAGGGTAAAAAAATACTAGCCGAAGGTGCTCAAGCCACTATGCTTGATATAGATTTCGGTTCTTATCCTTTTGTAACATCTTCTACAACTATAAGTGCAGGAGTTTGTTCGGGTTTAGGCATTGCACCTTCTTACATAGGAAAAGTTTATGGTACAACAAAGGCTTATTGTACCAGAGTAGGTAGTGGTCCTTTCCCTACAGAGTTGTTTGATGAAGATGGAGAAAAACTTTGCACTCAAGGTCATGAGTTTGGCGTTACCACAGGCAGAAAAAGACGTACAGGTTGGTTGGACTTAGTTGCTTTGAAATATGCTTGTATGATAAATGGAGTAACAGACCTTATGCTTATGAAGATAGACGTTATGGATAATTTTCCTACAGTGAAGATGTGCGAAAGTTATCTTTCAAACGGTAAAGAGATAAAACAGATTCCTTATAATATGGAAAATGCTGATATTAAACCTATATACAAGGATTATGCAGGGTGGCTTACAGATGTTTGCAAAATAAAGGATTACGATTCTTTGCCTGAAAATATGAAAACTTACATCTCTGCCATAGAAAAAGGAACAGGAATTGCAGTAAGTTTAATATCTCTTTCTCCAGACAGAGAAGACACAATTTTTAGAAATAAATAAAAAAATAGAATATATGAAACGTTTGTTTTTAACCGTATTTGCACTTGCTATGTTTTTAAATGTTTCTGCTCAACAGAAACTTCGTAAAAGTGAAGTGCCACAAGAGATACGTATGAGTTTGGAAAATACCTACGCAGATTACAAATTGGAAGGTTGGTATTTTGAAACAGGACAATATGTTGCCAATATAGACATAGACAACAATATGGGAAAAGTCTATTTCACCCCAACAGGCAATTGGCAATACACTATATTTAATATAAAAGAACAAGAGTTGCCTACATTGGTAGATAATTATTTTCTGAATAATTATCCTGGTTACAGAATAAAACAATCTCAGTACATAGAAGATGCAAGTGGAGATAATTATTATAGACTTATTATCTCTATGAAAGGTATTGCACAGACAGAATATGAGATGATATTTGACCCAAGAGGAAAACTTACCAAGACAAACGCACCAGACCCAGACTATGTAAAGAAAGATTATATTGCAAGACTGAATCCAGAGGCTATAGAGTACAGACAGAAAAAGATGGCTGAAAGAGAAGGCATACAAGGTGAGGGTATAGAAGTAGATACTGAGAAAGCACAGGCAGAGAAAAAGAAAAGCAAAAAAGTAGATGTGTCTTCACCAGATGCAGTTACTACTCCAAAGATACCAGACGATGTTACATCTGCATTCAAAAAGAAGTTCCCTCGTTCAGAACCAAAGAATTGGAAACAAGAAGGAGATAACTACAGAGCAACTTATGATAGAAGAGGTTCAGATGCAGAGATACTTATAGCAAAAGATGGTACTGTTATTTCTACAACAACAAATGTAGAAAAAGACCGTTATCCTCGTTTGATAACAAAAGATTTGGGTATAAGGTATCCAAAAGCCAAGATAGAGAAGTTTCAAAAGATAGATTACGATTCAAAATATAAAAGAAGCGTAACAGATAAGAAACTTGACACATATTATTATATAGAACTTACAGAGAAGATAAAAGGAAAGAGTGATAAGAAACACATAAAGGTAACCTATGATAAATCTTATAAATATCAAGGTTTGGCTGGTAGCGATGATGAATATGCTGAAGATGACGAATAAATAAAACCACGAAAAAAAAGTTTGCATATTTTGAAATCAAAGAGAATTTTATCACTATTTGCTCTTTTTTTGACAACAACTGTTGTCTTTGCACAGAAACAAATAGAATATCGTTCGGAAAGAGGACAGGTTCGTCCGGAATCTCCGAACGATATTACTCTTATTGATAACGTTGTCTTTGTCCATAATGGTATGACAATGTATTGCGATTCTGCTATTTACAATAAAAAAGATAATTATTTCTTTGCTTATAAAAACATAGTAATGGTGGATAAACAAACTACATTATCTGGAGATGAATTACAGTATTATGGTAATGAAAAAATAGGTTACTTATCTGGTAAAGAGGTTGTTTTAGAAGATGACGATGTTACTATGCTTACTGATTATCTTCTTTTGGATAGGAACGATAATACGGTGCGTTATCTTACCGGTGCTACTATTTGGAATAGTGAAGATACACTAAAAAGTAACGAGGGGGTGTATTATATAGACGATAAACTGTTTTACTTTCTTTATTCAGTAGAACTGTTTTCTGAAAAAGCGTATATGAATACTGATACTTTGATTTATAACACCAAAAGCAAACAAGCAGATTTTTTTGGCAAGACAAATATAAACACAAGCGATAGTATAAACGTCATAGCAACGCAAGGTTCTTATAATAGCAAGACAGAGGAGATTTATTCTGAACAACGTCCCGATGTTTATACAAAAGAGCAGTACCTAACTGCCGATACCATATATTATAATAAGAAAGAGAAAACAGGTTATGCGTACGGAAAGATTTTTATTCAAGATACAACGCAAGATGTTATCATAGAATGCAATAAGGTTTTGCTTTCAAAGATTGACACTTTGTCAGTAGCCACTTTGAGCGATAGTATATTGTGTCGTCAGATAGATAAGGAAGATACATTGTATTTTCATTCGGACACAATGTTTGTAACAATGGACACGAATTTTAATGCTAAAAAACTTGATGCTTATTACCATTGCAAATTCTTTCGTTCCGATATGCAGGGAGCAGCAGAATTTTGTACCTATCTTGTAGATGATTCTATACTTACAATGCTTGTAAGACCTATACTTTGGAACGAGGAATCTCAACTTACAGCTGATACCATACAACTGAAAGTCAGTGATAAACATGCAGAAAAAATATTTATGTATCCAAATCCTTTGATAGTACAAAACTCTGATACTACTACGCAAGAACATTTCAATCAAGTGAAAGGAAAAAATCTTGAGGGTTGGTTTGAAAACAATAACATAAAATATGCAGAAGTAACAGGCAATGTAGAGATTGTTTATTATTTGTGGGACGAGAACAAAAAGAAAAAAACTAAGGAACTAATAGGTGTAAATATTGGTCAGAGCAAACAACTTAACCTTTATTTCAAATCTGGAACGATAAAAAAACTTTCTGCAGTCAGCAATCCAAATTATTATATAGATGCAGACGAAAACATATCAGAAGAAATCAAACGATTAAAAGGTTTTGTTTGGAGCATAACAGACAAACCTACAAAGGCAAACGATATATTTATTCACAGAAAATGACATATTGTCATAAAGAAAAACAATAGGAATAATTTTTGAAAATGAGCTTGTTTAAGATTAAAAAGAAAACTAAAATGGAAGAAAATTTGAAAAAACAGCAACAGGAGTTCGTAGATAAAGACAATAAAGAACAACAACAAGATACTGAAGAAACAAAAGAAAGTCAAAATACAGAAAAACAAGAAGATAAAGAAACTTCATCAGATTCTGAAACAAAGGAACAAAAAACAGAAAACTCAGAAAATAATAGTGAAGATACTATAGAAAGTCTTGGCAAGAAATTGTTGGATATGAATGATAAGTATCTTAGAATTTATTCTGAGTTTGAAAACTATAGAAAAAGAACAAACAAAGAACGTCTTGAGATAATAGAGAACGCAAGTGAGGACACTATAAAGGCTTTGCTTCCTGTTTTAGATGATTTTGAGAGGGCTTTGCAAAATATGGAGAAATCCGAAGATGAACTTGTTAAACAGATGGCTGATGGTATGACTCTTATATACAAGAAACTTTTCTCTATATTGGAGAGAAAGGGATTGAAACCTATAGAAGCCAAAGGTCAAGTTTTTGATGAAAATCTTCACGAGGCAGTTACTATGTTTCCTGCTCCAAAAGAGGAAGATAAAGGTAAGGTTATAGACGAAACAGAAAAAGGATATTATCTTAACAATAAAGTAATTAGATTTTCTAAAGTTGTAGTTGCACAATAAAAAGAGAACGAGGTAAGACATTATGGCGAAAAGAGATTATTATGAAGTGCTTGGTGTTTCCAAGAATGCGACAGAAGAAGAGTTGAAGAAAGCCTATAGAAAACTTGCTTTGAAATATCACCCTGACAAAAATCCGGGCGATAAAGAAGCGGAGGAAAAATTTAAAGAGGCTGCTGAGGCTTATAGTGTGCTTTCAGATAAGGATAAACGTGCAAGATACGACCAATTCGGTGAAGCAGGATTAGGCGATAACGGAGGATTTGGTGCAGGTGGCATGGGAATGGACGACATTTTCTCTATGTTCGGAGATTTGTTTAGTGGAGGCGGTTTTGGTGGCTTCGGTGGTTTTGGTAGTGGCTTTTCATCAGGTAGAGGTGGTCAATCAAGGAGAGTGAATAAAGGTTCATCACTTAGAGTAAAGATAAAACTTTCCTTAGAAGATATAGAAAAAGGTGTAGAGAAAAAGATAAAAGTAAATAAGTACGTTCCTTGTCCTACATGTAGTGGTTCTGGTGCAAAGAAAGGTTCTGGTATGGAAACTTGTCATCATTGTCATGGTTCAGGTGTTGTCATTGAAACACGGCAAACATTTTTGGGAGCAATGCAAACTCAATCTGTTTGTCCAAACTGTGGAGGTGAAGGCAAGATTATAAAAGAAAAATGTACAGATTGTCATGGTGATGGTATAATTAAGTCAGACGAAATCATAACTATAAACATTCCTGCTGGTGTTGCAGATGGTATGCAACTATCTTTTCAAGGCAAGGGAAACGCTGGTGCAAGAAACGGAATACCAGGAGATTTGATTGTATCTATAGAGGAACTTCCACACGAGAATTTTGAACGTGATGGTGACAATCTTTGTCATCAAACTTACGTTACTTTTGCCCAAGCGGTGAATGGAACAACCATAGAGGTTCCAACTCTTGGTGGTAAGGTGAAATTTAAAATAGAACAAGGTATGCCAAGTGGTAAGGTTTATAGATTGAAAGGTAAAGGTTTGCCAGATGTGAATAATCCATATCATAGAGGAGATTTGTTGGTAAGAGTAGATGTTTGGGTGCCAAAATCTGTAACCAAAGAAGAGAAAGCACTTTTGGAAAAATTGGATTCTTATAAAGAATTTCAACCAAACCCAAACAAAAAAGACAGAAGTTTCTTTGACAAAATGAAAGATATGTTCTCATAAAATAGTGTATAGGACTAACAAAATAAAGTGCAAAATACCAAACCGAAACAAATGTTTTTAGAGATAAACACAAGAACTTATAAAACAAACCTATAAACAATTTATAAGAACTTAAAGTTCTTTATAAAATAAATAATGTACCAATAAAATAGTACAACCCACTTTTAAAGCAGGATTAAACACAATTTTCAAACGTTTAACCCTGCTTTTTCTAACTCTTTGTTTCGTGAAATTAAAACAAAGTTCTATAAAATTAGAATAAAGTTTTAGAAAATTCTTTCTTTGTTTCGTGAGAATAAGTCTTTGTTTAAAAAAATCAGAATCAAGTTTTGTGGGGTTAGTGTGAAGAATGGGAGGAGTGGTATTTGTGTTTGAAAAAAAATTATTAACTTTGCAAAAATTACAGTAAAGGAAAAATGGCGTTTTGCCTAAAATAATAATTGTATAATGAAGACTTACGAAAATCTGAACATATTGCAGAAAAAGGAATTTTACGAAAATCTTTGCACGTTCATAACCCCTGAAAGAAAATCATTGATAGAGAGGAATATAAACAACAGAACTAATTGGTTTGTACCTGTTATAGAGAACATACACAAGGCTCAGAATGCTTCGGCAGTGCTTAGGACTTGCGATTGTTTGGGTTTGCAAGACGTTATGGTGGTAGAAAATAACAACACCTTTGAAGTAACGGACGATATTTCTTTGGGTGCAAATAAATGGTTGAATATCAGAAAGTACAATCAGTTTTCAAACAATACAAAGCAGTGTTTTGATGATTTAAGAAAAAAGGGTTACAAGATTATTGCGACTATGCCTTACAAGAACGATATAAACCTGCAAGATATAGATATTAACGAAAAATGTGCTATAGTTTTTGGTAGCGAGGTAGATGGAATAAGTCAGCAGGCTATAGAAAATGCGGACTGTTTTATGAAAATACCTATGTATGGTTTCACAGAGAGTTTCAATATTTCGGTTTCAGCGGCTATAACTCTTCATTATCTAACAGATAAGTTAAGAAACTCTAACATAGATTGGCACCTTGACAAAGAGGAACAAACGGATATTTTGGTAAAATGGGCTTTGAAAAGTGTGAAATACCCAGATAAAATAGAAAAAGAAATAATCCAAAGGCTGTTTTCAGAAAATAAGTAATCAATAAAAACGTTTCTAAAAGAAAAACTTAATATGAAAAACTATTTATCTATAAAAAAAGTCGGTATTTCTTTGCTTTTGTGTTCTATGTTCTTGCTTATGAACAATGCAAAGGCACAGGTTTTTAAGGGATTTGTATCTCTTGGCGGTAATATTTCGCAAATAGACGGTGATGAAGTCTATGGTTTTAAAAAAGTGGCTTTTACAGGTGGTATAGGTGCAATGATGCCTTTCAATGTGGATAAACCCAACGATGGATTTCAGTTCTCTATGGAGATAAACTACTCCCGCCGTGGTGCAAAGCAGAGTACGTGGGGCGACCCTTTTATTTACAACGCTACTTTGGACTATGCGGATATTCCTTTTCTATTGCATTGGGCAGATAAAAAAGGAGGTATAACCCTTGGTGCAGGTATTCAGTACGGAAGATTGGTGCATTATTCTGAATCTTGGGTACTGCCCGACACTATGATACGTGGAAACGATAGACCTACAACTACCAAGGCTTCTTTCCTAAAAAACGATTGGGCTGTAATAGGAGATTTGCGTTTTACTTTGTGGCAGAAATTTAAATTAGATATTCGTTACCAATATTCTTTGACTCCAATAAGAAAAGGTTTTGAGTTCAATAATTCTTACGCTGTAGATGATGATGTGAATTATAGAACCTGGAAAAGAGATTATAAAAATAATTGGGTAACAGTAAAACTTATCTATGTAATAAATGAAGAACAAGAGCAGAAAATAGTACCAAAAAGAAAGACTGCTTATTAAAAAAGTCATAGTATGAAACAAGAGAATATTGCAATATTTCCTGGATCTTTTGACCCTATAACAAAGGGACACGAATCTATAGTTTTAAGAGCTATGCCTCTGTTTGACAAGATAATAGTGGCTATAGGAGAAAATACTTCAAAGAAAAGTATGTTCCCTTTGGAGAAAAGAATATCTTGGTTGAAAGAAACCTTTAAACAATATGAAAAAGTAGAGATAGATAGTTTTAATACCCTTACTGTAAATTATTGTAAAGAAAAGGGAGCCAAGTATATACTTAGAGGGTTGAGGAATACTATGGACTATCAGTACGAGATGAATATTGCACGTATAAATAACGAACTAAACCCTCAAGTAGAAACAATATTTATCCTAACAAAACCAGAAGATGCTGCTATTTCCTCATCATTTGTTAGAGAAATAATCACTTTCGGTGGTGATGTTCAGAAATTTATACCTAAAAGCATAAACATAACGCAAAAAGATATAAACCATGGGTAAAGTTCAATTCAAAAAAGGCACTATGATATACCCTTTGCCTGCTGTTATGGTGAGTTGTGGTGAAGATATAGCCGAAGCAAACATAATAACTATAGGCTGGACGGGGACTATATGTTCAGAACCTCCTATGTGCTACATATCTGTTAGAAAAAGCCGTCATAGTTACGAGATTTTGAAACGTACAGGTTGCTTTGTAATCAATCTAACTACTGAAAAATTGGTAAAAGAAACCGATTGGTGTGGAGTGAAAAGTGGAAGAGATTATAATAAGTTTATAGAAATGGGGCTAACTCCTCAAAAAGCACCACATATAAATAGTTGGATGATAGCAGAATGTCCTTTGAGTATAGAGTGTGAAGTAACCGAGATAAAAGAATTAGGTTCGCACGATATGTTTATTGCGAAAGTGGTAGGTGTGAATGCAGATGAGAAATATATTAACAAGAAGACGGGTGAGTTTGATTTGAAAAAGGCTGGTCTTTTGGCCTATTGTCATGGCAAATACTACTCTTTGGGTAATCAATTAGGATTTTTTGGTTTCTCTGTTCAGAAAAAGAAATAAGGAAAAAGGAAAAACTTATTGATTATCAGAGAATATTCTAATATATCAAAATAAAATTTTAAAAAAAATTAAGACTTTTTGCAACGAAATCAAATTTCTTATTGTCTAATAAACGAATGAACTATACAGAACAGGAAATAATAGAAGGTTGTAAGAAGAATGACAGACTGTTTCAAAAGGCTTTGTATGATAGGTTTTCATCAAAGTTGTTTGTTGTTTGTATGCGTTATTCCAATAACAGACAAGATGCCGAAGATTTGTTTCAAGAATCTTTTATTAAACTGTTTCAAAACATAAAAAAGTACAATGGCACAGGTAGTTTTGAGGGTTGGGCAAGAAAATTGTTTGTTAATTATTGTATAAGTGCATTTAGAAAAAAGAAGTACAAGGAAGAGTATAGTGAAGAAATGCTACAAAGTGAGCAAGAGGAGAATTGGGAGGTAGACACAAAGAGATTTTCGGACGAAGAGATATTAAGGGCTGTCAATTCTTTGAAAGAAATAGAAAGAATGGTGTTTAATATGGCCGAAATAGAACAGATGAGTTACAAGGATATAAAAGAGGTCTTAAACATTAAGGAAGAAACACTTAGGAGTATGAATTGCAGAGCGAAAAAGAAACTTCAAAATTATTTATTAGATATAGAAAACAAGAAAAAGAGAATATGAAAAAGATAAACGAAGATAATATGGAAGATTTGCGTAATAGACTGAAAAATATGCAAGAAACACCAATAGAGAATGCTTGGAATGAGATAGATAAATCTCTTTCTAAGACAGTCTTTCCTTTCAAAAAAGTAGCCTTGGGAGGTTTGGTAGTTTTGGGTCTTTCTGCTGTTTTTGTGTTTAGCGTACCTATTAAGAAAAATTCAGATAAAACAGTTGCAAACACAGATATAGCAACAGAAAAACTTGTTCCTAATAACGAAAAGAATGATAATATTCTAACAAAACAAGTATCTGAGAATACTATATCAAAAGATGGATTTATAAAATCAAATTCTGCAGAAATAGAATCAAGTTTCGCTACCGTAGAATCAAGTTCTATAAAATTAGAATCAAGTTCTATTGGTGTAGAACAAAATAGTATTGCTGACAATTCTTTAGATAATAAAACTATTGAGAATAAACCTATTACAGAAAACAAAACTGTAAAAGATACTACTAAGAATATTTCTAATAAGGAAAAGAAAATCAACCTTATAGTAGAAACAAAGGAAAACGCTATAAACAGAGGTAAGGTGGAAAACAAATTCAACAAGAGCAATACCAATAACGATAAAAATAAAATCTATATTCCTAACGCTTTCACCCCAACAAAAAGTACCAACAATATCTTTAAAGTCATACCTAACGAAGATTTAACAGTGGTAAGTTTTGAAATGCAGATTTTTGCACGAAATGGTAGAAAAGTATTCTCTTGCAAGGATATAAACACAGGTTGGGACGGAAGAATAAACTCAAAAATAGCAGATGAAGGAGTTTTTGTTGTAGTATTGAAGTATGAAGATGCAGACGGCAAACACTATTCTCAAAACGGTCAATTGCTATTATTAAGGTAAAAAATGTAAAAAAAAATTCTCTGTAAATAAAAAAAATATCCTATATTTGCAATCTGCTTTATACCTATAAAGATAGAGCAGATTTTTGAATAAAATATATAAAACAATAACATTAAAATTAAAAACAAAATGGCAAAAGTACATATCTTTAACGCAGGTCCTTGCGTTTTACCAAAAGAAGCAACAGAAGCAACAAGAGAAGCTATCTTAAACTTTGATAATACAGGTGTTGGTGTTTTAGAAATATCTCACCGTACTCCAGGTTGGGAAAGAATAATGAGCGAAACTGTTCAACTATGGAGAGACCTTTTAAACATACCTGAAAATTATAAAATACTATTCCTTGGTGGTGGTGCTTCTACTCAATTCTTTACAGTTCCAGCAAACCTTCTTAACAAAAAAGCTGCTTACTTGCAAACAGGTGTTTGGGCAAAGAAAGCTGTAAAAGAAGCAAAACTTTTCGGAGAAACTGTAGTTGTAGCTTCATCTGAAGATAAAAATTATTCATATATTCCTAAGGGATACACTATCCCTACAGATGCAGACTATTTCCACATCACTACAAACAATACTATTTACGGTACAGAAATAAAAGAAGATATTGATTGCCCAATCAATTTGGTTGCTGATATGTCTTCAGATATTATGTCTCGTCCTGTTGATGTTACAAAATATGCTCTTATCTATGGTGGAGCACAGAAAAATGTTGGTCCTGCAGGTGTTACATTCGTTATCGTAAGAGAAGATATTCTTGGAAAGATAACAGATAGAAAAAACTTACCTGTTCTTCCTACAATGGTAGATTACAGAAATCACATAGAAAAAGAAAGTATGTTCAACACACCTCCTGTAATCTCTATCTTCGTTATGCACGAAACTTTGAAATGGTTAAAAGCTAACGGCGGAGTTGCAGCACAACAAAAACGTAATCAAGAAAAAGCAGACCTTCTTTACAACGAAATAGACCGCAACAAGATGTTTGTAGGTACTGTAGAGAAAGAAGACCGTTCTTTGATGAATGTTTGCTTCGTTATGGCAAAAGGTTACGAAGACAAAGAAAAAGAATTCATGGAATTTGCTAAATCTCAAGGTATGGTAGGTATAAAAGGACACAGAAGTGTAGGCGGTTTCCGTGCTTCTTTATACAATGCTTGTTCTTTAGAGGACGTTCAAGCTCTTGTAGCTTGCATGCAAGAATTTGAAAAGAAAAATGCTTAATCTTAATATAAATAACAAGTAAAACGAAAATGGATAGTGGAGATTTTTCTCTCACTATTCATTTTTTTGTTTAATATCAATAAAAATCAGAAAACAAAATGACAAAAGTATTAGTAGCAACAGAAAAACCTTTTGCAAAGGCTGCTGTTGATGGAATAAGAGAAATAGTAGAAAAAGCAGGTTTTGAACTTGCTCTTTTAGAGAAATATACAGACGTAAACGAGTTCTATACTGCTGTTGCAGACGCTGACGCTCTTATAGTACGTTCAGACAAAGTAACAAAAGAAGTTATAGACCACGCTAAAAACCTTAAGATAGTTGTTAGAGCAGGTGCTGGTTTTGACAATCTTGACCTTGAAGCATGCACAACAAGAGGTATAGTAGCCATGAACACTCCTGGACAAAATTCAAACGCAGTTGCCGAACTTGCTATAGGTCTTATGATTTATATGGCAAGAACAAACTTTACTCCTGTTGCAGGTACAGAGTTGAAAGGCAAACGTTTAGGTATCCATGCTTATGGAAACGTTGGTCGTCTTGTAGCAGAAAAAGCAAAAGCTATGGGTATGGAAATAATGGCTTTAGACCCATTCATTCCTGCTGAAAAAATAGAGGCTGATGGCGTGAAAGTAGCAAAAGATGTTAATGATTTATATTCTTCTTGCGATTATGTATCTTTGCATATTCCTGCAAATGACCAGACAAAGAACTCTATCAATTACGAATTGTTGAGCAAAATGCCAAAAGGTGCTTGTTTGGTAAATACAGCCAGAAAAGAAGTTATAAACGAAGTAGATATGTCAAAATTACTTGCTGGAAGAGAAGATTTTAAATATGTTACAGATATAGCAGCTTCAAACGATGAAGAACTAAAATCTTTTGCTCCACGTTATTTTGCAACACCTAAGAAAATGGGTGCTCAAACAAAAGAAGCAAACATTAACGCTGGACTTGCAGCAGCAAGACAAATAGTTGATTTTATTAAAAATGGAGTTACAAAATTCCAAGTTAATAAATAAAAACAAGACAAATCTTTCATAAAAATAAAATTTCTTAGTAATAAAAGTAGGTTTGCATAACACAGAACCTACTTTTATTTTTCTATATATCTATAAGATTGTCTTAAAAAATAGAGAAATATTACTTTTTTTTGTGTCCAATTTTACTAAACTATTATTTTACAAAACATTACTCCACTCTCCACAAAACTTCGTTTTAATTTCCTAGAACTTTGTTTTAATTTTCTAAAACAAAGAAAGAGAATTCTAAAACAAAGTTCTAGAAAATTAAAACAAAGAGATAGAAAATTCTTTCTTTGTTTTAGAAAATTAAAATCAAGTTCTACAAAAATGAAACAAAGTTATAATTTTGTGGAAAGTTTCAGTGGGTAAGGAAGGAGGTTTTGTTGCATTACAAATTTTCTTTGTATCTTTGCAGTCGGAAATAAAAACATTGTAGAAAAAGAATGGTTGATATAAAAGCAAATATTGAGAATATTAGAAAGCAAATACCTGATAATGTGGTTTTAATAGCCGTTTCTAAAACTAAACCTATTGAGGATTTAATGCAGGCATATAATTGTGGTCAGAGGATTTTCGGCGAGAATAAAGCACAGGAAATGAGGGATAAACACGAAGTATTACCGAAAGATATTCAGTGGCATTTCATAGGTCATTTGCAGGAAAACAAGATAAAGTACATAGTGGATTATGTGTCGTTAATTCATTCGGTGGATTCGTTTAAATTGTTGAAAGAGATTGATAAACAGGCAAAAAAGAGAGATAGGGTAGTGAATTGTTTGTTTGAGATGGATATTTCTCACGAAGAATCTAAGTTTGGAATGAGTTATGAGGAATTAAACGAAATACTTGCAAATGAAGAATTTGCAATGTTGGAGAATATAAGAATTTGTGGTCTTATGGGAATAGGTTCTATAACTGAAGATAGAGAACAAACGAGAAAGGAATTTAGAGAACTGAAGAAGATGTTTGAAGACTGTAAGGCGAAATATTTTTCTGATAAAGAATACTTTAAACATATAAGTATGGGAATGAGTGGAGATTATGATATAGCCTTGCAAGAGAGAACAACTTTTGTGAGAATAGGTAGTGGAATATTCGGAGAAAGAGATTATTCTAAAAAAATATAAAAACATTTTTTTGTGTTAGAACTCTAAGGTTTAGACAATTCTAACCCTTTGAAAAAAATAAAAAACTAAATCTTAGAGAAGAAAAATATATTTTTTACGAAAAAATGTTATACCTTTGCAAAATGAATTTTAAACAAAAAAGAGATAGAAATGGATTACAGAGAAGAAACAAGAGATGAAGTGTTGTCAAGAGCACTTAAAGCGGGAAAAAGAACATATTTCTTTGATGTTAAACTTACAAGAACAGGTGAAAAATACCTTGTAATAACAGAGAGCAAGAAAAGATTTGATGAAAATGACGGTTCTTTCAGTTACGAGAAGCACAAAATATTCTTATACAAAGAGGATTACGATAAATTTGCAGGACTTCTTGATGGTATGATTAAATATATGAAAGACGGTGTGGAACCTCCTGTAATGAAAGAAGATACAGATATAAAGGCTGAAACAAATTTTGATGATATAAAATTCTATTAAAAATACGAAAAGGGATAGCCGATGTCAAAAGTAATAGCTATTGCTAATCAAAAAGGCGGAGTAGGAAAGACGACAACAGCCGTCAATCTTGCTT
The DNA here is from genome assembly GCA_017469625.1 of Bacteroidales bacterium. Taxonomy (GTDB): domain Bacteria; phylum Bacteroidota; class Bacteroidia; order Bacteroidales; family P3; genus Scybalousia_A. The sequence goes on from JAFUGA010000027.1 coordinate 90,581, forward strand.
CTTCTTTGGCTGTGATGGAAAAGAAAACTCTTCTTATAGATGCAGACCCTCAAAGTAATGCTACTTCGGGGTTGGGTATAGACGAAGAAGAGGTGGAAATAAGTGTTTATGAATGTCTTATAAAGGGAGCAGACCCTAAACAAGCCATAAAAGAAACGACTACTCCCAATTTGGATGTTTTACCTTCACACATAGACCTTGTAGGAGCAGAGATTGAATTGCCAGAATTGGAAGACGGAGAGCATAGACTAAAAGTTGTAATTGACCCAATAAGAGAAGATTATGACTATATAATAATAGATTGTTTGCCTTCGCTTGGTATGGTTACTGTAAATGCTTTGGCAGCCGCGGATAGTGTAATCATTCCTGTGCAGTGCCAGTATTTTGCCTTAGAAGGATTAGGTAAGTTATTAAATACCATAAAGATAGTTCAGTCTGGACTAAATCCAAATTTGGATATAGAGGGTATATTGCTTACTATGTTTGATACTCGTTTGCGTTTAAACAGACAAGTAGCCGAAGACGTGAAAAGACATTTTAAACAGATAGTTTTCAATACTATTATATACAATAACGTTAAACTTGCTGAAGCACCTTCTCACGGTTTATCTGCCGTGATGTATGATGCAAATTCTACAGGTGCAATAAATTATCTTCACCTTGCAAACGAGATAATTGCAAAAGAACAACCTGAGGAACAACCACAGCAAGAAACTCAAATATAATTAATTAACAAAATTAGAAAATATTTCAAAGATATGTCAAAGCAAAAACTTCCAGTGTTAGGAAAAGGTTTGGGGTCTATTCTTAAGAACCTTGAAGATATAGATATGAAAAATAATCCTAATCAAAAGACGAGTACGGTTACTGCAGAGATTGCAGACATACCTTTGAAAGATATAGAACCAAATCCAGAGCAACCAAGAAAGGATTTTGACGAAAAAAGCATAGAAGAACTTGCACAATCTATAAAAGAAAATGGTATAATATCTCCTATAACTGTAAATAAGAGAGGCGATAAATATCAGATAATTGCAGGAGAAAGAAGATACCGTGCAGCAAAACTTTTGGATTTGAAATCCGTACCTGCGTATATTAGAGTGGTAACTCCTTTGCAGGGTATGGAAATGGCTTTGATAGAGAATATTCAAAGAGATGATTTGAACGCTATAGAGATTGCTCTTTCATTGCAAGCACTGTTGGAACAGACACATTTTTCTCACGAAGAGTTAGGAAAGAAGATAGGCAAATCTCGTGCAAGTATAGCCAATTATGTTCGTCTGTTGAAACTACCTGCAGAGGTTCAGATTTCTTTGCGAAATGACGAGATTTCTATGGGGCATGCTCGTAGTATAATAAGTGTAAATGACGAAGCAAAACAGATAGACATAGTTAGAAAAATAAAAGAGGACGGTTTATCTGTTCGTCAGGTAGAGGCTTGGGTTGCTCGAATGAAAGGCGATGAAAATACAGAAAAGAAAACTCTTGTAAAAAAATCTGCTAAAAAGCCTTTGCCTCAAGCACATAATGATTTGGCAAAGACCTTATCAGATAAACTTTCTTTGACTGTAGATATTAAACGTTCGCAACGAGGAAAGGGAAGTATAACCATACCTTTTGCAAACGATAAAGATTTTGAGAGAATAGCAGAGTTGCTGAAAAAATTATAGACATTTTATCTTGCAAATGCAAAGAAAAATTCTTCTAATATTTTTTTTGACTTTTTTTACCATTATCTTCTCAACGACAATGGCTCAGACTGATTCATTGTTTAATGATAATGAAGAGATTACTTATAATAAAGATACTTTGCGACAAGGTACTTTAAACATTTCTGCAGACGAAGAAATTATAGAAGAAAATTCTGTTTTGAAAGAAAAACATCATTCTCCTACCAAAGCCACACTTCTTTCCACTTTTTTACCTGGTGCAGGGCAGATTTATAATCAGCAGTGGTGGAAAACTCCTGTTATTTATGCAGTCTTTGGAACTATAGCTTATTTTGCTGTAACTAATTACAATGGAAAGGAAAAATTTAAAAAGGAGTACTATTCCAGAGTTAATGGTTCGGGAGCAAAACTTACAGACTACCTCTCTTACACAGATAACAGTATTTACAACCTTTACAATGCTTACAAGGATAATTTTCAATTAACTATAATATTGGGAGTTGCTTTCTATACAGTACAGATTGTTGATGCTTTCGTTTATGGTCATCTGTTTTCGTTTGATATGACAGATGATTTGACATTCAATTGGTTACCAACGATTACACCATCTTGTTTGTCGCTTTCTTTTAGTTTATCTTTTTAGAAACCAAGAAAATACTTTTGTATACATTTTATATATGCATATAATACTTTAACAAAACTTTTTGATTATGGAACAAAAGACTATAGAATATCTTAGAAATTTAGCACAACAGTATAATAATGAAGATTTTATACCTAATGACCCTATTTCTTTTCCACATAGATATACAGAAAAAAAAGATATAGAGATTTCGGCATTTATTGCACAGTGGTTAGCGTATGGCAGGCGTGAAATGTTTTTGCGTGTGCTTGATAATATTGGAGATAAAATGGGAAACAGTCCTTATGAATATATATTATCAAAGTCATTTTCAGAATATAAGGGCGATGAAACAAATCTTTATCGTTTTTATAAGAAAAAAGATTTTTATGATTTGTGTTCTTGTTTTTATGATATTTATGCAGTGAAAGGCGAAAACAAACTCTCTATGGAAGATGTTTTGAAACAAATGGTAGGAGAGAGAACTGAGGATTTTAAATTGCTGTTACAGAGTTTAATATCTTTATTTCCAAATGTTAATGGTGTGCCACAAAATACTGTTTCTGCATGTAAACGTCTTTGTATGTTTTTGCGTTGGTTGGTAAGAAAAGATGTAATTGTGGATTTCGGAATTTGGGATATTATTTCTCCACAACATCTTGTTATTCCTGTAGATACGCATGTTTTCAAACAGAGCAAGCATTTGGGTTTGACACAAAGAAATGATGCAAGTTTCAAAACAGCACAAGAAATAACCGAAAATTTAAAAGAGATTTTTCCTTCAGACCCTGTTCTTGGAGATTTTGTTTTGTTTGGTTATGGAGTAGATAAACAGAAACTCATTGACACTATATAATTGCAGTTTTATAATAAATAAAGTATTAAAAAAGTGTAAAGAAGGACAAAAAATGGCCCAATAGGTCAGAATTTGTCAAGAAAAAGTAAAAAAATAATTTATTGAGAATAAGTTACTTGGGAAAAAGAGTAAAAAAAATCTTAAAAAATATTTGGTGGGTAAGTAAAAAGGTAGTAATTTTGCACTCCGAAACTGATGAGGAAATGAACTGAGAAGTTCGTTGAGAGGGGTAGAGCAGGAGG
>JAFUGA010000004.1 GCA_017469625.1 Bacteroidales bacterium
TAAAAATTGGCAAATTAAAAGAGTATAAAGTTTTTAGACTAACAATGTCTTCTTTGGACCATATTTTTTTTACGAACAAATGAACGAAATCTATATTCTTGTTTCATTTCATCTATTCTCTATATAGAGAAACAGTGAAACGTGGAAACAACCAACTTGTAGGCAAGGTAGAACCTTGAGGCAATAATGCATACGGACTTAAAAATATTATCTTCAACATTATGAAAACATCAGTGCGTTTAGTAATATTCCCTACAGGTGGTACCTGTGATTATTACGCTGGCGATATATAGTCCGAAGATGGCGGGCATATAAGATATGGTGCCTATGGTTGTTCTTTTGTTTTCTGAGAACTCTTCTCTGCAAGCGGATTTATTCACTTTCTCTGGCGAGAATACGGCTGTTATTCCCTTGTAAATACCTTGTTTATGCAGTTGTTTGCGAATATGTGAAGCCAATGGGCAATTGTATGTTTTGGAAATATCTGTTATCTGTACTTGTTGAGGGTCAAACTTGCCACCACTTCCCATAGAAGAAACTACTCTTAAGCCCAAACGATGACAATGTGCAAGCAAGAAAACCTTTGGCGAGAGTGTGTCTATAGCATCTACAACCCAATCGCAAGGATTGTCCTGCAGTATTTGAAGCATTCTTCCGTCTTTTATATATTCGTCTATCACAGTAAGATTTATGTTTGGATTTATATCCTTAAGTCTTTGTGCCATAAGCATAGCCTTGCTTTGTCCTATGGTAGAATGTAGAGCAAGAAGTTGCCTGTTTATGTTGGAAGGAGAGATTTTATCTCCGTCTATTATAATCATATTCTCCACTCCTGCCCTTGCAATAGCCTCTGCTGCATAAGCCCCTACACCACCAAGACCTACCACCATAACTTTGGTTTTTTGCAACTTAAGCATATTTTCTTCACCTACAAGTAGTTGTGTTCTGTCTGTTATCATAACAAAAAAGAATTATAAAAAATAAGGGAGGTAGTTTTGTGGCTTGCCTCCCTTTTTGATTGTCTTATGTTATATGTCAAGGATTAGTCGCCTAATGTTGCAACCATAACAGCCTTGATAGTGTGCATACGGTTTTCTGCTTCGTCAAATACTATAGAAGCATCTGATTCAAATACATCTTCTGTTACTTCTATACCGTCAAGACCAAATTGTTCATTAACATCTCTACCTACCTTTGTTTCAAGGTTGTGATATGCTGGAAGACAGTGCATAAATTTACATTTTGGATTGCCTGTCATAGCCATCATTTCCTTATTTACTTGATATGGTTTAAGCATATCTATTCTTTCTTTCCATACTTCAGCAGGTTCTCCCATAGAAACCCAAACGTCTGTATAAAGGAAGTCGCAACCTTTAACGCCTTTCTTTACATCGTCTGTAATAGTAAGTGTGGCACCTGTTTCTTTTGCTATTTCCTTGCAAGTATCTACCAATTCTTTTGATGGTTGAAGTTTTTTAGGAGCAACTATTCTTACGTCCATACCCATTTTTACTCCACCAACCATAAGAGAGTTTCCCATATTGTAACGAGCATCTCCTATGTAAGCATAAGATACTTGGTTCAATGGTTTATCTACGTGTTCTGACATAGTAAGGAAGTCTGCCAAAATCTGAGTAGGGTGAAACTCGTTTGTCAAACCGTTCCATACAGGTACGCCTGCATATTCTGCAAGTTCTTCTACTATCTTTTGTTCAAAACCTCTGTATTCTATACCGTCAAACATACGTCCAAGAACTCTTGCAGTGTCTTTCATACTTTCTTTAACACCTATCTGAGAACCTGTAGGTCCAAGATAAGTTACGTGAGCACCTTGGTCGTGTGCTGCAACTTCAAAAGCACATCTTGTACGTGTAGATGTTTTTTCAAATATAAGTGCTATGTTCTTGCCTGTCAATGTTGGTTTTTCTGTTCCTGCATATTTTGCTCTTTTAAGGTCTCGAGCCAAATCCAACATATATTGAATTTCTTTTGGAGTAAAGTCCAACAATTTCAAAAAGTTTCTGTTTCTTAAATTGAAAGCCATTTTTTTCTATTTTTTGTTTGTTAATAAAATAAACTTTTCTTAATAATTTGTTGCAAAGATACAACTTTTCTTTAAATTCACAGAATATTGACAAAAAAAACTCTTAGGTTACAAGAATTTAAAACCTAAGAGTAACAATAACCTTTTAAAACCAATCTTATTTTACGATGAATATTCTTGTCTTACAGTTTGTTTGAAATATGTTTATGAATACACTCTGTTATATTATTTTATAAGGAAAGTGTATTTAGGGTTATCATAATTTTTAAGTGCTTCGGCTGTACCTCTGGCTACTGCTTTCAGTGGGTCGTCTGCTACATGTACTGCAAGTTTTGTTTTTGCAGATATTCTCTGGTCCAAACCTCTAAGCAAAGAACCACCACCTGCAAGCCATATACCTGTTTTGAATATATCTGAAGCCAATTCTGGAGGAGTCATAGCCAAAGCCTCTAAGACTGCACTCTCTATCTTGGCAATACTTTTATCCAATGCGTGTGCTATCTCTTTGTAATTCACTCTTACTTGTTTAGGTGTTCCTGTTAAAACATCTCTTCCCTGTACTTCACAGTCTTCTGGTGCTTCGTCTAGTTCTGGTATAGCAGCACCACACTGTATCTTAATGTTCTCTGCCATACGTTCGCCTATATAGATATTGTGTTGTTTTCGCATATATTCTACAATATCGCTATTGAATTCATCGCCTGCTATTCTTATACTTTTATTGCAAACAATACCACCCAATGCTATAACTGCTATCTCTGCTGTTCCTCCACCTATATCTACTATCATATTTCCATTAGGAGCCAAGACATTTATACCTATACCTATTGCAGCAGCCATGGGTTCGTGTATAAGACGAACATCTTTTGCTCCTGCTTGTTCAGCAGAATCTCTTACTGCTCTTTCTTCTACGTTTGTAATACCAGAAGGAATACATATAACCATCTTAAGTGCTGGAGGTATGAGATAATTCTTTGAAGGGAGCATCTTTATAAGTTCTTTTATCATAGCGTTAGCCATATCAAAATCTGCTATTACTCCATCTCTCAAAGGTCTTATGGTCTTTATTCTATCGTGTGTTCTACCGTCCATCTGCATAGCCGTCTTACCCACTGCTATTATCTTTTTTGTGTCAGTGTTTATGGCTACTATAGATGGCTCATCTACCATAACTTTGCCGTTGTGCATTATAACAGAGTTAGCCGTTCCTAAATCTATTGCTACCTCTTTTGTTAAAAATGAAAAAAATCCCATTTTATATCTTATTTTTCTTTTTTATACCTAATTATGTACGAAGTTGTAATCTTTTTGTTACAATTTTTCAAATAAAAAATTTAGTGTTTGAAATGTCTTGTGCCTGTCATAGCCATTGCTATATTATGTTCTATGCAATAATCTACACTATCTTTATCTCTTATAGAACCACCAGGTTGAACTATAGCCTCTATACCTTCATTGTATGCTATATCCACACAGTCGCTGAATGGGAAGAAAGCATCTGATGCAAGCACAGAACCTTTCACTTCAAAACCAAAGAATTTAGCCTTTGCTATGGCTTGTTTCAATGCATCTACCCTTGATGTTTGTCCTGTACCAGAAGCCAACAGTTGTTTATCTTTTGCTATAACTATAGCGTTGGATTTAGTGTTCTTTACTATTATGTTTGCAAAAGATAGGTCTTCTTTTTCTTTCTCTGTGAAAGAACGAGGAGTAACAGATACCATCTCTTCTGGTCTTTCTACTTTGCTATCTCTGTCTTGTACCAATACTCCATTGAGTGCAGAGCGAAATGTTTTCTGTGGTTTCAAGAACTCTTTGCGTTTTAGTATTATACGATTTTTCTTTGAGAATAGTATATCCAATGCCTCTTGGTCATAATCTGGAGCAATACATACTTCCATAAATACCTTATCCATTTCTATGGCTGTTTCTTTGTCTATCTTTGCATTGGTAACAAATATACCTCCGAAAGCAGAAACAGGGTCGCCTGCAAGAGCATCTAAATAGGCTTGTTTTAATGTATTTCTTGATGCTACACCACAAGCATTGTTATGTTTGATGATAGCGAAAGTTGTTTCAGAGAAATCATCTATAAGATTGCAAGCAGCATCTATATCTCCTATGTTGTTGAAAGAGATTTGTTTTCCGTGTAGTTGTTCAAACATTCCTTGCATATTGCCATAGAAAACAGCCTGCTGATGTGGGTTTTCTCCATAACGAAGAGGTATTTTTGTACAATCTCCTATGAATTCTTTCTCAAAGAGTTGTTCTAATGTCTTACAAGGTGGGTTGAAATATTCGTGTATAGCAGTGTCATAATGTGAAGATGTAAGGAAAGCATACGTTGCAAACATTCTTCTATCTTCTATGCTGGTAAAGTTTTTCTTTTCATCTAATATCTTTTCCAACATAGCATACTGTTGTTTAGATGGTACTATGACTACATCTTTAAAGTTCTTGGCTGCTGCTCTTATCAAAGATATACCGCCTATGTCTATCTTCTCTATTATCTCTTGTTCTGAAGCACCGCTGGCTACTGTCTGTTCAAAAGGATACAAATCCACTATTACAAGGTCTATCTCTGGTATCTGATATTCCTGCATCTGCTGAATATCCATTGGGTTATCTCTTCTGGAAAGTATGCCACCAAAAACCTTTGGGTGAAGTGTCTTCACTCTTCCTCCCAATATAGAAGGGTAAGAGGTTAGGCTCTCTACTGTCTTACATTTTATGCCAAGAGATTCTATAAACGTAAAAGTACCTCCTGTAGAATATATCTCTACATTAAGATTATCAAGTTTTCTAACTATAGATTCTAAACCGTCTTTATCAAAGACTGAGATTAAGGCTCTTTTTATTTCTTTCATTGTTAAAAAAGGTTATGTTAATTATTTCCAATATTCATTTATAATATATTCTATCTCATTTAGTATCTCTTCTTTGCCCTCTGCTTTCACAGAAGAAGAAGCAAAAAACTTAGGACACTCTTCCCAAGTTTCCAACAGTTTGTCTTTAAATTTCTCTATGTTGTCTAATGTTTTTTTGGTGCTTTGTTTGTCTGTCTTTGTGAATATTATCTGCAAAGGAATAGCGTTCTCACCCAAGAAATTTATAAACTCTATATCTATCTTCTGAGGTTCCAATCTACTATCCACAAGCACAAAAACAGTAAGTAAGTTCTCCCTTTGCAACAGATAGTTGTTTATCATCTTCTGCCATTTCTCTCTCTCTTTTTGCGAAACTTTTGCATAACCATAACCTGGCAAATCTACCAAATACCATTCTTTGTTTATTAGGAAATGGTTTATCAGTTGGGTCTTTCCCGGTGTGGAAGATGTTTTTGCAAGTGAAGAGTTGTCGCAAAGCATATTTATCAACGATGATTTACCTACATTACTCCTACCTATAAAAGCAAACTCCGCCCTATCCAACTCAGGACACTGTGAAAGTTTTGATGAACTTATTACAAACTCTGCTTGTCTTATCTTCATTGTTTTTATTTATATTCTTTTATAACCAAGTAAGATTTCCACCAATTAAGCACTTTTAACAATATTGCTATACACTTAATCTTAATATCTTTAAACTTTTATTGTCTTTAATACCTTTATTAAATATCTTAAACACTATCAAACTTTCAGTGCGTAAAGCATTATTCCTTCCAAGTGGTACTTGGTGTCATGTATCTTTTGCGTTTTTCTTCGTAAATATCTGATATAGTTACCAATATACCTGTTTCTTCCACACAAGAGAAGTGTTTGTTTATGGAGGTTCCAAAACTCTTCATAGTGGAAGAAAGATTCATATAAGCATTCACCAATGGTGGCACTGTTTCCCCTTCTTGCCTTACACTATGAAGAAGATTTTGATAATCCTCTTTGTAGTTCTTTCCATTGAAAATCTTCACCAACTCATTGTAATCTGTCGTTATCTGCACCTCTTCTCGTGGCCATACAAGACCCTCATTATCTGGAAAATGTTTGCGATAAAAATACAGAATATAATCCCTTGCTTTCACATTCATAGAAGGATACATGGTTATCTTTCCAAAGAAATACTTCACCTCACCACTCATAGCCTGTGCCAAACCTCCAAGACCGTCCCAAAGATTATCCAGTGAGTACATACCTTTCCTTAACGAAAATGTAGGCTGATACTCTGGCCTTACGAAACTTCTACCCAACTCCATAGTATAGGGCCATAGGTTCTGTTTAAACTCATCTGAGAAAAAGAATAAGTCGGCTGTTGCAGACAATAGTTCTCCATTGGCTTGCATAAAAACATCTTTGCCAACTATGAAACGATAACCACCTACAATCTCCTCATCTACAGGGTCATAAACAAAGAGTTGCTTGTAACAATGTGGCTCTGGTGCTACATCATATTGGTCTATATCGCATTCTGTTCCACTTCCACCACCACTTGCTCCGAAACTTATCTCTCTCAACCTACCTATCTCCCTCATAATGTTTGGACTCTGATGTGCCGTTGTTATGTATATCTCTCTACCACCGTAGTTTGTCTTACGAAAAAGAGGAAGTTTGCCCAACTCTTCCTTTATAAGATTCTTATCTACAGGAGGTATAACGTACGAAGTGTCCATTGATTTTATCATAACCCTATCTTCTTTTTTGTGTTTTACTTTTCTTTCTAAATGTTTGCACTGAAGACTGCACTCTTATCTTCTTTCAACTTATAGACAAAATCTCTTATCTTTTCTGCCCAAACTACAGGTATCAATCTCTTGTCTATCTGTTTCACATCTATAGGTTTAGCAAATGTCATAGTTATGGTTTTGCCCTCATATTTGAACATCTCTCTTGGTAAAAGTATCATCTCTAAGTCAAACTTTATCCCAAAAAACTTCCTTATCTTGTAAAGCCTATAAAAACCTTTGCTGTTCATTCCTTCTATATATACAGGGACTATATCTCTACTGTATTTTGTAGCATATCGTACAAAGGATTTCTTCCATTTAAAATCCTGCAACTTGCCATCAATTATCTTACTTTCTGTTCCAGCAGGAAAAAAACATATAGGCCTATCGCCTGCAAAAGCCTCTGATAGAGCATCATGGTTTGAGGAGTTCTTGCCATATTTGTTTATAGGAACAAAGACACTTTTCAATCCCGGCAACTGACACAATATGTCATTAACAGGAAACAACACATCTTTTCTTTTTCTACCTATGACAGAAATCAACGAAACCCCATCAATGCTTCCTATAGGGTGATTGGCTACTATTATCTCTCGGTTTTGTGGTATGTTTTCCGGGTTTATTATCTGAATGTTTATCTTCAACTCTTGCAATAATGCATCGGCAAAATCTACACCTTTCTTATCCCTAAACTTGTATATAATCTCGTTAATACGGTCTAAACATATCAACTTTTTAAACCTGTTTAACAAGGGTTTAGGTAATATTTTCAAAAGTCTTTTGTTCTTTGAAGCAATTATCTTCTCCAACGAAATAAACCTTTGCGTTATCTGTGTATCTTCCATTATAAATCTTCAGTTTTTTAAACCTGCAAAGTTACAATTTTCTCTCCAATATAACAAATATTTACCAATATATCTTATTTTTAAACCATTCCTCTCTCCTCTTCTACCACTATTCATTCAGCCATTAAAACCATTAGAACCCCTAACCAAAAATCTCAAAATAAAACTTTGTTTTAGAATTCTATCTCTTTGTTTTATTTTCACAAAACTTGATTTTAAAATTCTATTTCTTTATTATAATTTGGTAAGATTTCGTTATGTTTTTACAGTCGTTAAAGACTATTAAACCTATAAAAAAGCCGTGCAACTTATTTGTTACACGGTCTTATTTACTATTTTGTTATTACTAAATTTCCAAATACAACTTGTAAGTAATATTGCTTTAGAACTTAATGTTTAACGATAAAGAATTTTAAAGTTTTGAAATCTTAAA
>JAFUGA010000048.1 GCA_017469625.1 Bacteroidales bacterium
ATCAGCCTATCAATTGATGCCTAATAAACCTCATATAAGATATTTCAATAAACATAACCCTCTAATACCAAATGATATATCAGAAATTTTCCCACTCCTTATACCGAGTTAGCGTTAAAAATAAGACTTTTTCAGTAGCAAAATAGAAGAATTTGATGACAAAACAAGACGGACGCACCCAAAAATAACTATGAAATAAGAGGAAAAAGGGAGAGAGAGATTTTAATCTCTCCCTTTACTCTTACATAGTTAGTAAAAAGCGGACGGATTTTTATATGTATAGGGAATTCCGTTCCGTCCGCTTTTTGGTGTAGAAAGATTAAAGTGTTGATTTTGTATAGTTTATTATAAAATCTTGTTTCACTCTTACGAAACGAAGTTTTAGAATTCTATCTCTTTGTTTTAGAAAATTAGAATCAAGTTCTACGAAATTAAAACAAAGAGATAGAAATTTCTTTCTTTGTTTTAGAAAATTAAAACGAAGTTCTACAGAATTAGAATGAAAATCTATTGAAGTTTATGTTGGGTTTTGGTTGATGAAGCGGTTGTTATCAAAGTCTGGTAGGCAGGTTTCTTGCGAGGAAGTGTCTTGTAAAAAACCTTTGTAAAAACCTAACTCATAGAAAAAATCAACAAGTTCGGCGTATTCTTCCTTAGTGGTTTTTGTGTTAAGTTCTTCAAAAGGCAGAACGAAAGGCGGAGTGTATTGGCTCATAATAGAGAGAGTTACAGCAGTAGAAATATCCCACGCAATAGTATCCAAGACTTTTTTACTCTCCTCTAAATAATTTGGTAACAGAAGATGACGAATTATAAGCCCACTTTCTATTTTGTCGTCTTTGTCTGTAAGAATAGAAGAGCCTTTTTGTCTGTACATTTCTTTTATTGCCAACAGTGTTTTTTCTCCATAATCCTTTGTCTTTGAGAATTTAAGAGATAAATCTTCACTTATATATTTGAAATCTGGTAAATAAATATCTACAACATTTTCTAAGGATTTTAAAACCTCAGGATTGTCATAACCATTTGAATTATAAACGATTTTAGGATAAATATTTCTTTTGTGCAATTCTCGTATTATTACATTCATAGCAGGTATTTGATGTGTAGGAGAAACAAAACCCAAAATATTTTCACTTTTTTGTAAAATTTTCTCTATTTCTGTTACCACGCTACCCACAGTTGGGTAAAGATTTTTTGGTTCAAGTGAATTGTTTGATATTTTATGATTTTGACAAAAGACACATTGGCAATTGCAATGCGAGAAAAAAACGTTGCAAACGCCTTTTTCCCGAGATAGAATAGGCTCTTCACCTTTGTGCAAGCAAATAAGGGCAATGTTTATATCTGCATCAAGGTTGCAAAATCCTCTTTCGCCATTCAATCTATTTTTATGACATTTTCTTGGGCAAAGAGTACAGTCTTCAAGTATTTTTTTCTCTTCTAAAGTGTAGTATTTTAATATATCCGTCATCGTTTTTCCGTTTTATTTTGCAAAGATAAATAAATTTTTATCTAAAAAAATTTGTTGGATATTATTTTTCTTTATAATTTTGCAAAAATTTTTTCACAAGGCACCTTCGTCTAACGGCTAGGACGGCAGATTCTCATTCTGTAAATAAGGGTTCGATTCCCTTAGGTGCTACAATGGCTGAAGGAAAATTGCCAGAGTGGTTGATTGGGCTTGACTCGAAATCAAGTGTGCGGGCAACTGCACCATAGGTTCGAATCCTATATTTTCCGCTGATTTAGAAAAGAAAAGTAGAATTAAATTTTTTTCATAATCATTTTTGTTTTAGTATACCGGAGGAAGTGGTGTTGTGAAACATCACTTTCTATTTTTTTTATCCAATAAAATGTTGTAATTTTGCGTTATATTATTGTTCAAAGCAAAAAAGATAAAAAAGTGTTGAAAAAATATATAATACTAGTAGTTTGTGTTTCGGTGTCTTTACTTTCTTATTCTCAACAAAAGATACAAGGTAAAGTAACTGATAAACAGGGTAATGGAATAGAAAATGTAAGTATTGGCACTCTGAATTTAAACAAGCCAATAGGCACAAGTACAAACCAAAATGGTAGATATTCTTTGGATTTGAAAGCAAACAAAGAGTATAAAATTCGTTTTTCGTGTATAGGTTACAAGGATTACGATACTATAATAACGTTGCAATCTCTACAAAATAAAACAATAGATGTAGTTTTGGAAAACTCTTCAGAAACCCTTAATACTGTGGAAGTGAAAGGCGATTATTCAAGGGAAGAGGGAGTTACAAGGATTTCTTCTGAGTGGGCAAAGAATACAGCAGGTCCTACAGGAGGTGTAGAAAATGTAATAAAATCTACAGAGGGTGTTTCTTCCAATAATGAACTTTCTTCGCAATATTCTGTTAGAGGAGGAAACTTTGATGAAAATCTTGTCTATGTTAATGATATAGAAATAAATAGACCTATTCTTATAAGAAACGGACAGCAAGAGGGACTTTCATTTATAAATACCGATATGGTAGGAGATATTCAGTTTTCTTCGGGTGGATTTGATGCAAAGTACGGAGATAAAATGTCTTCTGTATTGGATATAAAGTATAGAAAACCAACGGAGTTCAAAGGTAATGCAAGTCTTGGTCTTCTTGGTGGAGCCTTGCATTTGGAGGGTTTAATAGGTTCTCGTTTTACTTATCAAGTGGGTTATAGAAACAAAACAAACAAATATCTTTTGAATTCATTGGAGACAGACGGTGAATACAACACAACTTTCAATGATTTGCAAGCCTATCTTACTTATGATTTGAACGAGAAAACAGAGTTATCTTTCTTGGGTAATATTGCAGATAACAAATATAATTTTGTACCACAGACAAGAGAAACACAATTTGGTAATATCTATCAAACACTGAACCTAAAGATTTATTTTGATGGAGAAGAGGTTGATAGATTTACATCTTTGTTTGGTGCGTTTATGCTAAATCATAAATTGTCAGACAAAGTTCAACTAAAATTCATTGCCTCTGCTTTTTCCACAGACGAAAAAGAAACTTATGATATACAAGGTCAGTATTGGCTTTATGAAACAGGAGGTTTGGGTAGCGAACAAGAGTTTGATAGAGGTATAGGAACATACCTTGAACACGCAAGAAATAATTTGAATGCAAATATATTCAATTTGGAACATAAGGGATACAAATATTATGATAATGGAACTTTGTCTTGGGGTGTGAAATACCAGAGAGAACAGATAGATGACAAGATAAAGGAGTGGAAAATGGTGGATTCTTCGGACTATACTATACCATCTATTTACGATAATATAGGAACTTATGACGGAGCGAAACCTCCACTTTTGCAAAACTATTATAAATCAAATAATGATATATCCAGCAACCGTATAACTGCATTTGTGCAACGTCAAATAAAGATAGAAAAACAGAAAGGTACGTATTTCTTCAACTTAGGTTTAAGGGGACAGTATTGGGACTTCAATAAGGAGATTTTTCCTTCACCTCGTGCAAGTGTAAGTTACAAACCAAACATCAAACAAGATATTTTATTCAGATTTGCTACAGGTATATATGCACAGTTTCCTTTTTACAGAGAATACAGAAATGAACAAGGAGAAATAAACAAAGATATAAAGAGTCAGAAATCTTGGCATTTTGTTTTGTCTTCTGATTGGAATTTCAAAATGCTTGACAGAAACTTCAAGTTTGTTACTTCTGCATATTACAAATATCTTTGGGATATAATACCTTATCATATAGACAACGTAAGGCTAAGATATACAGCACTAAACAATGCAAGCGGTTATGCAGCAGGTTTAGATATGAAACTCTTTGGTGAATTTATAAAAGGTATAGACTCTTGGGTAACTCTATCTTTTATGAAGACAGAACAAGATATAGAAGGGGACGGTTTGGGATATTTACCTCGTCCTACAGACCAATTGGTTAATGCGAGCGTAAGTTTCCAAGACTATTTGCCTAATATGCCTTGGATGAGGGTTTATTTGAATTTCAATTATGGAAGTGGATACCCATATTATCCACCAAACACAAGCAACGTTTTTAGAATGCCTCACTATCTTAGAGCCGATATTGCTTTTACCTTTAGGATAAAAGACGAAGATGCAAGTTGGGCAAAAGACAACTTTATGAAATTTGCTAAAAAGATATGGCTGAATATAGAATGGCTGAACGTGTTTAACAACAAGAACGTTATATCTTATATGTACGTACAGGACTTTGCAGGGGCTACTTATTCAGTTCCTAATTACCTTACACCTACATTGTTGAACGCAAAACTTACAGTAGAATTTTAATAACAAAACATATAATGACAATACCAGATTTCAATAGTATAACAATCAAAAATTATTACCCTACGGTAAGAGAATTATCCAATGGAATAAAGACTTATTGTTTCAATAACAATGAGATGGACGTTATTTTTATGAAGATAATCTTTTACAATGCAGGTACAGTTTCGCAAGATAAGTTTTTCACGGCTTCATTGACTAAAACGCAACTCAATCAAGGCACAAAAGATTTTTCAGACAAAGAATTGGCAGATAATATTGATTATTACGGATTAAATTCTTCACACACAACGGGCAACGAACGTACTGTGTTGGATTTTTCCTTTATGCAACAGTATCAAAAAGAAGTTTTACCACTTATAGAACAAATGGTGAAATATCCAACTTTTCCTGAAAACAATCTGCAAATAACTATAAACAATTCTAAACAAGACTATATGCTTAAACAACAGCAAACTAACTTCTTATCTCACAGAGCCTTTATGTCAAATCTTTTTGGTAAAAATCACCCTTATGGAAAATATGCAGAGATAGAAGATTACGACAAGGTGAAAACAGAAGATTTGAAAGCGTTTTACAAGAAAAGATATTCATATAATCAATGCTATATTTTGTTGTCTGGTAATGTGAATGAAGAGTTTTATTCTTTGCTTGACAATGCTTTGGGTAAAGATTTTTGGAACAAAGACTCTGCTGATACAAATATAAAACCTATAGATATAAACTATAACCCAAACTCTCAAACGATATTTACTCATCTTCCTTCTGCTGTTCAGGCTTCTATAGTTATGGGAAGATTTGTAGATGGTATAAATAGTGAAAACTATGTGCCATTGTCTGTTCTCAACTGTTTGTTTGGTGGATATTTCAACTCAAGGTTGATGTCCAACATTAGAGAAGAAAAAGGCTATACTTACGGAATAAACTCAGTTATAGCACCTTTCAAATATGGAAGTATAATGTTTATAGCCACAGATGTTGCTATGGATAAATACGAACAAACCTTAGAGGAGATAGACAAAGAAATGTGCCGTTTGAAACAAGAAACGGTGTCTGATTATGAACTATCTATGGTAAAGAATTATATGATAGGGGATATGCTTCGCTCAAACGATGGTGTGGATATGATGATGGATAATTACGATTACGTTATACGCTATTCTCTGACAAACGATTACAATTCTATTACCTTGAATAAAATTCGCCAAATAACGCCTGAAGATATTAAATCTATGGCACAGAAATATCTAAACAAAGAGAATTTTATAACATCTATTGCTTTAAAATAGTTATGCTTTTGTTTGTAAGAAAATATAGAGGAAACCTTTACAACACATCAAAGAAAATACTTTCTTGTGTGGTTCTTCTGTCTTCTTTTCTTTGTTTGAAAGCACAGGATACTACTGCTTATTTCACTGCTTTTCAAGGGCAACTTCTCAATGATTCTGTTGCACAACTTTCTGCACCTACCGTGAGTGATGGATATTACGGTTATGTGGAGAAAAAGCAGTCTTCTAAAGGTAATGTATGGGAAAGGATTTCTGAGTTGGACTCTATGAAGTTTGAAGAACCGTTTTTAGATACTTTTTCTTACACTTGCAAAGATACTATAACGTATAGACTTATTCAACGTCATTCTACATACGGCAACCCTAACGAAATATGTGTTAGCAACGAAATTCAGTTTATAGTAGGCGACACAGAAATACCAGAAATGCCTGCAATAAAGACTGCAACTATTAACCTTAATACTCAGAAATATGAACTTTCTTGGTCTATGTCTGCTTCTGAAGACGTGGAGGGTTATGTAATTTGTATGGGTAATCCTTGTGTGGCTTTAGATACTGTTTGGGGAAGAGAAACAACAAGTTATGTTTGTAACTCTTGCGATATTACTCAAGCAAATTCTTTAGCCGTCATGGCTTTTGATACTTGTAGAAACACATCTTTAAGAACTGACAAACAGACAAACATTGTTCTTTCTGCAAGGATAACGGATTGTGCCAATTCGGCGAAACTTTCTTGGACGGAATATGAGAATATGCCAAACGGATTGAATACATATAATGTATATATGAAGCAGGGTAGTGGCGAATATACACTTTTAGACCAGACTATCTTTAATAATATAAATGTACAAATACCTTCAAGTAGTCAAACTACAACATTTTACGTTGAGGCGGTGGATAATACTTCTACTTTGAAATCAAAATCCAACACTGTTAGTTTGCAACCAAATACAGCAGATACTTTGGATTTCGTTATAATACGTTCTGCCTCTGTGAATATGGATAACAAATCTGTAACCGTAAGAGCCTTTGTAGATAACAGCAAAGCAATACAGGATTTTAAACTTTACCGTTCCAAAGATTCAGAAGAGTTTTCATTGATAAAGACTATACCGTTTGCCAATCAAACAATATTGGAGGTACAAGACGAAATAGGCGAGGAGATTCTTGACCATATTTATACCTATTATATAGAGGCTTCGGATATATGTGGCAACACTTACACACGTTCAAAAAACAAGGCAACTACTATGAGAGTTGTGGTGGAGGATATTTCGTTTTCTGAAAACAAAGTAACATGGACACCTTTCACTCTTTGGGAAAATAATGGTTATCAAGTGTATAGATATATGGACGGTGATATAGAGAACGCCGATTATGTTGGTTTTACTATGGCAAATATTTTTGTAGATGATTTGTCTGAAACAGTATCTCAAGCAGATAAGATTTACTATTATGTAACCACAGAAGAGGCTAATGTAGGAGCAGATGACAGAATAGAAACTTCATCTTCTTCGCACAACTATACAAAGAGAGAAACTATCTTTTTCGTACCAAATGCTTTTGCTCCAAAGGATTATAACGTTGAAATTAACACCTTTAAACCTTCTTGCCACTTTGTAAAAAATGGAACCTATGAAATGAATATCTATAACCGTTGGGGGACACTTTTATTTTCAACTCATATACCAGAAGAAGGTTGGAACGGAAAATACAAAGAAGAGTTTTGTCCTGTTGGAGTGTATATTTACAAGATACAATTCGTAAATTCTATGGGCAAGATAGAAAAACATTCTGGTACTTTTATGCTATATGATTAAGTGGTTTTGTTAAGTAATAGCACTCTTTAAATTCATACATTATAAAACAAGTTGCTACTTTACACACCTAATAATTATAGACCAATAACAATAGTATAATATTACAAGAAAATTATTCTTTTTTAACAAAAAACTATTCCTAACGAAGAGATATAAAATAAAACAACAATCTCTTCGTTCTTTTTTGTTGGGTAAGTATTTTTTTAGAAATAAAACTTTATTCTACAAAAATAAAACAAAGTTCTACGAAATTAGAATCAAGTTTTAGAATTCTAAAACAAAGTTTTAGAAAATTAAAACAAAGAGATAGAATTCTAAAACAAAGTTCTACAAAATTAAAACGAAGTTTCGTAAAATTAAAGTAAAGTTTCGTAAAAGTAGGGTAAAGAAATAATAAAATAGTGTAAGTATATGGGTAAAAAGATTACGGTCTTATGTTTGTCGTTGTTGATAAGCGTTATAACTTTTTCGCAGACGGGGAAGAATTTTTCTTATGAAATAGCAACAGGTTATGGTTGGGTGGCTCCTATAAACGATTTTGTTAGAGGCAAAAACCAAGACAATACAAAAATAAATGCTATGACGAACCTATCTTTTAGATTTACAAAAGAGGTAGATGGTTCTATGGCTTGGCATTATCTTTACAATGGAGTATATTACGGAGTTGGAGGCTTTTATGGACATTTCAACTATTCCAAACATCTTAATAACCCATTCTCTCTTTATGGTCTGTTTGGTTTCAATGTTTTTCATACTCAGAAATTTGCTTTGAAAACCGAGGTTGCTCTTGGTCTTTCTGGTATTTGGGACGGCTATTCTGAAACTAATAGATACAATGTAGCCGTTTCTACTCCTGTAGAATGTTATGCACACGCCAATATGGAGGGATTATATTCTTTTTCAGACAATTGGCATATAAATTTAGGAGCATCTTTTATACATTTTTCCAACGGCACTATGCTTCGTCCAAACAAAGGTATCAATGTCCTAACTCCTATACTTGGTTTGACTTATACACCACAAAAAATCAACCATATACAAAGAAAAAATATCCCAGAAGATTTGTTGCAAACTCTTTCTTATACACCACATTGGCAAACCTTAATTACTCTTTACTATGCACAAAAAGGAGTTTATACTTTCTATAAACATCCTTTGCAAGACGGCACTATGAAAGAAGATACCGCAAGGGGAGTTTATCCTATCTTTGGTTTGCAAGGTAGGTTTATGAGAAAGATGACTTTTAGTCATTCTTTGGGACTTGGTTTTGATGTTTCCTACAACGAAAATATAGGAAAAAATTCCAAATACTATTATTACCCCGGACACTTTAACGATAGTTTATCTTTATATCAAAGATTTACTCTATCTGTCTTTATTTCATACGAATACAGCATAAATAACTTTTCTATTATCTTGGACCCTGGCGTTTATATCTATAGACACAAAGATGGTTATCTTCCACATTTTTGTCAGAGAATAGGACTTAGATACCAACTACCAAAAGGTATTTTTGCTCAGTTGTCTTTACGTGCTTATGATTTCAGAAAAGCAGATTATATAGAATGGGGTGTGGGCTATAGAATAAAGCATAATTTCTATAAAGGAAAGACAAGACAGGTGAAAAATTGTTAATATCGTGTTGAAAAGATGTTAGAAATAAATCTTACTAAAATTTTTCTCATACAAGTTTTATAAACTATCTTTGCAACCTAAGAAAAAGGTTATCATTATGGCAGAAACACAGAATACAAACAACACGCAACAACGCAGACGTAGAATAACTTTGGAGCAAGCTTTTGCATTGAATAATAATATGATACCACCTCAGGCCGATGAAGTGGAAGAGAGTGTTTTGGGTGCATTATTACTTAGTCAAGACGCATTGGCAAACACCATAGACAGACTGAAAGTTGAGTTTTTCTACAGAAACGAACACCAAGAGATATTTTCGGCCATCAGCGATTTGTTCCGTGATGGTATTCCTATAGATGTTATAACCGTAACCGAGAAACTGAAAAAGAAAGGTGTGCTTGAACTTATTGGAGGTACGTATAAGATTTCCACACTTACTTCTCGTATAACTTCTACTGCACATATAGAGTATTACGTCAATATTTTGGCGGAGAAATACATACAAAGAGAACTTATAAGAGTATCTACAGAAACACTAAAAGACGCTTACGATGAAACGGTTGATATAGTAGATTTGTTGGACCGTACAGAAACGAAATTCCTTGAGATAAACGATAACAATTCCAATGCTTCTACACAAAACATCTCTAACCTACTTGGTGCAGCCTTTAAAGAATTTGAAGAATTACGTCAAGCCGACAACAAGATAACAGGTATAGAAAGCGGATTTATAGCACTTGACAGAATAATAAATGGTTTTCAACCGGGTACTCTTATCATCTTGGCGGCACGTCCTGCTATGGGTAAGACTGCTTTTGCTGTAAGTATGGCAAGAAATATAGCCGTGAATTTCAAAAAACCTATTGCTATTTTCTCTTTGGAAATGACGGCTATGGAACTTACTATGAGGCTTATATCTTCAGAACTTGAGATAGAGGGAAAGATGCTTAAACGTGGCGACCAAATAACAGAGGAGCAGATGAAGAGAATACAAGAGGGTACAAGACTGTTATCCGAAGCACCTATCTATATAGACGATAATCCGGGTTTGAGTGTGTTTGATTTAAGGGCGAAATGCAGACGTTTAAAACAAGCCCACAATATTCAGATGATATTTATAGATTATCTTCAATTGATGACAGGAGGCGAGGGTAGGAACAACGGCAACAGAGAGCAAGAGATAAGTTTCATTTCTCGTCAATTAAAAGCCTTATCCAAAGAGTTAGGCATACCTGTTTTGGCTTTATCTCAACTTTCTCGTGCTGTGGAAACACGTGGTGGTAGCAAAGAGCCTGTTCTTTCAGACCTAAGAGAGAGTGGTGCTATAGAACAAGACGCCGATATAGTTATGTTTATCTATCGTCCTGAATACTACAATATAGACGAAGATGAACATGGTTCTACTAAAGGTATAGCCTATGTAAATATAGCCAAAAACAGAGCAGGTAGCACAGACAAGGCACGTTTAGGCTTTAGAAAAGAATTTGTTAAGTTCTACAACAAAGAGGACGATGAAACCAGACGTTTGGGTGAAAATGGTAGAATAGGAATGCTAAACACTGCTTTTGATTCTTCTACAGGTACTATGACAATAGGTTCTTCTATGAATGCAGAAACAGAAAATGAAAGTATAGACACAGTAGAAGATAACGATGCTTTCTAATGTTATAGAGATAAACTTAAGACTTATTTTTACAGAATGAAGAAATATTTTTTGAAAACTTTTTTATTTGTTTTTCTTTCTTTGATTTGTTTTTCTGCTTTTGCCTCATACGTTCTCATACCTATGGACGAAAATCAGAAAAACCACTTAAAAGCCTATGGTATAGCTTATAAAGTATTGGAAAAAGAGAAAGAAGTCAATTGGCTTTTGAATTACCGTGGCGGAAGTTTCTCTATGGAAGAAGATAGCGAGATAGTGAAACTGTGTCGTCTAAGAGGGGTAAGTTTTGAGATTATTTCTTCTTCACAAATGGCTAACATAATAGACGAGATTTCAGACCCAGAAATAAATATGGACGTTGTAAAACTGCAAAAAGCACCAAGGATAGCCGTATATTCTCCTAAAAGCAAAAGACCTTGGGACGATGCGGTTACCTTAGTTCTTACCTTTGCCGAGATTCCTTACGATGTTATTTACGATGAAGAAGTTTTGAACGATGTTTTGCCTATGTACGATTGGCTACACTTACACCACGAAGATTTTACAGGACAATACGGTAAGTTTTGGGCGAACTACAGGACGGCATCTTGGTATAAAGAAGACGTTGCTTTTCAAGAATCTTTGGCAAAACAGTTGGGCTACAACAAAGTTTCACAACTCAAACTTGCAGTGGTGAAAAAGATAAGGGATTTCGTGCTTGGTGGTGGTTTTATGTTTGCAATGTGTTCTGCAACAGATTCTTTTGATATAGCATTGGCAGCAGACGGAGTGGATATTTGCGAAGAAATGTTTGATGGTGATGCTATGGATTCACAGGCTCAACAAAAACTGAATTTTAATAACTGTTTCGCTTTTGAGAACTTCCACATAGAAACAAACCCTATGCAATACAGAATTTCTGACATAGACGTATCCAAAGAAAGAACTTCTATGGTGAAAGAAAGCAACGATTTGTTTGTTCTTTTTGATTTTTCTGCCAAATGGGATTGGATTCCTACCATGCTAACACAAAATCATACAAGAATTATCAAAGGTTTCTATGGTCAGACTACTGCTTTCAGAAAATCGTTTATAAAATCCAACGTGCTTATTATGGGAGAGAACAAATCCATAAACGAAGCCCGCTACATACATGGAGAATATGGCAAAGGCACTTGGACTTTCCTTTCAGGGCATGACCCAGAGGACTACAGGCATTTTGTAGGCGACCCAAAGACAGACCTATCCTTGTTTCCCAATTCAGCAGGTTTCAGATTGATACTAAACAATATACTTTTCCCAGCAGCAAAAAAGGAAAAGCACAAAACTTAAAAGAAGTTCTGTGCGAAGTATGAAAAAATTTATTATTATTTATTAAATATTTACTTGTCTTAAAGCCTCGTTTAGACTTGTTTTCTTGTCTGTGCTTTCTTTTCTTTTGCCTATGATTAAAGCACAATTCACGTTATAATCTCCAGCAGGAAAATGTTTTGTTATGCTTCCCGGTATTACTACAGAGTTTGCAGGTACGTATGCTTTGTATTCCTTTGGTGTATCGCCACTTACATCTATTATCTTAGTAGAAGCAGTTATTACAGTATTGGCTCCCAACACTGCACCTTCACAAATCCTTGCTCCCTCTACAACTATACATCTTGAACCAATAAAACAATGGTCTTCTATTACAACAGGCTTTGCCCCAACAGGCTCTAATACTCCTCCTATACCAACACCTCCAGCCAAATGCACGTTCTTGCCTATCTGAGCACAAGAACCCACTGTTGCCCAAGTATCTACCATTGTTCCACTATCAATATACGCTCCTATATTCACATAAGACGGCATAAGAATAACACCCGGAGCAATGAAAGCACCAAACCTTGCAGTAGCAGGTGGTACAACCCTAACACCCCATTCCATATAATCTTTTTTCGTTGCTATCTTGTCGGCAAATTCCAAATCTCCAGCATTGGTTTTCTTCATAGAACAGATAGGAAAGTAAAGTAGGATAGCCTTTTTTATCCAATCATTTACCACCCAATCATCTTGCTGTTTCTCACAAACACGTATCTCCCCACGGTTCAACAATGCTATAGTATCGTTTATTGCGTTTATGCACGCTCTTTCTTTCAATAACTCTCTGTTTTTCCAAGCCTGTTCTATAATTTCTCTATCTGTCATATACTTATAATATTTATTTCTTTTGCAAAGGTATAAAAAAATATTTGAAAAGAAAAACAATGTACGGATTTTTTCAATTTTCCTTTGCAAATCTATCTATTAGAAAAGTATTTTTTGAAGACAAAAGACGGTAAAGTTACTTTGTTATTCTCTGAGTTAAAGGGTAGTCAGAGATTTCTTCGCCAGCGAAGTGTAGAACGGTGTCGTAATTGGGGATATAAGTAGGAGATTGTGCTTTTGCTATGATTTGGAAGCACAACATAGCAAAAAAGAAAATCTTTGCTTTCATAGTTTTTACTTTGTATAGAAAAAAGGGAAGCAAATAAGTTTTTGCTCCCCCTTTTTGTGAATATTCGTTAAATTATCTAATTATTATTCAACAACAACTCTTTTTGATGCAACACCGTTTTGAGTTTTTACTTGTATGAAATAAACTCCTTTTTGCAAGTTAGAAACTGGAATGTTGTATCCGTTTGCTTTAACTGTGTTTGTATAAACGCTTTGTCCAAGAGAGTTGAATAAAGTTACTTCGTTTATAAGGTTCAATGAAGAAACTGAAACATAATCTGTAGCAGGGTTAGGATAAACTGTTACGTTGATATTTTCAACCCCATCTGCTAAACCAACACCTGTTCCTGTAGTTGTAAATCTAACCTCTTTTGATGTACCTTTTTCGTCATTCACATTGTAAGGAACTGCGAAGAATACATAATCAGTACTAGCTGTTAAATTTGTTCCCATAGAAGCACCGTTGTATTGGTTAGTTTGTTTGCTTGGATGATTTGTATAATTACCATTGTTATAACCTTCTTCCCATTCTTCTAAGTAATCTTCTGCTTGACCAAGAGTAGAAACTCCTTCACCAGATAATTGTTCTACTTCCCCCCATAGTGCAAAGTAGTATGCAGTTTGGTCGTTGTATGCAAGTGTAATACTTGCAGTGTTGTTGCCTATACCAGAAATAGAAAGTTCTGTTATAGCAGCAAGACCTGTACCACCTTGTTCGTGAGAACGGAATGTTTTAGAAGCGTATGTATGTTCACTACCTGTAACCATATCTACAAGTATGATATAATCCGTATTATAATCCAAATTATAATAATTTATTGTATCTGGATTTATAGTTGAATAAAGTTGTTCTCCTCTATTTTGATAAGCGGTATCATTATAGTAGAATGCTTCTGCTTTTACTTGGTCTTCTGTTTTGTCTTGATTGTTACTAAGAATATTGTTCCATGTAGTAACATCATAGCAAAGGTATGCATGGGATTCTACATCTGAAGAAAAGTTTACATAAGCATAATAAATGTAACCATATTGTTGAGAGTAAGTTTCTTCTACGTCAGTAATGGTTACAGATGCTTTTGCATTCGTGTTGAAAACTGCAGGTACAAGGTTAATACCACTAAGGTCTGTTAGGCTTTTCATTGATAACTCTTTTGCCTCAGTGTTTTGGTTTTTCAAAAGGGTATTACCCATATTGAAAGACTGAGCGAAAACGCCCATTGTTAAGCACAATGAAAGTGCTAAAAATGTAATTCTTTTCATTTTGTTTTACTGTTTTTTTTATTTGTTTATAAATTATTTACACAAAATTTCCTGCAAAGATATTATCTTTTTTCATAATAATGTACTTTTTTAGTAGTTTTTTTCGCTGTAAAAACTTTAAAACGTTGATTTACAATTAAAATAAAGAATAATATTTTTCTTTTAAAACCTATATTTTATTGCATAGCACACGTATTGCCTATATATTATATATGTAAACAACACTTCACCCTCAACGAAACAAAGTTTTAATTCTCTAAAACAAAGAAAGAGAATTCTAAAACAAAGTTCTACAAATTTAAAACAAAGAAATAGAAAATTAAAACAAAGTTTCGTGAAATTAGAACTTTGCTTTAGAATAACAGAGTAACTTTACCGTCTTTTGTCTTCAAAAAATACTTTTCTAATAGATAGATTTGCAAAGGAAAATTGAAAAAATCCTTATATTGTTTTTCTTTTCAAATATTTTTTTATACCTTTGCACCGAAATAGAGTAAAAAATATAGAGGACGAAACAATGCAGACTATAAAGATTGCAAATAATTTGTACAATGAGGCTTTGATATACGCCAACCAGCACAACAAAACAATATCTGAGTTAGTGGAAGAGTATATCAAAGACCTGCTTTATACAGAGAAAAAACAACCCTATAAGATGAAAACAATAGAAGAACTGCCTAAGGAGTTGCAAGAAATTATAGGTGTAGCATATTCTCCCAATGCAGACGAAAACGATTTGAACGGCAGAAAAGAAATAGAAGAATTTTTATTAGAGAAAAATAAATGAAAAAGATATTTTTAGATACTAATATTATTCTTGATATTCTTCAAAGAAGAGGAGTGTTTTTTCTTCCAGCGTCTAATCTGTTCTCTTTGGGTATGCAAGGAAAGTATATTATGTATATATCCCCACTAACTTTTGTTAATTGTATTTATATACTTAGAAAGTACTGTGGATACGAGCAGGCATTGAATTATATGAGAGTCATAAAAAAGTATGTTTTGCTTACAAATATGAGAGAAGAGGAGTTGAATTTGGCAATAGATACTAAAGGTAAGGATATAGAGGATATGTTACAATATTATTCAGCAGTTAATGTTGGTTGCGAGGTTGTAGTAACACGTAATAAGAAAGACTTTCCACAATCTGGTATTCCCATTATGACAGCAGAAGAATTACTAAATAATTATTAAGAAAGAATATTTTTTTATACCTTTGCACCGAAATAGAGTAAAAAGGTAGAACAATATATTAGCAGAATAAAAAAATAAACTCAAAAGATGATACAGCAAATTTTACAACAATCTATATCAAAAGCACTTAAAGAATTATACAATATAGAAACCGAAGAGAAAAACATCGTTTTGCAACCTACAAAGAAAGAGTTTGAGGGCGATTATACTCTTGTGGTTTTCCCATACGTGAAGATTGCGAAAAAATCTCCTGAAATGGTGGCAAAGGAGATAGGAGAGAAAGCAAAGGAACTTTCAGATATTATCACAGGTTTCAATGTTATAAAAGGTTTCCTAAATTTCTCTGTGAATAAATCTTATTGGAATACATTTTTGGACAAGAACAAATGCAACGAAACCTTTGGTTACGGTGAGAAAAAGAACGATAGCCCTATTGTAATAGAGTATTCTTCGCCTAATACCAATAAACCTCTGCACCTTGGACATATTCGTAACAACCTTTTGGGCTGGAGTGTTGCCGAGATATTGAAAGCCAACGGTTACACGGTGAAAAAGGTTAATCTTGTAAATGATAGGGGCGTGCATATCTGCAAAAGTATGGTTGCATGGCTGAGATATTCCAACGGAGAAACACCAGAAACCTGCGGAGAAAAAGGCGACCATTTGGTAGGAAAGTATTATGTTGTTTTTGATAAGGAATATAAAAAAGAGATAGCAGAACTTGTAGCCAAAGGTATGACAGAGGAAGAGGCTAAAAAGCAAGCACCTATTATGGTAGAGGCTCAAAATATGCTTGTAAAGTGGGAGAACAAAGATAGCGAAGTAAGGACTTTGTGGGAGAAGATGAACTCTTGGGTTTATGCAGGTTTTGATGCTACATATAAACGTTTAGGAATTGATTTTGACAAGATATATTACGAAAGTAATACATATTTGCTTGGAAAAGAACTTGTACAAGAGGGATTGGAGAAAGGTGTGTTCTATAAACGTGAAGATGGTTCTGTGTGGATAGACCTTACAGACGAAGGGCTTGATGAGAAACTTTTGTTACGAAAAGACGGTACAAGCGTTTATATGACACAGGATTTAGGAACGGCTTGTTTGCGTCATAATGATTTCTCTTCAGACCGCCTTATTTATGTTGTGGGTAATGAACAAATATATCATTTCCAGGTATTAAAGAAAGTGATGGAGAGATTGGGCTTTGAATGGGCTAAGGATTTGTACCACCTTTCTTATGGTATGGTAGAACTTCCAAACGGTAAGATGAAATCTCGTGAGGGTACGGTTGTAGATGCAGACGATTTGATGGAGGCTATGTACAACGAAGCCAAAGAAATCTCTATCAGTCACGGCAAGAATAAAGATTTAGAAGAACAAGAGGCAGATAAACTTTACAACACATTGGCTTTAGGTGCGTTGAAATATTTTATGTTAAAAGTAGACCCAAGTAAAACCATGCTTTTCAACCCTAAAGAAAGCATAGATTTCAATGGCAATACAGGTCCATTTATTCAATATACATACGCACGTATCTGTTCTATAATTCGCAAGGCTAAAGAGGAGAAAAACATAGATGCTGCTTTGTCAAACATTGATATGAACATAGAACTTTCGGACAAGGAAACAGAACTATTAAAGACTATCTCCACATTTCCAAATGTTGTAAAAGAGGCAGGAAAGAACTATTCACCATCTTTGATAGCAAACTTTGTCTATGCGTTGGCAAAACAGTTTAATGCTTTCTATCAAGACACATCTATATTAAAAGAAGAGAACGAAAACATTATGAAAGAAAGAGTGTGTCTTACTTACTTTACAGGCGAGGTTATAAAGAAAGCAATGCACCTTTTGGGTATAGATGTTCCTCAAAGAATGTAACAATAAAACATATACGAATATGAATAATCAGAAAACAGAATCCGAAGGCTTAGGCTGTTGTATGGAAGTGTCAGAAGAGGGCAACGAACTCATAGTATATAATGACGATGTGCACACATTTGATTTTGTTATAGAGTGTCTTGAGACTATCTGTTTCCTATCAAAAGAACAGGCGGTAACATGTACCAATATTATTCATTACAAAGGACTCTGCACAGTGAAACACGGTTCATACGATGAATTATTGCCAATGTGTATTGCTTTGGAAAAGAAAGGATTGAATGTAGAATTGAAATAAAACAAAAAAATAAAAAATTATGGAACTATTGTATATAATTATTTTATTAGTCTTTGGTATGGCTCTTATAATACTTGAACTTGTGGCTATACCAGGAACAACCATTGCAGGTTTGGGAGGTTTGGCTCTCTCTATATGGGGCATAGTGAAAATATTTGCAGAATATGGCTCTTCGTGGGGCTTTGGTATTCTGTTGTTAGAAGTAGTCTTTTGCGTAGTTCTTCTTGTCTATTCTTTGAGGACAAAAACTTGGAAACGCTTTGCACTTAAGGAAGAAATATCTTCAAAAGTCAATGAGATAAAGACAAACATACAAGTAGGGGATAAAGGCAAAACCATTACACGTTTGGCTCCTACAGGCACGGCTCTTATAAACGGAGAAAGGGTAGAAGTATTTACATCAACATCTTTTTTAGACCCAAATACAGAGATAGAAGTAGAGGGAATGGAAGGAAATAGAATAAGAGTTAAACCTTTGAAATAAAACTTTTTAGATAAAGAAATAAATTATAGTTATAAACCAAAAAAAGAAAGAATTATGTTATTACAATCATTAGCCTTTGCACTTACACCAGCAGTCTGGATTATAGTAGTACTTGCTGTTGTTTTACTATTGGTATTTTTCTATTTAATACCTGTCAATCTATGGTTTCAATGTGTGTTGAACGGAGTAAGAATCTCACTTTTGCAACTTATGTTTATGCGTTGGCGTAAAGTACCACCAGCACTTATTGTCAATGCTATGATAAACAGCAAGAAAGCAGGATTGGACTTAAGTAGCGATTTACTTGAAGCACACTATTTGGCAGGAGGACATGTTCAAAGAGTGGTAAATGCTTTGATTTCTGCCGATAAAGCAAACATTGCATTGGATTTCAAAGCCGCTACAGCAATAGATTTGGCTGGTAGAGATGTATTTGAGGCCGTTCAGATGAGTGTAAATCCTAAGGTTATAGATACTCCTTCTGTAGCAGCCGTTGCAAGAAATGGTATTCAACTTATAGTAAAAGCCAGAGTTACAGTTAGAGCAAACATCAACCAATTAGTAGGTGGTGCTGGTGAAGAAACCATTTTGGCACGTGTAGGCGAAGGTATAGTTACCTCTATAGGTAGTGCAGAATCTCATGCCTTTGTTTTGGAAAACCCAGACAGTATTTCAAAAGTCGTTCTTGCAAAAGGACTTGACACAGGTACTGCTTTTGAAATCCTTTCCATAGATATAGCCGATATAGATGTAGGAAAGAACATAGGAGCAGAACTTCAGATGGACCAAGCCAATGCAGACAAAAACATAGCACAAGCAAAGGCAGAGGAAAGAAGAAGTATGGCTATAGCAACAGAACAAGAGATGAAAGCCAAAGCACAAGAAATGCGTGCTAAGGTTATAGAAGCAGAAGCAGAAGTGCCACTTGCTATGGCAGAAGCCTTCAGAAACGGTAATCTTGGTATAATGGATTATTACAAAATGAAAAACATTCAAGCCGATACCGATATGCGTGAATCCATCAGCAAACAATAATTTCTTAAAGAAATGAACACAGAAATTTAGACAAAATTTAGTTTTCATAAAAACAAATCCTGCGAATACATAATTTTGCAGGATTTTTTTAGTACTTTTGCAGAATGAATTCAAACGAGATAAACATAATAGCAAAAGGAATACGTGTAAATAATCTTAAAAACATAGATATACAGATTCCTCAAAACTCATTTACAGTCATTACAGGCGTTAGTGGAAGTGGTAAATCTTCTTTGGCTTTTGATACTTTATTTGCTGAGGGTCAAAGACGTTACATAGAAAGTCTTTCATCTTATGCACGACAGTTTATAGGTAGAATGCCAAAACCAGAAGTAGATAAGATAGAAAACATACCTCCAGCCATAGCAGTACATCAAAGGACTATCAACCGCAATCCTCGTTCTACCGTTGGTACTATGACAGAAATATATGAATATCTTAAACTTCTTTACACCAAGATTGGCAAGACTTATTCGCCTATCTCTGGTAGGGAAGTGAAAAGAGATTCTGTTACTAATGTAGTAGATTATATCTTAGATAATTATAAAGAAAAACGTATCTATATTCTGTGTCCTATACGTGTAGAAAAAGAAGATAAATTTGAACAAAGGCTGAACATACTCTTGCAGATAGGTTATACTCGTTTGTTTTCAGATGGAGAAATTCAGAAAATAGAAGAAGTTTTGCAGGATAAAAAACTTTTGAAACAGTGCAAGGATTCTTTCCTACTTATAGACCGTTTGGCAATAAAAGGAGATAGAGAACCACTGCAACTTCGTCTATCTGAGAGTGTTCATACTGCTTTCAATGAATCAAATGGCGACTGTACCGTATGGTCAGACGGAGAAACAATGCAGTTTTCCAATCGCTTTGAAGCAGATGGTATGGACTTTGTAAAACCTTCTGAGAATTTCTTTTCTTTCAATAATAAATACGGTGCTTGTCCTACTTGTCAGGGACTTGGTATGGTGGAGGGAATAAGTGAAGACCTTGTCATAACAAAGCCTTATCTTTCGGTGTATGAAGATGTTGTCAATTGTTGGAAAGGTGTTGTGATGTCGCATTTTAAAAACGATTTCATAAATAAAGCATATAAAAAATTCCCTATTCACAAACCTTACAACGAACTTTCACAAGAACAAAAAGATTTCCTATGGAATGGAGATAAGAACGTAATAGGTATAAACAAGTTCTTTGAATTAGTAAAGAAAGAGAGTTACAAGATACAGTACCGTGTGCTTTTGGCAAGATATAGAGGCAGAACGCTTTGTCCAGATTGCAAAGGAACACGTCTTAGAAAAGATGTAGATTACGTAAAGATTAACGGTAAGTCCTTGATAGATATATTAGTAACTCCGATAGATGAGTTGGTAGATTTCTTCAAAAACTTACAACTGAACGAGTATGAACAAAAAGCCTCCGATAGAATACTGAAAGAAATAAACAGCCGTTTGCAATACCTTATGCAAGTGGGACTTGGTTATCTTACACTCAACCGTCAGGCTTCCACTCTTTCGGGTGGCGAGGCTCAAAGAATAGTCTTATCAACCAATATAGGCAGCCCACTTGTTGGCAGTATGTACATTTTGGACGAGCCTACAATAGGTTTGCACACCATAGACACAAACAATCTTATTAAGGTGCTGAAAGATTTGCGTGATGAGGGAAACACTGTTATAGTTGTGGAACACGATGAAGACGTTATACGCAACGCCGACTATATAATAGATATAGGACCTTTGGCAGGAAAGAATGGAGGTGAAGTTGTCTTTGCAGGAAAAGCCAAAGAACTTATGAAGAACACCAAATCGTTTACAGCACAGTATCTAAGGAAAGAAAAAGGTATTCCTGTGCCAACTCTTCACCACAAAAGCAAAGAGTATTTGGAGATAAAAAATATTTTTGCCAACAATTTGAATAATGTTACTCTACACATGCCATTGAAACAAAAAGTAGTGGTATGTGGTGTTTCTGGTAGTGGAAAGAGTACTCTTATAAACAAAGTGTTTGTCAATGCTTTACGTATGAAATTGGATATAGCCATAGACTATGCTCCTAAATGCTCCGAAGTAGAGGGTTCTTTGTCGCTTGTGAAAGATATTCAAGTAATAGACCAAAATGCTATATCTCGTTCTTCTCGCAGTAATCCAGCACTTTACACAGGAATATTTGACGATATTCGCAACCTATACTCCTCACAGCCTTTAGCAAAGACAAGGGGCTTGAAACCAGGCTATTTCTCCTTTAATGTGGAGGGCGGACGTTGTGAAACTTGCAAAGGGGACGGCGTAATAGATATACCTATGCAATTTATGGCGGACGTTACTTTAGAATGCGATGAGTGTCATGGCAAACGCTACAAAGAAGAAGCCTTAGAAATAAAGTATAAAGAAAAGAGTATCAGCGATGTACTAAATATGACCATAGACGAAGCCTATGAATTTTTCTCAGATGTGCAAGATACGACCGTAAGAAAAATAAACAACGGGTTAAGTATTCTAAAGCAGGTAGGTTTGGGTTATTTGCAGTTGGGACAATCTCTTTCCACTGTTTCGGGTGGTGAAGCCCAGAGGATAAAACTTGCAGTCTTCCTTTCCAAAGGAACGAATATGCAACATACTCTCTTTGTCTTTGACGAGCCAACAACAGGACTGCATTTTGATGATATACACAAACTTAACGAATGTTTTGATGCACTTATTCAAAACGGACATTCTGTGGTTATAATAGAGCATCACTTGGATATAATAAAGACTGCCGATTGGATTATAGAACTTGGACCGAAAGGAGGTAAGAATGGTG
This sequence comes from Bacteroidales bacterium, assembly GCA_017469625.1. Taxonomy (GTDB): domain Bacteria; phylum Bacteroidota; class Bacteroidia; order Bacteroidales; family P3; genus Scybalousia_A. Next base: position 22,122 of record JAFUGA010000048.1, read on the forward strand.
GAAAGATTATCTTTGAAGGTACTTTGGAAGATATGATTGCCAATGCAGACACTCCGACTTCTAAGTTTCTGAAACAAAAAGTAATGGAAGATTCTAAAATAACAAAAAAATAAAATTTTATTATGATTTTTTGATGACAAAAAGACACTCTGACGAAACTTTGTTTTAATTTTCTAAAACAAAGAAATAGAATTCTAAAACAAAGTTCTACGAAAATAAAACAAAGAGATAGAAAAGAGAAGTAAAAACTCAAATAAAATAAACCGTAAATAATTATAATACAACGAAAAAAGGGTAGGAGTAAAAACAAGAAAGAAGATTATGGATTTAGAGACTTTATTACAGAAGAATGATTTTGACAAACAGGAGATTTGTTTCTTGCTTTCTTTACAAGGGGAGCAGGCGAAGAAACTTTTGGATAAGTCGTTGGAGATGAAGTTGAAATACTTGGATAATAAAGTACATCTTAGGGGGTTGATAGAGTATTCTAATATTTGCGAGAAAAACTGTCTTTATTGCGGACTTAGAACGCATAATGCTAAACCTGTGCGATATACGATGACGGACGAGGAAGTTTTTGCTTGTGCAGAATTGGCTATGCAGATGAATTACGGCTCTGTGGCTTTGCAGTGTGGCGAGCGTTCTGATAAGGCTTTTACCGATAAGATTACTCACTTGGTTGAAAAGATAAAAAAGGTCTCCGATGGCAAATTAGGGATAACTCTTTCTTGCGGAGAACAAACTAAAGAGGTTTATACTCAGTGGTTTAATGCAGGTGCTCATAGATATTTACTCAGAATAGAATCCTCAAACGAAGACCTATATTATAAAATTCACCCAAAGAACAATATGCATTCTTTTTTCAGAAGATTGGAATGTATAGACACTTTGCAAAATATTGGTTATCAAACAGGAACAGGAGTTATGATAGGTCTGCCATTTCAAACTGTGGAGGATTTGGCAGAAGATATACTTTTCTTTAAAAAGAAAGACGTTGCTATGGTTGGTATGGGACCGTTCATACCTCATTCAGATACACCTTTATGGCAATATTCTGAGATTATTCCAAACAAAAAAGACCGTATGCTTTTGACTCTGAAAATGATAGCCGTTTTGCGAATAATGATGCCAGAGATAAATATGGTATCTGCAACAGCCAATCAGACGCTTGACCCATTGGGGAGAGAGAAAGCAATAATGGCAGGGGCTAATGTTATAATGCCAAACCTTACACCAAACAAGTACCGAGAGGAATATTTGATATACCCGGACAAGGCTTGCGTTGGCGATAAACCAGAGGAGTGTTACCACTGTTTAGACCTGAGAATGCACTCCATAGACCACGAAATACTTTACTCCGAATGGGGAGATTCTAAGGCTTTTTTGAAAAAGAACGCCATAAAACAATGAAATACCGATAAAAAATTGTAATTTTGTTCGTTGATAATTTTAAGAAAAAAGAAATGAAACGCATTTTAACGATACTTGTTTTGCTTTTGTCCTTTGTGTCTTTGAACGCACAAAAAGACTATATTAACATAGTGAAAGACAATAAGACAGAGTACGTTATAATATTGCAAAAAAATGCTATACAAGAAGAAAAACTATCGGCGGAACTTCTTCAACAATCTTTGAAAAAAGTTTTCTCAATCACAGTGCCTATTTTTGATGAAACTTACCCAAGACAAAGCAAAGAATTTCTTATAGGAAACGCACGAGGTATAAAAAATAATAAGGTGGATTTTCGTAAAGAAACTTCTGCTTATAGTATTGTGGGAGAGAAGATTATATTCAATGGAGAGAATACTTACTATTCGGTTGTGGATTTTTTGGAAAGAGAGTTGGGGGTAAGGAAATTTGCTCCAGATTGTGAGATTTACAACAACAGAACCTCTTTTTCTCTGCACAAAAATACCTCTTACGGTTACACATCACCAAATACTTTTCGTCAAGTCAATTCTACATTCACCAAAAGGAACAAAGATTTTGCTCTTTGGACGAAAACTCATCTGTATCAGGAAACTTTTGCGGTGGGATACTTTGTTCATACGGCCTCAAAACTGTGTTCGGATAAGGAATATTTCAAATCTCACCCCGAATATTTCGCTATGGTGAATGGAAAAAGGGTTAGGGAACAGGTTTGTTGGTCAAACGATACGGTGTTTGAAATAATGAAAAAAAATCTTTATCAAGCCATGATTTCTCAACCAGACAAGGTGTGGTGGAGTGTAAGTCAGAACGATAATGATACTTATTGTCAATGCGTTAGATGTAAATCTTTGATAGAAAAAGAGGGTTCTCCTGCTGCACCAATCATAGTTTTTGTAAATAGAATGGCAAAAGCTTTTCCCGACAAGATTATCTCCACTTTGGCTTACCAATATTCACGCAAATGTCCTAAGACTTTAAAGCCAGAAAAGAACGTTCAGATAATGCTTTGCACTATAGAAGCCAATAGAAACATTACCATAGAAGAGGAGAAACAAAGAAATACAAAGAACTCATTTGCAAAGGATTTGGAGGATTGGGGAAAGGTTTCCAAGAATATTTTTCTTTGGGATTATGAATGCGATTTTGCTTATTATGTGTCGCCGTTTCCAAACTTCCATGTCCTGCAAAAAAATATACAATACTTTGTTGAAAATGGTGCTTTTCTACAATTTCAGCAGGCTAACTGTCAAAGAGGCAATGATTTATCCGAATTGAAAAACTATCTCCTTGCAAAACTTCTTTGGCAACCTTATCTCAATCAAGACTCTGTTATGAATGAGTTTTTGCAAGGATATTACGGCAAACAAGCAGGAAGAATGATAGGTGAGTATATCAAGGATATAGACTCTGTAGCAATAAGTTACAAAGATGAAGTGGGCTTGGATATTTACGGAGCACCTATTCGGTATGCCGAAAACATACTCAACGAAGAGAACCTTAAAAGATACGATAGTATTTTGCAGATTGCAGAGGATTTGTCCCAAAGCAATAAAACCTATCTTCTTAGAGTGCAAACTGTAAGACTTGCAATAGATTACGCTATTATGGAGATAGCCAAAGCAGATATGTATGGCAAAAGAGGTTGGTATGAAAAACAGGACGGAAAGTGGGTTTTAAAAGAGGATATCCAACAAAGGTTGGAGAAATTTCATTCTGTGTGCCAGCAAGCAAAGGTAGAGAATATGAATGAAAGTGGCTTTAAACCAGAGGTTTATTACAAGACTACTCTAAGGTTTATAGATAACGATATAGAGGACGACCTCGCTTTTCAGAAACCTGTAACAGCAGAGCCATTGCCATCAAAGAACTACAGCAAAGGCGATGTTACAACTCTAACAAACGGTGTTAAAGGTGCGAGTGATTACAAAATTCATTGGCTAGGTTGGCAGGGAGATGATTTTCAAATAGATATTGATTTACAACAAGTTGTTAAAAATAAGACTATTTATATTTCTTCACTGAATGTTCCAAAAAGTTGGATACTTCACCCAAACAAAGTTACCTGTCTTGTGTCTGTTAATGGTAAGACTTATAAGGAGATAGGCACTCAAGACGGCGATGGAAACAATAGAAACAACCCGACTATAAAGGAGTATTCTTTTAAGTGCAAAGAGAGTTTTCGTTACGTAAGAATACAAGTAGAGGGAACGCATACCTTACCGTCTTGGCACCCATCTTACACGAAAAAATCTTGGGTTTTTATGGACGAAATAATTGTGAAATAATAAATATAGCAAAAAAGAGTTCTTATTTGTAGAGAAAAGAAAGGTGTTATAGAAATGAAAAAGTAGTTATTTTTAACAAAGTATAATAATTGTAAAAACAGAGGATAATTATTTGAAATAAAGAAAGATATTTATAAGATAAAGAAACTAATATTTGAAATATAAAAAATGGTTTTTATAGTAAATAAAGAGATTTATTTAACATAATAAAAAAGTTCATAAGACAATGGAAATATATTATAAAACAAAGAAATAGAGATATATAACAAAATAATAATAGATTATGACAGAAGAAAAAAAGATATATTTACAACATTCATTTCGTTGGGGTTCCATCATAGGATTTGTAAGTTTTATTTACTATCTTGTGTGCTTTTACACGAAATTTGAAAAAAATACTATGATTTTCAACAACATTTATTTCTTTCTAAGTATGGGACTTTTGATAGCGATGTTCACTGCTTATAGACGTCAGATGGGGGAAACCAAAGTAAAATATGGAAGATACGTCCTTATGGGATTGGTAGCCAGTGTGGTAACTTCATTTTTTACCACTCTTTTCCTTTGGGTGAGAATGAAATTTTTAGACCCTTTCCATTTCTCTCAAGTCCTTATAATCATACAAGAATCTATGAAAGATTACAAGTTTATAGACACCAACACTCTTGCAAGTAACCCTAACTTTATTCCTATGATGAAGGTTTCCTATCTTTTCTCTAATTTTATAATGAGTATAGTTAGTAACCTGTTGTATATCTTAATAATAGCGTGGGCAATGACTATGAATACAAGATTTTATAACCGTAACAATCAACAAAAATAAAACGACTATGAGTTTGATAAAAAGATACCAATCCGAAATACACGGCAACTACTCTCGTAAGAGTTTAAAATACGGTCTTGTCTTGGGTTGTGTGTTGAGTGTTGTGCTGTTGTTTCGCTATCTTTTGGGCGTTCCACCCAATGCTCCAATAGCCAAAGACGAAACTTGGACAGTGTTTGCCTTCTTGTTCTTGGGTAATTGTGTTGCTTTGTGGATTTATCGCAACAGTTTAAAAGACAAGAAAATAACTTTCAAAGAGGCTTATCTTCTTTGCCTTATTGCCGATGTTGTGGCCTGTATGATATACGGAATGTTCATCTACATTTACGCTTATTACATAGACAACGGACAACCTTCTTTCGTGGAAAGATGTGCTACTGTTATGTTTAACTCTCTGAATGAGAGCGGACAACAAACTACTAACCTACCACCTCCTCCTATGTCTTATTTGGTTATTTATTCTATGATGAGCAACGTAATAATGGCAGTTTTGGCTTCTTTTATGTCCTCTTTGTTGTTGAGAAACGAAAAAGCACAAGTTTATACAAAAGAAAAATAATAAAGAAACAAATATTTTCAATCATTTATGGAAAATACTAACATATCAATTATAGTACCTTTGTTAAATGAACAGGAGTCCTTACGTCCTCTTACAGAATGGATTGCAAAGGTTATGCAACAGCATTCTTACACTTATGAAATAATAATGGTAGATGACGGTAGCAAGGACAAATCTTGGCAAGAGATAGAAAAACTTTCTTTGGAGAACACTAATATTAGAGGTATAAAATTCAGAAGAAATTATGGCAAAAGTGCGGCCTTAAACGTTGGTTTTGAGCATTGTAAAGGTGATGTGGTTATAACTATGGACGCCGATTTGCAAGACTCTCCTGAAGAGATACCAGGACTTTATGATATGATAACAAAGGAGGGTTATGATTTGGTATCTGGCTGGAAGAAAAAGAGATACGACTCCAAATTGGCTAAAAACATTCCGTCAAAACTCTTCAACGCTACCACAAGAATGTTCTCGGGAATAAAACTTCACGATTTCAATTGCGGACTAAAAGCCTACAAAAAAGACGTTGTCAAAAGCATAGAAGTTTATGGTGAAATGCACCGATATATCCCTGTTATTGCAAAATGGGCAGGTTTTTCCAATATAGGTGAAAAAGTTGTCCAACATCAGAAACGACAATTTGGCAAAAGTAAATTTGGAATGAACAGATTTATAAATGGTTACCTTGACCTTGTGTCCATTATGTTCGTTTCCAAATTCTCAAAGAAACCTATGCACTTCTTTGGTGCCATTGGTTCTATTATGTTTTTTATTGGTATAGTAGCGGCTTTAATACTTGGAATACAGAAACTTGTGGCTCTTTCAAGGGGTTGGAATCCTCAAATGCATCTTGTTACCGATAGCCCTTATTTCTACATTTCTTTGGTTATGCTAATACTTGGTGCTCAACTATTTTTGACAGGTTTTCTTGCAGAATTGGTTGGCAGAAATTCCTCAACGAGAAACAATTACCTAATAGAAAAGGAACAAAATTTTTAAAACCATTTTTGCTTTATGAGAATACAAAAAATAATCAACGAGGCAATAGAACTTAAACAACTATTGATAAACGATGTAGAGTATATGGAAAGCGTGGAAAAGGCTGTAAATCTTTTGGTTAAGGCTTTCAACGAGGATAAAAAACTCTTGCTCTGTGGTAATGGTGGTTCGGCTGCCGATGCTCAACATATAGCAGCAGAGTTTTCAGGTCGTTTTGCTTTTGATAGAAAACCTTTATACGCTGAGGCTCTGCATGTTAATACCTCTTATCTTACTGCCGTTGCCAACGATTATTCCTACTCTGAAATATATTCTCGTATGACTCAAGCCTCTGGTAGAGAGGGTGATGTGCTTTGGGGTATATCCACCTCTGGCAATTCTGCTAATGTGGTGAATGCTATGATTACTGCTAAACAGCAGGGTATGAATACTATAGCATTTACGGGACAGACGGGTGGTGAGATGAAAAAGTACGCTGATGTTCTTGTTGCTATACCATCAACTTCCACGCCTCGCATACAAGAAAGTCATATAATGACAGGGCATATTATTTGCGAATTGGTAGAAGAAATTTTGTTTAAAAAGTAGATTGTTTTTCTGAAATAAAACCTTAGGAAAAATGTGTAAAGAATTCAAATACTTGTTCTTAGATAGGGACGGAGTTATAAACGTAAGGAAGATGGGGGGCTATATTACCTTTTATTCTGAGTTTAGGTTTATGGACGGAGTTTTAGAGGCTCTAAGTATTTGTAACACATTGTTTGACAGGATATTTATTGTAACAAATCAACAGGGTATAGGAAAAGGTTTATTTACAGAAAAAGGTTTTGAAGAACTTAATTCTCAGATGTTGAGAGAAATAACCGCCAACCAAGGTCGAATAGACCGTGTGTATATGTGTCCAGCACTGAAAGAGGAAAATTCTCCTAATAGGAAGCCTCGCACAGGTATGGGTTTGCAAGCACAAAAGGACTATCCAGAGGTAGATTTTTCCAAAAGTATTATGGTGGGAGATTCTAATTCGGATATGCTTTTTGGTAAGGCTTTGGGAATGTATAACATCTTCATTGACAATCAAACAGGTGAATTTTACGATAAAGAAATTATTAACGAAAAATACGATAGTTTAATATCTTTTGCTAAAAAATATGAAGAGATTTTGATAAAATAGATTGATTTTTTTTAAGAAATAAAACGAAGTTTTAATTCAGCGAAACGAAGAAATAATTTTCTAAAACGAAGAGATAGAAAATTAGAATCAAGTTTTAGAAAATTAAAACAAAGTTTCGAGAGAATGAAGTACGATTGTAGAAATAGGGCAAAAGAATTTTGGGATAAGAAAGTAAGATTATAAACAAATAGACATAAAAAAGAATAGTATAATAAAAGATATAAGAAGATGAAACTTAAGAGTTTAACAATTATTTCGGCAACTTTATTGATTGCATTTTCATATTCTGCTCAAGCACAAAACAAAAAGGACGACAAGAGCAGAAAACAAGGTCATTGGGTGAAGACTTCACAGGCTGGCAAGAAGGTTTATGAAGGAAATTTTGTAGATGATTACCCTGTGGATACGTTCTATTATTACGATAAAAAGGGTAGGGTGAGTCTGAAAAATATTTTCACCAACGAGGGCAAGGACAACTATTCCATTCTCTACCATTCCAATGGCAAAATGAAGGCAGAGGGTAATTATATTGACAAGAAAAAAGAGGGTAAGTGGTTGTATTATAACGAGAAAGGTAAAAGAATAACTGAACTTTTTTATAAACAAAACTTAAAAGACGGACAGGAAAAAGTTTGGGACGATGACGGCAAAGAGGTCATAGAGATAACGACTTATAGGCAAGGCAAAAAAGAGGGAGAATTCTTTAAAAGTCTTTATTCCTCAGGCTATTACACCTGTACTTATAAGAACGACAAACTTAACGGCACATATAAGGAACATTTCCCAGACAAGAAAATTAGGGTTCAAGGAGAATATGTTGATGATAACAAGCAGGGTGAGTGGCTTGTATATACATCGTATAGTCAAGTGGTTCAGAAACTTACGTATAAAGATAACGTACTTGTGAAAGATATACTTGTGTTGCACACCGACAAAGGCGACATAGAGATTTCGCAAGACGAGATAGCACTTCTAAGGTCTACAGGCAAGCAAACTCAAGTAATAAAAAAGAACTCTGAAAAGATGGCTTGCATACAGGATTTTGAGACATTGTTAAACTATGTTAATGCAGAGAAATTCTACCTTATGGACGCAAAATCAAAGATTTACGTTAATATATCTACTATCAAAGGTATAAATCAAGACGGTAGCCTAAGAACAAGTGTAGATTTTGGTTTCAAAATCATACCAGACAAAGACGGTTTGCAAATGGTAAATACCTTAATTAGAAAAGATTAACCTAAAAAAGTTACTCTGTCAATATTGTTTCTCTGTGTAGTCAAATTTTTTCTAAGTACTTAGGTTTGGATATGCAATAGAAAGAAAATATTACGCAAAACACTGAGAGCGTTTTACAGAAAGCCTACAGTATTTCAATAGGATAGGGAAGTTTATTAGGAAAAACTTCCCTTTTTGTTTTTCTATGGTTTATTATGGTAAAGTTTCTGTGCTAATACTATGTTAAAAAAGTGCTATTTGATAAAGACATTTTATTCGTAAATAATGGTGGAAAGGTTTGATATACAAAATATTTCACCTGCTACAGTGAGTATATCTTTTGGTGTAATGCTATCTATCTCGTTAAAGGTTTCTTGCAGAGTTTCTACCTTACCATAATTCAACAGGGACTTGCCTATGGAAAGCATTTCCTCCTTGTTGTAATCGTATTGAATGGCAAGTTGTCCTTTCAACTGCTCTTTGGCACGAAATATTTGATTTTGAGTTAATCTTTTCTCTGCAAAACGTTCTAATGTTTTGTGAATGAGAGATATAATCTTGTCTATATTCTTTGCTTCAGTACCTGCATATATCTGAAAAATACCGTTATCGCTATAAGGCACAAAAGAGGATTCTATGGTATAAACCAAACCGTGCTTTTCTCTTATGTACATATTCAGTGCCGAATTCATAGCAGGCGAACCCAAGATATTGTTTAACAACGTGAAAGCTACACGTTTATTATTCCTGTAGTCGTATGCTTGATTGCCGATAATTATATGCGTTTGAAATGTATCCCTGTTCTGTCTTATGAATTGAGGTTTATAATTGTATTTCTTATGCTTTCTAACGGTGGTTTGTTTGTTTGGAAACGGCGAAAAAAACTTCTCGCACATTCTTGCCCAGCGGTCAAACTCTATATTACCAACGGTGGAGATAACTATATTTTTTGCAGACCAAGAGTTTGATATAAAGTCTTTTACATCGTTGGAAGAAAACCTCATAACGTTCTCTGGTGTTCCCAAAATCATACGACCTAACCCTGTATCACCAAATACTAATCTCTCAAACTCATCGTAAATCAAATCGGCGGGGGAGTCCTCGTAAGAGTTTATCTCCTCTATTATTACTGTCTTTTCCTTTTCCAACTCCTTGTCGGGAAAGGTTGAATTTAGGATAATATCCGATAAAAGTTTTATGGCTCTTTGATAGTAATTATTTAAAAATGTGGCATATACGACCGTTTCTTCCTTAGTAGTGTATGCGTTGAGTTCTCCTCCTACACCGTCTATCCTTGACAAAATCCTATTGGAAGAAAGTTTCTCCGTCCCCTTGAAAATACAGTGTTCTATAAAGTGTGCCATACCGTTCTCACTCTTTTTTTCATCTCTACTGCCAACATCTATAAATACACCAAGATGAGCCACTTGCGATGGAGTGTAACGATGTACCAACCTTATACCATTGCTCAAAGTATGATAGTTATAAGGGTATTGTGCAAGATTTATCATTATAATTTCGCAATGCTTGTCTAAACCAACAAAATTTTGTGGCTACATTACCTACCTTGAGATAACGTAATAATTGCCACCCATTTTTGTTTTCATGCTCTGCATTAGGTCGTTAGCCTCTGTAAGAGTACGGCGAGAACCATAACTTACGTAATAGATAGGTTGTCCGCTTTTTATCTTTGAAAGCACGTAACTATCATAACCTAAAGACTTTGCTTTCTTTGCTTGCTGTTCTGCACGTTTTTTATCTGAATAAGTACCATCTACAACATCAAAACCAAGTTTAGAATAGTTTTGTGTCAATACAGGCGTATTATCTTCAACCAAAGTTACAGGTTTAGACTCCTGTTTTGGAGTTGTTTCTTTCTGTGTTTTGTTATTGGTTTTGTTGGTCTTAGGCTTGTTTGTATTCTGTTTTGCAGTAGCGTTTTGAGTGTTGTCCCCATAATTATAAACAGGGTCCGGAGCGTTGTAAGGTATCTCTGGTGCAGACTCTTCCGTTGCAGATACTTCCTGCACGTTTATCTCTGGTTCATCAGATACCGTTTCCTCTTTTTTAACCTCTGCTTCCACAGTCTTTTTCGCCTTATCTGTTCTTGCAGGTATGTAATACTCAAGCCTTTGCGTAATAGGTTTCAAAGCCTTTATATCTTTCAACCAACCCATATAATGAGCCCCAACAAAACAAAGACACAAGAACAAAAGTATAAGAACTATCCAGCAAAGCACCTTCCAAAACTTCTTTCTTGCATTCTTTTTGCGTTTGTTTTTCTTCTTCTGTTTTTCTTCTTTCTCGCTGAATTTGTTGATAATATCTTTTGCTTCTTGCTTCAAATCATCATCATCTTTTTCCTCAACAGCGACCTGTTTTTCTTTCATCAAATCCTCTTTTTCTACTGGTTTAATATCCTCTACTACAACATCTTCCTTGAATTCTTCAGCCCTATCTATAGTCTGCTGAGTCTTATCCTCTGTAGGTGTAGCATCTACAGAAAGTCTCTCTGTTATCTCACTTTCTGATACAGGCTTTTCTACATCTGTATCAATCACTGCTTCAGAATGTTGAATGATACGAGTAGTTGTCTGTTCTTGCGTTTCGTTTATCTTATTTTCCTCTTTCAGTTGTTTAGTTTCCTCTATCTTCTTTTCTATCTCTTTCTTTTTCTCCAAAGCCTCTGTGTAAAGTGTTTCTTGTTCCACTTTCTCAGGTTCTGTCTTGGTACGAATAGGGGACAAAGTATCTGAATGTGAGTATGTTTTAACGTTTTTCAATTCTCCTAAAGCAAAACTATCACCCATAAGGTTCAAGCCCTGTGCTGGTGTGAAACTGTACTCACCTATAATCCCTTTTGACAAAGTTCCCAACTTATCCACATTCACCGTTTCGCCTTTGTCCAACTTATCTTTCACAAAATCAGCATACTGTTTTATCCAAGTGTTCGCCGTTTCTTCTGAAATAAACTCCTTTTGTGCCATATAAGAAACAAAGGATTTGTCTGAAGAACAGTTAGTTGTAAAACTTACCTTACGAGAAGGAGGGAGTATGTTTCCCAAAGAAAAGTTGATTTCGGCTGAATGCTCTTTTACCGTAAATGTACCCAAACCAGGTATTTCCGCCAAATTATTATGTTTTAAATAATCGTATAAATTTTCTGCAACGTTCATAATATATCTTGTTAATTGATTATCTGTTTAATGTGTTCTAAATCTTGTGGAGTATCAACCCCTATGGAATCAAACTCAGACTCCATTACATTTATATGGTATCCGTTTTCCAACCAACGCAACTGCTCCAAACTCTCCGTTTGTTCCAAAGTGCTTTTTTCTAACAAAGTTATCTCGTGTAAAACCTTAGGTAGATATGCGTAAATGCCTATGTGTTTGAAATATACACCTTTTTTTACCAAAGATTTTAAATCTTCGTCCCTATTAAACGGCACTATGCTACGTGAAAAATAAAGAGCCTTATTTTGTGCTTTTACTACCTTTACCACATTCACATCTTTCACATGTTCAATATCTTCTATCTTCTTTGCAAGTGTAACTATTTCAGCGTCTTTGTCCTCAAAACCCTCCAATACTTTTGCCATCTGCTGAGTTTTTATCAAAGGTTCATCGCCCTGAATATTCACAACAACATCGTACTTTTCACCTCTTTGTTCTAAAATCGTCAAAGCCTGTTCGCACCTCTGAGTACCGCAAGAGAGTTCTTTTGAAGTCATAATGTACTTTGCCTCATACTGTTGCAAAACTTTTTCTATCCTTTCATCGTCCGTTGCAACACAGACTTCGGAGAACAAACCCGAATTTTTTACAGCGTCATAAACCCACATAACTATAGGCTTGCCTTTTATCTCTGCCAAAGGTTTGCCACAAAATCTTTTGCTTTCGTATCTTGAAGGTATAAGTGCTAATGCTTTCATTTTTAAAACAATCCGTTAATTTCTGCATTTATCATTTCCACCACCTTTCCAAAATCCTCTGGTGAGTCTATAATGTTAAGATTATCAACATCTACCATAATTTTCCTACCCTCAAAACCATCTATCCATTCATCGTAACGCTTGTTCAAAGAAGTTATGTAATCCAAACGAATAGACGACTCATAATTTCTGCCTCTTTTGGTTATAAGGTTGATAAGTGTAGGCACCGATGCTTTCAAATATAAAAGCAAATCTGGTTTCGGTGTAAGAGATATAAGTAAATCAAACAGAGAACGATAGGTTTCATAATCCCTTGATGACAACAAACCCATAGCGTGCAAAGTAGGTGCAAAAATATATGCATCTTCGTAAAGTGTACGGTCTTGTACTATGTTCTTATGTTCTTTGCATGAGGCAATTACGTGTGCAAACCTTCTGTGAAGAAAATACACCTGAAGATTGAAAGCCCATCTTCGCATATCCTCGTAAAAGTCTGATATATAAGGATTATTGTCTATATGTTCATATACAGGCACCCAACCAAAATGTTCTGCTAACATATTGGTCATAGTCGTTTTTCCACTACCTATATTCCCCGCTATTGCTACATACATATTACTTATAATTACTTAACTCTTTTTGTCTTTAAAAAATTACCGTGCAAAGTTACAAAAACTTATGTAAATAAAGAAAAATTTACACCACTTTTAAATATTCCTCAATCGTTGTATTTCCTTTTCTATCTCTTCTATTACACCCTTATTTGCTATTTCTCCGTCTAAACTATAGAGTATAAACACTTTGCCACCAAATTCATTTTTAAAGTTTTGAAAACTCATTTGCATTCTTTCGCTTATAGGAGTGCTACCAAAATTGGCTTGAGCAGTTATGGGTTTTATCTGAAAACCTATTTGATATTTTCCTATTTTTGCAACGTAATCTATATCTCCAGCGTGGTCTAATTCTGGATTACTTTCCTCAAAAACAATATTTGGAAAAATATTAGAAAGTTCATCATTTATTACAGATTTTTCTCTCAAATAGCCATCGTAGGTTCTGTTAATAGTAAGGTTGTAAATATATTCAATACAGTCTTTTTCAGTTAGTTCTCTAAATGCTTGTTCCCATTCTGGTATAACTATTTGAGTTATTTTGCTATACAATCTTTCTCCAATTTCTTTTAGACTATCTTGTGTTATTTTTACTGAATTTTTTCCTGTAGTTATAGTATTCTCAAAATACCATTTTTCCCATTCTTTGAAAGACGAAGGCTGACACTCCCTAATCAAAGCCATAACTGCTCCTACTTTGTTTGGACGAGATAATTGATAGGTTTGGCAAGCGTAATTCAAAACACGTTCTTTTTTACCAAAATCCAATGAATATCTTTTCATATTTCTCAGTAGTTTATGAATTTGTTTTTGTATTTATAATCTATGCTTGTGTCTGGCAAAACAAGTTTTTCTTTCAAAAGATGAGCGTTTATAAACATTTTGTTTTCCAAATAAAGATAGCACAACAAGTTGTTTTTGTCATCGTGTTTTATATCGTCAAACCTCATATAAACCCTATGACCTTTAGTTTTTTCTTTAATGAAAATATTTGCTTTCTCAACCATTGAAGGTATAGGTTCTATACCTAAAAGTTTTATAACCAAATCATTATTAAGTTTCAAAAGATTAGGAGCCAACACATCTTTTACGGAATAATAATCCTCTCGTTGTGAAGAATTTTTATCTATCTTAGAACCAAATTGCATAGTTTTAGGGTCTATTTTCTTTTCCATTTTCACATTATCTTTGAAAAGATAGGGTAGGGATTGTATATTCTTTTGATAATCAAATGATAGAGTATCTTGCAGAAAATCATAAGTAGAGTATTCAAAGATACCATCTGAACATACTTTTTGTTTATAATAGTCTTTGAATGAGTCGTTTATTTCGTACCCTACAGAGTTTCTTTGTAGATTTTTTGCTGCTAAGGCAGTTGTTCCGCTACCCATAAAGGGGTCAAATACTGTTTCTCCCACGAATGAAAACATTTTTATCAACCTATGAGGTAATTCTTCAGGGAAAACGGCAATATGCCCATCTTGTTTTGCTCCTACAAAATTCCAATGCGAAGAGAAATAATTATTCCATTCTTGTTTGTCTATGGCGGATAGTTCTTTCTGTTGTTTGGTAGGTTGAGGGGCTTTGCCTTGCTTTTTGAATATCAAAATAAATTCATAATCTATCTTTACAATACCATTTCTTGGGTAAGGATAACTACCCATTACCACAGCACCGCCTGTTGTGTGCATAGAAGTTTGTTTCTGCCATATTATAGCCCCCATATAATCCAAACCTATTGACTCACAAAACCTTATTATCTCTGTTCTAATAGGAATAACTTTGTAACGTCCATAATAAACGCTACGAGCAAATTGGTCGCCTATGTTTATACACAATCTGCAACCATCGTGCAGTATGCGATTACATTCAGACCAAACCATATTTAGATTGTTTATATAATCCTCATAACTATCATTGAAACCTATCTGCTGTTGAGTGTCATAATCCTTTAATTGCCAATATGGAGGAGATGTAATAATCAAATGAACCGATGAATCTTTCATCAAGGTCATATTTCTACTATCACCATTTATCAAAATATGTTTTCCCATATAAACTACTATATTTTCTTATAGTTATGCTTTTAAAACAATTCTTTTTTTTTCTTCGTTGCAAAGTTACAAAAACTTATGTAAATAAAGAAATTTTTTTGGAATATATCTAATAAAGCAGGTAACCACGTAGCACGTGGGGGCAATATTGCTATACGCACTTATGGTTTGATAGGTAATAATATAATACTATAGTTTAACGCTAACTCGGTATAAGGAGTGGGAAAATTTCTGATATATCATTTGGTATTAGAGGGTTATGTTTATTGAAATATCTTATATGAGGTTTATTAGGCATCAATTGATAGGCTGATAAAGCAGAGATGATATTAACAAGAAA
>JAFUGA010000049.1 GCA_017469625.1 Bacteroidales bacterium
CATATCCATATCCATATCCATATCCATACGCTGAAGTAGTACCGTTAAGAACTATAGACATATTATTGAATTTCTTTTCTTTGTAGTAGTTTTCTATAATAGGCAATAGTTCTCTTTCCATTAGTCCTACTCTAATGACAAACACAGTTATATCTGCCCATTTTGATATAATAGATGTATCGGCTACTATATCTACAGGAGGACAGTCTAAAACTATAAATTCATACTCTTTTTTCAATTCCTGAATAAGAGTTTCCAATTTAGGAGAGAATAACAATTCAGATGGATTAGGAGGTATAGTTCCTACAGGTAAAACATCTAAAAATTCGTTGTTTTCTTCCTTAACTATCAAACTATGCCAATCGTCTGTTCTACCTGTCAAATAATTCGTTAGACCTATATTAGGACTTTCTACATAAGAACTTAATGATGCTCTTCTTAGGTCCAAATCCACTGCAATAGTTTTCTTTTCTTTTATAGCGAAACTTACTGCAGAGTTCATAGAAATAAAGGTTTTACCACTACCAGGATTAGCAGAAGTATACATTATTATTTGGTTTGCATTCTGCGTTGTATTCATCAATTCTAAGTTTGTACGAACAACACGAAATGCTTCGTTTATTATGTTCTTACTCTTGGACTTAACAACTATTTCGTATGTATCATTTGCTCTGTTAGAATGACGAATCAACTTTCTAACTTTTTTCTTATTTGCTCTTTGTGTTCTTGTAATATATAGAGGTATTTCTCCTACAAATGGTATTGTCAAAGTTTCTAAATCTTTTCTACCACGTACTTTTGTATTCGCCGTTTCTACTATATAAACAAGACCTGCTGGAATAGCCAATCCTAATATTATTGCAACAAGATATATCATATTTCTCTTAGGAGCAGTAGGATTTTGCGAACCCATAGGTGGTGTAATTATACGAGTATTATAGGCTGTGAAGGCTTGAGAAAGTTCGTTTTCTTCTCTCTTTTGTAGAAGGTACAAGTATAAAGATTCCTTTACTTTTTGTTGTCTTTCCACTGAAAGCAAATATTGTGCTTGTTCTGGATTTGAAACTATCTTTTCATCCGTAGATTTTTCAGTATCTTTTAGTGCTGTCATCTGAGTATTTAAAACTTTAAGATGATTATCTATAGATACAAGGATAGCGTTTTTCATTGATGAAAGTGTATTATCCAAATCTGCAACCAATGGATTCTTTTCACTACTATTTGCTACAAGACTATTTCTTTGAAGTTGTGTTTTATTGTATTCTTGTATTTCTTCTGCTATACCATTATCTTGAATACCCACGGCAGGCAATAGTTGATTTTTTGCTCCACTTATAATATAACTACGTATGTATTTAGCCATATATATTTGGTTATTCAAATTGACAATCTCTGTACTTGTAGCATCGGCCTTTGCTATAGACAATGTAGATGTTTGTACCAAATCTGGAATACGGTTTGCGCTCTTGTAAGATGATATATCATTATCTACATTTCCTAATTCCTTTTCTATAACTGCCAAACGGTCGTTTATAAATTGAGAAGTGCTTATTGCTATTTGGTTTTTATCCTTTACCCAATTCTCATTATATATAAGTATAAGAGTGTTTATAATATCCTCTGCTCTCTGAGTAGAAACATCTTCGTAAGAAATATCTATTATAGTTGTGTATTTACCATTCAAAGAGGCTGTCAAACCAGCAGAATATGTACCTATAGCAGTATAAGGGTTCATCTTATGAATATGAATAGTCATATCCTCGTTTCCTTTGTAATAAGGAGAAGATTTTACTACTATTTGTCCTACGGAAGTTGCCAAAGAAGTACCTACCTTTGCTTTATATACTCTACTATCATCTATTTCTCTACCATTAACTTTTCCTTTTATTTTGGAAAGTTCTATATTTCCATTTGATAACTTAATATCAAAAGTCAATGATGATTTATCGTCCATAATATCTGGTAAAGAAACAGAAATAGGAAGATTTTTTCCATACAACAAAGGATTGTGGAAGAAACCTTCACTTCTATATACTATATCAAGGTTTAGACGTTTTATAACCTCTAACATAAGGGCTGGAGATTTCAATGCAACTAATTCGTTATCTACATTTGTAGAAGAGGTGAATAGTCCCATATCATTGAACTCGTTTAACTGCCCAATACCTTTGGAAGACTTGTCATCGCTCTTTATAAGCACGGTTGCCGTACGATTATATTTAGGTTCTGACTTTAATATAAACAATGTTGCAACTGCCAAAACTATAACCAATGACAAGGCAAACCAACGCCAACGCAAAAAGCATTGAGTTACAACATTAGGTATTTTAAGTGAATTCGCTAATTTGAATAATTGGTCTATAATATTTTTTAAATTGGAGTTCATTACAGTTTCTTATTTAAGAGTTTTTTATCTATTTAACACTACTATAATAAAGTTCAACGCTGTTACAACGAAAGAACCTAAAGAAATCCAAAATGATGTAGAACGTACGTTGTTTCCATTTACTGTGGATTGTCTTTCCTTTGTTGGATTTGGCTGAACATAAACCACATCATTTTGTTGCAGATAATAAGCAGGGGACATAAGCAAGGTATCTAAATTAGTTAGATTTAGAATATACGAAGTTTGTCCTCCATCTACTGAACGTAAAACCTGCACACTATCTCTTTTGCCATAGATGGTTAAATCTCCGGCCATACCTATAGCATCTAAGATAGTAACTTTATCTTGTGTTATGGTGTATCTTCCTGGCTTTGCAACCTCTCCTAACATAGAAATATACATTTCTGCAAATTCTACTGTAACAGTAGGGTCGTTCAGAAGATTTTTTCCTATCAATTCGCTTTTTATCAACTCCGATATTTCAAAACGTGTTTTTCCTGCTACATTTATTTTTCCAACCTGTGGAAAATCTATATTTCCTTCACTATCTACTGAATAGACAGATACAGATTGAGAACCTCCACTTGCCAATCCACCATATCCTATCCTTGAAGACTGAACAGGAAGGTTAAATAGTGCTGCTAATTCTGGATTTTTACTATTTACCACTATAGAGAGTTTATCCTCTGGTTTAATAGTTATTATAGACGGATTTGTTATTTGAGAAGTTTTACCGTCCTGTGCATCTTGAAAATATCTAATATCCTTTGTATTAGAACAACTTGCCAACAAAAGTATTGACAACAATGCAAACAAGAGTTTAAATTTGTTAAATGACATATCTAAATTTAATATAATTATTCTTCTATTACTTGTATGAAATCCGGTTGTATATACGTTGCAGCCACAGCAACAAGGCCTTTTATCTGTACCACCAATCTTTTATTTCTTTTTCCTTTTATCTTCTGCAAAGTACCTTCTGCTCCGTTGAATATACCACCTGTAATTCTAACCTTTGAACCTTGTTTTAGTTTTATTTCATCTACCTTGTACCATATCAAATCTTCTTCATAATGTTTTGCTACTGCAATAAAGTTATTCATCTCTTGTTCAGGGACTTTCATTATTACATTATTTCCTTGTATTTTTCTGGTAGCAAACCATATAAAAGGATTTAATTTTTGTAAAACATCTATACGGTAATAGGTGTCATAGACAAAGACAAGATTGGGTATAAAGGGTTCTAATCTCCTTATAGTTTTCCCCAAGGACTTTCTGAGTACGTAATGTTTTGGTATAAAATACTTTATACCCTCTTTTATCAGCAATTGTTCTGCTTTGTTCTCACTTTTATAAGCATTTAAAACAAACCACTGCGGAGTTTCTTCTTCTTTAAAATGCTCCACGACCATGCAATTTTAATACTAAAACAAAGCTATTTTCTCTTTGACAAATAGATAATTCTACAACACACACTAAAACCTACAAAATATTGATTATCAGTAAATTTTAGATAAGAAAGTCTTTATTGCACCCATAAAGACCCTTATTCCATACCATCTATTATTAACCCTTAGACTATAATCGGTTGCAAAGTTAGTACAAAACTTTCACTTGTCCAAACATATACTTTCTTTTTTTCTGCAAAAAAAGGTTTTCGTTTAATAATCAATAAGATAGACAAAATTATTTTTAACATAAACTTTTGTAATATTTATGTAAAAATATTCTAAACACTCAAAAAATCAGATAAATATTCATTTCTATGAAATAAATCTCTACTCCTTTTTCATTTTTCTTCGGTCTAATTTCCTAAAATTTTATTCTATTTTCCTCTATTTTCGTTTCACTTTCACAAATCTTCACCCTATTTCTATGAAACTTTGTTTTAATTCCATAGAACGAAGAAAGAATTTCATAGAACTTGATTCTATTTTCACGAAACGAAGTTTTAGAAAATTAGAATCAAGTTCTACAAAAATGAAACGAAGTTTCGCAAGAACGAAACAAAGTTTTATTTTTCTAAAACAAAGAGATAAAAAAATTAAAACAAAGTTCTATGAAACTAAAACAAAGCTTCGTGAGAACGAAATAAGGTTTTATTTTTCTAAAACTTTACTTTAGAAAACCTTATATAAGTTCACCTCGGGCAGCATCTTGTCTTATAAAGATGAAAAGCATAAGTGTAAATGCCCAAAGAGAAGAACCTCCGTAGGATAAAAATGGTAATGGTATACCTATAACAGGTAGCAGACCTATAGTCATACCTATATTTACAAAGAAGTGGAAGAAGATGATACCTGCAATACTGTAACCATACAAACGAGCAAAATTACTTCTCTGTCTTTCAGCCATTTTTATAAGTTTAACACATAGCCAAACATAAACAAATACCAAAATTATAGAACCAACAAAACCCCACTCCTCTCCTACAGTACAGAAGATAAAGTCCGTATCTTGTTCTGGTACAAAGTTGAATTTGGTTTGTGTTCCTTCTAAAAAGCCTTTACCGAAAAAGCCTCCTGAACCTATTGCTATCTTGCTTTGATTTACATTATAACCAGCACCTTTAAAGTCTTGTTTTTGACCCAAAAGTACTTCTATTCTCTCTCTTTGATGAGAACCTAACACATCGTTATAAGCGAAATCTACTCCCAATATAACTATGGAACAAAAGGCAATAATACCTAAAAAATATATAAACTTTACAGACCTATTTCTTCTGTGCAGTATGAAATATAGTATAAGGGTTGCACCAGATAATATGCCTATAAGTAAATATGGATTTATGATTAACGCCAATACAAAAAGAATAATAGCCGACACTCCAAAGATAAGCACGTATGAAGATAAACCTTCTCTAAACAATACGAAAACAAAGGAACAATATACCAAAGCCGAACCTGTATCATTCTGCAAAAGAACTAAAGCCATTGGCAATAAAACTATTCCTATTGCGGTAAGTTTAGTCTTTAATTCTTTCATATCAACATTTATTGCAGAAAGAAGTTTTGACAATGCAAGTGCTGTTCCGAGTTTAGCAAATTCTGAAGGCTGTATACCAAATTCTCCTATTCCTAACCAACTCTTTGCCCCCTTGGTAACAGAACCCATAATCAAAACTACAAAAAGCATGGCTATACATATAAGATATACAATATAAGATGTTTGAGAAAAAAACTTAGGGTCTGTAACCATAACAAACAACGCTATAACCAACGCCGCACCTATCCACATCATTTGTTTGCCATATCTACACGACATATCAAAAATATTAGAGTGTTCACCATCATAAACTGCTGCATAAATATTTAACCAACCTACAAAAACCAAAAACAGAAAAGCTATAACAACTTTCCACTCCACATTTGCCAATATTTTTTTACCACTTCTTTCCATATCAATCGCTGTTTGTAGAATTTGTATTTCCTGTTGTTGAAGTATTGTTTTGTTTATTCTCTGTAGCCTGAGAATTTGTTGTGTTCTGCTGTTTATTATTGCTTTTCTTTGGTTGCTGAACTCTAACCAAAGGTAAAGGTTGACAAGGCATTGCTTCCATATACATTTTTTCTACATCTTCTCTTTCCACTTTGCCTTTTATGTATTTCTCTATTATCAATCCTGCTATAGGAGCAGCCCATGTACCACCACCTCCTCGTGCATTTTCCACATAAACAGAAACTGCTATCTGAGGATTTACTTTTGGAGCAAAGGATATAAAAACAGAATGGTCTGCACCTATGTTTTGTGCCGTTCCTGTCTTACCACATACTTCCAAACCCGGAACATCTGCCCTTCTTCCTGTACCTCCACCCTCGTGAACCACAGCCCACATTCCTTCTACTGCTATATTCCACCACGATGATGCTATAAGAGAATAATGTTTTTGCAAATACTTGGAGTAAATCTTCTTATGGTTGTCATCTCCATAGGCTTTAACTAAATGAGGTGTAATATACCAACCTCTATTCGCAACCAAAGCAGCGAAATTCGCCATCTGAATAGGCACAACTCCTACCTCACCCTGTCCTATACTGTTTGAGTATATGGTATGAAAGTTCCAACCAGAGGGATACCATTTATTATAAAAATTAGTGTCGGGTATGCTACCCTTTCTCACGTTTGGCAAATCTATATCCGTTATCACACCAAAACCCATTCTCTTCATAGCAGCCGTCCATAAAGCAAGACCAAACTTACTATCTATCTTACCCGTACGAGGATTGACTTGCTGAACCTCTCTCTGAAAAACACGATAGAAATATGGATTACAAGACATTTTTATCGCGTCCCTAACAGTAGAAGCTGAAGGATGATTATGACAACCTACCAATCCCTTATCGCAAGGAAAACCTGTATTGGCACTTATTACACCCATATCCAACGCAACTAAGGCTTGTGCTATTTTAAATATACTTCCAGGTGGATATTCTGCCATAAGGGCTCTATTAAACAAAGGTTTAGAAATATCATCAAGGAGTTTCTTATAATTGTTTCCCCTTTCCCTACCCGCTAATAAATTAGGCTCGTAAGATGGTGCTGAAACAAAACACAAAACTTCACCTGTAGAGGGTTCTATTGCCACAATAGAACCTCTTTTATTTTTCATTAGTTTTTCAGCATATTTTTGTAAATCTGCATCTATTGTAGAGTAAAGATTTTTTCCTGTAATGGCAGCTTGGTCATATTTACCATTTTGAAAAGAACCTTTTTCTCTGTTATGCACATCTACCAAAGTAATCTTGCTTCCCTTAACTCCTCTAAGTTCTTTCTCGTAACTCTTTTCCAAACCACTCATTCCTATGTAATCTCCCCTTTTATAATACGGTTCTTTCTCTATTCTCGCTTCATTTACCTCACCTATATAACCCAAAACTGCAGCAGCAATAGAATCAGGGTAAGACCTAATAGTTCTTTTCTGTGCATAAAAACCCTGAAACATATAAATCTTTTCCTGCAATGAAGCAAAATCTTCTTTACTTATTTGTTTCTCAAAAAAAGAAGGAGCATACATTGAGTATTTTTTTGCTTTGTCCATCTTCTTATTAAAATCTTCTTTTGTAATCTTAACAAGCGAACAAAACATATTTGTATCTATATTTTTTACTTGACGAGGTATAACCATAAGGTCATAAACTACTTCATTATATACGAGTAGTTTACCTTTTCTATCATAAATCAAACCACGAGAAGGATATTGTGTAACATATCTTAAAGCGTTTCTGTCTGCAAGTTCTGCATAAGTATCATCTATAACTTGAAGATATAACAATCTAATAGCATACACTAATCCTATGAAGACAAATATCCCCATTATAATAAATCTTCTGGATGCCAAAGCATTTTTTGTACTATTAGACACTTAAATTTGCTTTTTTACGTTACCTATTTAAAAGTGCAAAGATACAAGAAAAATGAAGAATTGTAACTACGATAATAATAATTTTTTCAATAATTGGTTTTCTTTATTAAAAGGTATTGAAAAAGAAAAGGATTTTAACGGTTTAACTTTAAAAGCATTCAAGTTTCAGTACGATAATAATAAGGTTTATAAAAATTGGTGCAATTATTTGGGATATACCGATAGGGATATTTGCAAAATAGAGGATATACCTTTTCTTCCTATATCTTTTTTCAAAACCCAAAACATTTCTTGTCTTAATGTAAAAGAAGAAGATTATTTTCTTTCATCTGGAACTACTACTTCTACAAGGAGCAAACATTATGTTTATAACAAGGAATTTTACATAAAAAATACTTTTCTTTGTTTTGAAGAGTTTTTTAGCAAACCTTACGAATATTCTTTCCTTTGTTTATTACCCAACTATTTGGAACAAACACATTCTTCTCTTATTTGTATGATGGACGCTTTCGTAAGACAAAGCAAATATCAAAGTGGATTTTTCAAAGACAATCTTTCAGATATTGTAAGTATAATAGAACAAAACGAAAGTAAAGGTATAAAAACAATACTTTTTGGTGTTACTTATGCTTTACTTGATTTGATAAAAATAAAACGATTTTCTCTAAAGAATACTACCATATTTGAAACAGGTGGAATGAAAGGAAGAAGAAAAGAAATGCCAAAAGAACAACTGCATAATATTCTTAAAGAAGGCTTTGGCGTAGAAAGTATAGCCTCTGAATATGGTATGTGTGAATTATTTTCACAAGCATATTCTCTTGGCGATGGAATATTTCACACTCCTAAACAAATGAAAGTATGTATCAGCGAAATAAATGATTGGAAAAGCAGAAACACAATAAATAAAAATGGAATTATAAACGTAATAGATTTAGCCAATATAGCAACTTGTTGTTTTATAGAAACAGAAGATGTAGGCAGAATGAGAGAAGATGGAAAGTTTGAAATCATAGGTAGGTTAGACCATTCTGAAACAAGAGGTTGCAACCTTATGTATTCAAACTAATCTTTTGTTTTTCATAAGATAACAGACGTTGTTTTGTAAATTTTTTGGCAAAAGTTTCTGTGATTCATCTTTTTTTTATAATTTTGTTTGTGTATTAAAGAGAATTATATGAAAAAGTTTATATGCATAACATTTGGTTTATTATTGTTGGTTTCATACAATCTTAAAGCAGAGGAAAACGAAGGTTTCAATGCTGGAGAGTTGATTATGGAACACTTAGGGGACGAACACTCTTGGGAGATTCTTCATTATAGGGGTAAGGATATTGCAATTCCTTTGCCTGTCATATTGTTTGATGAAGGAAGTTTAAAGTTTTTTATGTCAAGCAAGTTAGATGATAACAATATTTATAAAGGGTATAGACTTGGAACAAAATCTGACGGAGATAATTTAAAAGGAAAAATCATTAAGGTAGATAATAACAACCATTTTATAAGCAAACCTTTGGACTTTTCCATAACGAAAAATGTTTTGGGTTTAATTATCGTTTGTTTTATAATGTGTTGCGTTGTTCTTTCTGCTTCTAAATCTGCAAAAAAGAGAAAAGACAAAACACCAAACAGCGTTCAAAATTTGGTGGAAATATTTATAGAATTCATAGAAAATGATATAGCCATACCAAATATTGGAAATGGGGCTCATACTAAATATATGAATTACTTATTATCTATTTTTCTATTTATTTTTCTTTGTAACATAATGGGGCTTTTGCCTTGTTTCCCTGGTGGAGCAAACATTACAGGAAATATAGCAGTAACTTTGGTTTTGGCTTTGCTGACTTTCTTTGTCTTTATTTCTTCCAGCACAAAAGCATATTGGAAAGGAATAGTCAATCCTAATGTTCCTATGTGGTTAAAGGTACCTATACCTCTTATGCCTGCACTTGAATTTGTGGAAATCTTCACAAAACCATTCTCTCTTTGCGTACGACTTTTTGCAAATATAACTGCTGGACACGTTATCCTTATATCGTTTATCTCTATTATCTTCATATTCGGAGAAAAAAGTGTTGGACTTGCCTATGGTGTAGGAGTGGGCTCGGTTTTGTTCTCTGTGTTTATGACTTTAATAGAAATGCTTGTCGCTTTCATTCAAGCATACGTTTTCACTCTGCTTTCTGCAATATATATAGGTATGGCAAGGGAAACATCTCATGAATAGTACTATCATAAACAAATTAAATGCATTTATTCGTTCCTATTACAAAAATCTTGTTGTAAAAGGACTGATTTATTCTGCACTTTTGTTTATATGTTGTTTTGTTGTACTCAGTCTTATTGAGTATTTCGGTTGGAATTCTCCCTTGATTAGAACTATAATTTTTTATTCCTTTATAATATTTGGTGCTATCATTGTATTTATATTGATAATTATTCCTTTGGGAAAAATATTCTCTATAGGTAAAACATTATCGTACAATCAAGCAGCCAAGATAATAGGCAACCATTTCCCAGAGATACAAGACAAACTTATAAACCTACTTCAACTAAAAAGCATACAAACCAACAGTGAAGACTCTTTGCTTTTGGCAGCCATAGAACAAAAAGAGGCGAATATTTCTCCCATACCTTTTAGTAAAGCAATAAACAGAGGAAAAACTAAAAAATATGGCAAATACTTACTTGTAAGTGTTGTTGTTTTAGTTATACTATTTAGCATCTTTCCAAAACTATTTTCAGAACCTACTGTTAGATATATAAATCACAATACTTTTTACGAAAAACCTGCACCTTTTTCCTTTGTTTTAAAGAATAAGGATTTGAATGCTATACAACAAAATGACTATACTATAGAAGTGCAAATCATAGGCAAAGTTCTACCAGATAAAACTCGTATTTATGTAGATGGACAAAGTTTTGAAATGAAACAAAAGGATAAATCGCATTTTTCTTACACCATAAACCAGATACAAAACACGAGCAAGATTCAGTTTGAAGCAGCAAACATAAAGAGCAAAGAATATACTATTACAGTAAATCCTAAACCTATAATTACAGAACTAAAAGCACAAATAGTATATCCTGCATATACCAGAATAAAAAACGAAGAAATTTCCAACGTAACAAATCTTTCTATACCAAAGGGAACAAAAATCAATTGGTATATAAAAACTAAAGACACAGAATCTATTTTGTTTTCTACCAATAGTAGCACTACAACTATATCTCCTCAAAAAAATGTATGCAATTTTTCTAAAACCTACTTAAAGCAAGAAAACATAAGCATAAAAACAAAAAACAACTACACACTTTCATCAGATAGTACTTTCTTTTCTATAAACATTATAGAGGACGAAAGACCTCAAATAGCCATTATAGAAGATAAGGATTCTACTCTTGTAGATAACGTATATTTTAGAGGGCAGATAAAAGATGATTATGGTTTCAGCAAATTGGAATTTCATATAGATATAACAGATAAAGACAACAAAACCTCATCTTTTAATAAGAAACTAAATGTAACCAACAGCGACAACGTCCAAGAGTTTTATCATTTTATAAACTTAAACGATTACAACGTTAAAGCAGGAGATAAGATAGAGTATTACTTTGAAGTATGGGACAATGACGCTATAAACGGAGCCAAAAGTACAAAAAGTCAATCCTTTAGCATAAACATACCTACAGAAAAAGAAGTAGAACAAAAAATAGACAACAACAACGAAAACATAAAAGAAGAAACAGACAAGGCTATAGAAGATATAAAGAAACTACAGCAACAGATAAACGAACTATCAAAGAAACTAACCGAAAAGAAAGAACTTTCTTGGCAAGACAAGAAAGAGTTGGAAGCCTTGAAAGAAAAACAACAAAAGGTAAAAGAAAGAGTATCTGAGATAAAACAAAAGATGCAAGAAAATTCTATGATGGAAGAGAAATACTCTAACATCAACGAAGAACTTATGCAAAAGCAAATGGAGTTAGAGAAACTTTTTGAAAAACTTGAAAACGATGAACTGAAACAACTTTTGCAACAATTGGAAGAACTTACTCAAAAAAATCTGAACAAAGATAAAGTTAATGAAGCCTTACAAGATATAAAAAATAGGAATGAAGAACTTAACAAAGAATTGGATAGAAACCTTGAATTATTTAAAAGGCTTGAAGTAGAGAAAGAGATAAACGAAACTATTGATAAACTGAATGAACTAAGCAAAAAACAGAAAGAGTTAGCACAAGAAACGAAAAAAGGAGAACAAAGCAAGCAAACTTTAAACTCTAAACAAGAAGAAATAAACAAAGAGTTTAAAGAATTGCAACAAAAGATGAACGAAATAAAAAAGAAAGATTCTTCGTTAGAAGACCCTTTCAATTTCAAAAAAGATGTCAATAAAGAACAGGAGATAAACAAAGAATTGGAACAAGCAAAAGACAACATAAACAAAGGAAAGAATAAAAACGCTTCTCATAATCAAGAAAATGCTGCACAACAAATGCAACAGATGGCAGATGATATAGAACAAAATCAACAAGAAAATGCAGACGAACAATTAGGAGAAGATATAGACAACGTTAGACAGATACTAAAAAATCTTGTTACCCTTTCCAAAGAACAAGAAAATATGATATATCTTTCTCAAACTACATCTGTTTCAGACCCTGCATATCAAAATATTATCAACAAACAAAACACCATAAAGGAGAGTATGAAAGATATTTCCGACTCCTTATATAATATAAGTAAAAGACAACCACAGGTAAGCAAAACTATATTTGAAGAAACTTATAAGGTAAGAGAAAGTATAGAAAAGTCGTTGAACTCTTTGTTGAAGTTCAATCAAAGTTACTATAACAACTATCATAACAACCAAGCAGCAAATAGCCAACAGTATGCTATGTCTTCTATGAATAACCTTGCACTTTTGCTTGCAGAGTCTTTGAATAATATGAATCAGCAGCAACAACAATCCAAAAACAACAAAAACGGACAACCTAAAAACAGTTGTAAAAATCCTGGTCAAGGCAAAAAGAGTAAGCCAAGCATAAAAGATATGCGACAGATGCAAGAAGCACTGAACAAAGAAATAAAAAGACTGCAAAAAGAGTTGGAAAAACAGGGTAACAATCCTAAACAAAAAATAGGAGAAGGTGCAAAACTAAACGAAGAACTTGCAAAGGCTGCTGCACAACAAGAAATGATAAGGAAGATGATGCAGGAATATATCAACAAGATGAAAGAAGAAAACGCCAAATCTGCCGGTGGTGAATCCAAAGCACTGAAACAAATGGAGCAAACAGAGAAAGATATTGTAAATAAGAAGATAAACGCAAACACTATAAAAAGACAGAACGAAATTCTTACCAGAATGTTGGAAAGTGAGAAAGCAGAGAAACAACAGGGTAAAGATTCGCAAAGAAAATCCAATACAGGAGTAGATAAAAACGAAATAAATATAGAAAATTTAGAAACTTTTAAAAAACTTAAAAACAGAGATTTAGAACTGTTTAAAAAAATACCTCCTGTATATTCTCCTTATTATAATTTGAAAGTTAGAGAATATTTTTATAATTTTGAAAACTCAAATCAGAACAAAAAATAGAAAATTATACTATGAAAGCGGAAATAGAAAAAATAAATATTTTGAGTACAGAAAACTTCAAAGCAGAGGATTTTGTTGAAGAAATTTGTAGCAGAAACCATCTTTACAACTATTTTGGTAGTATTTCTGTGGCTATATCCACAGCACTAACTTTGGTAAATGGCAAAATATCTGTAAGTTTTGAAAAATGTGTGGGGGGTGTTGTATTTGCCATTAGTTGCAAAGAAGATATATTCCAAGATATGGACTTTAGACAGATAGGCGATGAAAAAACAAACTCTTTGTTCCTTATAAACTCTTTGACAGATGAGATAGAGGTAAAGGATAAAGGCAGAACGTTGGAGTTAATTTTTTATGTCAATGGTATTGCTCCTGAACTTGCTATGCAAAGAAAAGAAGCCATAGAACAGTATTCTTTGAAAGAGGTTTTAGTAAGATAATTATGGCTACAAGTTTCACTTCTCAGACAACTTTCAATCTGAAAAACAAGATGAAAGTTAAAACATGGATAAAGTCCGTCATAGAAAAAGAAAATTTTAAGCAAGGAGAAATTTCCTACATTTTTTGTTCCGATGAAAAGATTTTAGAGATAAACAAACAGTATCTCAACCACGATTTCTATACCGATATTATAACTTTTGATTACACAGAGAACAATAAAATAAATGGGGATATATTCATTTCTATAGACAGAGTAAAAGATAACAGCGAAAAATTTGAATGCAGTTTTGAAGAAGAACTCCTGAGGGTTATCATTCACGGAGTACTTCATTTGATGGGCTACAAAGACCATGAAGAAAAAGAAGAAAAACTTATGCGACAAAAAGAGAATGAAGCCATTTGCCTGTACAGAAAAATGTTTCCGCAAAATTAGATTTTTATTCTTGTAGAACAAAACTTTATTATGTTTTCATAAAATAAAGTTTCGTATTTATAAAACGAAGAAAGAATTTTCTAAAACTTTGTTCTACGAAATTAAAACAAAGAAATAGAATTCTAAAACAAAGTTCTACAAATTTAAAACAAAGAGATAGAAAATTAAAACAAAGACTTATTTCCATAGATTAAAATCTTGTGTATAAATGAGTGAAAAATATGATATAATTATTGTTGGTGCAGGTCATGCAGGTTGCGAAGCCGCTCATACCTCTGCAAAGATGGGTTGTAAAACTCTTCTTATTACTCAAAATCTTAGTGCTATTGCATCTTTATCTTGCAATCCTGCTATGGGTGGTGTTGCTAAAGGACAGATAGTGCGTGAAATAGATGCTATGGGTGGTTATAGTGGAATAAACACTGATAACAATACTCTACAGTTTCGTATGCTCAACTCTTCCAAAGGTCCTGCTATGCGAAGTCCACGAGCACAGGTAGATAACGTTCTTTTCCCTATTGGTTGGAGGCAAAAATTGGAAAGTATGGAAAATCTTTTCCTTTGGCAAGATGAAGTTATCAATATTTTACACTCAAAAGATAAAGTTACAGGAGTAAAAACCAAAACAGGCTTATCTTTTAAAAGTCAAGCCGTTATACTTACCAATGGAACATTTCTTTCAGGTAGAATACACATAGGAAAAACAAACTATTCGGGTGGAAGATTGGGAGAAGAAGCAAGCAGGGGGCTAACTGAAAATCTTAGAAAACTTGGTTTCCTTTCAGATAAACTCAAAACAGGAACACCTATGAGAGTAGTAGGAAAAAGCATTGACTTCTCTCTCCTTACAGAGCAAAAAGGAGATGAACAACCTGAACAATTTTCTTATTTTTACAAAAGGAAGAAAACACTTGTGCAACATTCATGTTTTCTTGCCTACACGGACGAGCACGTACATGATATTCTAAGGAAAGGTTTCAAAGATTCCCCTATGTTTCAGGGAAGAATACAAGGAAGAGGTCCAAGATACTGTCCTTCTATTGAGGACAAAATAGAAAGATTTGCAGATAAAGACCATCATCAACTGTTTGTAGAACCAGAATCTCTGTATACAGATTTATATTATATCAACGGTTTTTCTTCTTCTCTACCTTTGGATATTCAGTACGAGGCTCTTAGAAACATAAAAGGTTTTAAAAAAGCAGTCATTCAGCGTCCTGGATATGCTATAGAATACGACTATTTTCCCCCTACACAACTTTATTCCACTTTGGAAACAAAAATTATTCAAAACCTATACTTTGCCGGTCAAATAAACGGAACTACAGGTTACGAAGAGGCTGCTTGTCAAGGTATGATTGCTGCCATAAACGCCGTTTTAAAAACAAGAGAACAAGAACCTTTCATTCTGAAAAGAAGTGATGCTTACATAGGTGTGCTTATAGATGATTTGGTAACAAAAGGTGTAGATGAACCTTATAGAATGTTTACTTCAAGGGCAGAATACAGAATACTTTTGCGACAAGACAATGCAGACGAACGACTTACCGAAAAATCTTTCTCTATAGGTCTTGCCGAAAAAGAAAGAATGGCTTTTGTAGAGAAAAAGAATAAGAAAATAACTCATCTTGTTTCTTTTATGAAAACAAATAACGCTCAACCAGAAGAGGTAAATAATTATTTCTCTTCTATTTCCACTCCAGAGATTATTCGTCCTGAAAAAATATCTAAACTTCTACTTCGTCCGCAAGTAAGGATAGAAGATTTGCAACAAACTATACCTTCTTTAAAACAAGAGATAGAAAAGATAAACTCTAACCTTAGACAAGAGGTTTGCACTTTGGCCGAAACAAAAGTTAAATACGAATCCTATATTGTTAAAGAACAGGAAACTATAGACAGGATTAACAAATATGAAAACCTTATTATAAAAGATGATTTTGATTATAACAAACTGCTTTCCTTGTCATTTGAGGCACGAGAAAAACTTTCAAAAATTCGTCCTAAAACCATAGCACAGGCAAGTCGTATAAGCGGAGTTTCTCCTGCAGATATAGCAGTATTGGTCTTGTATATATCAAAATAGTGCTTTTCTAAAATATAAAATATCACTATTCGGTATAACCCAAATGAAATATCCCTTTGGTTGTTTATACCGAATTCGTTTTTACCAAACTTTGTTTCGTTTGTGCGTTATTTGAAAAGTATTTTACTAATTTCCATTTTTATCCTATTCTTTCTTTATTGGCAAGAAGAAAAAGAGAAATGGAAAAAATATTTTATAACAAAGTCTTTTGTTATAAAATCTTACAAAAATGAAGTTTTTTGAATGAAATTTTTTTCATCATATAAAATTTGTGTAACTTTGCATTTTTCAATTTTTTAGGTTGAAAAAATAAAATTAAAAAAAATAACAATCAAATCAATTATTAACAAAAATCTATTTAAAATGAAAAAACAATTAACGAAGTTGCTTGTTCTGTTCTTTACCTTAGTTATGGGTATAGGACTACAAGCACAAGAAATCATTACAATAGGTGATGGGACTTCTTTTAATTCAAAGTCTGTCCCTCTATCTATGTATTATGGTTACACAACCTCACAGACTCTTTATTTCCAAGAGGAAATAAATATGGTGGGACAAATAACTGCTATCAGCTATTATTCCAATACTGCTCAAAATGATGAGGTTGAAGTTTGGATGGCAGAAAGCGAGATTACATCTATTACTTCTTCATCACACCTTTCAGCAAACGATATGACGAAAGTATTTGACGGTGAAGTTTCTTTCACAGCAAATCAATGGGTAACTATTACACTTGAAACACCTTTCGTTTATTCCAACACTAATAATTTAGTCATAGGTATAATAGAAAAGAAACCAGGCTATAGTGGTGGAACAACTACTTCTGGTTGGCAAAGTACTTATGGTAGCGATAGAGCTGTTTATGCAAGAAATGACAGCAATCCTTACTCAGATTTTTCTTCTATAGATAATTCCGAATCTGCTTACCCTAATATTCAATTAACAATGGAACCTATTGCAGGTTTCTGTTTTTCTCCTGAAAGTATAATAGTGGGTAGCACAGAACAAACTTCTGCTGTTATAAATTGGGTAGCAAATGAAGACAATGCACCTGTTAATCTTCAATATACACTTGCTACAGATACAGAATGGGAAAATGCTACTACATTAAACAATCTTTCTTCCCTTACTGCTACTATAAATAACCTTACACCAAACACTCCTTACAAAGTAAGAGTACAATCTATTTGTAACAACGATGGAGAAGAAACATTTTCTTCTTGGAAAGAAACAACATTCCGTACTGCTTGCGCACCTTTGCAGTTAGCAGATATACCTTATCAAAACGGATTTAACTCAGAGGAAGATATGCTTTGTTGGTCTACTCCTATAACAAACGGTATTTATCCTACTGTTACTTCTTATAATGGTTATGAAGGAGCAGGAAAACTTCAAATGCAGGCTTTAGATATGAACCTTGCTGTTTCTCCACAGATAAATACAAACATAGAAAACCTAAGAATATCTTTCTTTGGTAGAGTTAGCAGTGAATCTTATGAAAAAGGAACATTGGAAGTTGGTCTTATGACTGACCCTAACGATTTAACTACATTTGAAAGCGTTGCTATGTTTGAAGATATGGGTAACACATACAGTAAATATATTGTCAATTTCAACAACACTACCCTTACAGGTATAGGAAAATACATAGCATTCCTTTACACTACAGAAAATTCTGCTCAGGCTTATTATATAGACAATGTAGATATTGCTCCTATAGCAAATTGCAATGGACCTGTTTTCAATTCTTTGGCAGTGTCAAATGTTAATTATGCTACAGCAGACTTAGTTTGGGAAGATGACAACGAAGAAAATACTTCTTGGGTTGTTTATTACAAAACAAACGAAGAAAATGCTACTTGGCAAACTGTTACTGTTTCAGCAAAAGAATATAATTTCACTACTTTATTACCTGAAACACAATATTCAGTTTATGTAAGTGCATTATGTTCAGATGGTATAAACACTTCTTATGACCATACTAATACAGTAACATTTACAACTCGTCCTTTGTGTTATGCTCCTACAAATGTAACAAAAAGTAACCTTACTCAAACTTCTGTTACTCTTACTTGGGAAGACAATAGCACTGCTACTGTATGGACAGTTTATTACAAAGAGTCTTCTGCTTCTGAATGGAGTACCGTATCTGCAACAGAAAGAACTGCTACTCTAAACGGTCTTGCAGCAAATACTTCTTACAGCGTAAAAGTAAAAGGTAACTGTTCTGAAGAAGGAAACGAAAGTTCTACACTTTCTTTCGCTACTCCTTGTGAGTATGTAACTCTACCTTATACTACATCTTTTGAAGATGATAACTCAAGTTCTGTTCCTGCTTGTTGGACAAGAGCAAACTCTACTTCTTACACAGCATATCCTTATGTTTATAATAGTAGTTCTTATGCTAAGACAGGTAGTAAATCTTTGTATTGGAGTTATAATACAAATACTATAGCACTACCTATTATTGATATTATAGAACACCCTATCAATACATTAAGAGTAGAATTCTTCTCAAAGGTTAATTCTGGTACAGGTTCTATGGAAATAGGTGTTATGACAGACCCTTATGATGCTACTACATTTGAAACAGTTGCATCTGTTAATTTAACAAATACTTATCCTACAACAGCATTTGGTGTTAATCTAACAAATTATACAGGTCAAGGCTCTTACATTGCTTTCCGTCCTGTAACATCTGCTTATTATTTAGTTGATGACGTTACATTGACAGTTGCTCCTGAATGTTATGAACCAACTATTACAGAAGTAACTATTGATGGTAGCAACGCTACAGTAACTTGGAACGATAACTCTACTTCTTCTGCGTGGTCAGTATCTTATAAACTTTCTACAGATGAAGAATTTACTACAGTAAATAACATAACAGAAAAAACTTATACTTTCCCTGTTCAATCTTCTTCTACATATCAAGTAAAAGTTACAGGAAACTGTGGTGAAGAAATGGCAAGCGATGTTTATACTTTCAAAACTCCTTGCGATGTAGTAACTTCTTTCCCTTATGTAGAAAGTTTTGAAAATGCTACAACTTCTGATTGGGGTTGCTGGACTACAGAACAAATCTCAAATAATAATTGGCAAATTCAAACCTCAGGTTCTGCTGATGGAACAAAACACGCACACAAAACTTACTCTACAGGTGTTGCAGATTTGATTTCTCCTATTTTTGATTTGTCTTCTGTTTCAAATCCTACCGTTTCTTATTCTTATAAAGCAATGAAAGATGATGCTTTA
The DNA here is from genome assembly GCA_017469625.1 of Bacteroidales bacterium. Lineage (GTDB taxonomy): Bacteria > Bacteroidota > Bacteroidia > Bacteroidales > P3 > Scybalousia_A. The sequence goes on from JAFUGA010000049.1 coordinate 19,573, forward strand.
TTAGATACTCTTTATGTTTATTATAGAACTTCATCTGATGCTGAATGGGTGCTTCTTGCAAATTATCAAAATATGCTAAACTCAGACCCTTGGCAAGAGGCAACTATTGCCTTAACAGAAGTTTCTTCTACATTCCAAATAAAATTCCGTGCTTCTACTCATGGTGGTTATGGTTGTAGAGTCGATAATTTCAGAATATACAATGATGTTCCTTCTTGTAAAAATCCTGAAAATGTAACAGCAAACAACATTACTACAGAAAGTGCAACTGTTACTTGGAATGAAATAAATGGTACTTCCACTGCTTGGATAGTTTATTACAAACCTGCTACAGCAGAAGAATACACTGCATTACCAGAAACAAATGAAATGACTATAGAACTAACAGGTTTAAATGACAATACAACTTATTCTGTTTATGTAAAAGGTAACTGTTCTAATGAAGCAGAAAGTACTCCTATTACATTCACAACAGAGGTTATAGTTCCTATGGTTTCTACATTCCCTTACACACAAGATTTTGAAGGAGAACACTCTGAAATATCTATAACAGGAACAAATCAAAACAAATGGGCAATAGGTTCTGCTACAGGAAACGCAGGAAATTCTCTTTATGTTTCAAATGACAACGGTGAAACAAATGCTTATACGTACAATGGTAGTTGCAATGCTTATGCATCTATGATAGTTAATTTTGGAGATGCCGCTGCTTACAGTCTTTCATTTGATTGGAAAGGAAAAGGTGAAAATAATTGGGACTTCCTAAATGTTTATGTTTTACCAGAAGAAACAACTTTCCCTGTAGGAAAGCAAACAAGTAACTCTTATGCAAAATTCCATCAAACTGCTTTCCAAGAAGACTGGACTACAGAAACAATTACTTTAGAAGGTGTAACAAATCAAAGAAAAGTTATTGTATTCCATTGGTACAATGATAGTGGTTCTGGTACAAATCCTCCTGCATCAGTAGATAATATCTCTATTATAGCAGAAACTTGTGCTGCTCCTCAAAACCTTGCTCTTTCAGAAAACACTGCCACTTCTTCAACTATTGTTTGGGAAGATGAAAGTGAATCTTCTTCTTGGACTGTTGAATACAAAAAATCTACAGAAACAGAATACACTACTATAGAAAACGTAACAGAAAGAACATATACATTTACAAACCTTGATGTAGATGGTTCTTCTTACAACGTAAAAGTAACAGGAAACTGTGGCGTAAACAAGACAAGTGCTGTTTATACTTTCACAACTCTTTCTTGCAAACCTGTAGTTAAATTGTATGCTGATGATATAACATCTTCTTCTGCTACTATTCATTGGGAGGAAACAGGACTTTCTACTTCATGGAACGTTTATTACAAACCTACTTCTGAAATAGAAGAAACTCCTACTTCATTTGAAGGATTTCTTTCTGCAACAGTAAATACAGAAGATACAAGTGCTACTCTTTCAAATTTGAATGGCTACACTAATTATTCCATTTATGTTGTAGGTAACTGTGGAGAAAGTGCTGTAACAAGTACAAACTTCACTACTCTTTGTGGTGTTTATACTTTGCCTTATACTCAAAACTTTGACCAAGAAACAGGCGTTCTTCCAGATTGCTGGTCTATATTCTTAGGAGCATATAACTCTAATTTGGCAGTATATTATCCTGCTATGACAACTACAGGTGTATCTACAGGAAAAGGATTGGAACTTCGTTCTACTCCAAACCTAACTGCATACGCTATTACTCCAAACTTTGGAGAACAAAACCAACTTTCTGTTTCATTCTCTGCAAAAGCACGTACGCTTAACGGAAGAAACGGTACATTACAAGTAGGTACTATGAGCGATGCAACAGATACTACTTCATTCGTTCTTTATGGTAAAGTAGAGGCTACAAGTCTTACTATGACGCCTTATAATATGCTTGCTATTGCATCAGAGGGAGAAGAAAATCATGTTGCATTCCGTTTCTATAATGAAAATAATACATATTATTACGTAGTAGATGATTTGATTGTTTCTGCAACAGAATTTACAGTTGTTACAGAAAACGAGCAAACAGAAGAGAACTATACTTTCACAACTACTTATCCACAAGGATTTGACAACGTTGTATCAAGTGGAGTTGAATACAAACTTGCTTCAGATGAAGAATACGCTATGGTAGAAAATGGTTCTCTTGCTATATCTTCTCTTGTTCCAAACACAGCATACAATTACAGAGGATTTGTTACTCTTCAAAATGGAGAAAAGATTTACTCTCTTGAAGGAACATTTACTACTCCTTGTGTCGAAACAACTATTACTGAACCTTTGACTGTTGCTATCTGTACTAATGGTTCATATAATTTCTTTGGAGAAGAAAAGACTGTTGCTGGTACTTATAATCATGTACTTGAAGGTGCTAACCAATATGGTTGCGACTCTACTGTAACTCTTGTTCTTACTGTTAATCCACTTAACACTAAGACAGAAGATGTTTCTGTTTGCTATGGTACTTCTTATTCTTTCAATGGAGAAACTTGGAGTACATCTGGTGAATATACTACAACAGTAGCTGCTACCGTAGAGTGTGCTTGCGACACTGTTTATACTATAAACCTTACTGTTCTTCCACAGGTAACTGCTATAGAAACCATAACAGTTTGCTATGGACAAACAGCAGAGTTCAATGGTCAAACATTGACTGAGGGTGAAAATACAGTAAATGTTGCTGGTGTTAATGGTGAATGCGATACTCTTTACGCTGTTACTCTTAATGTTCTTCCTCAAAACACTGCTACTGAAACCGTAACTGTATGTTATGGACAAACAGCAGAATTCAATGGTCAAACATTGACAGAAGGTGAAAACACAGTAACTGTTGCTGGTGTTAATGGTGAATGTGATACTCTTTACACTGTTACTTTAGTTGTAAGACCTGAAAATACTAATGCAATAGATGTAACAATCAACCCAGACGAACTTCCTTACCAATTCGGAACACAAGTTTTGGAAGCAGAAGGAACATATACTGAGGTATTCACAGATATAAACGGTTGCGATAGTACAGTAGTTCTTACTTTAACAGTTAATAGCGGTATCAACGATGTAGAAAACGGAATAAATGTAATGCTTTATCCAAATCCTACAACAGAAGACGCTATGTTAAGAGTTGAGGGAATAAACTCTGAGGTTACAATCTATGTAACAGATGTTCAAGGTAGAACTATCAAAGAAACAAAATTTGCACAAGGTGAAAACACTATTAAGATAGAAACTTCAAGTCTTGCAAGTGGAGTATATTACATAAGAATAGTAACCGATACAATCAACCGCACAGAAAAACTTATCAAAAAATAGTTTTTCAAAGCACAAATCATAATTCAAAGACCGCTTTTTCGAAAGCGGTCTTTTTTATTTTTCAAACTTTATATAACTCATTATACTTCCCTACTACTCCCCTCTATCTCTTTACAACCTTTTCACGAAACTTTGTTTTAATTTTGTAGAACTTCGTTTTAATTTCACGAAACAAAGTTTTAGAATTCTCTTTCTTTGTTTTGTTGAAGTGGAATTTTGTTTTATTCTTGTCAAATCAAAAAATAATTTTGCCAAATAAAGAAGTTTTCTTAAAAATATAACCTTTTTTATGTTAAAAACTAAGAATGGCAAAAATACTATCAAGTTTTAGTAAAATAGAAACAAATTTATGAAATATAGAAGTATATTTTATGAAAAAGAGAACATATCTTATAGAAAATAATCATAAATCCAAAAAAAATTCATCAAAAATTAAACTTTTTTCTTTATTATGACACAAAATGACAATATCGGTATATACTTTTGCAAAACAGTTAGCAATAAAAAAATAGGAAGAAAATTATTAGTAATGGGTAAGATATTCAATGGGATTGCTGAATTATTAGAGAACATATTCCATTAACAACAAGGATTAAGACAGAAAATGAAATAAACAAAGGGAAAATGCAAGCATATTTTATAAAAAGCAGAGGGATAGGTTATATTACGTTATATTATCCTCAATGGAATAAAGAAAGTAATTCATACTTCTTTGCAAAAGATAGGTTTTCTATTGTCAGGAAAATTCCACAACGCTGGGAAGAAGTATGGGAAGAAAATCAAAAACCTATTGCCTTAGATATATCTGTGAGTATAGATATATCAGAGAAAAAGAGAAAAGCAAGAACATACGATAAACTCTTGAAAGATATAACAGATATTATCAAAGAAACTACATCTTGTGAAGAAAATGAAATATCAATTGATGAAAATGTTATAAATAATTATTAAAATTTCCAAATTATGGAATAATGTTATAGAAATAATATCATAGAACATATTCCATTAAAACAAGGATTAAAACACTCTGTAGGATACCCCTATAGAGTCTTCTTGAGGGTAAGAGTAGATATTCCATTAACAACAATGATTAAGACAAATACCAAAAGTTGTCAGTTTGTAAAAGTAAAAATTAGTTACAGATAGATTGAACAATTGTTTTAAGAAAATGGATAATGAAGAAATAAAGGCATATAATAAATTTGTAGAAGATTTTAAAAGTGAAAATAAGGAAATATTAGTTGAGCCACCAACATTTAAAGGAAATCGTATTATTAAATTCTCTCAAAAACAAATACAAGCGTTTGATGATTTTAAAAATATAATAATGAGTACCTTTAAAGGTATTGAAGATATTCAAATACCAAATAAAATTGTTATTGAAAATTTTAAAGTAAAAATACCTGTGATAACGTTTTATGGCAATAAATCTAAATGCAGGGAAAACTTAAAATTCACACTTACACAAGAAATTAAAGAAAGAATAGATATACTATTTAGAAAAGAAATCCCAAAATGGTATACTAAAAAAGGGTTAGAATATACAACATATATACATATAGATACAGATTATCTTAATAACGATTACGAAAATAAATTTTATCATTCAAATTATGATAATATATACACCATATTGTATAATTTCAATCATTTTCCTAAAAGTGCCTCTTTGCAAATAACATACAAAGGCATCACAGATGAAATAAGTTATAATTTAACAGATTATAACAAACTATATTATGGACGTAATGTAAGTGAAATATGCAAAATATTTCAACAATACATTATAGATGATTTTATCAAGGAATTAACGAGGGAGTCTAATGATTCATTCGAAATAGTAACGGATGTTAGGTCATTATTGATTAAACAGATTCCGCGTCCCTCACAATTAAATAAAGGTGAGTATTTCACAATAGATGAACTAATAGAAAGCAAAACTTTAAGTGGAAGAAGATTAACATATCTTAAAAAGTTGGATAAATATTTTGTTCTCATGCAGAAGAAAACATGTCTGACCATTTGGTAAGCAGTTACTACTATACCCTTAACATAAGTGATTTTTACGTAATATATAGCAACACATTCAATGTTGTTTTGGTTTCAAAGTATCCATTAAACGAATTAGTAAAATGGAAATTTTTCTCAAAACGTTATTATGGAAGGCAAATAGACTATTCAAAAATAGAACGATATATTGATGAGGCAAATATAAAACATTATATTCAAGTGAATGCATCTTTTTATGAGGATTATCACAATAATAGAATATGGATACAACTACGGACTTGAATAAAAGAACATATTCTTCATTAGAACAAGGAGTAAACAAAAATGATAGGCGATTACAAATATAATCGTCTATCGTTGTATTAAGGTAAGTATTGGAACTTTTTCGTATATAATAACAAAAAAAGGTCTTTCGTTTAGAAAGACCTCAAAGAAATAAAAATTATAAAAATTAGCGTTTAATCAATAGTTTTCTTGTGTAAAGAGCATCTGATGTTTTTAAGTGTAAATAATAAACACCCGAAGCAAGATTATGTATATTCAAAGTAATAGTATCATCGGCTTCGGATAAATTTTTCGTTAATATTATCTTGCCTTGAACATCTGAAATAGTTATCTGCTCTTTACTTTTTATATTATCCATTTTCACAGTAACAAAATCGTTTGCTGGTATAGGATATACAGATAAAGCGTCCTCATTTTCTGTTTGCAATAGTGAAGAGTTTGGAACGTAAGTATTTATTGTAATTACAGTAGAATCGCAACCGTACTGTGAAGATAAGGTCTGAGAAGTGGTATCATTATAAGTAGTTGGTATGTTATCTACATATATAGTATCATAATTTGTTGTAGAATATGTAGGATAAACATTCAGAACAAGATGTATAGTACTGTCGCAACCTTGATAAGAAGTTTGATGTACGAAATATTCTCCTGCTAAACTTTCTTCAAAACCATTTTCGTTATATGTTTCACCCTCGCAAATATATGCGTTTATTGTGCTGTCGTGAGTATAATCGCAAGGTGTAATAACTCTTATAGAGAAATTATCTATAATAACCGATGGTTGAGAACCAGAACCTGAATCATTTCTCCACATAAATACTATTTTTTTGTAAAGATTTTCTCCCGGATTTTCTATTCTTATATTGTAGTGTCTTACTGTGTCTGTCATACAAACAAAATAATCTGATGAGAATTTAAGTGCGTTATCATTATATAAATAAAACGATTGTAAAGTGGCTTCTGCTGTGGCTTTGTAATCAAAGTTGAAATCTGCAAAAAATACTTTCAAATAATCATAAGGAACTCCACCAATAGTTTCTCCTCCTACTTTGTAATCAAAACTTATCATTATGCTGTCTGCTTCTGGCATTATGAAAATTTTTTCTGCTGTAATAGTCGCAGGTGTAGATGTATGATAGTTTGGTGTTTGTCCCATATCTTTGGAAACAAACAGACAAGCATTTTCTTCTATATCTCCTATAACCCATTGATTAGTCAAAGTGTCATTGTTTAGATACCAAGAAAGATTTTCTAAAGATTCGTTTGCAGAAAACTCTGTCATATAAGGCAAAGCAATAGGTGTAGGATAGGTATGAAACTTAATAGCAAAGGTACTATCTGTGCTTGGAACATTATCACAAAGAGTTTTCACGTATGCAGAATATATAGTGTTTGCTTGTAGATTGGATAGTAAAGAAACTGTATCTTGCACATCTACAAAAGCATATTCTTGTTGAGAATACTCTTTGTAATACACTCTCCATTGATTATGAGTAGTATTTTCGTCATTCCATGAAAGTCTTGCAGCGTCAAAAGACAAGGAATCCACTTTCAAAGAATTGGTAACAGGAGCAGAACAAGATGATATTTCTTCTACTTTCACCATATCTATATACCAAGAATACAAAGAACTATTCGGAGTATATTTAAATACTATATACATATTTTCTCCTGCATTTTCGGCTGAAGCAAAGCTTGTTTCATAATAGTTAAACGAAGTAGTGGCATCTTCTATAGACATAACACTTTCAAATGTTGAAACATCTGTAGGGTCTGACATTATTCCCACTTCCATTTTTCCGTGTTGAACGCTGTTTTCTGCTTTTCCATAGAAAGAGAGTTTCAAGTCTGCAACGTCATTTGCTATCTGAGGAAGAACAAGATAAGAAGCCCCCACAAGAGCATTTGCACTAAATTTCATCATTCTTTCTCCTGAATAAGCATGGTTTGTTGTCCATAGACTATAATATACACTTGGCCTATTATCATAGGAGTTTATAACCGACCAACAAAGAGGTATATCATTGTTTTCTATGGTTTCAAAATCTTCTATCAAAGGTAGATTTGTTACAACATCGCATTGAGTAGTAAATAATGAAGTCTGGGCAAATTCTGATGAGTCTTCTGAAGAACAAACCGTAAGTATAGACCACTCGTATTGGGTTGAAGGCAAAAGATTTTCTAACACGTAATAGTTTTCAGAAGTAGTAAACTCCTCTATCTGCCATTCCTCTTCAGAGGTTGGTTTATAATAAACTACAAAATTGTTATCCATCTGGTGTGCTGGTGTCCAAGAAAGAGAAACCGAAGTTGTTTGTTCGTTACTTACAGAAAGAGCAGATGGAGCAGAACAAAGAGGAATCTCTCTTAAGGTTATGCTGTCTATATATAAGTTATACCAACCAGAAAGTTGAGGTTTTAAGGCTATAAATGTAGAAGTTCCTTGATAGTCTGTAAGGTTGAATGTATGGGAAACCCATTCGCTTGTTGTAGTAGGGTAAAACGTCTCTATAACTTCAAACTGTGCAGTATCTGTTTGTGTAGGCATAACTCCTATACTTAGTCCCTCGTTTGTAGATGCAGAATATACCCAAACGGTAACTTGTAAAGTATTTATAGGTGTTTGTTCTGTGTTTATAGATGGGAAGACTAAGATATTATTGTTTGTAGGTCCGTAAAAATTAAGGCTATTGTTTCCCTCAACTCCTCCATAAGAAACAGCAGGATAAGAAGAACTTTTTCCACTAACATACCAGCAAGGCATATCTACACGAGAATAGGTTGTAGAATAAGACTCAAAGCCCTCGTTGATAGGTAATGTAGCATAATCGCAAGGAGTGTGGAAAGTAAATATTTGAGATGGTTCAGAGATTTCTTCTCCACAGTTTACTTTTATATAGAAAGAGTAGTCTGTATTTGGACTAAGAACTATGTTTGACAAAGCAAAAGCAAACGGTAATGCACTTACCTGTACTTCATTATAAGATTCCTCTTCTGAAGATTTGTAATAAAGTGTCCAACTATTTGCTTGAGAAGACGCATTCCAAGAAATAACAGCATCTTCTGAAGTAATATCTTCTATGGAAACACTTTCTACTATGGTACAATTTAGTCCTTTTATAGCAATGTTATCTATTGCAGCAGGAGGATTATATCCTAAATACATATCATTTCTCCACATAAAGACAAGGTTTTTTGTTGTGTTATCTACATTAGTAAGCACGGTGTCAAATCTTGTCCATTGCAACACGTTTGTTTTGGCTGCAAGTATAGGAGAGGCTATTGGTTGAGATGCAGTAGGTATTTCTATATTTTCATCTAAAAGATATACCGATAAGTAATCGCTTTGAGAATAGAAACCACCATCACCCTTTACCTTATAATCAAAAGACAGTTTGTATTGTTCATACCCCGAAAAATCTACTTTGATTATAGCATAAGCATAGGTCATTACAGTAGGAGTGTATTCATTATTTGTACCTCCATTGTTTGATATGTACAAAGAATGACCTGTTTCATTGTTTTCATTATCTAAAGTAGAGTTTGTGGCTTGTCCTATTGTCCAAATATTAGTTTCATTGTTACTTCTCGTTTCTACTTCTGTTATAGGAGTATCTTCTTCAAAAGTTCTAACGTATGGAAAACTTGTTACAGGAAGAGATTTGGTAGAACAACTTTTAACGAACGTACTATCCAAACTTTCATTATTTTCTGAACAAACTGATTTTATATAGAAACTATAAGATGTGGCAGGAGAAAGATTAGATATTTCAAATTGTTGATTAGATGTTGAGGTAACGGATTGCCAAGTTGTTTCGTTATTTGCTTTGTAATAAACTTTCCATGTTTGATTTTCTTCATCTACCCAAAAGAGTTTGACAGAGTTTTCTGTAGTTTCGTCTATAGTTAATGAAGTAACTACAGGTGAAACACAAGTAGGAATATAATCTATTATTATATCATCTACATACCAATAGTTTGTAGCCACCGAAGACGAAGAATGGGTAAATCTAAATGCTATTCTGTTTGTGTTACCACTAAGATTTGCAGAAGAAAAATCTACTACACGAAAAGTCATATCGTGGTTATACGGTACTATATCCACAACATCAAAAGAGGAAGGTTCGTTTATGTTCTCTATTAAACCGACTTCCAAAACTCCAGCATTGCTTTCTGCCCACGCACTGTTTTTTGCATAAAAAGAAATCCTTAAATCGTTTATCTCTGTATCTATCAAAGGCAAGGCAATCAAGTTCATACCTCCTGCCAAAGTTAAAGCATAGTTTTGTTGTGAAAGAGTACCTGCCGATTGTACAGAAGGATAAACAGTAGAACCAGAATAACCAGAAACTGTTGTAGTTATAATCTCTGTCCAGCAAGATATATCTCTGTCTTCAAAGTTTATACTCCAAGGTAACACTGTTTCAGCAAAGGCTTCACAAGGAGTTTTGAACTTTCTCTCTATAGTCCAATCGCTATTACCGTCTTCGCAAATGGCTTTCACTCTTACTTTGTACTCAGATGCAGGTTCCAGGGCAAGGACAGTGGAGGTAGTATTTTGTACAGTAATTGTTGAACTTTCAGTCCAAGTGTTGTCAGAAACAAGAGTATATTCCACTATCCATTCCCCTGCATTATCTTCTTCCCATTCTACAACCGCCGAAGTTAAATCTATATCCCTTACAGTTATATTCTGAGGAGGAAAACAATATTCGCCCACAAAAGCAGGCAAAGTTATATCATCAAAGTAAAATGTATTGAAACCACCGTTATCTTCTACCCTTATGGCAATATATATCTGTTGTCCAACATATTCACTCAAAGAAACAGAGTAAAGATAGAAGTCATCATTTATTGCTTGCATATTGTCTAAATCCAAAGATAGCAAAGCAGTGGAAGAGAAATCATTTTCATTATTACCTGTTGTGGAAACAAGAACTTGAACTTTCTCTTCCGTGTACATATTCATAGAATAGGCCATTTGGAACGAAAAAATATCTCCCTCTTGTACCTCTACCAAAGGTGTAATCAACCAAGCCTCAACCATATCCGAAGAAGCAGAGTTTATACAAGTAAGTTTCAGAGATTGTTCTCCTGAATGTGCCATTTCATTGTCAAGTTCCCAAAACATAGCCTCTTCATTGTTTTGAGATATTCTCCAATTCAAAGGAGGTATATTTGCACTTTCAAAACTTTCTACAAAATTTTGTGCTACAACTATGTTCAACAAAAATAACATAGCAATACTTGTCTGTACTTTTTTCATATAGTTTTATAGTTTATCTTTTTTCTAATATATTTTTTATTACAATTACTATTCATTTTTCCCCACTTTCAAGGTGTGGTTTTTCAGTTTGCAAAATTATTACCAAATTTTCAAACACCAAATACTCACAAATATGTAATTATTACTATATGAAAATACCCATATTAAAGTATTGCAAAATACAAAAACACATAAAAAAAACTAACATCGTAATTACAATGTCAGTTTTCTTTTAATACTTAGTACTTGTTTAAAGCACTGTTTTTAATAGTCCTAAATAAGAATTCTTTCTTGTTTCTTTACCAATTAGAATCTTTATCATCAAATTTATTGAAACCATCATCGTCATAGTCTGCACCAAATCCATCATCAAAAGCATCAGGATATTTCTTGTCCAAAGGTGTTGTGTCAAACCAACCTTTTTTTTCTTTTTTCTTGTCTTCTGGTGTTCCCAAAAGTATATCAAATAAACCCATAATACATATTTTTTTAATTATAGAAGAGATACAATATTCTCTATATCTCTTCTATAATAACGTTAAACAATCTTTTTTATTTTATCTTTTTTCCCGCATTGAAAAAATCACCTATACCATTGAATATCATTCCAATTACTAATAAAATTGATAACATAACTTTTCCTCCTATTTTTTTGTGGTTAATAATTATTTATTTCTGTTTTGCAAAAATATATACCGATATTGTCATTTTGCGTCATAGTAAAGAAAAAAGTTTAATTTTTGCTATTTTTTTTTGAATTTATGCTTGTTTTTCATAAAACTGTTCTCTTTCCCACTAAATATACTTCCATATTTCATAAATCTAATTCTATTTTTACAAAATTTGATAGAATTTTTACCATTCTCCGTTTTTAACATAAAAAAGATTATATTTTTAAGAAAACTTCCTCATTTGACAAAATTATTTTTTGATTTGGAAAGAATAAAACGAAATTCCACTCCAACGAAACGAAGAGATAGAATTCTAAAGAAATTATAAAATCAATAAACTATAATTTTCTATTTTTACTTCTTATCTTGAAAACCTTTCTGCACTCCTCAAAAAAGAAGGAAGACTAAATTTTGGAAGAAGAAATGTAGAAAGAGAAGGAAATTTTTTATCTTTGCAAACAAAATAAATATAAAAACAAACATGAATAAATTTCTTAATCTTAGTATAGAATACGCAAATCAGAAATCTTATTTAGATGATTTGTTTAAGGTATATCCAACTATTCCTAATGGAATTAGAGATGTTAATAAAAAATTATGGAATGTAGTGGAACAGTCTTTCAATAGAAAAGATAATCTTAAACTTGTAAGCACCCTGCTTGATTTTGATTTATTTCCTATAAAAGATTCTTATGTTGCTTTTCTAAAAAGAGATAGAAGTTCTATAGAAAAAAATCCTCAAACAATAAACCGTTTAGCAGGTGAATTATATGATTTAGGTCTAACTAAAATTTATGAAAATTGTACTCTTCCAAAGGAAACAAATAGACAAATTGGTCCAATGTTTAAACAATGGATACAAGATAAATCATTGGGTATAGAACCAAAGGATAATATAACTGATTTTATTGCAAATGAAAAAGAAAATGCAATACTCAATGTTAGCGATGGAATAATGAAACAGTTTGCCAATGATTATTTAGATTATAAACATGATAAGGGATTAGATTTTGTTGCGAGGTTTAATGGTAAATATATTATAGGTGAAGCAAAATTTCTTACAGATTTTGGAGGTCATCAAAACGCACAATTTAATGATGCAATGACAGTACTAAATACAGAATCTAAAGCAATAAAAATAGCAATATTAGATGGTGTTTGCTATATAAAAGGAAGAAATAAGATGTATAAACAATTAACTGAAATTTACAAAGATTATAATGTAATGTCTTCACTTGTACTTAGAAACTTTTTATATCAAATTTAATATGCAAAACATACTTATACAAGGAGATAATATTGATGGTTTAAGGTACTTACTTGATACGAAAGGATTATCAGGTAAGATTGATTTAGTTTATATTGACCCACCTTTTGCAACAAATAATAATTTTACTGTTAGTGAAGATAGAATATCTACTATAAGTTCTTCTAAAAATGGGAAAATAGCATATGAAGATAAAATTACAGGAAAAAAATTTATAGAATATCTCCGTGAACGTTTGATTCTTTTGTATGAGTTATTATCTGAAAGAGGTTCTATTTATCTTCATACAGACTATAAAATAGGACACTATATAAAAGTTATGATGGACGAAATTTTCGGAATAAATAATTTTCGCAATGATATAACAAGGGTTAAATGTAATCCAAAAAATTTTGCCCGTATTGGTTATGGAAATATCAAAGATATGATACTTTTCTACACAAAAACGAATGATGCTATTTGGAATGAACCTAAACAACCTTACACAGAGAAAGATATTTTCAATTTATTTCCAAAAATAGATAAAAAAGGAAGGCGATACACCACAGTTCCTATTCATGCACCGGGAGAGAGTGATAGTCCAAAGAAATTTAAAAATTTACTACCTCCGAAAGGAAGACATTGGAGAACCGATGTAGAAACTTTGGAAGCATGGGATAAGGAAGGATTGATAGAGTGGTCATCTAAGGGTAATCCAAGAAAGATAGTTTATGCAGATACGAAAGAGGGAAAACGTATGCAAGATATTTGGACAGATTACAAAGACCCACAATACCCTGTTTACCCAACAGAGAAAAATATAGATTTTATAGATATGATAATAAAAACTTCTTCCAATGTGGGTAGTGTGGTTTTGGATTGTTTTTGTGGGAGTGGTACAACGTTGTTATCTGCACAGAGAAATAATAGATATTGGATAGGTGTAGATAAATCTTCTGTTGCGATAAAAACAACAAAACAAAAATTAGGATTAAATGATAATATTTTATTTAATCAAGATACAGAATTTATTTCATTAGATGAGAATTTAAATAATGAGATTGTGGCTCTTAAATAACTAATTTTAATAACTTTTTATAATAAAAAATGTGTCTTAAAGTTTATAAGATAAATCAAGTCTTTATGAAAATAAGCTATATCTACTTATAAAACTGTATAAACAAAGAGATAGAATTCTAAAACAAAGAAAGAATTTTACGAAACTTGATTCTATTTTCGTAGAACTTGATTCTAATTTTCTAAAACAAAGAGATAGAAAATTAAAACAAAGTTCTACAAAATTAGAACAAAGAGATAGAAAATTCTTTCTTTGTTTTAGAAAATGGAAACAAAGGTTTAGGAATTCTGAAAGTAAAGGTGGTTTAAGTAGGTATAAGTAATAAGGGGGAGTTTTGTTATTTGGAAAGTTGTATTTATTTAGACATTATAATTGAAATATTTTGTAAGGTAAAAGATTAGTATAAGTATGTGCAAAAATAAGATAATGGGAACACCGAATTTAAATTTATTGTGTTTTGTTTTATGATGAAAAGTTTTCATACCTAAAAAAGCACCTATACTTCCTCCACATATTGCAAGTAAAAGAAGAGTTTTTTCGCTTATTCTCCATTTGCCTCTTTTGGCTTTATATTTATCTACAGCGAAACAAATAAATGAAATAATATTCAACACAAACAAAACAATACAAATATATTTTTCCATATCAAAATTTCACTTTATATAAACCTTTTGTAATATCAATTATTTTCTATCTATATGAAAAACAAGAGTTACAAAGGTAACTCTTGTTTCAAAAAAATTTAAACTTATGAGTGATTAGAATTTAAATCCAACTGTTGCTTGAAGAAGATTCTTTGTTGTAGAAAGAGTTGTTGCATTGTTGTTATCGCCTGAGTACATATAGTAATCACCTTTTGTATGACCATAAGCGTAACCTAAATCAAAGGTACAATATTTTCCTTTGTAACCTATACCACAGGTAACATAATTCCAACTTGCATCATTTACATCTTCTTTATATGGGTTGCCAAAATGTGCAAATCCTGCTCTCAAATACAAACGGTCTAACTTCAATTCACCACCTATTCTTATATTACTTGCTCCGTCAAAAGCATTTTCTATACTTGTATTTAGGTTAGTTTCTGTCATAACGTTGTTATCCATTGAGAAAGACATAAAACTGTAATCTGTATATTCATAATCCAAACTTACAGTACCTGAAATAGGACTTTTGTTGTTGCCTAACACAACTGCAACATTTCCCATAAAACGCCAAGGAGATTGCATATTGTAATCGTATGTAGGATACCAACCACCAGACCAACTATTGTATTTTACTTCTGAATAAAAATCATCTGTTGTGCTATAATATGTAGGAGTGTGTATTGCAGCACCTACTCTCAACCAAGCAATAGGTTTAACTATAGCACCTATCTTTAAGTTTATACCTGTAACAGAAAGGTCTTGTTGTGTGTTATAGTTGTAGTATCCTGTAGAAATACCATTTACAAATCTTTCTTCAGAAAAAGAAGTTTTGCAAGTATATGCTCCGAAAGGAATACCTATTGTTGCACCAAGATAAAGTATGTTGTTATAGTTACCAGAAAGAGATAGAGAAAATTCATTCAAATATCCGCTTTCTCTTATTGATTTTATCTGATTGAAAGTTCCGTTTTCATAAACAGAAGAAGTGTAGTAGGTATCGTCTGTTGCGTCATACGTTGTATCAATAACTCCTGATGAAATAAAGTCATCGTTCAACGAAGTTATATTATTCAAGACGTTATCGTTGATAAAAGAAGAGGAAAGATTGGAACGAACAATTTTTGCTCTGTTATTGAAATTGGCTAATCTGTTTATACCAAAAGATAACTGAACATGTCTCCAATTACTCTTTCCATTATCAAAATCAAGTACAAAACCTAAGTTACCATAGTTAAATGCTGGGTGAGAGTCGCTTGTTTTCATACCGTTGAAGTTGCTTTCTGTAGATGTAATATCTATTCCCATAGAGAAAGTTACTTCACTTTTTCTGTAAAAACCTAATCCTGCAGGGTTGTAATGTGCAGACATAATATCGCCACCTAAAGCCCCTATAGCACCACCTTTACCTATATAGGTA
>JAFUGA010000050.1 GCA_017469625.1 Bacteroidales bacterium
AAAGAATTTATGGCATATCGTGTTCCTACCGAAGGTAATTGTTCTGTATTTCCTTGTAAAATTAAAAAATTCTTAAATAGATATGCTGGAGATGCTATAGTACTTCCTAAAGAAATAGTATTATTAACAGGTTCTGACTTTGACGTAGATAAAGACTTTTGTCATTTTCCAGAAATAACCGTTAGACCAAATGCTAAGAAAAATATGGAAGATCCTAAAACTGCTTATGAAATATATAAACAAGAGTTATATGAAAAATATGGAAAAGTAGCAGAACTAAATATGCTTTCATTTGATAATTGGATAATGCAAAATAAAGATAAGTACTATTTTACAGCAGAAAAAGTTAAATATGATACTAAAGGAGACATTGCAGAAAATTTAAGACGGGGAAAATACAAAAAGAAAGAAATAAATAACATCTTATTTGATTTGCATATGAGTAGATTAAGGGCTCAAGACTCTACTTATAATATGTTCGTGTCTTCGAACTTTGAGATGGTTAAAAAGATTTCAAATCTAATGACCATTGCTACTAATATTCACAGTATTGATGTAAATAATATAAAGAATGAAAAACTCAAAGACATAATTATAGAATTTAAAAATGCTATTAAATCAGATAATGAAGAATATGATATTACAAAAAAAGGACAAAAAACATTAGAAGTATTTAATAAGTATTGGGATAGTTCTGAAATTTATGAAACGGAAGCATTAGGAATTGAAGAAAATTTTGAAGTGTTGCCTATAGCAGATATTCGTGAAATGTGGAAAAATTTAGACCAGAATTCACAAGGTTCTTCTATAATCGGACGTTTTGCAATTCTTAAAGCAACATTATCTCAAATTCAAGGTTCTGGAATGACTATAAATCCTGTTTTTGGAGTATCTTTAGATGGTATTAAATATAATAATATTTCTAATATTTCAGTAGCAGAAAAATCTATTTTGAAAAACTTTGTTGCTGCACAATTTTTAGCTGCTGCAGTAGATAATGGTAAAGACCCAAGAGCAGGAAAATTAAATATAAATAGTATCACAATCAATGCTGTCACTACTATGATTGCTTTAGGTATGCCTATGGAAAAAATAGCATTGATAATGACACATCCTGCTATAAAAGAATTAACTGAAACATGTAAAAAATCAGGTTTAAAATTCACTGCTGCAACATTAGAAAATAATGTATCTTTTGACAAGAACATTTCAGGTCTTACTTCTGGTAAATTACTATTAGATATTGTAACAAATAGTAGAACATCTGATAAAGCTGTATTAGGATTAATGCATAAGATTATGATAATTAGTGAAGATATGACAAGACTTACTATGGCATTGAGGTCAGATAAAGCATCTGCAGGATTGCCTTCATTATCTATATATGCAGCAGTCAATACAGTAAGAAGCACAAGAAAATTTATAGATGATTTGAATACTGGAAAAACTGTATTTATGCTTCCAGAAAATAGTAGATTTTTTGAAAATTTGGATAATATTGCTTCAAATAGTACTAATATATTACCTGATTTAAATACAGAATTAGGAGATAAAGGATTTGGTCAAAATAGAGCATACCCTAACTTTTTCAGATTGTTTGGAACTGTGCTACCGTATCGACTAATGTCTAGCAAATTCTTTGAAACTTCTGAAAATGCAGACTATATTTTAGACCAAGTGGAAAGTAATTTAGGAATATCTTTATATGCTAATGATATTAAAAATGTTTTACAAGCATGGGTAAGATATAATATGATGAAACTTCCTACGTTTGCTGATGAATATGATAAAGAAGGAAATTTAATTCAAAGTAGTTCTGATAAATTTGAATTGTATCTAAAAGGATTTCCTAAGTATTTTGTAAAAACAGCATTAGACCTAAAAAAACTTCCTGAATTTAAAGATAATTATATCTTATCTAACATAGGAAAATATTTAGCAGGTTCAGATAGATTAGCAGTAAATTCTTTAAATAAAGTAGATAAAAGTACTATAGAACAAGCACAAAATGCATGGAAAGAATTATTAGAATCTAAAGATAAAAAAGCAAGAGATTTAGGAATGGGTCTATATGTATATATGCTATATACAAATGGAGGATATTTTGAAGGTGTAGGATTTTCACAATTTTCTACAATAGATATGATGAATTTAATTCCAGGATATACTGAAATGTTACAAAGTCTATCTAAAAATGAACTAAATGATGAAGATATTCTTAATTTTATTGTACAAGCAGCCGCTAATAATGTTGTAGATGCAAAAGCAGTTACTGAAAAATCTCCATATTCTGTGAATACTACATATGGGAAAAATTTTGGTAAAGATACAATACAAATAATGAATAAATCTAATCAACCACTGCCTTTATTATTGCGAGTAGCAACTAAAGAAGAAGGAGAAGAAAAAAAGACTACAAAATTATATATGTTTATAGAGGATTCACATCCTTATATTACGCAAAATAAAGATGTATATACTCAAGGTATTTATAAGAAAGTACCTGATATTAAATATAAACCTAAATACGAAAACTATACATTAAATATGAATCCTAATGTTAAATGGAACAATGCTGAATTTGATGATAATAGACTTAGACCTATTTCTATAAAAGAAAACGGTACAGAATATCTACTTGAAGAGGAATTATCTGTAATAATCAATGATATTGAACAACTGTAAAACAAAAATAGCAATGAAAATATCTCGGGAAACGAAGTGGATTGGTCAGGGGTAAAAGAGTATATACTCTCTTATAATAAAAGCGAGTTCTAAAAATAGAACTCGCTTTTTGGTTTGTTATTGTTATTATTATTGTTAATACTATTAACTGTGGAAAATAAATAGACTCATAAGGATATATACTCCTGCACCTGCAAGATAACCAAGCAAAGCCCAAAGAGATATATGTTTTAAGTACCAACCGAAATCTATTTTTTCCATTCCCATAACTGCAACACCAGCTGCAGAACCTATGATAAGAAGAGAACCACCTGTTCCAGCACAGTATGCAAGGAATTCCCAGAATGCTCCGTCTTGTGCAAAGTGTCCAACTTCTGCTATATCGTACATACCCATAGCAGCAGCAACCAAAGGAACGTTATCTACTATAGATGACAATGCACCTATGATAATATCTGTTACATAGAAGTTTCCAAGTGTATCAAGACCTTGTGCCAATAGTTTCAAATGACCTGCATCTGATAAACAAGCAACAGCCATCAATATACCTAAGAAGAACAACACTGAAGGAGTATCTACACGTGTTATAACGTTACCTATGTTCATTCTTTGATAAACTTCTGGTTGTCTCTTGTGCATTATCTCTGTTACAACCCAAAGAACACCTAAACCAAGCAATATTCCCATATAAGGAGGTAGATGAGTTATAGTCTTGAAAACAGGAGTAAATACAAGGAAACCTACACCTATAAACAATACTATTTTACTTTGTAATTTTGAAACAGTAGAAACTGAATTACCTGTTTGTACTTCTGATACTTTTTCTATCTCACCTTTCAACATCATAGATATTCCGAATACAGGAACAACCAAACATACCATAGATGCTAAAAGAGTTTCTTTTATTACACCGCCTGCAGTAATGTTTCCTTTTATCCAAAGCATAATAGTAGTAACATCACCTATTGGACTCCAAGCACCACCAGCGTTTGCTGCCAAAATAACTACTCCAGCAAAAAACCAACGGTCTTTTTTATCCGAGATAAGTTTTCTAAGCAACGCACACATTACTATAGATGTGGTTAGGTTGTCCAATACTGCGGACATAAAGAATGTAAGGATAGCTATTACCCAAAGAAGTTTGCGTTTGCTCTTTGTAGTAATTCTATCGGTGATAATAGAAAAGCCTCCGTGCTGGTCAATAGTTTCTACTATTGTCATAGCACCCAAAAGGAAGAACAGTATCTCTGCTGTATCTCCAAGGGCTTCTATCAATACTTCGTGGTGTTCTCCTGCATGAAAACCTCCTATGGCAACATACAGTGTCCACATAGCAACTGCTAATAATAGTGCAGTTGCAGTCTTGTTGATTTTGAAGGTATGCTCCATCGCAATGAAGAAGTATCCTATCACAAATACAACAACCATGATAATCATAGCACTTGTCATAATTACTTATTTTTTAGTTTATAATATGTTTAACTATAATTTTATTTAAAAAATTATCTTCTTCTTTGGTTCTTTGAACGTTCTTCCATAAGTTGCCTATTCTTTTTCTCCAAATCTTCCATACGTTTCTGCCATTTTGATTTGTTCATAGGTTTCTTTGAATTCTTCTCCAAACGTTCTAATATTTTTTTCTCGTCTATAGTTCTTCTTATTATTACCATTTGAAGTACAGAGATTAGAAGAGAGATAAGATAGTAGTAATTCAAGGCAGCAGAAAGGTTGTTCAAAATAAACAACATAAATATAGGCATTCCGTACATCATAACCTTCATTCCCGGCATAGCGTTAGTTTGCGACTGTTGGCTCATAGTCATTCTTGTGTAAAGCAACTGTGCTACTGTCATCAAAAGACAGAATAGGGAAATGTGATTACCATAAAGAGGAATATTGAAAGGTAAGTTCAAAATACTATCATAAGTAGATAAGTCATCAGCCCAAAGGAATGGTTGTTGTCTAAGTTCTATAGATGATGGGAAGAAACGATACATAGCCACCAAGATAGGGAACTGTAACAACATAGGCAAACAACCTGTCATCGGATTGATACCTGCACGTCTATAAAGTTGCATCGTGGCTTGTTGTTTCTGCATTGCTTGGTCTTGTTTTGGATATTTCTCATTTATCTTCTGTATTTCTGGTTGAATAACCTTCATTTTAGCAGTAGAAGAGAATGATTTGTAAGCCAATGGGAACAATACCAATTTTACTAATAAGGTTAACAATAGTATGATTAAGCCCATACCCAAATCAAACTTTTGCAAAAAGTCAAAAACAGGTATAATGACAAATCTATTTACCCATTGCAATAGGAAAAATCCCCAACCTAATGGAATAGTTTTTTCAAGGTCTATCTTATAGTTTTTAAATATTCTATATTTATTTGGTCCGAAGAATAAATCATAATTATATTCCGAATGTTTATTTTGTGCGTTGTAGTTTATATCAAAAACAGAGTGCATCTTTCTTACGCTCATACCATTGGTATCTGTATGAGTTACCATAGTTGCAGAATTAAAATCAGAAGAATTGTCTTTTGATATAAGTATGGTAGAGAAAAACTGTTGTTTGTACGAAATCCATTTAATAGGTATGCTACTTGATTCTGTTACAGAGTCATCTCGTCCTTGTTCTTTCAGATGTTCTACCTCGTCTGAAAGCATATAGTAAATGGAAGAGTTTTGTAATTCTATTTTTTTGTCTTTTTCTTTCAGTCTTAGTTGAGAATCCCATTGCATTTCTATACTTGATTCATCTTTTAGCACGTTTCCCATATTATTAAATGCAATAGTATATCCTATTCTATAATCTCCTCCTCTTAGAGTGTAACGATATTCTATATATTTATCTGTATTCTTTTCTGTGTTTTCCAATGAAATGACTGTAGTATCTGCTTTGTCTGTATAAAGTCGCATAGAAACTACCACAGAATCTTTTCCACTAACTTTTATAGGAGTATTCTCTGTATAAGGTTTTCCATTTACAAGCACATCAAAGCAAAGTTCTTCTGTATTCACAATATTTGAACCCATAGAAAGATGTAAACCATAATTGTTTCCATTTTCTGTAAAGAAAGAAACGTTATCTTTGCCTCCATAGTTCTTATAATCTTTCAAGGAAACTTGTTTTATTATCCCCCCTTTAGTAGAAAGTTGTACAGAAAGCACATCATTTTCCAATACTATATTCTTATTATCTGCAAGTGCTGAGGAAGAGAAAACAGAATATTTTTCCTCTACCATTGTTTTCAATTCTTGTTTTAATGAATCGTTACTTGTAGCCTGCATTTTCAAAGAATCTATACTGAAAGTATCTGTTTCTTTGTTTTGTTTTTGTTGTTGTGAAGATAAGGCTTTAGCCTTTGCTACAGAATCTTGATAATGTTTTATTTGAGCCTTTTGTTCCTCTGTAGGTCTGTTGATAATAGCGAATACAACAAACACAAGACATATTAAAACCAATCCTATAATAGATTTTTTATCCATATTGTATTTATTTTTCTAAAATTTAAGGTGCAAAGATAACAAATATTTTTAATATACAAAAAACAATACCACTATTTACTACATATATATTTATAAGTTTTTGTAGAAAATAAAAAAATTGTATATTTGCAAAAATTTAAAAACATAAAAGTTATATGAGAAAAAGATTATTTACCGTTATTGCTATGGTTATGTTTGTTACTATAGCATTTGCACAGCAGAAAACAGAGAATTGTCCTTTTGGTGGCAGAGAAAACTGCACAGGTTATTGTGGAAGATTTACCGATGAAAACAAAGACTCTTATTGTGATTACTCTAAGTTGAACCAAGCAACGCTTAATCTTGAGGCAGACAAAGTAAAGGATAAAAAAGCAAGAGAAGAGAAACATAAAGACGGCTATCACAAACACAATAAAGATAAAAAATGTTGCAAAGCCTTAGATGGAAAATGTAAAGAACAAGGTGGAGATTGCACAAAAACAGGAGGTTGTTCTACACCTACTTGTACCAATAATGCAGACAAACAAAAAGATTGTTGCAAAAAAGATAGCGATAAAAAACATTGCGATAAGGATAAGAAACAATGTAATAAAGAAGCAAAACATTGCGATAAAGAAAAAAAAGAATGCAACAAGGATAAAAAACAATGTTGTAAAGAAAAGGCGAGTGCAGAAAAATCTTGTTGCAAAGAAAACAATGGCGAAAAGAAACATTGTGAAAAAAATGCAAATGCAACAGATACTGAACACAAATGCGGTAAAAAAGCAGAGAAATCCTGTTCTAACGCAGAGAAAACAGGTTGCAAAGCAGAACATTCTTGTCAAAAAAAATCTGAATAATATATTATGAAAAAACTTCTTTCTTTAGTCGTCTTATTGGCGACTTTTTGTGTTGTAAATGCACAACAACAGCCAGAAAATTGTCCTTTTGGTGGTAGAGAAAACTGCACAGGCTACTGTGGATTGTTCAATGACAACAACAATGACGGCTTTTGCGACTACTCTATTTTGACTTCAGAAAAAAAAGAATCTACTCCTGCTACTCCAAAACAAGAAACTACTTCTACAGAGAAAAAAGATGTTAAATCTGTTTCAGAAAAGAAAACTACAGAAACTAAATCCACTCAGATAAAAGAAGAAACAGCACTTATAACTCCTACAGAAACAACCACAGTAGAAGAATTTGTTACAGAAAGTCTTACAACTACTGAAACAAATACGGTAACTAAATCAAAGAAAGTTTTAACAGGTTATCAAAGTCATTTTATGGCAATCTGTTTATGCACTATTCTTTTATATTGTGTTACAGCTTTGCTCGTGAAAAGTAAGAAAATGAAAAAGGTAAATCATAGAAAGATATGGAACTTCTTGCTTTTGGTTACTTTTTTGGTTTCTTGTCTTTTGGGATTGTATATAGCCATAGCCAGAATATACGATTTGCCTATGAATTACAAAAATCTAATACTTTTGCATGTAGATTTTGGAGTATCTATGACTATTATCTCTATCTTCCATATTGTTTGGCATATAAAATATTTCAAAAATATGTTTAGCAATGCTAAATAAGGAACTAAATAAAAGCATTCTAAAATTAACTATTCCTAACATAATAACCAATATTACAATTCCCCTTTTGGGTATTGTAGATACTGCTATTGTAGGTCATATAACAGACGGAGGAAAAGGTGCAGACTATATAGGAGCCATAGCAATAGGGACTATGATTTTCAATTTCATATATTGGAACTTTGGTTTTCTTCGTATGGGTACAAGTGGTTTCACTGCACAAGCCTTTGGTGCCAATGACAAAACAGAACAAATAGATATACTCACAAGAAGTCTGTTCATTGGTCTTTGTGTTGCAATACTTTTACTATGTTTGCAATATCCTATAGCCTTGCTTTGTTCCTCAGTTATAGAGGATAAAAACAACGTAATGTCTTATGCATTGCAGTATTTCTACATAAGGATTTGGGCTGCACCGGCTACTTTGGGTATGTATGCATTAAAAGGCTGGTTTATAGGAATGCAGGACAGTAAAACGCCTATGTGGATTTCCATAATGATAAATGTAGTAAATATAATCTTTGATATATTTTTCGTTATGAAACTAAATATGAAGATAGACGGAGTTGCATACGCTACAGTCATAGCACAGTACAGCGGTTTGATTACAACGATTATCTTTTTCTTGAAAAAATATTATGGAAAATTCTCTTTCTCTTTCCTAAGAGCGATAGAATTTAAAAAGATGCGTCTTTTCTTTAAAGTAAATGGAGATATATTTTTGCGAACTGTTTGTATTATAGCCGTTACTACTTACTTCACTATAGCATCTTCAAAGATGGAATATCCTCTTTTGGCGGTTAATACCCTTATAATGCAGTTATTCACTCTTTTCTCTTACTTTATGGACGGTTTTGCTTATGCTTCAGAATCTCTTTGTGGCAAATATTCAGGTGCAAACGACAAGATAAACCTAAGAAAAACCGTTAAACTTGTTATGCTTTGGGGTGTTGTTTTGGCAGTTGCCTGTATGATAGTTTATGGATTTTTCTCTCAAAACATACTTTCTTTACTTACCAATCAACAAGATGTTCTTGCCTCTGCCAAACATTATTTATTTTGGACTATTGCTATTCCTATTTGTGGTTTTGTGGCGTTTCTTTACGATGGAATACTTATAGGTATGATACAATCCACAATTATGAGAAACTCTATCTTCATAGCCACCGCCTCTTTCTTTATACTGTTTTTTGCTTTCGGTCAAACAAATAATGCTCTTTGGCTTGGATTTATTTCTTATCTTGTTCTTAGAAGTGTTCTTATGATGACTATGTCTTGGAAACTTATCTTTAAATAACATAACTATCCTTTTATGACAATACTTTCTGCTATCAAAAGAGTTTTTTCTACTTTGCTTTTCACTTTCTTTCCTAAGATATGTGTGCAATGTGGAAAAACTCTTTCAGAACAAGAAAGTATCTTATGTTCAGACTGCAATAGATTGTCCAAATTCTCAAACTATTCCAACGAAGAATACTTTGCTCCTCTTATGCCTTTTGCAGAAAAAATCTTTGTCTATAAAAAATATACCTATGTTTCAAATATTGTAAAGTATTTCAAATTCAACGGTTTTATTCAGATAGGTAAAAAATCTGCTATGCAGTATGCGAAAAGACTTGCAAAAGAAAGTTGGAGTAAAGAGATAGATTACGTTGTGCCTGTGCCGTTACACAAGAAAGCATTGAGGTTTCGTGGTTTCAATCAAACGGATATATTAGCCAAATCCATAGCAAAAGAATTAGGCGCAAAGGTTTCAAATGATAACCTTTTACGTCTGCACCACAATACTCCACAACACTACCTATCCAAAAAGAAAAGATACACAAACCTTAAAGATAACTTTTCTTTAAAAGACCCTACCCTATTTCGTAACTGCAATGTGTTGATAGTAGATGACGTTATAACTACCTGTGCTACTATGGAGGCTTGCTGTATTGCTATGAAAAAAGCAGAAAACATAAAAATATACGTTTCTGCCTTTTCTTCAAATAGGAATAATTTCTAATTCCTTACATACGTTTAACAGATTCTATTCCGTCTATTTTTCTTATATTGTCCATAAGACTATTCAGACTATCTGCATTTGATATATAAACCATCATAGTACCTTCAAAAACTCCTTCACTACTTTCCATAGCCAAACTTCTCATATTCAGATTCCAAATCTCTGAAATTACTCTTGCCAACTCTTGCAATAGTCCTTTTCTATCTATACCCTGTATCTTTATACCAGCAAGGAATGTAATCTTTTCATTCTCTCTCCACTTGGCTTTTATGATATGGTTACCATGTTTACTCATCTCATCTACCGCCTTTTTACAAGAAGTACGATGAACCTCTATACTACCCTCTCGTATTAACCCTACAATATCATCACCTGGCAAAGGGTTACAACATTTTGCAGTAACGTAAGGCAAAGACTCTATATCCTGATTCATAAGCAGTTTTTCAGGATTTTCTTGTATCTGTTCCCTTATCTGTTCGCTCAGTGTGTTGTTTTTAGAATCTTTGTTTGTTTTCAGAGGATTTTTTAAAAATATCCACGAAGAGTTTTTCTCGTCTTTGGAAAAACAAGACTGTACCAAATAATTATCTATCTCATCGTTGAAAACTTTATAGTACAAATCTGTAAGAGATTCTATACCCATGTATTTACGAAGTATCTCAACGTTTGTTTGGTCAAAGGTTATTTTATTATGTTCAAATATTTCTCTAAGTTTATCTTCACCCACAGAATAGAACATACTTTTGTACGAATCTATAGCCTTGCGTATCTCTTGTATGGCCTTAGGTGTTCTTACATATTGCAACCATTTTTCTTCTGGTCGTGCTATGGAAGAAGTTATTATCTCTACTTGGTCAGCATTATGCAGTTTATAATCTATAGGAACAACCTTGTAATTTACTTTTGCACCTATACAACTAAGACCTAAAGATACATCTATATTGAAAGCAAAGTCCAACACAGAAGAACCAAAAGTAAGGCTGATACTTTTTCCCTTAGGTGTGAATACTGTTATCTCATCTGTAACAATATTCATTTTGAAATCATTGACAAAATCTATAGCAGAGGTTGTAGGATTGTCAAGCAAATCTCTTATGGAAGAAAGCCATGAATCCAAATTTTCGTCCAACGCTCCTTCTTCTACCTCTTTGTATTTGTAGTGTGCAGCCAATCCTTTCTCAGCTATCTCGTCCATACGCATAGAACGTATTTGTATTTCTACCCATTTACCCTGTTTGGACATAACCGTGGTATGCAAAGCCTCGTATCCGTTGCTTTTTGGTTTGGTAAGCCAATCTCTAAACCTATCCGCCCTCTGTTCATACATACCAGAAATAAGCGAATAGACAGAATAGCAAGTTTCTTTCTCTACTTCCTGAGGAGTATTCAGTATTATACGTATAGCAAATATATCATAAATTTCTTCAAATTTTACTCCCTTTTTCTCCATCTTTCCAAGTATGGAAGTAATGCTTTTTACTCTATAGGAGATAGTAAAATCAAAACCTTTTTCTTTTAGCTTCTCTCTTATAGGTTTGCAAAAATCGGATATAAACTTTTTTCTATCTTCCTCTGTATCTTTTAGTTTGTCTGCTATAGTATAATAATCTTTTGGATTTATGTACTTTGTAGCCAAATCTTCCAACTCACTTTTGAATTTATACAAACCCAAACGATGAGCAAGTGGCACATAAAGAAACTGTGTCTCAGATGCTATCTTCAGTTGTTTTTTTTCAGACATAGCATCTAAGGTTCTCATGTTATGAAGTCTATCGCAAAGTTTCAAAAGTATTACCCTAACATCGTCCCCTATAGTTACAATAAGTTTTTTGAAGTTTTCACTCTGAATACTCTGTGTATCATAGTCAAATATATCTTGTATCTTGGTCAAACCATCTACTATCTGGGCAACTTTTTTATTGAATATATTTTCTATATCTTCCAAAGTATATTCGGTATCTTCTACCACATCATGCAACAAAGCACATACTATAGCAGTAGGTCCTAAACCAAGGTCGGCACTTGCTATTCTTGCCACCTCTAAAGGGTGGTAGATATAGGGTTCTCCTGTTCTTCTTCTGGCTTGTGCATGTGCATTTCTTGCAACCGTGAAAGCCTTTCTTATCATAAGTTTTTCTTCTTTGGTTGCTCTGTCTGAAACAGTAGATATCAACTTTTTGTACCGTGAAAGTATCTCTTTGCGTTCTAATTCTTCATCTACAATGTACATAATCTATTTCTTTCTCTTTTTTCTAAAAAAATCTTTTACCAACTCCTTGCACTCCTCTTCTAAAACTCCACCGTCTATAGTTGCAGTAGGGTAATATGGAAATCCATACAAGAAAGCACCTCTTTTTTCATCGTCTGCACCATAGACAACCCTTGGTATCTGTGTCCAAAGCATAGCTCCTGCACACATTATACAAGGTTCCAAAGTAACATACAAAGTACAATCTTTCAAATACTTGCTGTGCAAATACTCTTCTGCTGCTGTTATGGCTATCATTTCAGCATGCGCGGTAGAATCTTTTAATCTTTGTATCATATTATGGGCTCTGGCTATTATGGTATTGTTGCACACAATAACACAACCAATGGGCACTTCATCTTCTTCTAAAGCCTGTCTTGCCTCTTTTATAGCCTCACGCATAAAATATTCATCATTGTATTCTATCATAGGCATAAACATTACGAAATAAAATTTAGCAAAGGTAGTTAATTATTTTGAGAATAATCTGTATTTTTGCAAAAAATTTTTTAAAGAAAATGAAAGAATATAATTTTGATACTACTAATTTTAAACACGGAATATCCGTACAGATGCGTTTCTCAGATTTAGATGCTCTAAACCACGTAAATAACGGCTTTCAAATGCACTATTTAGATGTAGGTAGGTTGAATTATTTTGCAGATGTGTTGGAAAGAAACATAGATTGGAGCAACGATTTTTTGGTTTTGGTTCATTTGGAGTTGGATTTTATAGCACCACTTGAAATGGGAATGGACGCATACGTGCAAACAAAGACCATAAGTTTTGGAGAAAAAAGTATGAAAATGTTTCAAAGAATAATAGATAAAAAGACTAATGAAGTAAAAACAACTTGTTTCTCAATACTTTCTGGTTTGGATAGAGAAAAACATTGTTCCCAACCTATACCAGAAGAATACAAGAAAAGATTTACCGATTTTGAAAAAGGAGTATAAGGTCTTTCTTTAACACAGTATGTTGATAATAAAACAAATACAAGATTTTCAATCCCTACTCTTTGCAAAAAATATCCGTTATGAAGTTTTTTGCAAAGAGCAGTTTGTTTCGCCCGAAGCAGATTGGGATAACAAAGATAGTTTTAACTATTTAGCCTATTATGATAACGTTCCTGTAGGCACTATGCGTTGGAGGGAAGTGGGCAAGGTTATAAAATTGGAAAGGCTTTGTGTATTAAAGGATTACCGCAATAAACACATAGCCCGAAATATACTTATAAAGGTTTTGGACGATATAGAAAAATATCTAAATGATAGAAACAAACAACAAGATAAAACCACAGTAACAAAACTTCTTCTTCACGCACAATTACCCGTTATTCCACTTTACGAATCTTTGGGTTTTGTAAAACAAGGTAAGATGTTTTTAGAAGAAGGTATCAAACATTTTACTATGATAAAAGAAGTAAATCTATAAAATTTTTAACTTAATTTTTTATTCCTATTTCACAATTTTTTGTTAATTTATCCCAAAATTTTAACTTTTAAATATAAAAATCTATCTTTTAACCTTATTTTCTTCTTTTAAAACTTTGCAAAACTAAAACTTTGTTTTAATTTTCTAAAACAAAGAAAGAGAATTCTAAAACAAAGTTCTACAAAATTAAAACAAAGTTTCGTGAGAGCAGAACTTTATTCTATTTTTCTATATCTTTGTTACAGAAAATCAAATGAGAAATTTTGTAATTATTTTCTTTATGCATATATTTTGAGAAGTGTTCTAAGAAATATACGCCAGACATATATTTTTCAAACTGTCCTTTCCATAAAGGAACTAAATATTTTGACAGTTCTATATTATACAGTCTTATAAAGTCTTTACCGTTGTTAAAAACCATAGTTTGTGGGAATAAATATGGATTAGAATCATCATCACCTGTTGTAAAACGAAACTCTATTTTCTCTCCTTTTTTATTATATATCTCCATTGTAACCCATTCTTGTGTAGTAGACCAAGGTAAAAAAATACTCATTGTCAAAAATTCTCGTAAAGTTTCTTCACTTATTGTATCAAATATTTGTTTAGCAAAATTCTTAAAAAACAGTTCTTCTTCAGGTTTTATTTTTTTACTATCTGAAAGGTAAGAATTTTCTTCTTCTATTATTTTATTAACCACTGTATCATAATTTTCTATATCATCTTTTGTTATATTCAAATCTTTTTTCGTTGGAATATAATCATAGTTTTCATTTATATTTTTAAGAATATCTGTCAATGTTTTCAAAGGTAATTTGCTGTTATACCCTATTTTTTCTACATCTTCTTTACTAACATCTGTTTTATATAAAGTATTGCAATATAATAAGTCGCCTTTTGTATTATAAATCAAATAATCTTCATAACTATGAAAACAACCTGCTGAACCATATTTAACCACAAGTTTTTCTATATCAGAAGAAAGAAAATTTTCCAATGGTTTTTCATATTTATATTCTTTTATTTGTTTTGTTAAAATATTGTATTGATAATTCTTTCTTCCTGTATAAATCAAAAAATTATCTTTATCTAAAAATCTTAAAGATACAACAGAAAAATCAAAAACATTCTCTCTTATCCACAAACCATTATCTCCATCTTTTGTATTTCTATAAAACAATTCGTCATAATCATAACCCCAATCCTTTTCAAACCCAAAAATTATTTTTTGTGGGTCTGGTATTCTTTCATTAACATACAGAGGTATTAGTGTAGTATCTTTATCGTTAAACTCTATTATACCATCAAATCTATCGTATTTATATTTTGGTTTTTCTGTCTTGTATTGTTTTGATATAGTTTCAAAATCTTCATTCACAAACTCATAAGTATTCCAATTATCTTTTGTTATTGCTACTTTTTCTCCAGAGGATTCTGCTACACCTTCTAAAGAATTTTTCATTATTAAACCGTAAATTCTATTTCTATTCTCCTTTGCAAAAGGATTATTTAACCTCTTAAAACTCTGACCAAAATCTTCTGAATAAAACAACCTATCTTCCGCAGCCGTAATCCAACATTCTCCCTTTTCATTCACCTGTAACACGTATGGGTAAAAATATCTTCCATCATTATTTATTTCTTTCTTTTGCCAAGTCTCACCACCATCAAAAGTCAAATAATAATAACTTTTATAGTTTTTTTTCCTACTTTCATTTAATGTACCAACAACAATAGCAGTATCTCCATTAAAGAATTTAATACCATGAAACGCTTCAGATTTTTCTTCATTCAGTATTACTTTATTTAAAGGAGTGTAAATGTCTTTTGCTGTAAGAACTTCTCCACCACGAGATACGATTATAAGTTTTCCCGTCTTAGAAATATCCCCCTCACTTGCGTATATAGTACAAAGTCTTTGCAAAGTATCCGTCATATTTATCTGTGCAGAAACCACCACAGACAAAACCATAAAAACAACTATAGCAACTATTCTTTTCATATCGCTTTTTAAACTTTTGTTTTTACTCTTCTTTTCTGCTAATTCTTTTGCTTGAGAATAAATATCTGTAAGGTAAAAGCCTTGTCCAAAATCCTTATATTTATTGGACTTTTGAATATCTATCTCTTCAAAATCTGTATTTGTCCCATGAAACAATATCATTGCAAATACCCTCCGTTGTTTTTGCAAATAATAATCATATCATTAACAGTGTCTTCTATAGATTGCAAATGAAGAGTGGAATAATAGTCTATCAAAAACTTAGCACCACCAAATTCACATAGATATTGAAACGCTTGCTTTACAGGTTGATTAAACCGTTTTGCAAAAGCACGTATGCAAGCATTAGTAAATGGTATTTGATATTTATCTTTTAAATCATTTTGACACATTTTTAATTTATTTTGATTGCAAAGTTACAATATTTTACCTTGCAAACAAAAAATATTTTAAAATTATTAGAAATGATAATCAAAATAAGTATCTAATACAATTTTCTATATTTTTTGCAATGTATATGGAAAATATTATCTATCTTTGCACACTGATAAATAGGCAATATTAGACAAATATATAATGAAACATTTACTAATAATAGGAGCCAGAGGTTGGGGACGTGAGGTTTATGATATAGCTGTAGCATGTATGAGTGCTGGGGCAGACTTTGATGTAAAAGGATTCTTAGATGATAAGTCAGAAGCTTTAGATGGACTTGATAATTATCCTCCTATCATTAGTTCTGTAGAGGACTACAATATACAAAAAGACGATGTTTTTATCTGTGCATTGGGTGGTGTTAATTATAAAAAACATTATGCTCAGATTATACTTGACAAAGGAGGAGAATTTATTTCTTTGATACACCCTACAGCAGTCATAGGAACAAATGCAAAAATTGGAAAAGGTTGTGTGGTAGGTGCTTTTGCTAATCTTTCAAACGATACACAAATAGGTAATTTTGTAACTATCAGTCTAAGGTCTGGAATGGGACACGATACTACCATAGATGATTATTGTCATATAGGTGGGCATTGCAGTATTTCTGGTTTTGTTACTATAGGTAAATCTGTTGTAATACATCCGGGAGCAGTGATAGTTTCTCATCGTAAGATAGGCGACAATGCGGTTATAGGTATAGGCAGTGTTGTTCTTGGTAATATAAAAGAGGGAACAACGGTTTTTGGTAATCCAGCAAAAAAGATAGATTTTTAGTGTATGCAAAAGAGTGTAATAGAATATTTAGAGAGAACAGTAAGTCTATTTCCCAACAAGGAAGCGGTACATGATTCAGAGATGAGCATAACTTTCTCAGAATTGTGGAAAACTGCAGAACATATCTCCAATGCTATCTATAGTGAGGGTATAGAAAAGAATAGTCCTATCGGTGTGTTTATTCCGAAAGGTTGCAAAATGATAGAATCTTTTGCAGGTATAAATATGTGTGGTTGTTTCTATGTTCCTTTAGATACTAAATCACCAAATTCACGTGTTTCTTCTATATTGACAACACTTGAGGCTAATTGCGTAATTACAGATAAGGCACACAAGGAACAGTTAGTTAATTTCTATAAAGGTAAAGTGTTAGTTGTTGAAGATATTATAAGTAATTCAAGTTTTATGGGGGGGGGTAAAAATGACGCACTACAAATAGATACAGACCCTGTTTATAGTATATTTACAAGTGGTTCAACAGGAACACCTAAAGGTGTAGTTGTTGCTCATAGAGGTGTAATAGATTATATTGATTGGGCAGTATCTACTTTTAATATTACTTCTGATAGTGTTATAGGAAATCAAGCACCATTCTATTTTGACAACTCTACATTAGATATTTACTTGATGTATGCTACAGGTGCAACACTGAATATTATTCCCGAAAGTTGCTTTGCTTTCCCTGCTAAATTGGTTGATTATCTCAACGAACATAAGATTACTTTTGTATTTTGGGTACCGTTTGTATTGGTAAATGTGGCTAATATGAATATTCTTGCATCAAAGAAGCCAGAATATCTGAAAGATGTATTCTTTGCAGGAGAGGTTATGCCAAATAAACATCTAAATTATTGGAAAAAATATCTACCAGATTGCAGATATGTTAATCTGTATGGTCCAACGGAAATTACTGTTGATTGCACCTATTATGTGGTAGAACGAAATTTTACCGATGATGAACCATTGCCAATAGGATTTCCTTGTCGCAACAGCAATGTTTTAATACTTGTAGACCGTCAACGTTTAGCCAAACAAGGAGAACAAGGAGAACTTTGTGTGAGAGGTTCATCTTTAGCATTAGGATATTATAATAATGAAGAGAAAACTACAGATGCATTTATTCAAAATCCTCTTCATAATCATTATCCAGAAACTATTTATTGTACAGGAGATATGGTGTATGAGAATGAAAAAGGTGAGATTATGTATGTAGGACGTATAGATGCACAAATAAAACACAATGGCTATCGTATTGAACTTGGTGAGATAGAAACGGCAATACTTGGAACGAATATGGTGGATAGCTGTTGTGTGGTGTATGATTTTACAAACAAAAAAATAGTTCTATTCTATCAGGCTACAGAAGACTTGAATATGGCAGAATTTCGCAAGATACTTTCCACAAAAATCCCTCGCTATATGCTCCCAACAGAGTATCACCGAGAGGAAATATTGAAGCAGAACAATAATGGTAAGATTGATAGAAATTATTATAATAAATATATTAAGGAGTTATGATACAATTTACTGAGCTAGATTTCTTGGAAACTCAAAATTTGGTTAGACGATTTGCGTTTCAAAAAAAGATGTTTAGTAATTACTTTATGAATGATTTGAAAGGTATGATGAGTTTTCATACTGATGGTACATTACTTCTTAAGAAAAACTATGTAAATTTTTGTAGGATATACTTTATCTCTGATAACAAAAGTGAGTTGATTAAGTTATTTTCTGAACTAAATAATACAGATGCAATTAACATTCCAACTAAGAAAGATATTGATGAAGATATGTTGGAAATTCTAAAAGCAGGAGGTTATAAATCGTTGACTGTATATGAAAGACTGTATAAGAACACGAATGAAGCAAGAGGAGAATTTGAAGAATCGTTTGCTAAACCTGAGGATGTTGACACTATTATGTCTCTTCTATTAGAACAATTGTTTAATCCAATATCTGACAGAATACCATCAAGAGAAGAAATACTTGATTCTATTTATAAAAAACAAGTTTTAGTTAATAGAGATACAGAAGATAATGTTAATGGTGTTTTGATCTTTTCTATAGAAGGAAAAAAGTGTAATTTTTTGGAATGGGCAAGTACTGCTTCTGCAGGTGAGAGTTTATTTCTTTTCTATAACGCCTTTAATCTCATGAATGAAAAAGGAATAGAACGTAGCACTATTTGGGTAAGGAGCGACAATCTTCGCCCGAAAAAGATATATCAATCATGGGGGTATCAACCAGATGGACTAAAAGATTATACATTTGTTAAATATGCTAATAATAATGTTATTACCGTCAAGAGATGTGATGATTCAATATCAAGACATAAGTTTTCATAATCCATTTTATTTAAATGATGAGATTAAACTTGAAGGCAGTATTGATACGTTTTCTAAGGCAGTAAATATCATCAATTATAAACTAAAATTCTTAAGAATCTCAGGAGAAAAACCTGAATTGATAGCAAAGTCACGTACAAGTGGGATTGTTAAATAATAATAAATAAAATTTATGAACATATTGATAACAGGTGGTACTTCTGGATTGGGTAAAAACACTGTAGAAATACTGGCAAATGACGGACATCAAGTATACTTCAGTTATTTAGCAACGGAAGAGTTTGTTACAGTAGCCAAGCAGATGGAGAGAAATTTTGATAATGTTAAAGGTTTATCCCTAAATTTCTGCGAATCTGAGAGTGTTGATGTTTTTTGTAGCAGTATTAAGGATTTAGGAATTGATGTATTGATAAATTCCACCTACGTTGGAAAGCCACAGACTACCTATTTTCATAAGATTTCACCGGAGGATATATCACGGTCATTTGAAGAAAATATCATACCAACTATAAAAATAACACAGGCTGTACTTGATGGTATGAAGAAAAGGAGGTTCGGCAAAATTATCAATATCATTACTGAAGCCGTTATTGGATTACCTCCAATGGGTTATACCATTTATGTAGCTAAAAAAGCATACTTAATGGAATTGAGCAATATTTTGAACAAGGAATATACACGATATAATATAACAAGCAATTGTATTTTGCCTGCCTATATGCAAACCAAATTTGCGGAAGTTGATGAAAGAATTTTAGAACAGATGCAAATAGAACACCCTTTAAAAGAACTCTTGACAGTAGAGGAAGTTTCACAATGTATAAAATTTTTTGTAGATGCATCTCAGCAGGTAAATGGTGTAAAACTTCCTATAAACGCAGGAACAAAACTTATGATGTAATATAAAATTTAAATAATTTATTAACTATGGAAAGACAAGATATTTTTGAAAAACTTAATGTTATCTTTAAGGAAGTTCTTGACCTTGAAGAATCTCCTATTCTTACTGATGCTTCATCATCAAATGATTTTGAAGAATGGGATAGTTTGGCACAAATACAACTAATTGTTGCTATAGAGAAAGAGTTTAATATTAAATTCACTGCCAAAGAGATTATGTTATGGAAAACTGTTGGCGAAATGGTGAATAGCATTCAACCAAAGTTGAACCAATAAGAATAATAATAATATGAAAGAACAAATTGTCAAAATTTTAACAACACTTCGTCCGGAGTTTGATTTTACTCAAGAAGGAATTGATTTCATTGAAGAAGGAATGATTGATTCTTTTGATATGGTTAGTCTTGTAAGTGATTTAGATAATACTTTTGGTATTTCCATAGACGGAATGGATATTCTCCCAGAGAATTTTTCGTCTATAGATGCAATTGAGAAATTATTACAAAAGAATGGAGTAAAATAAGAAATGGATTTTCAATTTAAACATAAAAAAATCAGTGGAATACTGACTATTTTACCTCATAAGTCTGTTACATTTGAAGACGAAATGGCAAATTTTAATTTTTCTCCAGCCAAGAGTATGAAATTAAAGATTGCAATGGGGTATAAAGAACATCGTTTGGCAGAAATAGGTCAAACATCTGTAGATTTCTGTATTTATGGTTTACAGTATTTGTTTGATAGTGGCTTATTGTCTAAAGAAGATATTGATGCTATATTATTTGTATCACAGTCTCCCGATTACTTCATGCCTGCCTCCAGCAACATAATACAAGGTCATTTTGGAATAAAACAAGACTGTCTATGTATGGATATTAACCAAGGGTGTGCTGGATTTGAGGTTGGTCTCATTCAATCTTTTATGTTACTTGAGCAACCTTCCATAAATAAAGTTATACTTTTAAATGCAGATGTGTTAAGTCCTAAAGTTAGTCCAAAAGATAGAAATAGTCGTCCTTTAACTGGTGATGCAGCAGCGATTACTATTGTTGAAAAGTGCGAAGAGGAGAATACAATATATGCCAATATTAAAATGGACGGTACAGGAGCATTGGTATTGAATATTCCTGCAGGTGGATTTCGTTTGCCAAGTTCTCCAGAAACAGCGATTATGGAAGAAGATGCTGCAGGAAACTTTCGTAGCAAGGATAATCTTGTAATGCAAGGAGATGAAGTATTTAACTTCGTTCAACGTGAAGTACCTCCTATGATAGAACACCTGTATAAACAAAGTGGAGTCAATCGTGAAGATGTAGATTGGTATATGTTTCATCAGCCGAATAAGTTTATGTTAAACAAATTGGCAGATAAATTAGGAGTACCTCGTGAAAAGATGCCTGCAAACATAGTAGAGAACTTTGGAAATGCAAGTGGTGTAACTGTACCGACTTGTATAAGTTATAATTTGGGAGAACAATTATGCAACCAAGAAATGCTACTATGTATGGCTGGTTTTGGTGTAGGACTTACTTGGAGTTCTATAATGATGAAAGTTGGAAATTTGAAGTTTAATAAAATAATAGAATTTTAAAATATGAAAGAATTACTTGGACAATTAGCAGAAATCCTTGAAGTAGAGGATATAGATATTACTAAAAAATTTACAGATTATGATGAGTTTGATTCGCTGGCTGCATTGACCATCTTAGCTATGTTGGATTCAGATTATAACAAGACAATGAAGACCTCAACCATTCGTGAATACGAGTCAATAGAAGCATTCTGCAAAGATGTTTTAGCATAATGAATACAACAGGTTATACTTTTATAACAGGTGCTACTTCTGATATTGGTCGTCAAATATGTTTAACATTGGCAACTGCTGGTCATTGTCTTCTTTTGACAGATATTAGTGAAGAAGTTTTGCTTGAAACAAAAGCCAAACTTCCCTACCCTGAACGTCATCTTACACTTACACTTGACTTATCCGAAGTAGAGCAAGCTGAACAAAAGCTTTCTCAGTATATTATAGAAAATAATATACAAGTGGTTAATGTTGTCTTTGCTGCTGGAATATTCACAGTAAAACCTTTAAAACTGTTAAACTATGCATTTGTAAAGAAAAACTTTGATATTGCTCTTTTCTCAATCATTGCATTAAGTAAAGTTCTAACATCAAAGAAAATACATGCAGATAATTTACAAGGAATGGTGTTAATATCAAGCGTTTCTGCAATTATGGGTACTAAAGGTTACACAACATATAGTGCTGTAAAAGCAGGTATGCTTGGGTTAATGAAATCTTTAGCAGTAGAATTAGCCCCAAAGGTAAGAGTGAATGCTATAATGCCAGGAGGTGTTCGCACCAAAACAACTAATTTCTTGTATGAACTACAAGAGAATAGTAATCCTCGTTATTTATTAGGTGATGGTAAAAAAGAAGATATTGCCAATATGGTGGAGTTTCTTCTTTCAGATAAATCTCGTTGGATTACCGGACAAGAGTTTGTAGTTGATGGTGGTTTAACAATCAATTAGAGCGAATGTTTTGTATTCATACTATTGTTAATCAACCTATAACATCAAATTGTTTTATTCTATATGATAATACAATTGATAATAATTGTATTATCATTGACCCTGGTAGTAAGAATGTAGGAACTATTGTTGATTTTATACAAAAAACAGTATTGATACCAAAATATATTATCCTTACACACGAACATCTTGACCATTGTTGGGGAGTAAATAGTTTGGTGGAAAGGTTTTATATTCCTGTAGTTTGTTCAAAGTTATGTTCAGAGGCTATACAGAACGAGAAACGAAAATGTTCTGTATTTTATGATAATAAGGAAGCTTTCTCTATTCACTGCGATACTATAAGTATAGAGTCTTTGGATTTTGTACTATCTTTTAGTGATAAAAAGGTTTATTTTTTCAACACACCAGGTCATACTGAAGCCAGCATTTGTTGTTTGGTTGATAAGTGTTTATTCACAGGCGATACTCTCATAAAAGATATGAAGACTATAACAAAATTACCTACAGGTTCAGCTGAGAAACTGAAAAAATCTATAGAGTTATTCAGTAAAATGAAAGGTAATGGTTTCACTGTTTATCCTGGACATGAAAAAAAGTTTGAACTTGATAAATACGATATATTGAAAATGATTAACTAAAAGTATTTGTATATATACATTATTTTTTGGATAATAGCAATTAAAACACAAGATATAAAAATGGTCTATTAGTTATAGTATAGTAAAAAACATAAGAATAGGGAGCATTCTATAAACAAAAAAAGAGTCATCTTATTGTAAGATAACTCTTTTTTAGAATAAATTGGCAGTAACCTACTTTTCCACATACTTGTTGCAGTATCATCGGCGATAAAGGGCTTAACTTCTCTGTTCGGAATGGTAAGAGGTGCTCACCTTCTCTATAACCACCAATAAATATCTTTA
>JAFUGA010000051.1 GCA_017469625.1 Bacteroidales bacterium
TAAAACTTTGTTTTAGTTTTACGAAACAAAGTTTTTATTTTCTCTTTCTTTGTTTTAGAAAATTAAAACAAAGTTCTACAATTCTATCTCTTCGTTTCGTGAAAATAGAATCAAGTTTTAGATAATTAAAGCAAAGAGATAGAAAATTAAAACAAAGTTCTACGAAAATAAAACAAAGAGATAGAAAATTAGAATAAAGTTCTATGACAACAAAACGAAGTTATATTTTGATGAAATTTTGTTAAGATGTATAGTTCTATGAAGATAAAACCTTAATGAAAAATGTGAAAAAAAGAAAAGACCGTCTAAAAAAGGCGGTCTTTGAAAGAGTGTTTTTACACTTATTTTATTATTAGTCTATTTTACATATTATTTATTTACAGGTTTCAAAGAAAGATATAATTCCTCAAGTTGCTCGTCTGAAATAACGTTTGGAGCATCTGCCATAAGGTCCCTACCACTGTTATTCTTAGGGAATGCTATGAAATCTCTGATAGAGTCTGCACCTGCAAAGATAGAACATAACCTATCAAAACCAAAGGCTATTCCTCCGTGAGGTGGTGCTCCGTATTCAAAGGCTTGCATTAGGAAACCGAACTGTTGTTTTGCACTTTCTTCTGTAAAGCCCAATGTTTCAAACATTTTCAACTGCATTTCTCTATCATGTATTCTTATAGAACCACCTCCAACTTCTGTTCCATTTATAACAAGGTCGTACGCATTTGCTCTAACTTTACCAGGGTCGGTTTCAAGTAGTTGAGGATAGTCTTCAGGGTTTGGAGCAGTGAAAGGGTGGTGCATAGCATAGAATCTATTATCTTCTTCGTTCCATTCCAAAAGAGGAAAATCTGTTATCCACAAAACAGAATAATCAAAAGGATTTCTAAGACCTAATCTGCTACCCATTTCAAGTCGTAAAGCACAAAGAGAAGTACGAGTTTTCATAGCCTTACCAGCCATTATCAACATAAGGTCGCCTTTCTCTGCAGAGAATTTTGAAGCCACTTTCTCAAAATCTTCTTGTGTGTAGAACTTATCAACAGAAGATTTGAACGTACCGTCATTATTATACTTTATATATACAAGTCCGTTGGCTCCTACTTGAGGACGTTTTACAAAATCTGTAAGTTCGTCCAACTGTTTGCGAGTATATTCTGCACAACCTTTAGCACAAATACCTACAACTAACTCTGCATCGTTGAAAACTTTGAAATCCTTGCCTTGCAACTCTTCATTGAGTTCCACAAACTTCATATCAAAACGCAAATCTGGTTTATCGCTACCATAGTATTTCATAGCATCGTTCCAAGTCATTCTTTGGAAAGTGCCTAACTCTAAACCTTTTTCTTGTTTGAATAAATGTTTGATAAGACCTTCAAACATTTGCAAAACATCTTCTTGTTCTACAAATGACATTTCACAATCTATCTGAGTAAATTCTGGTTGGCGGTCTGCTCTAAGGTCTTCATCTCTGAAGCATTTGACGATTTGGAAATATCTATCAAAGCCCGATACCATCAAAAGTTGTTTATATTGTTGAGGACTCTGTGGAAGAGCATAAAATTGGTTAGGATTCATTCTGGAAGGTACTACAAAGTCCCTTGCACCTTCAGGAGTTGAACGGATAAGGAATGGAGTTTCTATCTCAAGGAAGTGTTCTGCGTTCATATAATTTCTTATCATCATAGCAAGACGATGACGCAATTCTATGTTGTTTTTAACACAGTTTCTTCTAAGGTCAAGGTAACGGTATTTCATTCTAAGTTCGTCCCCACCGTCTGTGTTATCCTCTATAGTAAAAGGTGGTATCTTTGACGGGTTTAAGACTGTAATATCTTTAACCTCTATTTCTATTTCACCTGTTGGGATTTTAGTATTTTTACTACTTCTTTCCCTTACAGTGCCTTTTACTTGTAGGACGTATTCTCTTGACAGTGTTTTTGCCAATTCATAAACGGCTTTGTCTGTTTTGTCATCGCAAACTATTTGAGTTATACCATAGCGGTCCCTTAGGTCTATAAAATTCATAGAACCAAGATTTCTGCTTTTTTGTACCCAACCACTAAGCACTACTTCTTTGCCACAATCCGCTATACGTAACTCTCCGCAAGTATGTGTTCTTAACATTGTTTTCTGTATTTTTGTTTAATTATTATTTTCTTTTCTATAGAGATAAGAAAGATTAAATTGCTCTGGGTGTTTTGCTACTTTGTCTTTGTAAAAATTCTCTATGATAGAAAAATCTTTTGCATAGTCGCCCGAAGGTATGATAGGGGTAGAATCCAAACCACAAGTCTTATTTTCATAGTTTAACCATGCCATATATATAGGACGATTGGCTTGAGATGATATAAAGTAATAACCTTTTTTCCAATGTTTAGAAAGTTTTCTTGTTCCCTCTGGGGTAAGGACAAGTGAGAAATTGCTATCGTTTTTTAAACGTTCTATTATATCATCAAAGAATTTCTTTCCATCGTTTCCTCTATCTACAGGTACTGCTCCTAAACCTCGCAAGATTATACCTAAGGGAAAGAAAAATAATTCCTTTTTTATTAGGAAATGACACTTGATTCCAAGCATCCACAAACCTGATCTTCCCCAAACAAAATCCCACATAGATGTATGAGGTGCTTCTATTATGACAGCGTTATGCATCTGTGGAGTAACATCTGCATACATCGTCCAACCGCCAAGCCTTAAGAGTAATCTACCTATAAATTTCATCTGAATAAAGTTTTACAAAGAAAATCCAACACAAAGTTTTACACCTATTTATTTAGATAATTCGTAAGTATCTTTTGCTATAACGTATTCTTCATCTGTAGTTACAGAAAGAATCTTTATTTTACTGTCTTTTGTAGAAATGATTCCGTCTTTTCCAGCAGTTTCTTCATTTACTTTTCTGTCAATCTCTGCTCCTAAAAACTCTAAACCATTGCATATTTCTTGTCTTTGCCACCATGCATTCTCACCTATACCACCGGTAAATAAGATAATATCTACTCCACCCATAGCAGCAGCGTATGCTCCTATGTATTTCTTTACTCTATATGCGAAAACATCAAAAGCATTGCTTTCTCTCTCTTTGCCCTCTCTTTTTGCTGCCATAATATCTCGCATATCTACAACTCCACCTGTAAGACCTTTTAGTCCACATTTTTTATTTAGGAATGTATTTATTTGCTCATAGTTCCAACCTTCTTTTTCTGCAATGTAAAGAAGGACTCCTGCATCTAAATCTCCGCAACGTGAACCCATAACTAAACCTTCCAAAGGAGTAAATCCCATAGAAGTGTCTATGCTTTCGCCGTTTTTTACTGCACAAATTGAGGCTCCGCTACCCAAATGGCAAGAAATAATCTTTGCATTCTTTACATCCATTCCTACCATGTTTGCAGCCTTTGGTGCTACATAGCGATGTGATGTTCCGTGAAAACCATATCTTCTTATTCTATCTTTCTCATAATATTCGTAAGGTATTCCATACAAAAATGCTTGCTTAGGCATAGTGTGGTGAAAGGCTGTATCAAATACTGCTACTTGAGGTTTGCCAGGTAAAAGGTTTTCCATGGCTTCTATACCTGCAAGATTGCCCGGTGTGTGTAAAGGAGCCAAAGGAGTAAGTTCTCTTATGTTTTGTTTTACTTCTTCGTTTATAAGTACGCTTTCTGTGAATTTTTCTCCTCCGTGAGCAACTCTGTGTCCGCAAGCCTGTATTTCGTCAAGGGATTTAATAACTCCAAGTTTCTCATCTGTAAGAGCCTTAAGTACTATATTTATTCCTGCTTTGTGGTCTGCAATAGGCAATTGTTCGTAATGTTTTTCTCCGTTTACCTTATGAGTAAATTCTCCCATTTCCAAACCTACTCTTTCCAAAAGACCTTTTGCTAAAACTTTTGATTCGTTATCGTTTAATATATCTATCAATTGGTATTTGATAGACGAACTTCCGCAGTTTAAAACCAATATTTTCATATCTCTAACTATATTTTGTTTATTTTTAATATTATTTTCGTCCTTATATATACAAGTTTCTCTTTTTTATGTTAAAACACTAAGGAAAACTCTATTTACAATGCAAAGGTATAAAAGTTTTTTCATTTATCAATAAAAAAATATCCTACATTTATTGTTTTGTGAAAATAAAGCCCTTTCTTTGTTTCAAAAATCTCTCTCTTTATTCCACTAAAATACAACAAAGAAAGAAAAAACTCTAAAACCTTTGCAGTTTTGTAAGAAAACTTTTGTACTTTTGCAAACTTTTTGACACGGTTTTTAAACAAGAAAATAACAAAAGAAATGAAGAAAAGATTTTTAGTACTTGTTGCAAGTATAATTGTAGGAACAATAGTTTCTGCACAAAATGAAGGTTTTAAATTTATAGGTTATATACAAAGCCAAGTAGAGTTTGCTGGTATAGACGGAAGTACTTTTACCGGCAGTGCCTATGATGAAAATAGAGATGGAGATGACTTTTATACTCGTGCTGGAGTAAGAAGAGGTCTTTTGCATTTTGAATTTACAAAAGGTAAAGGCAAAGGAGTATTTGAGGCAAATATAAGAGAGGCAGGCTTTTTGCCTCTTT
This sequence comes from Bacteroidales bacterium, assembly GCA_017469625.1. Classification (GTDB taxonomy): domain Bacteria; phylum Bacteroidota; class Bacteroidia; order Bacteroidales; family P3; genus Scybalousia_A. The sequence continues at coordinate 4,586 of JAFUGA010000051.1, forward strand.
TGGCTTATTGGGAAGTAACCCCGTATGATTGGCTTTCGTTTAGAGGAGGTTTAATGAGCGTTGGATACGGTCATGAGATAGAATACTCTTCTTCTAATATGGAAACGATGGAACGTTCTCTTATGGCAAGAAAACTATTTCCTCAAGAGCATGATTTTGGTTTTACTGCTACGGTAAAATATCCTTTCAATGATAAACGCAATTCTTTGAAACTATCCCTTTCTGCTATGTCTGGTAATGCTATAAACAAATGGATAGACCCTACACCTAATTTCTTATCTCATTTAAAATACGATTATAAAGACGCTTCTACATCTTGGGGAGTAGGTTTGTCGTATTATGAGGGTAGAACAAACAATGCAGACAGCGTTTGGCACGTTGTGAAAGACAATAATTGGCAAGAAAAAGTTGTAGAAAAAAATAAAAGAAACGCAAGAAGATATTTCGGAGCAGAATTTCAATATAACACTCAAACATCTTGGGGAAGAACCTCTTTAAGAGGAGAATGCTCTATGGGAAAACAGCCAAGCAGAAAATCAAACTTCGCTTCACAACAAGATAATTCTTATAATATAAACACACCTTTTTCATACGATAGAAACTTTTTTGGTGCCTTTGTTGTCTATACTCAACAGATAGTAAAGACTCCTCTTTCTGTAGTGTTGAAATATCAATATCTAAATCAGAATACAGATATTGCAAGCGATAAAGTACAGAATGTTGCCGATATAACTTACAATAATATAGGTATAGGTTTGATGTACCAATTCAACGACCAAATAAGATTACACTGCTTGTACGATATATACAAAAATAAATCAAATGACTACATCAAAGATTTAAATGATAACATACTAATGGTACGTTTGCAATATAAATTCGTAAGATAAAAATCATAACAAACAAAATAAAGTATATTAACACAAAAATTTCAAAAAAATGTATAAAAATTACCCTGGCTTTCATTTGGTGGAAGCAATATATAAATTAGGACAGGAGAAGAGATTTCATATCTCTAAACGAGTAAAGAGGCTTATACAAGCACTAATCATCATAGCGGTAACCCTATTCTTGTGGAACGCACCACAAGGTATGTATGGCATAGAGGGATTGACCGTTATACAACAAAGAATCATAGCAATATTTGCTTTTGCTACACTTATGTGGATTTTTGAACTTGTACCGGCGTGGAGTACTTCTGTAGCCATTATGGGACTATTGCTTTTATTCACTTCGGATAGTGGTGTAAAATTCATGGTTAATGAAGATGCAGTGGGAAAACTACTTTCCTACAAAAGTATTATGGCTGCATTTGCCGACCCTGTTGTTATGTTGTTCATAGGTGGCTTTATACTTGCCATAGCAGCAACAAAGACAGGCTTAGACGGACACATGGCAAAAATACTTTTAAAACCTTTCGGACAAAAATCAGACAATGTTCTTTTAGGTTTTATACTTATAACAGGATTGTTTTCTATGTTCGTTTCCAATACAGCAACGGCTGCTATGATGCTTACATTCCTTACTCCTGTATTTAAACAACTACCTCCAGAAGGAAAAGGTAGAATAGCACTTACGCTTTCTATACCGGTAGCGGCAAATATTGGTGGTATGGCAACACCTATAGGTACTCCTCCAAATGCTATAGCATTGAAATACCTTAATGACCCAGACGGATTGAATATGGGTTTGGGATTTGGACAATGGGTTGCATTTATGCTTCCTTTGACAGCAGTTTTATTGTTTATAGGTTGGATAGTACTAAAGAAACTTTACCCATTCACACAAAAGACAGTGGAACTACATATAGAAAGCAATATGAAAAAGGATAAGAAAACCTATATAGTAATAATTACTTTCTTGGTTACTGTTCTTTTATGGATGTTTGATGCTTTCACAGGAATAAACTCTTACACTGTAGCATTAGTACCGTTTATAGTTTTTGCACTTACAGGAGTTATAGACAGAAGAGATTTGGAAGAAATAAATTGGAGTGTTATTTGGATGGTAGCCGGAGGTTTTGCTTTGGGTTATGCTCTTAATGGTTCTGGTTTGGCAAGTAATGCAGTTGCATCTATACCTTTTGGAGATTTCTCTCCTATAGTAATACTTCTTATCTCTGGTTTGGTATGTTATGGATTGTCTAACTTCATTTCAAACTCTGCTACTGCTGCTTTGCTTATGCCTATACTTGCAGTAGTTTGTACAGGTATGGGAGAAAAATTGGGAGCAATAGGTGGTACACCTACAGTACTTATAGGTATAGCAATATCTGCTTCTGCTGCTATGATACTTCCTATATCTACACCTCCAAACGCCCTTGCTTTCTCTACCAATCTTGTAAAACAAAAAGATATGGTAAAAGCCGGAATAATAATGGGTGTTATTACTTTGGTAATAGGTTATTCTCTTCTATTATTCTTAGGCAAAATGAATATGATATAAACAAACATCTGTAGTTTGTTAGTTGTTAAATAATATTTTTACATTTTGGTGCAAACTTTTTCTGAAAAGTTTGCACCTTTTTTCTTTTTTCACTTTTACGGAACTTCGTTTCAGTTTTCTAAAACTTGATTCTAATTTTCTAAAACGAAGAGATAGAATTCTAAAACTTCGTTTCGTAAACGTAAAACGAAGTTCTACAGAATTAAAACAAAGTTTTGCGAACGTGTAATAAAGTAGTACAAAATTATGGTGGGAATTTAGAACAGTACCGTATAGTTTTTTAAGAAAAATTTTAAGAATTTCTATTCTAAAACGAAGTTTTACGAAAAGAAAACTATGACTAAAAATAGAAAAAAGGAATTTTAGAACACTATTTCTTTGATAAGATGTTTTCTTGTAAAAATACCGTCTTGTATGTACTACTTTTATAAAAAGAAATGCAAAATTTGTAAAAAAATTTAAATATCTAAAAAATATTCTTTATCTTTGCAAATCGTAATTTACAATAAAAATAGGGAACAAATAAAAGTAAAACATTATGGAATACTTGAAAATATTTATATTTGCTATATTTGTAAGCAACGTTGTATTAAGTCAATTCTTAGGAATTTGCCCGTTTTTAGGCGTTTCAAACAAAGTAAGTACTGCTACCGGTATGGGTATGGCAGTCATCTTTGTTATGGCTCTTTCTACTCTTGCAACGTTTTTGTTACAAACCTTTGTATTGGTGCCTTTGCATTTAGAGTTCTTGCAAACCATTATGTTTATATTGGTAATTGCAGCTTTGGTGCAGATGGTGGAGATAATACTTAAGAAAATCAGCCCAGCACTTTATCAATCTTTGGGAGTATTCCTACCTTTGATAACTACAAACTGTGCCGTTTTGGGTGTGGCAATATCTGTTATACAAAAGGATTTCAATCTTTTACAAGGACTAACCTACAGTATAAGTACAGCAATAGGTTTCACTCTTGCATTGGTACTATTTGCAGGAATAAGAGAACACCTTGAACTTATGGAAATGCCTAAAGGTATGAAAGGTATGCCTATAGCACTTATATCTGCAGGTATTCTTGCTATGGCTTTTATGGGATTTGCAGGCCTTGTAAAACTATAAAATATTTCTTACACAGAACAAGAAAACTTTCTTTATGATGGACAAAAAAACATATCGTCAGTTTGCAAAAGGATTGACAGATAAGAAAAGAAAACCATCTTGGTTCGCAAGGTATAGCAGAAAAAAACTTGTAGGAAAATTGATTGAAGCACTGAAAACCGAGAGTGTAGAACACGCTTGGGTGCATTCAGACTTTGTTTCTGCAGTGGAAAAGAAACCTCAAACCATAGTTATATATACAGAATTTAAAAAAAATGCTCAAGAGGGGATAGCAAATAGTGTAGATGGCAAGATGACAGAGAAATTTCCTAAACATAGCATAAACATCATAGACGTAAAAACCTTGTTGCCTGCTATAAAGGAAAGCATATTCAAAGAAGTAGAGCAAATAATGTAATCGTGGTAAAGATTTCTGCTACAATCATAACACTCAATGAGGAGAAAAATATAAGACGATGTCTTGAGAGTCTGCAAGGCGTAGTTGATGAAATAGTAGTGGTAGATAGCCTTTCCACAGACCAAACCGAGAGTATTTGCAAAGAGTTTAATGTAAAGTTTGTTTCACAACCTTTTCTGGGTTATGTGAAACAAAAGAATTTTGCCACCCAACAAGCATCTAACGACTATGTGTTTAACATAGATGCAGACGAATGTTTGAGTGAGGAGTTGAAACAAGAAATCATAAAAATAAAATCTTTGGATAACCCCAAACAAGCCTACTTTTGTAACCGTCTAAACAATTATTACGGTACGTGGATAAAACATTGTGGTTTATATCCCGATAAAAAACTTAGGTTATACGATAGAACAAAAGGAGAATTTCAAGGAAAGTACGTCCATGAAAAAGTTGTAATGCAGGAAAATGCTATTATAGGTTATTTGAAAGGGGATTTAATTCACTATGCTTACTCTTCTAAAGAGGCTTTGTTGAAACAGTTAGACACTTTTTCTACTCTTAGAGCCAAAGAATATGCAGAAAATGGTAAAAGGGTTTCTTTTGCAAAGATTATTTTAAAAACCTGTTGGAAGTTTTTCAGAGATTATTTTATTCTTTTAGGATTTTTGGACGGCAAAAAAGGTTTTGAACTTTGTAAAATATATTCACATTACGAGTATATGAAATATAGTAAAACTCGTACCTTATTAAAAGAAAATAATTAGAAACTAAAAAACAAGGATTTTAATATTCCCTATTGAGAGTCTGCTATAAGTTTTTCTTATTGAAGGTCATAAGAGAAAGGAATAAGGCATAGAAAATCATTCCTGCAACCATTCTTAACGCACTCTCTGAAAACATATAACAAATGCTTATAACAAAGAAAGAAATAAAATAAATGTTTTTCCAAAGTTTTAGTTTTGTAGGTAGATAAACTAAAGCAACAATCATAAGACAAAGACCTATTATTCCAAAGCCTACCCACTCGTATATAAATTGGTTATGTGGGTCAGAATCTTCTATTTCTACAACTGTATATTTTTCTCTTAAAGTCTTATCAATTACTTCCTTTTCATCGCCTGTTCCTATACCAAACCAGAAATTTTGAACAATCAACTTGCAAGCATTTTTCAGACAAACATAACGTTGAATTAAAGACATTTCAGAAACATTACCTGTTTTTTCAAATCGTTCAAATTCAAAAAATGTTTGATACAATCTTGGTTTCAAAGAAAATCTTTCTGCATAAACCACATTTGCGTAACCATGGTTGATATTATCAAAATCTTTTTCATTCAAAGCCCTTACTCCCTCTTTGTCTTTGTGCAGTCCTTTGGAGTTTATATATCTGAATATTACGCTTCTGTATGTATATGGTGAGTATTCGCAAGTATCATCTAAAGATTTATTATATATCTTTTCCCATTCCTCTTCTACCTCTTTCTCGCATACGAAATTATTTACATAATATCCGTTTTCTATAAAGTCGTCTTGTGCGTGTGTATAGACGTTTCCACTCAGAGTTTTATTATTTGCAGATAGGGGAGTGGTATCTTTTGCAATGAAATAATTGTTGTATTGTCCTACTATCCACAAACACGACAAGCAAATAAAGATAACAAATCCCCAAGCAAAACTTCTGTATATTATAGTTTGTCTTTTAGATAGGGATTTTAGTCTTCTGAAAATTATTATCAAAGAAAAAACTAAGGTTATAAAGACAAGACTCAACAAACCGCTTATCATCTGAGTTATAATCAAAAAAATAAAGAACCATAACGATAAAACTACAATTTTTTTCTTGTGTTTCTTAGTTTTATATGCGTATATCAATAGAATGATTATAGCAAAGGCGGTCTTTATAGCAAAGGCTATATTCCTTGCGCCTATAACGAGTTTTCTAACATCTGCATAATCATTTTTAAGATAAACAACAAATCCCCAGATAGTTCCAAAGAGCATACTAAGTATATATATCAAAATAAGAAAGTCAAATATCTTCTTTTTTATAGGTGATATAAGACATATATATATAGGAATGATAAATAGGGGTATTTGATGTACTATAACGTTGAATGCTTCTGTTTTGTTATTGCTGAAAAATATTCCGAAAATATCTAACAAGAAAACTATACTTATGCACATAATTATTTTCCAACTTTGAGATAATAGTTTTATAGACTCTTTCCATTGGAACAGTCTAACTATTATCCCCAAGACAGAAGAACACAAACCAACTGTAATAAGGAATGGTGAAAACATCATTCCTATTACTAAGAGTAGAATATTAAATGCGTGAAAATATTCTTCACATTTAATATCTGAAAGATAATTATTTATCCAATTGTTTTTCAAGTTCTCTTATTCTTTTTTCTAATTCAGGGAGTTTTTTAAACAAAATAAAACTCTTCATATAATCTCTGGCTTTTAGGTGTGGGTGTCCCATAATTTCTGTATTGTCTTCCACGTTTGAAATAGCACCTGTCTTTGCTGCCATCTTCACACCATCGCCTATATTTACGTGTCCTACTACTCCTGCTTGACCTCCTATAAAACAGTTCTTGCCTATAGATGTAGAACCTGCTATTCCTGTTTGTGCAGCCATTACAGTATTGTTGCCAACGCTTACATTGTGGGCTATTTGGCAAAGATTGTCAAGTTTTACTCCTTTTTTTAGAATAGTACTACCCATAGTTGAACGGTCTACAGTAGTGTTTGCACCTATTTCTACATCGTCTTCCAATATAACATTGCCTGTCTGTGGTATTTTTTTGAAACTTCCATCTGGCAAAGGAGCAAATCCGAAACCATCTGCACCTATAACGCAACCCGAATGCAAAATACAGTTGTTTCCTATTACGCAATCGTGGTATATCTTCACGCCGGGATATATAGTAACATTCTTTCCTATTTTCACGTTTTCACCTACAAATACTTGTGGATAGATTTGTGAGTCTTCTCCTATATAGGCGTCTTTTTCTATTACAGAAAATTCTCCAACATATACGTTTTGTTCTATGTTTGTTTCCTTGTGAATAAAAGAGAGTGAAGAAATACCTTCTCTTTTTTTGTTTTTCATACTGTTGTACAACTCTAACAAAGTAGCAAATGCAGAATAAGCATCTTTCACTCTTACAAGTACTGTAGAAACTTCTTTTTCTAAAACAAAATCTTCATTGACTATAACTACAGATGCTTGAGTATCATATATATAATGATAATATTTAGGATTGGCTAAAAAAGCCAAAGCTCCTTGTTTTCCTTCCTCTATCTTACAAACATTATTCACTTTTATAGAGGTATCTCCCTCCACTCTACCCTGAAGAAATTGGGCTATTTGTTCTGCTGTAAATTCCATATAATACAAATTATTATTTTTTTAACATACCTTTATAACGTAACAAATGATAAATTATTGAAACAAAACCTTGTTTTATTTTTTTATAATCAAAATTTTTTGAAATAATTAAAGTATTAAAAATCAAATCTTTTGTTGTGGTGCAATGAAAAAAAATACATTTTTTTAAAATTTTTTGATATTTGAGTCTACTTTTTGAGCTTTTTTGCTGTTATAAGGGGTGAAAAAACCTTTAAAAAAATAAAAAAAAGTAAATTTGTAAATAAAATATAGTAACAAAATAATAAGGAGAAAATAATATGAAAACAAAGAATCAAATCAAAGCATTAGTAATAGCATTTATAATGTTATTTTCTATTGTAGAAACAAAAGCACAGTTTGAACCATCATTTACGGAATACGATACAGTGCTTATCTATGAACCTCCAATGTTTACTGGTTGGCCAAGAGTATTAGATGATATTAGACATCATTTATATACAACAGATTCAATGTGGGGACATCCTCCTGTAGTGCATTATATAGATGGTTATGCAAACGCTTATGGAATATTTAAACATCTGAAAATAAAAAATATGTTTTGCGATGATACTGTGGCTTACGATTGGTCTTATGGACGTTTGATTGTGGGATATTCTAATCCTTTTGCAAATGCGTATGTACAGGCATTTCATTTAGATTCTACTTGTATTATAGCAGGAATTTCTTTGCATTGTACAGGTAATTTTTCTGACCATTCTATAAATACACATAATATATACTTGCTTGATACAGACTATACAGAAATATCTCGTGGAATGTTGCATACAGAAAATATTTCATACAGAGGATTAAGTTATACATATAGAGGAGGAGAATGAAATAATTATTATTTTCAGGCAAAAAATGGAGAATATCCTAAAGTAAAAGATTTTTTAATAGGTTTTGATATGGGAGAAATTAACAGTGGAACTTTCAGAGTAAATCATACTTGTAGAGTAGATGATGAATGTTTAAGAGATGTAGTAGCAGATTATGGATATAGTTATGATACTATATTTGTAGGAAGAATACCAAGAGATTATTATGGTTGTCATGCTGGTTCTTTTCCTGATAATCCAGACTTATCGTTAGAACAAGTAGTAGATACTATTCCACTTTGTCCATATAATGGGGAACCTTATTTTAGAGATAATAATGGTATTTGGCATAGTTTTGCCGAAGATAGTATATTTTATATGTATAGAAATATATTTATCTCCGTATTACCTATAATACTTGTACCACGACAAGACACCAATTCATCTATAGAAAACTTTGATATAAATGATTATTGTCAAATATATCCAAACCCTACGTCAGACTATGTAGAAGTAATGTGTAATTATAAAATATACGATATAGAGATAACAGATATAAATGGTAGAAAGTTAAATAAATTTTCAGTAGATAACTTTATGACAGAAATAGATTTATCTCGTTATCCTAAAGGAATATATCTACTCACTCTAAACACCTCTAAAGGAAAATCTACTAAAAAAGTTATAAAACAATAAAGTAGAAAGAAGATAACTAATTAAAGAGGTGAAAAAATAAGAAACATAATTATAGTACTATTCTAAAGATACCTTGTTTTTTATAAATTGTCAATACCTACAGAATAGTATTATAGTTATGTTTCTTTTATTTATCTTTTATCTTATCTGTAGCCAGCAAACCACAGGCTGCACTTATATCTTCACCTTTTGAAGTACGTATAGTAGAGAGTATACCTTTCTTGTTGAGTATATCTCTAAAGGCAATCATTTCTTTGTCATCTACACCTTTGAATTCAGAATTTGGTATAGTATGAAAACGTATAAGATTTATTTTACACGATAATCCATTAAGGATTTGACAAAGTCTTTTTACGTGTCTTGGTTGGTTATTTATTTTATCAAAAACTATATACTCAAAGGTAAGAGAACGTTGTTGTTTCCAATTGTATTGTTTTAATAAATTTATTGTTTTTTCTATAGGATAGGCTTTTTCTATAGGCATAATATTTTTTCGTTCCTCGGAAATAGGATTATGAAGAGATATAGCAATATTTACGTCTGTTTGGTCAAGGAGTTTCTGCATAAGAGGTAAAAAACCAGCAGTAGAAACGGTTATTCTACGAGGAGAAAAACTATAAGCATAATCTGAACACAATATTTCCAAAACCTTTTTCACTTCTTCCCAATTGTCCAAAGGTTCTCCCATTCCCATAAAAACAATATTCTTTATAGTACTAAATTCATCTATACAACGAAAGATATTTAGTATTTCATTAGTGGAGAGGTTTCTTTTCAAACCTTGTTTTCCTGTGGCACAGAAACTACAATTCATTCTGCAACCTGCTTGAGTAGAAATACAAAGTGTTTGTCTTTCTTTGTCAAATATAGTTACTGCTTCTACAAAAACATCGTCTGCATAATGAAAAAGATATTTTTTTGTTCCATCTTTTGAAACCACAACATCAGAATAAGGAGTTAATCCCACAATGTATTTTAGAGAAAGCTTTTCTCTAAAATCTTTAGAAATATTAGAAAAAGAATCTATATCTGTTGCATTCTTTTTGTAAAGCCAATCGGCTAACTGCTGAGCAACATATTTTTTTTGATTGAATGAAAAGCAAATATCTTGCAGCTCTTTTAGAGTTTTACCATACAATGTTTCTTTCATCTTCTATTGTTTGTAATTTTTACCTTGATAGGTGTTTGTTTTTATCATCTGTTTTTCTATTTCCTCTACTATGGTTTCATTTCTTTTCGTTCCCCAAGTGTTTATTACATTGTAGCGAGGAGGAACTTCTGAAACAAATCTTTCTATTACAATATTTGGATTGAGATTTTCAAGGAAAGAAATTATAAAATCTTTATACTCTTCGTATGAAAAAAGATGATACTTTTCAGTGTTTTGCAGATAATCCTTTTCCATAGTAGTATTTTTCAATATTTGCAACTGATGAAACTTTATACTATCCAATGGCAATGCTGAAAGAATATCTGCTTGTTTCAACATATCTTCTCTTGTTTCTGTAGGCAGGCCAAAGATTATATGACCACCAACGCACAAACCGTGTTTTTTGCTATCCTCTATTGCTTTTTTAGTACATTCAAAGGTATGACCTCTATTTATTGCTTGCAAAGTAGAGTTGTAACAACTTTCTATACCAAATTCTATAACTATATGATAATATTTATTCAACTCTTCTAAATAGGAAAGTATTTCTTCGTCTATGCAATCTGGTCTTGTACCTATGACAAGCCCGCAAATATTTTCGTTTGACAAGGCTTCATCATAACGTTGCTTGAGAATATCTAAGGGAGCGTAAGTATTGGAATAGGCTTGAAAGTATGCAAAATATTTATGTACCTTTTTGTATCTCCATTTATGGAACTTGATACCTTCTTCTATCTGTTGGCTAATAGAATGACAATCTCTGCAATAGGAAGGGTTGAAAGCTTCATTTGAACAAAAAGAACAACCTCCATAAGAAATCTTTCCATCTCTATTTGGACAAGAAAAACCTGCATCTATACTCAACTTCTGTATTCTTTCACCGTATTTCCTCTTCATATAGTTAGAATATGCGTTGAAAGGTCTGCCATGTCCCCAAACAAAAGAATTATCCATCAATATTATTACGATTATACATTAGAAGAGAAACAAGGTGTATAGTTTTTATATCAAGTTGCTTTTTGTTTATATAAGCATTCATCTGCATAAGACAACTTGCATCTGTAGAAGTTATATATTCTGCACCCAAAGAAATGGCTTTTTCTACTTTCATTCTCGCAAGTTCTTCACTTACGGGAGGATTATAATAATACAGACTGCCACCAAAACCACAACAAGATTTATCGCACTGTTCATTTACAAGTTCTAAACCTTTTACTTTGTTTAAAATAAGTCTGCATTCTTCCTCTACATCATAATAGTTCTTGGATTGGCACTGACAATGCAAATAAACCTTAAAAGGAAACTCTGCTCCCAAATCGCAATCACTTTTAAAACAATGTATGAATTCTGAAATATCCATTATCCTATTTGCAAGCAGTTTGTAGTCGTTATGATAAGAAGTGTTGTGAAACAAGTTTCCTAAATGACCTTTGATATATCCTATACACGAAGCAGAACAACCTACTATTGTATTTTGTCCTTTGAAATCTTCTAAAAGTTTTTCACCTACTGTTGTGGCTTCTTTCCAATTGCCGTTTTCATACAAAACCTTAGAACAACAGGTTTGTTGTTCATTATAAACAGGATTGAACCCCATACTTTTTACAAGCGAGATGAGGTCTTTGCCTACCTGAGTAGAAAATTGGTCAACACAACACGGTATGAATATATCTATATCTTTCATAATAGAAATATTATTGTAAAGATTAGTTGCAAAAGTACTACATTTTTTTAATAAATTCAGTAATTTTGCAACAGGATTATAAAAAAAGAAAATATTATGCACAATTCAAACTTGATACAAGTACTGTTTTTTATAGGTTTTATACTAATAATATCTGGGTTGTTAGTATTGGATTTAGGTGTGTTTGAAAAAAAAGATAAGGTAGTAAGTATAAAAAGAGCCTTTGTTACTACACTTATTTGGATATTTCTTGCAATAGGTTTTGGTTGCATTATCTATTTCTTTGGCAATCAAATACACGGTATAGAAGACAAACAGGCGCTTGTTGAGGTTGCAAACAAATACCACGAAAAAAACTTTGAAACTAAAATCTCCGATATTTCTTTTGACAAAGCGGTGCAGATGTACAACAAACGTATGTTCTTAGAATATATTACAGGATATTTGATAGAGTATTCTTTGAGTATAGACAATATTTTTGTAATGATACTTATCTTTTCTGCTTTTGCCGTTCCACCACAATACTATAAAAGAGTTCTCATGTGGGGTATAGTAGGTGCAATGATAATGAGGTTTATCTTTATCTTTGTAGCAGGAGCCTTAATTTCAAAATATGAATGGATTTTGATTTTGTTTGGATTGTTTCTTATCTATTCGGGTATTTCTATGTTTTTAAAGAGAAACAAAAAAGAGGAAATGAACCCTGATAAAAATCCTATTGTACGTTTTTGTTCTAAAAGATGGAATGTTACCAATGAAATAAACGATAATTCTTTCGTAAAAAAAATAGATGGAAGAAAATACATAACTCCTCTTTTGCTTTGTATGATAACTATAGAATTTACCGATGTTATGTTTGCTGTAGATTCTATTCCAGCAGTTTTTTCTGTAACAAAAGACCCTTATATTGTATTTTTCTCAAATATCTTTGCTATTATGGGCTTACGTTCTTTGTTCTTCCTTATCAGTGGTATGGTAAGAAAGTTCAGATTTTTAAAAATAGGTCTTTCTTTTCTACTGTTTATTATAGGAGTGAAGATGATATTAGAATCAAACCCTATAAATATAGAAATACCTATAATAGTTTCACTTCTTATTATAATAGGTATACTATCTATAAGCATAATAGCCTCTCTTATCTTTCCGTATAAGAAGAAAGAGATTGTTTAGCAGAGTTAATTATTGTAAGTGCGTCTTGTTCAGGTAGTTTTAGAGATTTTGCAGATTGCAATAGCATTTCTCCAACTTTAAGTGTGTCGTTGTATCTTTTGTTATAAAAATATAGGTAACATAATGATTCTAAAAATGTATAAGATAACTGATTATCTATACCTATTCTTAGCATATTATCTTTTTCTTGTTCAAAAATCTTTAAAAGACTGTCAACCATAGATGTTTCTTGTAGTGTGGTAGCAACTTTTACATAAACAGAATATGTATTTAATTTTAATTCAAAATCATAATCTACATAACTATTTAAAGTTTCAAAATCTTTCTTTGTTAAATCTATTGCCTCATCAAATCTCTTTAATTCCATAAAGGCAATTATAAGAAAAGAATTTAAAGTAATTTGTAAAATGTTGTCGTTTGTCTTAGGATTTAATGCTATTAGTTCATTATATTTTTTCGCTGTAAATAGTTTTTGAGCCTTTAATAATAAATCTTCTTCATTTTCATTGTTTCTATAATCTTTAGGAAGTTTTTCTGTTAACCATTTAACATCTTCTGTTTGATGAGAGAAACTTGCTATATATAACCATCGTAGATATAAACTTTCAATATCAGATTGCAAGACCCGTTTTACATTATCATCATATAACATCGTCCTTTTTAAGTAAGGAGATATATCTACTCTTTGAGTATTTCTCATATTATACCCATTATCGTACAAGGTTCTCCAAATGGTTATTCTTTCGGCTTCTTGCAAATAATTGTCTGCATCCATATAAGTAGCCCACAAATAAAGATTATCATACTGCTCAGTTTCCAAATAAAGAGGTACCAATACAGCTACTTGTCTTGCAAGTTTTTCAGCATCATCTACAGCAGAAGTACCATCAAAACCTCCAAATTTATCTGTATAATTTTTGAAATAAAGTAATGTTTTTTCAAAATAATTAGATACAATATAAGAAATTGTGGCTGAATTATTGAAAATATTCTTTACAATTTGACGATGTTTATCCGAAGGTAAATAATACAAATCGCTATGATTATTACAGATATTTAAAATATAAGGTCGTACGTTTGCCCAATGCAAAGGAAGAATATCAAACATTTTTATAAGTTCATCTTCGGTTAAACCATTTTTTACTAAAGCAAGAGCAGATAAACACTTAATAATAACAGTATCTCCATCATCTTTAAATATATTTAGCATATTGTTTATTAGTATTTCATACAGATGATATTCATCTTTCACAGTAGAAAGTTCATCTATATAAGCATCTAATCCTTCAAAGGAACCAAAACCTACCATAAGGTTTAGAATATAGGACAGTAACTTAGGGTTTCCTCCTATGTTTGAATTTACAAGTTTATCTCTTTGTACTCCATCTTCATCTAATTCTTTACCATATTTTTTTAGATAGTTAGTAATAAATTCGCGAGATTGGGATTTGTATAAGTTATTTACTTGTATAATATCTGCTTTTAGAACTTCTGTTATAAATGTATGTGCTTTTGTTCCTATAGATGTAGAGTATATAAAACGAACATTGTATAGTTCTTTTAATACATCTATAGTTTGTAACTGAATGCTATCTAAAAAATCTAAATTATCAAAGGCAACATACAATGGAGGTAGATTTTTGATTTTCTTTAGTCTTTTATTCAGGAGATTAAATGATTTTAAACTATAATTATTTACAGCTTCTTGCCAAGACATTGTTTTGGAAGAAATCTCGTCAGCTATATATGCAGAACTTCTTTTTTTACCAAATGCAAGTTTTAATGGAAGAATAAAAAGCACATAAGCAAATAATTTAAAAAACCACCATATACCTTGGAAAATACAACCAAATGTTCTTGAATTAGAACTTTTTTTTCTACTTCTTACACCTATAGTATCTAATAAACAATCTACAATATAATTAAAATACTCTGTCCATTCATATTCATATACCTTTACAGATGGATAATCCAAATAGATAACCTTTGCACCTTGTTTTTCTCTTAGCCATTTAATATGCGTTGCCAAAAGATAGGATTTTCCCTTGCTACTATATCCTGTAATAAGAAGATGTTTTTTAGAAGAATTCTTTGTCCATTCATTACCTTTATCAAAATATCTATCCAAAGAAAATAAACTTTGCATTCTTTCTGCAAGAATATTTTCTTGTTGAATGTACATAATATCGTCAAAATTCTTATCGTTTTTTGGATATTCCTTATTAAGAAAATCTTCTAAATCCTTTAAAACAATATCGGCTAAGGATTTTTCATTATCATATTCTTTTACAGGAAACTTTTGTTGATTTCTTATTTTTTGTTTTAGTGCTTGCAGTTTATTTTCTTTTAACGATATTTCATCTTCAGTTCCTACATCGTGTTTAAACTCTTCTTTTACTTGCATTTTATTTGAACGGAAATAGAATGCAGCATTTATATTTTCGTCTAAGTTTCTTAGTACTGCATATTGCATTTCCATCTCAGTTATAGACATCTTTTCTTGCAAAGCAGACTCTAACCAAGGGTATCGTTTCTTCAAATCATCGGAGAATTGTCCCAAATCATTATCGTTTGGAATCCAACCATACCTATTTCCTATTATACCTATAAAGAAAGGACGAGAATTATCTATCTCTCTCATACAAGTTTCAAATACTCTACCTTGTTTTGCTGCATTTTCAGTTATCCCCCACCGTAAATCCAAAGGTACAAACTCTACACCTCTATCTTTACATAAATCTCTTATTTTAGGAAAACATTGTTCTACAAGAGCATCTCTTTCAGTGTTCATATCATTAAAAGTAGATGATATAAACACTCTTAACTGTCTATGCTGTTTTGCAAAACCTGTATTTGTGGTATTCATAGGAAAGAACTTTTTACTAAAACACTATTCTGAAAAATAACGTATATTACTTATTATAGAAATTATTAGACGTATATCTGTACAAACTCCTAAAACAGCACTAATCCACCACCAAATGTTATAAGCACTGGTATGTAAAGGTGCTTTGTATGACCAGTTATCTGAAAATAGAGATATTATCCAATTAGGCAAAAGCCAACCCCCATGAAACATTCCTTCCCACCAAACGTATGTTGTCTCTGGATATATAGGAAAGATAAAACACATGATAAATGCAAAAACAAAACCTATAATAGGATAGATAATCAGTGATAGTTTTTTCGTGTCCTCTTTGTCAAAATGAGATGCTACTGCTATTGAACCTGTTATTATTACACCGATAATCCAAACTCCAACAAATATAACGAGTACAAGCCAAAAGTTTATATGACCACTTTTACTACTTTCACTATCTTCTTGTGTGATTATATTTTCTGTTTCTACAAACTGTATATATCGTTTTGAAACATAACAAGAAGTATTATTATATTCTATTTCTGCCCATTTATTATTTATTAGTGTATCTACAAAAATAGTATCGCCGTAGTGCAACGTGCCTATAACCTTAGACCTATTTGAAGCGTCTGTTCTTACATTTAAATTCCTTGTTTGTACAACGTAAATATCTCTTGCTTCTGTTTGATAATTTGCAAAAAATAGAGAAATACATAAAAACAGAAAATACAAGATTTTATTCTTGTTTCCTACTGAATACTTTTTGCTAAATGCTTTTTTACTTTGGTAATTTGTGTAATTCATATCATAAAAATTTTTAGAATAATTTAACGAAAATTTTATATTTTGCAAAAATACACCTATATTAACAAAGTAATAAAATTTTTATGATGAAGATATTTCAGAAAAATATGAAAATCTTTCATATCTTATCAAAAAAGAGAATTTTTTAAAGAAAAAAATCTTTTTCTATTTATGTCTATTATATGTTGCAGTTGCATTCCACATCATATTTATAGGAAATATTTCTTCTGAGTAATCTCTGAAAAAATCATAATGAAGAGCCTTTGCTATGCGTATTAACAAACCTGTATCTATATTTTCTCTTTGAAAAATGTAATAAATGTTTGACCTATCACAACTAATCATAGAAGCAAGTTGATTAGCAGAAATATTTCTCACCTCACAAACTTCTTTTATTCTTTTTCCTATATGCATGTGTTAAACTTTTTTCTTTTGCAGACTGTTCCCTATCTGCCTATTTATAAATAAGAAACGTGGAACTGTAACTTACATCAACATTTTGAAGGCCCTGAGAAAACCCGTACACAGAAAGATGCAATAACCACACATTCCACGCTAAGTGGAGTAATTATTGACTTTCGTTTGTGTGTAACTTGAAAATTTCTCAGGTTTTCAAAATCAAACAAAGTCAAAAACGTTTCATAAACGTATAAAGTAAGGACTACTCCCTACATATTTTTGCAAAAATACATATTATTTTTTACAAAACGTGTTTATACTCTTCAAAAAATATTACTTCCCCTTATTTATTATTAGTTTTGTTTTCTTGTCAAAAAAAGGGTGGGGGATTTTTGAAACTACTGTTTCGTTTGGCGAAAATAGAATCAAGTTTTAGAAAATTATTTCTTTGTTTTAGAAAATTAAAACAAAGTTCTACGAAATTAAAACAAAGAGATAGAAAATTAAAACAAAGTTTTAGAATTCTCTTTCTTCGTTTGGTGAAAATAGAATCAAGTTTCATAAAACTGAAACAAAAAATGAGGGAAAATGTTTAATAAATATATTTTTCTGACAAAAAAATTTTGTAGTTCAATAACTTATTGTATCTTTGCAAACTCAAAAAGTGTGTTGGTAAGTCCCGTTAATCCCTTACATAACATACTGTTTGAGAACGAGAAATGTAGAAAATACACGTTTTCTTATTGGCCTTTGAAACGTGTGAAAAGGTTTCTCAAAAAGTATAATTAAGTATAAAAATATAAGGATTAAGAAAAACAATGAGTACATTGAGCTATAAAACATTGTCAGTTAAACCTGCAGATGTTGAAAAAAAATGGATAGTTATCGATGCCGAAAATCAAATTGTTGGTCGTGTAGCTACAAGAGCAGCCAACATACTTAGAGGCAAGCATAAACCAAGTTATACTCCTCATGTAGATTGTGGAGATAATGTTATCATAATTAACGCTGAAAAAGCAAAGTTTACGGGAAAAAAATATACAGATAAATTATACGTACGTCATACAGGATACCCTGGTGGTCAAAGATTTTCTACACCTCAACTTCTTTTCAGCAAATTCCCTGTAAGAGTTATGGAACATGCAGTAAAGGGTATGTTGCCAAAGAACAAATTGGGTGCAAAATTGTACAAACATCTTCATGTTGTTGTTGGTCCGGAACACAAATTTGAAGCACAGAAACCGGAAGTTGTAGAACTTAATTCAATTAGATAAAAATGGAAGGCGTAATAAATACAATAGGAAGAAGAAAAACTGCCGTTGCAAGAATATATATGAAAGTTGGTAACGGAAATATAACAGTTAATGGCAGAGATTATAAAGAATATTTTCCAACAGCACCTTTACAGTATGTAGTATGCCAAGCATTTGAAACTGTAGATGCAATGGGAAAATTTGATGTTAAAGCAAACCTTGATGGTGGTGGTTTTTCAGGACAAGCAGAAGCATTGAGAATGGCTATAGCAAGAGCTTTGTGTGAAGCAAACATAGAAGACCGTCCTGTATTGAAAGCAAAAGGTTTGTTGAGAAGAGATTCTCGTATGGTTGAAAGAAAGAAACCAGGACAAAAGAAAGCAAGAAAACGTTTCCAATTCAGCAAACGTTAGGAGGATATTGGATTACAGTGTTTAGTATCCAAATTGGCAAGATTTGTTTTCCTAAGGCAACTACTTGCCAATTGATTTAATTAAATTTAGGAAAGTAAACAAAAAGAAAAAAAGAAAATGTTAGAATTTGACAAAATGCTTGACGCAGGTGTTCACTTTGGACACTTGAAAAGAAAATGGAATCCTAAAATGGCTCCTTATATTTTCATGGAGCGTAACGGTATTCATATTATAGACCTTTACAAAACAGCAGCTAAAGCAGAAGAGGCAGCAGCAGCATTGAAACAAATAGCAAAATCTGGCAAACAGATACTTTTTGTTGCTACAAAAAAACAAGCTAAAGACGTTGTTTCAAACACAGTAAAGCAAGCAAACATGCCATTTGTTACAGAACGTTGGCCAGGAGGTATGCTTACAAACTTCTTTACTATTCGTAAAGCGGTTAAAAAGATGGGTTCATTGGACAAACTTCTTAACAGTAAAGAAACCAATATGATTTCTAAACGTGAACGTTTGCAAATATCTCGTGAAAAAGCAAAATTGGAAAAGAACCTTGGTTCTATAGCAAATCTAAACCGTTTGCCTGCTGCATTGTTCATCGTTGATATAAACAAAGAACATATAGCAGTAGCAGAGGCTCGTAGATTAAACATACCTACTTTTGCTATCGTAGATACAAACTGTAACCCTGAACTTATAGATTTTCCAATCCCTGCAAACGATGACGCATCTAAATCTATAGAACTTATCCTTCAATATATGTGTTCAGCTATAGAAGAAGGTTTGCAAGAAAGAAAACTTGACAAAGATGCTCAACAAGCAGAGAAAGAACAAAATGCTGCTACAGCAGAAGGGGAAGAAAAGAAAGGTGAAAAAAAGGCAACTCGTCCTCGTAGAACAGTAGCAAAGAAAGCACCTAAAGAAGAAGAAAAATAAAACAAGGGAGGAATAATTATGGCAAACGTAACAGTTCAAGATATAAATAAACTTAGACAAATTACAGGTGTCGGAATGATGGATTGTAAGAAAGCTCTTGTAGAAAATGACGGAGATTTTGATAAAGCCATCAATTATTTGAGAGAAAAAGGTCAGAAACTTGCAGCAAAAAGAGCAGACAGAGCAGCAAATGAAGGTGTTGTACTTTCAAAAGTTAGTGATGACAAATCTTTTGCAGCAGTTATAATGATAAATTGCGAAACAGACTTTGTAGGAAAGAATGAAGCTTTTGTTGCTTTTGTTCAAAGCGTTCTTGATACTGCAATTGTTGCAAAAGCAAAGACTATAGAAGAAGTAAATGCTCTTGAGATAAATGGAACAAAGGTTGAAACACTTGTTTTAGACCAACTTGCAAAAATAGGTGAAAAGATAACACTTTCTGAATACAAAGTAGTGGAAGGAAATGCTGTTTATGCTTACACTCACCCTGGAAACAGAATGGCAAGTGTTGTTGCTTTGAATAAAACAGGTTTTGATGAAGCAGGAAAGAATATGACTATGCAAGTAGTTTCTATGCGTCCTGTTGCTTTATCTAAAGCAGAGGTTTCTCAAAATGTTATTGACGAAGAAATGAAAGTCAATATTGAGAAATCAAAACAAGAACAGATAGAAAAAGCTGTAAATGCTGCATTGAAGAAAGCTGGTATCAATCCTGCACACGTTGATAGTGAAGACCACATGGAAAGCAATATGGCTAAAGGTTGGATAACTGCAGAAGACGTTGCAAGAGCAAAAGATATTATTGCAAAAACTACAGAAGAGAAGAAAGCAAACATGAACGAAGCAATGATAGAAAACATTGCTAAGGGAAGACTTGAAAAATTCTTCAAAGAAAGCACACTTCTTTCTCAAGAATATTTTGCAGACAGCAAACAAAATGTAGAATCTTACCTTAAAGCACAAGCATCAGACCTTACAGTTACTGCATTTGCAAGATTAGAGTTAGGTGCATAATTAGGAAACATTGCTTAATTTTTTCATAACGTAAATTTTGATTTTGGGGGCAGATTTTCAGATTAGCCCCCTTTTTATTATAAATCAATGAAAACAGTACGGGCAAAAAAGTATTTAGGACAACATTTTCTCACAGACGAATCTATAGCCCAAGATATAGTATCTGCTTTGCAGGACAAATCTCATAATGTCCTTGAGATAGGGGCGGGAATGGGGGTTCTATCTAAATATCTTATAGAAGAAAAGATAGATAATTTCAAAATAGTTGAAATAGATTCTGAGAGTGTAATTTATTTGAAAGAACACTATACCCAATTGGAAAACTCTATAATAGAAGCAGATTTTCTTAAAACGAACTTGCAAGAAATCTTTAATCAAGAAACATTTTCTCTTATAGGCAATTTTCCTTACAATATTTCAAATCCTATTTTGTTCAAAGTATATGAAAATAAGGATATTGTAACAGAGGTTGTAGGTATGTTTCAAAAGGAGGTTGCAGAAAGGGTTTGTGCAAAGGCAGGTAGTAAAACCTATGGTATATTGTCTGTTCTTCTTTCGGCGTTTTATGATATAGAATACCTTTTTACTGTTCCTAATACTGTTTTTTCTCCTATGCCTAAAGTACAATCGGCAGTTATACGACTTACAAGAAATAAAGTTCAAAGTCTTTCTGTAGATGAAAATCTTTTCTTAAGAGTTGTTAAAACCTCTTTTAATCAAAGAAGAAAAATGCTTAGACAAAGTCTTAAACCTCTATTGAAAGACAAACAGTTACAAGGTATGGACGAAATCCTAACAAAACGTCCCGAACAGCTTTCAGTCCCTGAATTTATTAACCTAACAAAAAATATTTACAATGTATAGTGTTGGCTTTTTTATACAAGCAATCTTTTTGGCAATAGCAGTTGCAATGGATTGTTTTACAGTATCTATTACTTGCGGAATGCAAAAATCTATGTCCAAAGCAAGAATACTTTTTCTTGCCTTTAGTTTTGGATTTTTTCAAGCATTGATGCCTTTTATTGGTTCTTTGTTTGGAGGTTTTATTTATCCTTTTATAGAAAGTATAAGTCATTGGATAGCATTTACTTTGCTGTTTATAATAGGTCTTAAGATGATAATGGATGCCCGTCATTTCACTATCAAAAGCAAAGTTTTTGATGTAGAATCTACAAAAGTTATACTTCTTTTGTCCATCGCTACAAGTATAGACGCTTTGGCAGTAGGTATGAGTTTTGAAGGTATGGGTTGGAGAGTAGGGGAGCAACTTCTTAGTCTTATTATAATATTCTTTTTTACCTTTGTTTTTACTCTAATCGGCGAAAAGATGGGTGAAAAAATGTATTTCATAAAACCTCGTTTGGCACTCTCCTTAGGTGGTTTTATTCTTATAATTATAGGGCTTAAAACCTTGCTTTCTATGTATATCTCATAGAAATACAGCTCTATCTTTAAACACAAACATAATATAATTACATCTTTTGAAAATATTTTTTAATTATTGATTAACAATGTTTTATATTACTTCTCACGAAACTTTGTTTTAATTTCGTAGAACTTTATTCTAATTTTCTAGAACAAAGAAAGAGAATTCTAAAACAAAGTTCTACACGAGCGAAACAAAGTTTTAGAAATTTTCATTCAAAAACGATAAATGCAAAATCAAAATCTTATAAATTTTTAGAATTTAATTCTTCTTGCAAAAAGGAAAAAACATATTTTGGACTTTGATAATATAAAGTAGTTTTTTCGTCAATGAGTTTTAAGTATGTTCCAGAGTTAAACACTATTTGAAGGGCTTGTTGTATTGACAGATTTTCATCTCGTTTTATTAGTAATAAAGCAAGTTTTCCAATCATATCATTTATCATTATAGTTTTTTCGTTCATAGTTTCTTTAAATGGTTAATTGCTTTTTATGTTCCAAAAAAATATTGAATAGTTATGCCTTTCATGTATTTTAGATTGTGTATCAATGTTTTAATATCTATAATATTATTTTCGTATTTCCATAGTTGAACTCCTACTTTATCATTTGCAATAGGACCTATTACTACATCATAGTTGTGTACAGGTATATCGTTATCGTTGTTTCGGTTTGGAACAATAAATTCTGCCCACTCAGAAGAATAATATGTAAAACGTTTTACATTTAATGTATTATCAATAAGAATATTATCATCTATTTGATAAGATAAAATGGTTGGAATACCTGTTTTCATTTGTTCAACTTTTATTTTTGCCATTTCGTTTGCCTGTTGCAAATCTGCAGACAGATAAAAACCTTTTCCAAAATCTTTATTCGGTTTAGATTTGTTTAAGTCTATAACGTCAAATTCAGTATTTGAACCATGATATAATATCATTATAAGTTTCCTCCTTGTTTTTGGCAGTATTCTGTTATATCATTGACCATACTTGTAAAGGATTGAGTATGTACATATCCGTAATTTTTGTCCAAAAACTCAATACCCTTGAATTTATATAGATAATTGAATGCCTGTTTCATATCCATATTAAATTTCTTAGCGAATTCATAGACAAAAATCATAATCCATTCTAACTTATCGTTGATAGCATATTCCATTATACCAATATTTTACTGCAAATTTACAATATTTTTTTCTAATAGCAAATTACTTTGCAGTAACTTGATACCATTTTGCATTCGTTTCTATATTATATCTATAATAAAATTGTGTATATATTTTGTTTTTTAACCTTAAAAAATTAAAGGAATAGGAGTGAAATTAAAATTTTAAAATAAAATTTTTGAAAATAAAGTTGTAAATTTTTTGTCAATTATAAAAATATTTATACATTTGCAACAAGATATTAGATTTGAAGATGAAGTATTTGAATAACAATATATATTCTCTAAATTCCTCTATATTAGATATTTATAGGGGGGGGGTAGTTTATATAATGTAAAATACTTGTTGTTAAAAAATATAAAACTTGGAATAAATCTTATTTTTTAAGATTTATTCCAAGTTTTTTCATATTATATAATTAAAAAATAAAACAGATTTATTAACATTAACAAAAAGAAAAACGATGAAAAAAAGATTGGTTTTAGTTGCTATGTTATTCGTGGCATTAACAGGATTCACTGTTGTTGAAGACAGAGGAAAAGAGAAAGATATTCAAATAGAAAAAACAACGCAAGACACATTTATCGGAACGAAAACAGGAAGATGTTTTTTCTGTAATGGTGATGATGCACCACGTTCAATGACATTTGATGTATATCGTAGAGGAGAGTATGATTTCTATGCTCAAATAGGTAATAGAAACTATACAATTGAGAGAGTAACTGACGGGAATTATAATGCTAGTGTTTCATATGGAGGTAACTATTATTTATTTAACATTAGTTGGTATTAAAATTTTATTATAGTAGTATGAAAAAACTATTTTTGTTTATTTGTCTTATAGGTTTGGCAATAGGAGTAAATGCACAAGCCTATAAGACAATAAATATAGAGCCATTGGAACATAATACAATAAGTTCTTCTACAGGCATCAGTGTTGAGTCTATAACGGTTGAAGATGGTAACCAATATACCGTTACCTTGTTAAATACCAATAGAAATTCTTCTGGTTCACGTGATACATATTCTTTTACGTGGTATCTATCCTACAAAGGTAAACGAGTAAGCGATTACTTCCAAGAGAACATACCTTGTAAAAAAAGTTCTTCACGTACAGTTTATGTTTGGCCTAATACTGTGCCTGCTGGATACGGTAAATATGTAACAGTACAATTTGGAGTACAAGTTATAAGAGATTATAGAGATGATGATTAAAAAATATACAATTATGAAAAATAAAATAAGTTTATTGACATTATTATTGGTCTTAGTATGTTCATTAAGTGCCTATGCACAAGAAGTACACGGAGTAACAACAAAAAGAGTAATTTATGATGGTCCAGAGTATAGTTATAATGATTTTTCTAGCACGAAATATTCAACAGAATATTATGGTTGGGAAATAGAAAATCATAACAACATTAAAGTATCTGTTGATATAGATTTATACTCGCAAGGTGGTGATAATGGAACAATAGTCAAAAGCCAAACTGTAATTCTTAAACCGAAAGAAAAATACATATTTAAACGAGAGGAACATTGTTCAACACATACATTTAAATACTATGACTGTGCAAGAGATTTTCCAATTAGTCAATATTATGTAAAAATTAAGGCTTATAAATTAAATTAGAATTTGTTAAAACGAGTAACTTTTTATAAGTTACTCGTTTGTTTTTTCTAATATATAAACGACAAACTTTTTTCCCTATTATCTGCCACCGGTGATGATAGAGGTGAAGTTTGGAAAATATTTTTTCAATAGATTATATAACCATACAGCACATATACTTACTGCTGGTACAGATAGTAGATATACAAGCAATAATGTGAAATCATTATGTGGTAAAAACTTTAAAGGTAATCTGTTGAAGATATTTACTAACAGCAAAGGGTGTATGGCAAATAAAAAGAAAGAAGCATTTGATAATCTTTTATTTACATTATGTAATTTGCCTGTTTTAAAACACCATGCAACAAGGTTTAAAGCCGATGTAACACCAAAAAGTATGAATGTATTATGCAAGTAAATCTCATTAACGGCAGTATGAACCGTATTTGTAGGCGGACAATTTCCCAACCAATCCATAAGTAACAACTCAACGACTACTATATATAGAAAAAGATTAGGTAGTCGCATTACATCTTTTATTATATTCCTATCGTTAATACTAAAAAATGCTCCCAAAGAAAAATAAAACAAAGACACATTGTCCAATACCTTTAAATCTATTTGAAAAATCCAAAAAATGCTTAATAATAAGATAATTATCAACTTACCTTTTCTGATAATAAAATATAAAATTGGTGAAATGATTGACAAAAACATCAAATCCCTTATAAACCAAAATTGAAACGCAACAGGCATTGAACTTCCTTTATGTGAAACAAATTCTATTAAAATTTGAAAAGGGGATAACAGTGTATGACTTTCATAGTAAAGATTTGCAAGATATAAACACAGAAGCAAAGCATTCCAAAATAAATAAGGAATTAGCAGAGTGTGAACACGTTTTCTGAGTTTTGAAATATAGATTTCCTTGTTGAAAAGAGTTTTTTTACCGTTTTTATTATAGAAAAAGTAATATCCACTTATGATAAAGAAAAGAGGAACTGCAAGTTTTGCCAATATTTGCGATATAAGAAAATATACACTATATGTTGCAACGGAAGGATTCATACTAATAAAAAGTTGATGGTCTATATGAATGAAACAAATCGCAACCATAAGAGGAAAACGTAACCAATCCATAACTTTGGATTGCAAATCATCATAGTCTATTACCGAAAAATCTTTATCCAATTTCATTTTTGATTGACAATTTTTACAAAACTATTTTGTTGTATTTGTTTTCAGCGAAACAAAATATCCATCTACAATTTTCTTGTATTATCTCAATTGCAAAAATACAAAGAAAAACTATTTGAAACAAGATTTTGTCTTTACCTTTTCTTATTTGGTAAAAATAAAACCAAATTCCACACTGCCAAAACAAAGAAACAATTTTACGAAACTTTGTTTTAATTTTGTAGAATAAAGTTCTAATTTTCTAAAACTTTGTTTCGTGAAATTAAAACAAAGAGATAGAATTCTAAAACAAAGTTTCGTAAAATCCCTTTTGAAAAGGCAAAAACAAAAGTACAAAAAGAAATATTTTCTTCTTGTACTTTTGTTGGGTTTTCTAATTAAGAATTTATGATTATTCGTACAAACAACATAGATTAAAAATCTCTCAATGCACGTGTTATAGCCTCCCTTATATCATCTGCTTCTGTACTTCCTTGTCCTTCTGCCGTACAAGAACAAACAAGTTTATGTGTTTTGGCTGAAATAAATTGTATCGTTACTTCTATTGTATAGCCAGATGAAACGTATCTTCGACCACTTTCACCATAAGTTACCACCAAAGTTTCTTCTGCTATAGCAGAATCCAATTCTGGTAGAATAATATAACCTTTATTTATTAAAATACCTGAAATAACATCTTGTGGATTTACACTTTTACTAACTGTATATCCAAGAGAATTAATAATTTCACCGTAACTTGATGTTAATTCTTTAGTTGGTGTAACATATACATATTTATAATTATCTACGGGTTCATTTTTTATAATTTGAGGAATTTGCAATACCGTTGGTACAGTACAACTTCCAAACAATATTACTATGCAAAAACAAATGATGGGATAAAATATTCTTTTCATATACGTATATTTATTTGGTTTATTTTGCAAAGATAATAAAATTAAAGAATAATCTATAAAAATTTACATATTTTTAACAAATTTTTTGTCATAAAGTCTGTTTCCCCAAAAATCTATACTATAAAAAAACAAAGATTATTCCTCTATTAACCACTGTAGAACATTTATTTGCTTTATACCGTTGTAGATAGTATCGGGGTCATTATCCAAAGTAAGTATATATTTTGGAAAATGGTCTTTCAGAGAAAGCAAAGGCTCTAATTCTCTTTGCAAAGTTGTTTCCTCTCTTGTAGATAGTGCAACCTGAAAATAAGTTACCTCACCACCTTTAAAACAAATAAAATCTACTTCCTTTTGTTCGTACTTAGCAATGAAGACTTGATATTTTCTTCTTCTTAGTTCCAAATAAACTATATTTTCTAATATATGTCCCAAATCTTTTGGTTTTATACCGAATAACATATTTCTAAACCCAATATCTGAAACATAATATTTTGCACCTGTTTTCAGAAGTTCTTTACCTTTTATATCGTATCTTTCTGCTTTGTAAAAAATATAACTTTTCAAAAGAGCATCAACATAATTCTCCAACGTATGCTGACTTATCTTTCTAAAAGTGGAAGAAAGTGTATCTGTAATAGATTTCAACGAAGATATATTTCCTATATTGTCGCAAAGAAATTTCACAATTCTTTCCAATACTTCAACGTCTTGTATCTTGTTTCTCTGCATTATATCTTTCACTACAACAGTATTGTATATCCCTTGCAAATATTGAAATATCTGAGTAGAATCATTTAGATAGGTAATGTATGGAAAAGAACTCGTGGAAATATATTTTCTATAGGTATCTTGGAGATTTGATTTCAAATAATTATTGTATTCTGCAAAGGAAAGAGGATAAACTTCTATCTCTATGTATCTGCCAGAAAGCAATGTTGCTATTTCACCAGAAAGCAGATAAGCATTAGAACCTGTTAGGTATATATCCACATTGTCTTTAACAAACAAGGAATCTATCGCCTTTTGAAAAGATGGCACAAGTTGTATTTCATCTAAAAAGATATAATTCTTTTCACCTTTTTGTAACTTGCTGTTTATATGTTTATAAAGCGTTTTATAATCCATTAAATCCTCGTTTTCCAACTCCTCTAAGTTTATATGCTGCATCTGGTTTTTCTTTATACCATTATCTAATAAATGTTGTTGAAACATTTTCATAATAGTACTTTTGCCACAACGTCTTATACCTGTTATTATCTTTATTACCTGTTTGTCTTTCCAGGTTTCCAACTGTTGCATATAAGATATTCTTTCTATATTCATAGTATTTGAAAGTTTTTGTATTTGAATGCAAAAATAATACTTTTTTATGAAAAGTTTGCATTATATTGCAAATTTTTTATTTATTTAAAATATTTTTGCAATACAATGCAAATAATTTACTAAAGCATAATTCATAAATTTTATATATTTATTGTAAATTTGCAATCGTTATAAAAACAGTCTGATTTTTTTGAACTATGGAAAATATTCTTAATCTAAATAATATAGAAGAACTTCGTGAGTGGTTGGAAAACAACTCCACAAAAGAGAATGTTGCATGGGTGAAAAGTTCTCGAAACAAAGAGTGTCCTAAGGGCTGTTTGCCATATTTGGAAATAGTAGAACAGTGTCTTTGTTTCGGCTGGATAGACTCTACTTGTAAAAGAATAGACGATGCTCTCTATCAAAGAATTTCGCCAAGAAAGAATACTTCCCAATGGACTGAACTAAACAAAGAACGAGTACGTAGATTGAAAAAACTTGGTCTTATGAAAGAAGAGGGACGCAAAGTTCTGCCCGAAATGAATGAAAAGAAGTTTAAAATACCACAAGATATAAAACTTGTGTTGCAAAAAGATAAGACTGTTTGGCAAAATTTCAATTCTTTCCCTCCCTTATACCAAAGAGTAAGAATAAACTGCATAGAAGTTTATCGCAAAAGAGATACTGAGGTTTTTAATTCCCGTTTAGAGAAACTTGTTATTATGACTAAGAGAAACAAGATGTATGGCAATTGGAATGATAATGGTAAGTTGTTAGCCTATTAAGAAAATATTTTGTCTTATTCCATTTTTTTTAAAATAAAATTTTGTCAATTCAGATAAAAGACATACTTTTGTATCGCAAACGATAAAAATTTGCTATTTATTGAAAATAAATTTATTAGTAATAATTTATTAAAACAATTTAAAATTATGGAAAAAGCAAAAACAATTCAGACGTTACAATTTTTTGTAACAAATCTATCAAATCAAGCATTCGCACACAAATTGCAAGGAAAGATTTTTTCTTCTCAAGGTTTTGAAAAGTTAGGTGAGAAATACACTTCACACTATGAAGAAGAAATGGGTTGGGTTGATAAATTCATTGACCGTATTCTTGACCTTGGTGGAGAGATAAAACAAGAAGCAAGAATGGAAGTAAAGATGGAGAATGAACCTTGCGAATATGTTAAAAGTGAATTGCAGATTTCTATTGATGGTATAGAACTTTTAAGAAAATGTATGGCGGAAGCGTGTGAAGATGTTACAACATACGACATCTTAAAAGAATACTTGAAAGATGAAGAGGAAGATATGTATTGGAGTGAGCAACAATTAGACCTTATAAATAAGATAGGCTATCAAAATTGGTTAATAAAACAAATGTAAGAAATAGTTTCCTAAATAGAATGCTGTAATATGTTTTATCGGTATAGCATATTACAGCAATCTTTTAAGAAATAAAGCAGTATAAATAAAAATTCATTAAAACAAATCCACAAAATGAAAGAACAAGTATTAAATGCAATGCGTCAAGCAGGCAAACCTGTTTCTGCAGGTGAAGTAACAAAAATATTGAATGCAGATAGAAAAGAAATAGATAAAATATTTGCAGAACTGAAAAAAGAAGGTGCTATAGTTTCTCCTGTTCGTTGCAAATGGGAACCAGCAGAATAATCTTTGAAAAAAGGAATAGAAAACAATATTTCTCAATAAAAAACTTTTAAATCTATTATCGGTATGAAGATTTTAGCAATAAAGATGTTTGAAAACGGTTTTATGAGCCAAGCATTCGCATTTGGGGGAGAGGAAGGCAAAGAAAAATTTGATGAACAGATAATATACCGTTCTTCTTTGCAAAACTTTTTGATTGATACAGGAAAAGAAGTTATTCTAATAGATACAGGCTTTGACAATAATTCACCTGTACCTCCTAAAAAGTTGGGTTCACCTTTGTATATGGGTGAAAAAGTAGCGGATTATATGGAATCGTTTCTACAAACAGGCTACAAACCAGAGCAGGTTAGCAAAATACTTATCACACATAAACACCCAGACCATACAGGAGCAATAAAACATTTTCCAAACGCAAAAATCTATATCTCAAAAGAAGATGCACAGGCTATGAAACTTGAAGGAGATAACGTTGTTATAGCAACTTATTCTGACGGAGCGTATCATAATTTTCCACAAAGTCAAAAGATAGCCGAAGGAATTTATTTTATACCTGCCAAAGGACATACTTTGGGTAACAGTATTGTAATAGCAGAAGTGGAAGACAAATATTTTATGTTCCACGGAGATGTTACCTATTGCGATGCTGCTCTTAAAGCAAACAAACTCTCTATAGTATTTGAGGATATTAAACTTGCACGTCAAACATTAGACGAGGTAAGACAGTTTATCAAAGAAAATCCTACTGTATATCTTTCTACACATTGCCCGGAGGGTATAGAAAATTTGGAAATGCAAAGAATAATGAAATTGGATTAAAAGAACAAAACACACAACTTGATATGGCTATGATATATGATTATAAAGCCCAGACAAGTGCAAACAAGGAGTTGGACTTTGCTCAGTTTAGGGGCAAAGTTCTACTTATTGTAAATACTGCAACAAAATGTGGCTTGTCGGGACAGTTCAATGGGTTAGAGGAACTTCACAAAAAATATAAAGAAGATGGACTTGTGCTTATAGGTTTTCCGTGTAACCAATTCGCAAACCAAGAACCAGGAAATGATGAACAGGTAGCACAAACCTGCCAAGTGAATTTCGGAGTAACGTTTCAGATAATGAAGAAAATAGATGTTAATGGTGAAAATGCACACCCTATTTTCAAATACCTAAAAAGTCAAACCAAAGGATTTTTAGGAAGTAAGATAAAATGGAATTTTACAAAGTTTCTAATCTCTCGTGATGGCAAAACCATAAAACGTTATGCTCCTACAACTTCTCCTGCAAAGGTGGAAACAGATATAAAAGAAATGTTAGGAAAATAAAAAATGGCATATTCACAATTAAATATAAACAATCAGATTTGTTTTCGTCTATACACTGCATCTCGTCTTGTGGTGCAGTGTTACAGACCTTTTTTGGATAAATTAGGATTGACGTATCTACAATATATAGTTATGTTAGTCTTATGGGAAAAAGACGAGGTGTTTGTTGGAGATATTTCCAAGAAACTTATGCTTGATACCAACACTATTACACCTCTTTTGCAGAGAATGGAGAAAGAGGGTTTCATTACAAGAAAAAAATCTATCAAAGACACAAGACAGAGGATTATCTCCCTTACCCCAAAAGGTAAAGCCTTAGAAGAAGAGACGAAAGATATCCCTGAATGTATTGCAAACTATGTTTTGAAAAACAATCTCAATATAGAAGAATTACAAACATTTGTTCCTGTTTTGGATAACATAATTGGGGCACTAAAAAATCAGAAATAAATAAACATATATGGAAAATTTAGAAAAATATCTTTCGAATGCTATAGGTAATATAATGTTTGATGCTTATAAAAGCGTAATAAGAAACCCACGACAAGCACTATTTATCCTAAATATGCAGAAAACTTTTGCAAAAAGCGAAAAAAAAAGGAATAAAATTCTGAAAGAAGAAAAGTTAAACATTCCTCCGTTTTTGATTTCAGGTATTTCATCTTCCTGCAATCTTACTTGTAAAGGTTGTTATGCAAGAGCGAACAATTCTTGCGGAGATTTGAAAGATGAGGACAAAGGATTGTTGACGGCTAACCAATGGAGAAAAATTTTTAAGGAAGCATCTCACATTGGAGTCAATTTCATAATTCTTGTAGGTGGAGAGCCACTTTTACGTAAAGAAGTTTTACTCTCTGCAAGTGAAGTTAAAGATATTATTTTCCCCGTTTTTACCAATGGAACACTTATTTCTGAAGATTATGCTAATTTTTTTGCGAATCACCTTAATATTATACCTATACTTAGCATTGAGGGTGAAAAACAAAGTACAGATTCAAGACGTGGAATTGGTGTCTATGACAAAATACTTTTTGCTATGCAAAAATTTAAAAGCAAAGATATATTCTTTGGTTGTTCAATAACAGTTACTACTGAGAATTTTGACGAAGTTACTTCTTCGGAATTTTTAGACAATATACACAGTCAAGGATGTAAGTTGATATTCTACGTTGAATATGTACCGACTGCTATAAATACTGAACATCTTGCATTCAAGGAAGAACACGTTAAACAAATGGAAAAGAAACTCGACGTTCTCAGAAATCAATATTCTGACATGATTTTTTTCTCTTTTCCGGGAGATGAAAAGGTTCTTGGAGGTTGTTTGGCTGCTGGACGAGGCTTTTTCTACATAGGAGCAAATGGGGATGCAGAAGTTTGTCCTTTCTCTCCCTATTCGGACATGAACGTTGCTCATTCTGGGTTGAAAGAGTCTCTTAAATCGCCGTTTTTTGAAAATCTAAGACTTAGTGATTTAGTTGGTGGAGAGCATAACGGCGGGTGTGTTTTGTTTGAACACAAAGAAGAGGTTAAGAATATTTTAAAAAATTCTGCAAAATAAAAAATACAAAACACTGTCTATGAAAAAAATATTTTTAAAACTAAAAAATTGGTTGCAGAAACTTTCTTTCAGAACAGGGGTTATTGTTCTTATTATCTGCATTCTTTGTTATATCATATCTTTTGCACAAATGCTTCTGCCTATTAGCGTAAAAGCAAAAGGAGTTCTTTGGGTTATATTCTTTGGACTTGCAAAAACGTTTCAATACACAGGTATTACCATAGTAGGAGTTGAGGGTATAAAACGGTTGAAAACTCTTATAAAAAAGAAAAAAGCAGGCAAAGAAGAGTAGGACAAAGTTTTTTCATCTTCTGTTCCTCCTATTCTACTTCTATATACTTAACTTCGTCAAACCATTTATTAAGGGTACATTCTACATCTTCCATAATGGTTGGTGTTATCTTGCTTTTTATTTTCTTATACACAAATAGCACTGCTGCACTTTCGTCCATAACCCCTAATATCTTAAACACACTTTGCGGTATAATACTTACAGGAGATATAACATACAATATGCAACCGTATATCATAGCTTTTTCTGTCAAAGACAAGTCGCCGTCTTTCAGAACGAAATAAAACGTTAGCAGGGTTTTAGTCGCTACTCTTCCTACTTTCTTTGAATAAATTTTTATCTTATCAAATACTTCACTAAAAACACTTTGCCAATCCACATTTTTCAACTTCTTTAACAAAGGTTTAATATCCTTTCCTACAAGTATATAGGCCAATATCAATAAACAAGTTGTCGTTATCATAATCCTAAAATTTTTATTTTATAATCATATCCACTACAACGCTATTTGCGTTAAAATAAATATCTTTCAAATTGCAGTACTCAAAAACTTTGCCAAGTTGTTCTATCTTCTGCAAATATATTATTAAATTATTATCTTCCAACTCTTTATATATATCATTTGCTTTTGTTTTCAGCAGTTTCAAAGCAGAACTCACAAGAAAAGATTTCAAAACTCCATTTTGGTTGTATGATAGTGTAACATTGTTATTTTCTATGCTTTTTATAGATAAGTTTATCTTTGCTTGGGATTTAATCATTTTATTAACAAAACCCATTAAACCAGATTTCTGTTCTGTATGTAGGGAAAGCGAAACGTTTTTATTATCAATATATTGCAGTGAAATATTTTTCTGAAAATTCTTTGCAACATATTCTTCTACCTCCTTAAAAGTTAATGATAACTGCATAATACCTTATTATTTTTTACAAAGATAATAAATAGTTTTAACATAATTGCATAAGAACTATTCTTGAATACTTTATTTGAAAATAATTCAATGCTTCTTTGTATTCATCTTGTGCCGAAAGACAAGTATCTATCAGATATTCATCTACTTTACCCCAATTTTTCAAACCACGATAATAGTACAGACGCAATTCTTCTGAGATAATAAATGGCACAATTCCACTTTGCAAACACTGCCAAAACATTAACAATCTGCCTATTCTACCATTACCGTCTTGAAAGGGGTGTATTCGTTCAAACTTTACATGAAAATTTAGAATATCTTTGAAATTAACCGTTTTAATATTGTTATATTCTGTTAATAATTCTTTGATTTTTTTATGTACCTGCTTTGGTTGTGTTGTTTCTTCACCTCCTACTTCGTTTGCCAAACGTTTATATTCCCCAACAGCAAACCAAGATTTTTGACTATCCGAAGTGTTGTTTTTTAATAAAAAATATAGTTTTTTAATATGCATTTCTGTAATGCTAAATGTAGCATTTTCAATAACATAATCTATGCAACGAAAATGATTTATCGTTTCCAAAATATCGTCTATTTGTGTGTTTTCTGTAGTAATTCCAAGAGTATTTGTTTCAAAAATATAACGTGTTTGCTCCTTTGTAAGACAACTACCCTCTATATGATTGGAGTTATATGTTAAATCTATCTGTGTCCTGTGGTATATACCGCCTTTTAACTGTGTTTCTTTTTCCTCTATCAAACGTTGCAGTAGTGGAGATATTTTTCTTGCATTTCTCTTTGGCAAAACTGCATCTATAGGTATATTCCAAGTTCTGCCCATAAGAAAAGCCCCCTCTATCTTGCCTAATGCACAGTAATTTCTAACGGTTCTCTCGCTAATACCATATTTTTCAGCAAATTGTATAACAGAAATATAATCCATATTATCGGCAAAATTTCATTAAAAAACTTATGCAAAAGTATATTTTTTTGCCGACATCGGCAAGTTTTATGTTTTATTTTTTCTGATAAATATCATATTTCTTAGTTTTCTGCAAATACTATACTGCCATTTTTCTTTGTTTTTTTATTATTTTGAATACAAATTTCTCTTTCTTCATTTTAGAAAAATAGAACAATGTTTTATGAACTTTAAACCTATAAATATGAGTTGAATTGTTAAAAATATAGAAATTTTTTCTTAAAATTAGTGTTCTAAATTGCCACTTTTTCATATAAAATCATTCTTATACCCCTCTCTTTCTTTGTTTCGTAACAACAAAACCCTTAATTTTTATAATAATTTTTTACAAACTGTTCTATTTTCCTTATTATAATTTGATAAAACTTTGTTTCAAATTTCTAAAACCTTATTTCACTCTCACGAAACTTTGTTTTAATTTTCTATCTCTTTGTTTTAATTTTGTAGAACTTTGTTTTAGAAAATTAGAACTTGATTCTACAAAAATAAAACTTCGTTTTACTTTATGCAAAACGAAGTTTTATAAGTTTAAAATATTATGTTATTCTGCTATTTCATCAAAACAAATTTACCTTGTGCCAAAATATGTAACAAATAAAAAATGATTGTCTTTTTTATAATTATCATATTTTTTTAAATTCATAATCCAGTATACTGTATAAATCAATAATATAGACACCTAAATAATGCCATATCATAGTATTATTTGATTTCTTTTCTATTCTCCAATGTGGTGTGTCATCGTCAATATTTGTTGAAGATTCATTATTATAAAAATGTGTTACACCTATAACATTTTTACTAATATATTTATATTCAGACCATGTATCATTCATAAAGTATATGTATTCATTTTTTCCAGAAATTGTAGTGTGAAATTTTTTCTCTTTTTCATACCACTTCATTGTAATAGTAGTGCCATCATCTACTTTGCATATCCAAGTAGATACATCTTCATCATCTGAACAACTAACAAAGGTTAGTCCTGTAAATACTGCAATAAATAGCAGTAATAACGTTTTTCTAATCGTTTTCATCTTATTTTTATTGTTTTATTTGTTTTGATTATTTTGCAAATATACTATATTTCATCATAGCCTGCAAATATATTTGATAAAATTTATAGGTAAATGTTATCTATGAAAATAATAAAGACAAAGCACAATAAGAATCGGACATTAAAGATTGTCCGTTTGTGTTTTTTATCTATTTTACAACTTCTTTCCAACCCTCTGCATTTTGGTATAAGTTTGTAGAGGAGATAGGAATTATTATTTCAGATGGTGAGTTTTCTAAATCAAAAATAGATGTTCTTGCTTTGGGAGGATAAGTTGCAAGACAGGAAACTTTTTCCAAAGAGATACAACCCCAAAACACTCTTTTGCCTATTTCTTTCAGAGTAGATGGAAGTGCAATTGTTTGTAAAGAAGAGCAGTCTTCAAAAGCATAGTTTCCTATTTTTGTAAGGTTCTCATTTAAGAATACTTCTTCTAAATCGCTACAACATACAAAGGCTTTATCTGATAAATGCGTAAGAGAAGAAGGTAAAACAACTTTTTTCAAACTTGCACAAAAAGCAAAAGCACCTTTTCCTATTTTTTCTAAACTTTGAGGGAATACAAGTTCTGTTAGTTCGTAACAACCAACAAAAGCATAGTCCTCTATCTCCTTTAATAAGGTAGGAAAATTGATTTCTTTCAAAGAGGTACAAGCACAAAAAACACCATCTTTTAATACTTGAAGATTATCGTTTAGAACTACTGTTTCAAGGTTACGGCAAGATTCAAAAGCACTTTCTCCTATGTACTCCACAGTTTGTGGTATAACTATGCGTTTTAAAGAAGTACAATCTTTGAAAGCATAATCTCCTATCCTTTTAAGGTTTGGTGGTAATATTATTTCACGTAAATTCTTACACTTACAAAAACAACTATCTGGTATGTCTTCTAAAAGAGGAGAAAGTTTTACTTCACTTATTGCAGTTCCCTCAAAAGCACTACGAGATAGTTTCTCTATTCTTTCCAGTCCATCTATTTGAGAAAGGTTTTCACACATACAAAAAACCTCTTCTCCTATTGCTTTAATATTATCGGCAATAGAATAAGAGGTTATATCTTTTCTGTTACGGAAAGCCTTATGAGGTAATTCCGAAGTATTATTAGCAATCACTTATAGGATAATTTGTACCAGGTAATGCTTTATTTATGGCTTGTTTGTTATATTCTTCTATACAATCATCTTCACCATCGCAAGAACAAAGCATTATTGGAAAACTTGCTATTAGAAGTGTTGCTATTAAAAGTTTTATTTTCATAATTCTGTTATTTTATGTTTAACGGTCTTGTTGGATAATCTATACTATAATGAAGTCCTACACTTTCTTTGCGAGCCAAAGCCATAGTAATGATAAGATATGAGTTGGCAATAAGGTTTCTTAATTCGCAAAGTTGAGTAGTAAGCACTGAACGGTTATAAAGTTCTTCTACTTCATCGTAAATAAGTTTAGTGCGTTTAAGGGCTTTTTCCAATCTAAGATTGCTTCGTACTATACCTACATAGTTTGACATTATTTGTTGAAGTTCTCTTTGTGTCTGAGTAATTAAACTCATTTCTTCATTTAGAACCATTCCCTCTGCATTCCAATCTGGAACTGCATCACAAAAGTCTATGTTTTTAACGGCTTCTTTTGCATCTTGTGCTGCACGATAAGAATAAACAACTGCTTCAAGTAAAGAGTTTGAAGCCAATCTATTCGCTCCGTGTAAGCCTGTACAAGAACATTCTCCTGTAGCATAAAGATGTTTTATTGTAGTACGAGCATATTCATCTACTACTATACCTCCGCAAGCATAGTGTGCAGCAGGTACAACAGGTATCATATCACCTTTTGCTATGTTTATACCCAATTCTAAACATTTTGCATAAATATGAGGAAAATGATGAAGAATTTCTTCTTTACTTATCTTGCTACAATCAAGGAAAACATGGTCGTCACCTGACTTTGTCATTTCACTATTTATTGCCCTTGCAACTATATCTCTTGGAGCTAAAGAACCTCTTTCATCGTATTTGTGCATAAAGGCTTCTCCTTGCATATTCTTTAGTTCTGCTCCTGCTCCTCTCATTGCTTCTGTAATAAGGAAAGAAGGTTTTTCCAAAGGATTGTATAAAGATGTTGGGTGGAACTGAACGAATTCCATATCTCTAAGCCAACCTTTTGCTCTATGTACCATTGCTTGACCATCTCCTGTAGAAACTATAGGGGCTGTAGTAGAGGAATAAACGTTACCATTGCTACCTGTAGAAATCATAGTAGTCTTTGCAAGGTAAGTATCTATGCTTCCTGTAAGTGTATTCATAACATAAGCACCATAACACTCTACATTGTCCATGTGTCTGTTTACTTCCTGTCCAAGATGATGCTGAGTTATAAGGTCTATAGTAAATTGATTTTCTTTTAGTTCTATGTTTTTATCTTTTTTTACTGCCTCAAGCAAAGCCCTTTCTATCTCTGCTCCTGTGTTGTCTTGATGATGAAAAATTCTGTGTTCAGAATGGCCTCCCTCTCTTGCAAGGTCGTAATATCCAGAACGGTTTTTATCAAAATTAGCTCCCCATTCTATTAACTCTTTTATTCTGTCGGTAGATTCTGTTATGGTAATTCTAACACTTTTTTCATCGCAAATACCAGCACCTGCTACTAAAGTATCGTGTATATGTTTTTCGTACGTATCTGGTTCATACATTACAGCGGCTATTCCTCCTTGTGCATATTTGGTGGAACTTTCCTCTGCAATGGATTTTGTCAATAGGCAAACTTTTCCATATTTTGAAACTCTTAAAGCATAACTCAGTCCTGCTATTCCTGAACCTATTACAAGAAAATCTACTTTATAACGCATATTTTATTATGTTTTACTTAATGTTATTCTAATGCATTGGCACCACTACATATTTCTATAATCTCGTTAGTAATGCTTGCTTGTCTTATCTTATTATATGTAAGTGTAAGTTCTTTCAATAATTCTTGAGCATTGTCAGTTGCCTTGCTCATACTACTCATTCTCGCACCGTGTTCTGATGTAAAAGAGTCTAAAAAGCATTTGTATAACTGTGTATGTAGAGCCTGTGGTACCACGCTTTGAAGAATATCATTTTTGTTTGGTTGAAAGATATAATCTATAGAAGTATTGCTTTCTGTTTTCTCTGATTTTGAAAAACTAATTGGTAAAAAGTTTTCATAAACAGGGTATTGTGTGGCTGCATTTTTGAAAACATTATAAATGATTTCTACTTTGTCATATTTTTCTGAAACAAAATCATTCATAATATTTGTTGCAATACTACTTACAGAAGAAAAGTCCAAATTATCCCAAACATTATCTTCTGAACCAAGATAATTTATTCCTTTTATGTTGCAAAAATGAGAATCACCTCTTTTTCCAAAACTTTTCAGATAAACATTTTTACCTTCTTGTTTGTAGAAATTTATTCTGTTTATCGTAAGTTTTATTATGGAAGAGTTGAATGTAGAACATAAACCTTTGTTTGAGGTAAGAGATATAAGTAATATATTTTTCTCGTTTTTATTCTTGCGAGCATAAGGTATATCTGCATTATCACTACTTCCCAATTTTGTCACTATTTCAGACATCTGCAAAGAATAAGGTCTTAATTTTTGGATAGCCGACTGAGATTTACGCAATTTTGCAGCCGAAACCATTTTCATAGCAGATGTTATCTGTTTTGTAGAAGAAACAGATGCTATCCTATTGCGTATTTCTTTTAAATTAGCCATTAAATCTTAGTGTTCTATATATTTATTTGCTGTGTCCATTGCTACCTCGTGCAGTTTATCATAAATATCATCGTCTATGTTGCCTGCTTTTATGCTATCCAAAACAGACTGATATTTTGCGTGCATAAGGATTAAGAAATCTTTTTCAAAGTCTATAACTTTCTTTATAGGCACTTCACTCAACCAACCTTTAACTCCACAAGTAATAATTGCAACCTGTTCTTCCACTGTCATAGGTGAATATTGTGGTTGTTTAAGTATTTCTACATTTCTTTTACCTTTTTCCAATACTGCTTTGGTTGCAGGGTCTATATCTGAACCAAATTTAGAAAAGGCTTCCAATTCGCTATACTGTGCTTGGTCAAGTTTCAATGTACCTGATACTTTTTTCATAGACTTTATTTGAGCCTTGCCTCCTACACGAGAAACTGAAACACCTACATTGATTGCTGGTTTTATTCCAGAATTGAAAAGATTTGATTCTAAGAATATCTGACCATCTGTTATAGATATAACGTTTGTAGGTATGTATGCAGAAATATCTCCTGCTTGTGTTTCTATTATAGGTAAAGCAGTCAAAGAACCACCACCTTTGACTTTACCTTTTAGTCCTACAGGTAAATCGTTCATAGAAGAGGCCACCTCATCGTTGTTTATTACTTTGCAAGCACGTTCCAATAATCTTGAATGTAAATAAAAAACCTCTCCTGGATAGGCTTCTCGTCCTGGTGGCCTACGAAGTAATAATGAAACTTCACGATAAGCCACTGCTTGTTTGCTCAAATCGTCATAAACAACAAGTGCAGAACGTCCTGTATCTCTAAAATATTCTCCTATAGCAGCACCTGCAAACGGTGCATAAAATTGCATAGCGGCTACATCGGCTGCTGTGGCTGCAAGAACTATTGTATATTTCATAGCATCGTGTTCTTCCAATGTTTTCACAAGTTGTGCTACAGTAGAAGCTTTTTGTCCGCATGCTACATATATACAGTATACAGGTTTTCCTGCTTGATAAAATTCTTTTTGATTAAGTACAGTATCTATAGCAATAGCAGTCTTTCCTGTTTGACGGTCGCCTATTATCAACTCTCTTTGACCTCGTCCTATAGGAATCATAGAATCTATAGCTTTTATACCTGTTTGCAATGGCTCTTCTACAGGCTGACGATAGATAACACCTGGAGCCTTTCTCTCTATAGGCATATCTATAGTTTCTCCTGTAATAGGTCCTTTGCCGTCTATAGGGTATCCTATTGTATTTATAACCCTACCAACAAGTCCTTCACCTACAGGTATAGAAGCAATACGTTTAGTCCTTTTTACAATATCTCCTTCGTTTATATCTCCTGCTTCTCCCAAAAGTACTATACCTACATTATCTTCTTCTAAATTTTGTACAATTCCTTCAGTACCATTAGCAAATTCTACTAACTCTCCTGCTTGAGCATTCATTAGTCCATAAACACGAACAATGCCATCTCCTATAGACAAAACAGTTCCTACTTCTTCTAAAGTAGTATCAAGATTTGCGTTTGATAACTGCTGTCTTAGAATAGCCGTAATTTCCGATGGTTTTATGTTTGTCATGTTATTGATTATTTAAATTTACCAAAAATTCTTTCTTCAAAATGGATAGTTTCTTCAAAAAAGAAGCATCATACTGCTTTCCTTCTATAGTAAGACAAAATCCTCCTAAAATCTTTGGATTTATTTTTGTTACAAGGTAAATATCCGATTGCAAAACGGTTTGTAAATGTTTTTTTATTTGCTGGTTAAACTCTTCATCAATGCTTTGTGCAAGTACCAACTCTACTGTTTTTATATTATGTTCCTTTCTATATATCTCCAAAAAACAGTCGCAAATACTCAAAAGATGTATCTCTCTTCTTTTTGTAATAATAAGCGATAGGAACTTTACAGATAATTCTTGACAACACTCACCAAACAAAGCAACAATTATCTGTCTTTTTAGCAAAGGTTTAATAGTTGGATTCTTTAGAATAACTTGCAGTTGTCTATTTTCCAAACAAGCATCTGTTATCAAAAGTACATCATCATGCACTTTCTCTAAACAATCCATTTGTTTTGCCAAGTCAAAAAGACTCTGTGCATACCGTTTTTGCAGTTTCAATTCATTCATAGTTTATCAGAAATATTAGAATTGAATCTTTTTCATTTCAGATTCTATGATTTTTTGATTATTCTCTGCGTTGGACATTTCCGATTGAATAATTTTTTGAGCTATATCTGTAGAAAGTTTTGAAATCTCTGCTTTGAGTTCCATCATTGCTTTTTCTCTTTCGGCAACGATACTTTCTTTTGCTGTATGAATTATTTTCTCAGATTCCTGTTTTGCTTGTATTTTGGCCTCTTCTATTATTTTGTCCCTTATTTGTGAAGCGTCTTTTAGCAATTCATCTCTTTCTTTTTTAGCCCGAGTCAATAGCAGTTCGTTATCAGCCTTTAGTTTTGCCATTTCTATTTTAGCATCATCTACAGACTTAAGAGAGTTTTTTATATTCTCCTCTCTATCCTTTAAACCTTTGACAAGAACAGGCCAACCCCACTTTTTCAATATGAATAAACATATCAAAAAGACAACAAGTTGCCAAAATATTAAACCAATTTCTGGTGTTATTAAGTTCATACTATATTATATAGTTTTTCTATTTCCAACCTAAATACTATAATAAAAATACCTTTTTAAGATTTTGTTAGGAAAAAATTCCTTTTTGGTATTAAAACTATAATACTACAGCCAGCAAACAAATAACAGCAGCAAACAAAGCAACGGCTTCTACCAATGCAGCAATAACTATCATATTAGTACGTATAGCACCTGCAGCTTCCGGTTGGCGTGCTATGGCTTCCATAGCATTCTTTCCTATATTACCAATACCTATACCTGCTCCTATTGCAGCTATACCTGCTCCTATTGCAGCCAATCCTTTTCCTAAAGGCAAGTAGTTTGTAACAACTTGCAACAATACCATCAATGATGTCATAATCTATAATTCTTTTTTGTTTATACCAAATTGTCGCTTTATGCGACCTTGTTTTGACTTTCAAAGTTATAAAATAATCTTATAATAGTGGTATTTTTTTTCTTTTTATTTTATAAAAAAAATATTATTTTTTTGTAAATCAATTCTTTAACAATAAGAGATAAAATTTTTTTATTGTTTTATTTTTCC
The DNA here is from genome assembly GCA_017469625.1 of Bacteroidales bacterium. Classification (GTDB taxonomy): domain Bacteria; phylum Bacteroidota; class Bacteroidia; order Bacteroidales; family P3; genus Scybalousia_A. The sequence continues at coordinate 47,508 of JAFUGA010000051.1, forward strand.
ATTATAATTTTATGTTGTACTTTTGCAACCTGAATTTGTCCTAAGAGGTTTAGGAATTAAAAAAAATGTCTTTGTAGCTCAGTTGGTAGAGCAATTGACTCTTAATCAATGGGTCCAGGGTTCGAGTCCCTGCAAGGACACTTTTTTTTCGCCACTTTAGCTCAGTCGGTAGAGCAACTCATTCGTAATGAGTAGGTCTGCGGTTCGAGTCCGCAACGTGGCTCCCTTATCATTCGTTCATAATAACTTGCAAATAGTTTTCTTCAATGGACCTAAAAAATACAATAAACAATTTAATTGAAAGCAAATTTCAGGATATAGTTTCTTTAAGAAGACAATTACATTCCTTTCCTGAGTTATCAAAAAAAGAAAAAGAAACTTCACATTTGATTTGTTCCGAACTTGATAAGTTAGGAATACCGTACAATAACAATATTTACGGTTATGGAATAGTAGGTTTCATAGATGGAAAAAATCCACAGAGTAAATGTATTGCTTTACGTGCCGATATGGACGCTTTACCTATAAAAGAGGAAACAAAACTTCCTTTTGCTTCTAAAAACGAAGGAGTGATGCATGCTTGCGGCCACGATATACACATGGCCTCTTTGCTTGGCACGATAAAAGTTTTAAACGAATTGAAAGAAGAGTTTCAAGGCAGAATTATGTTTATCTTTCAGCCTTCTGAAGAAGAATATCCGGGAGGTGCTATTTCCATGATAAAGGCAGGCGTTTTCAATGATGTGAAACCTGAAGCTATTATGGCTTTTCATTGTACCCCTGAAATGGAATGCGGACATGTGGCTATAAAGGAAGGAAAACTTATGGCTTCTACAGATGAGATTTACATAACCGTTAAAGGCAGGGGGGGACATGGAGCAACTCCTCATTTGGATATAGACCCTATAGTTACTGCTTGTCATATAGTTACAGCGTTGCAAACTATTGTTTCAAGGAATGCTAACCCTACCATGCCAACAACTTTTTCTGTAGGAAGATTTATAGCAGATGGCAGAACGAATATAATACCTTCGGAGGTGAAGTTAGAATGTATCATAAGAACTTTTGATGAACAGTGGAGAAAACGTTGTCATAGTCTTATACATCAAATATCCGAAAACACTGCAAAAGCCTTTGGTGCAGAGGCAGATGTGTTTATAGACCCGGGTTATCCTTTTGTGTATAACAATCCTAAACTAACACGTTTTGTAAAGCAAAACATAGAACAAGTTTTGCCTGAAAACTATGTAGAAGATGCAGGAATGCGAATGACAGCCGAAGATTTCTCTTATTTTGCACAGATTATACCAGCATGTTATTTCAGAATAGGCACGCACATCAAAGGAGAACCTATTGCAAATCTGCATACAGCCTATTTCAATGCAGATGAAAACGTAATGAAAACTTCTATACTGTTAGAGTCTTATCTTGTAATAAAAGCCTTAGAAGAATACACAGCATAAGATACTGATTTTGAGTTTCTGTACATAAATAATTGTTTATTTTTACCTTTTATTTATGTACAGAAATTTTGTTTTATAAATGTGCAGTAGGAAAAATAGAACACTAAATGAAATTTTCTTGTCAAAAATAGAGATTTTTCTTTTGTAAAACAAAGAAAGAAGTGTTAAAAATAAGGCAATATTTTCTTAAAAAGGTATTTTAGAACACTAATTTTAAGAAATATTTTTAAAAATTTAAGAAATAGATAACCCAAATTTCTTTTCGTTCCACCGAAAAAATGTTCAAATTCCACAAAACGAAGTTTCGTGAGTATGTAACGAAGAAACATTTTTATGAAACTTTGTTTTAATTTCATGAAACAAAGTTTTAGAAAATTAAAACGAAGAGATAGAATTTTAAAACGAAGTTCTACGAAATTAAAACAAAGAAATAGAAATCTAAAACAAAGCTTTAGAAAATTAAAACAAAGAGATAGAATTTTAAAACGAAGTTTCGTCAGAGTGAAATAAAGTTCTGTAAAAATGGAATGAAAATTTATTAGATGAAATCTAAAAGTTGATAGGTGAGAACAAAGAAAGTTTATAATATTTGCACAGAAAATTATGGTAGTAGATAATAGCAGGGGATAGAAACAAAGAGGTATTATCCAAAAAAGTGTGTAAAATTCAAGAGTATTTTAATTTTGCAAAGTGTGAAAACATTAAATAAAAATAATAAAAACCAAAACACAATGAATTTTACACAAGAGCAAAAATACGAAATAATTTTAAAAGAAGTGA
>JAFUGA010000052.1 GCA_017469625.1 Bacteroidales bacterium
ATATTAACATCTATTCCAGAACGGAAAAACAAAAAAAGCCGTGCAACTTATTTGTTACACGGTCTTATTTACTATTTTGTTATTACTAAATTTCCAAATACAACTTGTAAGTAATATTGCTTTAGAACTTAATGTTTAACGGTTTAAAATTTTTAGTATCTTTAACATTATGAAACTATAATGCGTATAGCCTAATTGCCAGCAGGTGCTACCTGCCCGTGGCAGTTTTTGTATTTTTTACCAGAACCACAAGGGCAAGGGTCGTTTCGTCCTATCTTGTTTTCTACACGTATAGGCTGTGGTTTCTCTTGTCTTGGTGCATTGGAAGAAGTGTTATTTACTTCACGAGAAGTTTTCAGATGACGTTGGTCTGTGGTAGGCTCTTCGGTTTCACGTATGTTGTTAGTGTTTATAGGTAATGCTGCACGACAAAGGAACGAAGAAATATCGTGGTTTATCTCTATAAGCATCTGCTCAAATAGATTGAAACTCTCTAACTTGTAGATTACCAGCGGGTCTTTCTGTTCGTATGCAGCATTCTGTACATTCTGACGCAAATCGTCTAAGTTTCTAAGATGTTCTTTCCATGCAGTGTCTATTATTTGCAGGGTTATGCTTTTCTCTACAGAAAGGGCTATCTCTTTTCCCTCGCTCTCGTAAGATTTCTTTATAGGTGCTATAGCATTTATCACCTTTATACCATCGGTGATAGGGAAGGCTACATTTTCGTAACGTGATGAGTTGTTTTCTACTAAGTTCTTTACGAATGGAAATGCAAGTATAGATATTCTTTCCATACGCTCTTTGTACCACTTATATACTGCTTCAAATAAGATGTCTTTTACTTTGGCTTTCTTTTCTTTGTTAAAAGACTCTTCATCTATAGGAATTTCAAAGCCGAAAGTCATTTGGAATTGGTCTTTGATGTTTTGATAATCATAGTCGCTGTTATCCACCATAACTGCCACACAATCATACATCATATTTGAAATATCTATGGCAAGTTTATCTCCGTATAAAGCATTATGACGTTTTGTGTAGATAACAGTACGCTGGTTGTTCATAACATCATCGTATTCCAAAAGACGTTTTCTTACTCCAAAGTTGTTCTCTTCTACTTTCTTCTGAGCCCTTTCTATGCTTCGTGTCATCATAGAATGTTGTATAACTTCACCCTCTTGTATGCCTAAACGGTCCATCATCTTTATCATACGTTCTGAACCAAATTTACGCATAAGTTCATCTTCTAAAGAAACAAAGAACTGACTACTTCCAGGGTCGCCTTGACGTCCAGCACGACCTCTAAGCTGTCTATCTACTCTTCTACTCTGATGTCTTTCGGTACCTATGATAGCCAAACCACCTGCCTCTTTCACTCCTTCTCCAAGTTTTATGTCTGTACCTCTACCAGCCATATTGGTTGCAATGGTTACAGTGCCTGCTTTTCCAGCGTGTGCTACTATCTCGGCTTCTTTCTGATGAAGTTTAGCGTTAAGCACTTGATGAGGAATACGTCTTAGTTTCAACATCTTACTCAATAGTTCTGATGTTTCCACATCTACTGTACCTATAAGTACAGGACGGTTCTCTTCTCTAAGATGTTCTACCTCTGTAATGACGGCTGCAAACTTCTCTCTCTTGGTCTTGTATATAAGGTCTTCGTGGTCTAAACGTATTACAGGACGGTTGGTAGGTATGGTAACAACGTCTAACTTGTATATGTTCCAAAACTCTCCTGCTTCTGTTTCAGCAGTACCTGTCATACCTGCAAGTTTCTTGTACATACGGAAATAGTTCTGCAAAGTGATAGTAGCGTATGTTTGAGTAGCAGCCTGAACCTTTACTTTCTCTTTCGCTTCTATGGCTTGGTGAAGACCATCTGAATATCTTCTACCCTCCATAATACGTCCTGTCTGTTCATCTACTATCTTTATTTGGTCACCTACAACTATGTATTCTACATTGTTTTCAAACAAAGCGTATGCTTTCAACAGTTGGTTTATAGTATGTACTCTGTCGCTTTGAACAGCAAAATTCTGCATTATCTCGTTCTTTTTCTGAGATTTCTCTTCTGGTGAAAGTTCTTCTTTCTCCAATTCTGCTATCTGCGAGCCTACATCTGGCAAGATATAAAACTTAGGGTCTTCTCCCAATTTGGACAAGAACTCCATACCTTTTTCTGTAAGTTCTATGGTGTTGTGCTGTTCTTCTATTACGAAATAAAGTTCATCATCTACCTTGTACATCTCTTTTTGTTGGTCTTGCATATAGAAGGCTTCTGTTTTCAACATAAGAGATTTCATTCCTGTTTCACTCAACAGTTTTATAAGGGCTTTGTTCTTTGGCAATCCATGATGAGCCCTTAGCAAAAGTTTTCCTCCTTCGGCTTCTTGTTCTGTAGTCTTAGTTGGAGAGTTTAAAATGTTTCTTGCATCTGATATTATCTGAGTAACAAGTTGTCTTTGTGCGTTGTAAAGTTTCTCTATTATAGGACAAAATCTATCAAACTCTTGGTCATCTCCTTTTGGTGTAGGACCAGAGATAATCAAAGGGGTACGTGCATCGTCTATTAGGACAGAATCCACCTCATCTACTATAGCATAGTTGTGTTCTCGCTGAACTATCTCGTTGGTATTGTTACACATGTTATCTCTTAGGTAATCAAAACCAAACTCGTTGTTTGTTCCGTATGTAATATCGCAATTGTAGGCTGCTCTTCTGCTTTCTGAGTTTGGCTCGTGTTTATCTATACAATCCACACTTAGACCGTGAAACTCAAACAACCTACCCATCCATTCACTATCTCGTTTTGCCAAATAGTCATTCACGGTTACAACATGAACACCTTTTCCAGCAAGAGCGTTTAGGTAAATAGGAAGTGTTGCCACTAAGGTTTTTCCTTCACCTGTAGCCATCTCTGCTATCTTTCCTTGATGTAGGACTATACCACCTATGAGTTGAACATCGTAGTGAACCATATCCCATTTTATCATAGAGCCACCAGCCATCCACTCGTTCTTGTAATAGGCTTTATCTCCCACTATTCTTATGGAATCTCTACAAGTAGAAAGGTATCTATCATATTCTGTAGCCAAAACCTCTACTTCTGTATTCTCTACAAAACGTTTGGCTGTTTCTTTAACGACTGCAAAGGCTTCTGGTAGTATCTTGTTAAGTATCTCTTGGGTTTTGGAATATATCTTTTTGTCCAACTCTTCTATTCTATCGTAACACTTTTGTTTCTCAGCAACACTCATATCAAAACTATTGTCAAGTTCTGTCTTTATAGCGTTCTTTTCATTCTCTTGTTCCATAATAGCATCTTTTATAGCCTTACGAAACTCTGTAGTCTTGTTACGAAGTTCATCGTTTGACAAACCTTTGATATTATCGTATGCCGCCAAACATTGTTTCAATATAGGATTTATTTCCTTTATATCTCTTTGAGATTTGTTACCAAATATTGATGCCAAAAAATTTTTCATCTTCTTTTTTTGAATTATTATTTTGTTTTAACTATTGTTTCTTCTGTTTCAATCTGTTTCGCCTGATACAAATCCAATGCCACTATCATTGCTGTCATACTCCAGAATGGTATTGCCAATTTGTCAGTATCTAAAAAGTTGTTCATAACTCCATGAACGTAATATGTTATAAGGCTGAGAGTGATAAACAAAGATAGGTTGGCTATGTTTCTATCTTTTGCTCTGTGATACACTCTTATACCATAATATACAGAGGTTGCAAATACAAGTATTATAGTTATACAACCTACTAATCCTGTTTCACAAAGAGGTCCTATATACTCGCTATGTGCATTACCCAAAGTACCTTCGTTGGTAGAGATAACCGTTCTTTCAGAGGATTTCTGGTATCTACCATAGACAAACTGATATGTACCAAAGCCCCACCCTACTATAGGTCTTTCTTTAGCCATACGCAAAGCACAAGACCAACGGTTTAATCTTTCAGTATTGGATGCGTCTGTTGTTATGTTGCTCATAGATTGTATATGTTCAGAGATATTTCCTGAGGAATCTTGATTGTTGCTTTGTAGTTTCTGCATAATATTTCCCCAAGAAAAGACAACAACTCCCAAGAACAAAAGCCCTGTAGTCATTATGAATCTCGTGTTTATCTTTAGTTTTATAATCGTAAGTATCATAAAAGCGGCTATGACACTTATCCAAGTAGCCCTTGCATAACACAATACAAATCCTACAGAAAGCCATGCACATATCCACGCAAACAAGATTCTTAACCATTTTTTGTTGTTCAGCATCTCTTTTTTTGCAAACAAATAATAGAAACTTACAGGTATAAACAAACCTATCGCTGCTCCGTATGCTGTATGGTCGTTATAGAATGGTAGCATTATGTAGTCTGCATAGTCGTGGTCAAATCCTTTGAGAGCATACTTTATAGTACTTATTATGATTATAACACTTAAAGCAAATCCATAAGAAGCTATAAACCAAAGTATTTTCTTGTAATCTTTGAATATTCCAAGTACTAAAAAATAACAAGGAACAACGAAAAACAGTCTTGCAAACAAGTGTTTCAACGATACTATAACGTCCCAACTAAATATAGTAGTAAATCCTATCCAAACTATAGAGATAAGTATCCAAAAAGATACAGGGTGTTTTAGGTGAGAGAGGTTATATTTTTTATTGAAAAAGCATTCCCACAAAAAGATACACATAACCAATACCAACATAGGCTCTGTAGGTACGGTTACCGAAAGGCTTTCGTTTCTGAAAAAGATAGAAAACGGTGTGAGAAAGGCTATTATGAATATTGTATAGTAAAACCTTAATAGGATAAACAGCAAGCCCAACAATATCAAAGGCAAGAATGCGAACATACTCACCCCATATTCTATTGCATAAAAGCCAAGCAATAGAAACAAAAGACAAGATATGCTCACAATGGCTATATCCTTTAGGTTGTACTTACTTAGAAAGTGCATTGTTATTTCTTAGAAAAATATTTCTCTTTTATTACCAAATATTCCGCTGCTATAAGGGTGCAACACAATGTAGAGATAAGCACTATAAGACTTCTTTTAGGTTTATCTTTCTTTCCAGCAATGCTTGCATATTCTACAACGAAATCTGTAGGTACATCTGCATTTAGGTCCAACACTGCTTGTTCATAATGTGCGTCCCAAGTCTGAAGGTTTTTCCTCTTGTATTCCAACTGTTCTACAAGGTTCGCAAGTTTTGGTCCGTATTTAGCCAAAGTGTCCATCTTTCTCTCTATTCTCTGCACTGCAGCCTCGTTTCCTTGTGCTACTTGTTTGCCCAACTCCATAGCCATACGGTCTGCATAATTCTCTGGTTTATAGATATGAGATTGTTCTGAAAGTCTGCTCAGAGAATCTGCCAAAACATCTATCTCGTCCAAAAGTCTTTGTTTTGAAACCTCTAAACAGTTTTTTATGCTGTCTGCTTTGGCTCTTTTCATATCGTTTCTTAAGACGTTCAACTCTTTTATCATATAGTTGGTAATCTCTGCTGCATACTTAGGGTCTTTATCCCATACCGTAAGTTTGACACCCAAATAATCAGAACGCTTTGCCTTTATGTTCTTTTCCATCTTCATAAGCAGTCTATCTCCTTGTGCTACACCACCTTTAACACCGTAATGTTCTACAAGGTTAAACTGTTTTGCCACCTTCTGCATTATGGTCCAAGAAGTAAGCATCTCCAAGATATACTCACTCTCTGTTTCTGTACCATAAAGATATGGGTCTAATCTATCTCCTTCGTTAAGGTAAGATTTTGACATAGAATTGACCGCACTTGGCAATAGCAAAGCCTGTGATTTGTAATAATTTGGCAAAAGTAAAGATATTCCTGCCGAAATAATAGCCGCAACAATCATCACCACCAACAAAAACTTGCGATGTTTGTTCAGAAATTTTACAGTTCCCTCTAAGTTTATATTATCCATCGTTATTATTTATTAAATATTGATATTTTTATTCTATCTATTGTATATATTATATGTATATACTACACTCTTTTCTTTACTACAAAAAAAAGCCACTCTTTGAAACCTCTTATAGTAAATAAGTTGCAAAGATACAAAAATTTTATTTACCAGACACCGTCTGGAGGGAATAATGCATACGCACCACCTTGTAGGTGGAAACAATATGCTGACGCACTTAAGGTTTGATAGTTATAATATATAATGTAAAAGCACTTTGGAAATTATCTTTAAAGGTTTTATAATCCTTAATTTCACAAAACAAAGTTTTACAATTCTATCTCTTTATTTTACGAAAATAAAACAAAGTTTTAGAAAATTAAAACAATGTTTCAGCAAGGTGCTACGTGGTGCGTATGCATTATTCCCTCCAGACGGTGTCTGGCTATAAAGTTATTACTAAAACATTTTGTTCTTTGATTTTTTCTTTATCTAATATTTTTAGGGTGTAAGTTCCATTATTATAAGATAGTTTGGCTTTTTGTTTGTAGCCTAATATCTTTTTTGTTCCTTTGCTGAGTTTTTCAGAGAAAGAGAACTTGTATTCGTCTTGCAAAGCAAGGGTGTCGGATATAAGAATGAGAGCATAATTTTTACCGTTTTTGTTGTGTGTAAAGCATATATTATCTTGTTTGTATGGTGCTATAGGTCTGGTGTTGTAGATAGCCTCTCCATTCACTTGCAACCAACTACCCATAGACTTCATTCTATCTAAGGCTTGTTGTGGTAGGTTTCCATTTTCATCTGGTCCTACATTCAGAAGTAAGTTTCCTCCTTTTGCAACTATATCTACTAATATGTGTAAGAGTGTATTAACGGATTTGTAGTTATCATTTTTAACATAAGACCAAGAATCACCCATAGTCATACAAGTTTCCCAAGCATAATCCAAAGGTTTTTCTGGTATCTGTTGTTCGGGTGTGGTGTAGTTCTCATATTTCCCACCAACACTCCTATCCACTATTATCATATCTTCGTTTGTCTGTCTTGCAATCTCTGCAAGTTTAGGCATATCTATATCTTGTACTCTTTTGTATGCTCCCAACCAAGAAAGTACCTCATCGTTATTTATACTCCATTGTGGTCTTACCCAACCACCATCTAACCAAAGTATATCTATCTCGCCATAGTTTTGAGTTAGTTCTCTTATCTGATTGTAGGTAAAATTACAAAAAGATTTCCACTTTTCAGGGTGCTTTTCTATATCATAATTAACGTTTCTGTCTGGTGTAGCCCAAAGTTCTGACCAATAGTCTTTGTTGTGCCAATCGGGTTTAGAGAAATATAACCCTGTCCAAAAGCCTTCTTTTCTAAACGCATCAACGACTTGTTTTACTATGTCATTGTTCTTGTTTTTTGAATACGGACAATCCTTTCCTGCAACACTATAATCGGTATACTGTGTTTTGAACATACAAAAACCATCGTGATGTTTAGCCGTGAAGACAAAGTATTTCATACCAGCATCTTTAGCAGCCTTTGCCCATTTCTTTGCATCAAAGTTCTTGGGGTTGAAACTCTTGTTCAGATTCCAATACCACTGTTTATACTCTTCATAAGCCCTACCTTTTCTATCTATCCACGGCTCATTGCATATAGACCAACTTTCCACCAACTGTTCTTGTGTATATATACCCCAATGTGCAAAAAAGCCAAACTTTAAATCCTGCCATTCGGATATTCTATTCAATATAATAGGATTGGTTTCTGAAAGTTGTTCTTCTTTAGTTATCTCTCTTTGTGCAAAAAGAAAAAGATTGGAACAAAGAAATAAAGATAATAAAACAATGTTTTTCATTTTTGTTTTGTTTTAATTTATTTGATAAAATACTTTTTCGCTCTGAGAATACTCCTTATTTATTCTGTCTTCTCTAATACCGTTACGAGTAAGATAGGTATAGATTTTCTCTAACATATCTTTCTTTGCTTGTAGGTTTATTCTTATGCGAGGGTTGTTTTTCAAAAATATTATAAAGTTATCCAATATTATAGAACTTTCGTAAGTAAAATCTGTCTTTTGTTTGTTTAGTTGTATATCTTCTAATTGCATTCTCTGACCTGCTTCTATGGGTGAAACTTTTACAGACAAACTATCTTCGTTTTCTGTATTCACCACCCTACTGTAAAACATATAACCCAAGCTATTGAATAACAAAATATAGTTCTTTTTTTCTGAAAGCATAAGGGCAAAATTGTTGTTTTGCGAAAGAACTATCATATTTTTTATGGTTTGTTTCTCTACATCAAGCAAAGATATGGTTATGTTGGCAGATACTTCCATATCCGTATAAGCATTCTTTAGCACTTTCTTTTCTGCTCGTGCTTTTTCGGGTAAAGAAAAGGTGTAAATCTCTGACTTTTTCGTCTTGTCGTTTTGCTTTACTATGTATGCTGTTTTGCCGTCTGCATAAACGCCTAAGCCTTGTTCAGATTGTTCTGTATTGATAGGGTAGCCTATGTTTTTAGGTTTTTGTTCAGAGTTTATATCTGTATAAAATATATCAAAACCTCCTATGGTTCTCCAGCCATTAGAAACAAAGTAAAACTTAGTATCGTCTGCTGCAATGAAAGGCATAAGTTCATCGTATGGAGTGTTGATATTTGCACCCATATTTATAGGTTCTTTCCATAGGTCTTTGTCTTCTCGTTGTGAAACCCAAATATCATAACCTCCCTTTCCACCCACTCTATTTGAAACAAAATAAAGTGTGTTTCCGTCTTCCGAAATACTTGGTTGCAGTTCATCATAGGCATCTGTTGAAATGTTCAGTCTTTTTGCTTCAGACCAATATCCCTCATATTTATCGCAATAGTATATATCCCACGTTCTGTTGTCTGTTTCTTCGTTTTTCACAGATAAATACAACCTATTATTGTCTGGTGTTATACTCACTCTACCCTCTCTCTTACCATTATTGAAAGGTAAATCTTCTTTAAAACCTCTATCATAAAACCCTTTCTCATCAAGTAAAGATTTACCTGTTAAGATTTCTTTTTTCACCTCAAAAGAAGAAAGAAAAGAATCTCTTACAGTATCTCTTGTTATCTCTTCTCTAAGGAAATAAACCTCTTTTTCATCGTAAGAAATAAAGGGTTCATAATAATTCATATTCTCTGCCAAAAAGTTGAGTCTTTTAGGTGAATATTCCACAGGATTTTCCATAGTTTCAGAAAGAAAATCACTCCAATTAAGATAGTTTATTGCTTGATTTCTTAGTGAGTCATAAGATTCTATATCTTCTGTAAGTTCCATAAAGGTTTGAAAATCTTTCTGTGCTTGTAGGTATTTCTCATCTGAATAATCTATAACACCCAAATAGTACCACAACAAAGGGTGAGAAAACTCTTCACAGTTCTCTCTGCACAATGGAAAATACTTTTCTATCATCTTGGTGTTGTCTGTATTCACCCCTATCATTCCCATAATAAAATAAGGTGAAGCAAAGTTACTTTCTTCTTTTATGATAGAGTTCAGAAAGGAAGAAGCCTTTTGATACTTCCTATCTTGGAAATAAGAAAAGGCTTTTGTAAATTGTTTTTTCAAAGAGTTGTCTATCTCTATACTACAAGGGTCATAATCCAATATGCTTTCTTTCTGTGCAGAACATAGAAAAGAAACTAACAACAGCACAAAAAGAAAGTTTTTTTTCATATCTGACCATCAACTGATTTCTTTATACCATCCATCAACTGATTTAGAGCGTTCTCTATCTGTTTTTTAAACATCATAAGCAACATAGAATTGCCTTCTACAGAACATTTGCCTTGCATAGTACAAGATGTCTCCGAAAGTTTTGAGAACATAAAATTCATAGCAAAAGAAAATCCTCCCAAAACTTCTTTTGTACTCATTATAGTTATGTAATCAAATGGTTTTCTATCTGTTATCTTCAACTCTATATCTGCATTCATTCCATTGGCTTCTACACTAAAGGAAAGATTGTCATAAGAACTTTGAAAATTCTTTATCTTGTCGCTTTGCTGAGGAAGAGCTCTAAGATTGGAAAAATCACTTAAAGCATAGAAAACTGCTTCTACAGGTTTATTTAACTCTATTGTCTTAGTGTCTATTTGTTTCATAACCTGTCATCACTCCATTTTTCAGGGTTTTCTCTCCATTGGTTCAAAGATTGTAAATCTTCTTCTGAAACATAGTGTTCTTTAACCGCCGTTTCTATCAATGTAGAGTAGTTTGTTATAGTAGCAAGAGGTACGTTTTGGGTTTCAAAATTGTTTTTTGCTACATCTAACTCGTAAGTAAATACAGCAACCATACCTTTTACTATACAACCTGCTTGCCTTAATGCATCTACTGCCAATAGTGAAGATTTACCTGTAGAGATAAGGTCTTCTACTACCATAACAGTTTGTCCGCTTTTAATATCTCCTTCTATCTGGTTTTTCATTCCATGATTTTTTGCCTCTGGACGAACATATACGAAAGGCTTGCCAAGGTCTTGAGCCACAAGTACTCCCTGTGCTATTCCACCTGTTGCAACACCTGCTATAACATCAACTTCTGGAAACATTTCGTTAATCAAAGATACGAATTGTTGCCTTATGAACGTTCTTATAGATGGATAAGAAAGTGTTAAACGGTTATCACAATAGATAGGAGATTTCCTACCAGATGCCCATGTAAAAGGTTCTGATGGTGAAAGTTTGACAGCCTTGATGTCTAAAAGACAACGTGCAGCCTCTATAGCATTTTCTCTATTCATAATAATATATATTAACAAATAAATCGTTTATAATATGCAAAGATACGTTATTTTTAACAAACATAACAAAATTGTACTAACAAAAAACGAGGAAAAAAATCCTCAAATCTTTGAAGGAAAAATAATAGACTGTGATTCAGAACTTTTGAACAGCACAAATTTTTCTTCTTATTTTGATGATGAGTGTTACGACAACCTCATACTTGTTTGCAAAAAGATAAGCATACAAGAAGTTTTCTTAAAACTTTCTCAGCCTTTTTATTTCGTGTTTGCTGCAGGTGGAATAGTGGAAAATGAAAAAGGAGAGTTATTATTTATGTACAGAAACGGTATGTGGGACTTGCCAAAAGGTCATTGGGAAAAAGGAGAATCTTTGGAAAGCACTGCCAAAAGGGAGGTTATAGAAGAGTGTGGAATACAGAATTTGCAAATAGGAGATTTTATCTGCAATTCTATGCATACATATTATATGCACCACCGCTATGAGTTGAAACAAACTTCGTGGTACAAGATGTACTGCTCCAGCAACGAAACCTTACTACCACAAACACAAGAAGGTATAAAAGAACTTCGTTGGGTAAAAAAAGAGGATTTAGATGAAATCTTATCAAAATCCTACCCTAATATTAGAAATATTTTTATAGAAAACCATTTTTAAAATATTTTTATTTTGAAACCTGTTTTTACATTTTATAAAACAAAGTTTTTAGTATATAAATGATATATTTCCCATTGTAAAAGAACAGTTTTCAGTCCGTGAAACAAGATTTTATGCTGCAAAAACAAGGTTTTTCACCCACAGAATAAGGTTTTATTATTAAAAAATCTTCTGTCTGTGGGTGAAAAATTTATTGTGATACTATAAATACGACTTTTAGAACAGTTTTATAAATCTTCTATACCATAAAACTTTGTTTTAGTCTTTCAGAAATAGCATTTTAGAACATAAAAACTATATTTTTAGAACAATAATTAGCATTTTAGAACACTTTATATTCACTTCAAAAACCTAAAACTTTAAGTTTATTTTCTCCATAAAACCTTTAAAGAAATAAAACAAAGAAAGAGTTTTCTAAAACAAAGAGTTAGAATTCTAAAACAAAGTTCTATGAGATTATAGTAAGGTTTTGTTTGGGTGAAAAATGAGGGTGGGTTGATGAAAAAAGTTAGTTCTTTTTTATGGTTTGGGATAGGGAGATTTTGGAGATACTTCTTGTAGGTATAGTAAGGCAAAGCAAACATATAACAAGGGTAAGTATATCTGTTATAATAAAATACCAAATATTTATAGAAACAGGTGCGTATGATAAGTAGTAACTTTCTTTGTCTAAAGAGATTATATGAGTATATTTTTGTATAGCAAGCAAGGAGATAGCCAAAACATTACCGTACAATATACCTTTTGCGGCTATATATCCTATTCTGTAGATAAATATCTTTATTATAGCAATGTTGTTTGCACCCAAACTCTTAAGAATACCTATCATTGTTTTTTTCTCAAATATCATTATCAAAACAACAGAAGACAAGGTAACTATGCAAATCAACATCATTATTACTACAATCATAATAACGTTATTGTCAAGTAGGTTTAACCAAGCAAAAAGATTAGGTTCAAAATCTGTAATACTTATAATAGTTTTGTCGCTATCTGTAGAGTAGTAAATCTGTTCTGATATTGGGTTGAGTAGGGCAAAGTTTTTCAACATTATTTCATAGGAAGTGTAATCGTTTTCTTCGGCAGAAAATACGTTGTGCAAAACATTTATATCGCAAATCATAAACCTCTCGTCATATTCCGCCAAACCTGTATCGTATATTCCACACACAGAGAAATTTTTCGCTCTATAAGAGTTATTTACATAAAAATATACCTTTACCTTATCCCCTATCTTTAGATGCAATTTATCTGCTATGGTTTTGGAAACAAGTATATCTTGATTTCTTTCTTTACCATGCTGAATTATCTCACCCTCAGACAGATTGTTTTTAAAGAAATCTTTGTTGTAATCCTTGCCTATACCTTTTACTATTACACCAAGAAAATCATCGTTATTTATTATAGCACCAGAACGTACATATACACCAGAAAGACTCTTTATTTGAGGAATATTTTTTATGGAAGAAATCTCTTTTTGTGAAAGTTTTACAGTGTTGTTTCCTTCTAAAGAATTGCCACCATATTGTACTATTTGTATGTGAGAGCCAAAACCTGCTATCTTGTTTTTTATCTCGTTTTTGAAACCTTGCAACACACTCAAAGACACAAGCATAACAGTTATAGATAGGGCTATGCTGATAACTGCTATTCTCACTATGGGTTTAACATAGTTTTTCTCTTTACTCTTTACTAATCTCTGTGCTACAAAATATTCAAATTTCATAGTGCAAAATTAGTAAAAAAAGAATAAATCTTCAATAAAAAAGTTTTTTTTGTTTGTAAGTGTTATAAATTTTGTATCTTTGCCACTTATTTTTAATGAAGAATATAACAAAAATATGAATAAATTAGCAGTTATAGCACTTGGTGGCAATGCTTTGATAAGAAGCAACGAAAAAGGTACTTATTCAGAGCAGATAAACAACGTTATGAAGACTTGCGATAGTATTACCAATCTTTTGAAAGATGGTTATAATGTAGTAATAGCACACGGTAACGGTCCTCAAGTAGGAAATATTTTATTGCAAAACGAAGCAGGAAAAAAACAATACGGTGTAGAGGCTATGCCTATGGACTATTGCGGGGCTCAAACTCAGGGTTCTATAGGTTATCTTATAGACCAATGTTTAAGAAACGTTCTAAAACGAGAAGGAATTGAGAAAGATGTAGTAGTAATGCTTACTCAGGTTACAGTAGATGAAAATGATAAGGGATTTAAAAACCCAACAAAACCTGTAGGTCCTTACTATACTAAAGAGCAAAAAGACCAATACGTTGCCGAAACAGGTGCAGTATTCAAAGAAGACGCAAAAAGAGGTGGCTGGAGAAAGGTTGTAGCATCTCCAACTCCTATAAAGATAGAGAACATTCAACTAACTAAACAATTGGCTTGCGAAGGTTATGTTGTGGTAACTGCTGGTGGCGGTGGTATTCCTATAATAGAAAACGATGGAATGATAAAAGGTGTAGAGGCTGTAATAGATAAGGATTTGGCTTCTGCAGTTACTGCTGTAGAAATAGGAGCAGATGAATTTTATATCCTAACAGACGTTCCTAAAGTTTATATCAACTTCCACAAAGACGGCGAAATGGCTTTGGATACCCTAACTTTGCAACAAGCAGAAGAATATCTTGCACAAGGACAATTTGGAGAAGGAAGTATGGCTCCTAAGATTAGAGCGGCTATTCATTATGTAAAACATTCAGGAAAAGAATGTATAATAACAGAAGCAGGACAATTGGGTAACAAAAACTGTGGTACAAGAATTATTTGGTAGGATAATTTTGTAAGTCTTTATTTTGAAAAAAATCAGACACTGTTTCTAAGCCATAAAAAAAGAAAACATATAGACCAAACAAAAGATTTACAACAATTATACAAAGAAAAATTTTATAAAGAAAAAGAAAAGAACCCCTAAAAGTTCTTTTCTTTTTTGTTTAGTTTTAGTTTATATTCTTAGGATTTAACAACAAAAGATTTTACTTTTCTTTTTCAAAATACAATTTATAATATCTTAATCCTTTTTCTTCATCTTCGCCTATTTCTACTCTATCTCTTCTTCCGTGAATATAAAGAGTGAAGTTTTTATCCAACTTTATCACACTCCTAAGATACCTTGAAGCTTTCTTTAAGGCTTCATCGTTGAGTATAAAATCATCATCTATTTCCAATTCGTGTTCTTGTGAATACTTGTTTTTATAGTCTATGAACATTTCTTGCAGTTCTGGTGCCATAACCTTTTCATTGAAAGATTCTAAGTTGAAGTTCTTGTTTTCTTTGAAATATTCCGCTGAACGATTGAATAGTTCTGCTTGGTCAGCCTTAGATACATCTTTATTTTCATTAGGAACACCCTCTGTAATAAACTCTTTGCACAAACCTAATAAACCTTCGGTCTTATGAAAAGAATCTTGGCGAATACGCAACGAAAGAAAATCATCTATCCAATAAACAGCATCATTTCCTTTTGAAGTAGTATCTACAACAGCAACAACATATCCATCTTCTGCATCTTTGTTGAAGACTATACAACCTTTATCTAATTTGTTTATATTTATACCGTTGTCTTGTTCTATATCAAAATTATCTCCGTCAGGAAAGACTTTCAGATAAGTTTCTTTGTTCTCGCTTTTGAAAATACCTACAGCATCTACTATATCGCCATCAAGATAACATTTTGTCATATATGTAACGTACAGTTCTCCCGATTTGATATTTGGGTGTGTGGTTACGTCATAAAGATGTTGGGCTATATTGCAACTTTCTTCATAAAGGTTGAGTTTAGCATCTTCAAATATCTTTTTAACACAGTTGTACATACCATTGAAACCAACTCCTCTATCATTAGAAAAAACATAGTATTGGCTACCTTTAAAAGGGTTAGTAAAATAATGCAACAACACAGAAGATATATCTGCATTCAAAATATAAGGAGCAGCACTTAATGTCAATAATTCTCCGTTGCCTTTGTTTCCTACTTTATGCAGTACCATTCTTTCCAATACTGCATCATCACAAGTCATCATAATTCTTACTTATTTTTTTGCAAAGATAGAAAAAATAATCTTTTTATAAAAACAAGGTAAAATAAAATATTGTATCTTTGCAGATATGAAAAGAGTGAAATTTTATATTATTTTAATCATATTTGGCTTTAATCTATGCTCTTATGCACAAGATTCTTTGTTTTCTGTTGCAAAAAAATCTATGGAACAAGAACGTTGGATAGAAGCACAAAATCTACTTTTGCAAGGGTTGAAAACGACAAAAGATACTTTGTTGTATTCTTATGAATTGGCTTGGGCGTATTACTCTAACAAGGAATATTCTCAATCAATTAAGACCTTACAACCTTTTGTTGATAATCAATCGGCAACAAGTGAGGTTTATCAACTTTTAGGTAATGCTTGGGACGAATATGGCAATCCTTACAAAGCAGCAGACGTTTATAAGGAAGGACTAAACAAATATCCACAGGCTGGCAACTTGTTTTTGGAGTTGGGAAATCTGAAATACAAACAAGGAGATTACAAAGACGCACTTTATTGGTATGAAAAAGGAATAGAAGCCGAACCTTTGTTTTCTTCAAACTATTACAGAGCAGCAAAAGTCTTTTTTATGAGTACAGAAATGGTTTGGGGAATTTTGTACGGTGAGATGTTTATGCTTTTGGAAAACGATACCGAAAGAAGCAAACAAATGAGTAAAGAACTATTAGAAGCTTATTTTTCCTGCTTGCGAAATGAGAACGGCAAGCCTGTTGCAGATTTCAACAATAATATAATAGTGTATTCCGATTCTTACGAGAGAAAAAATCTTCTTCCAAAGATATACAATTCCATTATGCAGGAATGTTGCAACAATATAAAACATCTGAATTTTGAGGTTTTAATAAACATTCGCAAGAACTTTATTCTAAAACTTTACAAACAAGCACCAGATTTTGATAATATCATATTTGATTACGAAAAACAGTTGATAGATAATAGTATGTTTGAAGCATTTAACTATTATCTTTTTGCATACGGAGAAACCAAAACAGCGAAAAATTGGATTACTCAACACAAACAACAATGGGATAATTTCAATAAATGGTATAAACAAAACCCTATAAAAGTTAGCGAAAACAATTTCTTCTCTCGTTATAATATGGAATAATCTTTTCACTACTTCTTTTCACTCTCCCATTCCCATAAACCACCCCCATTTTTCACCCAAACAAAACCTTATTAGACTTTCACAGAACTTTGTTTTAATTTTCTATCTCTTTGTTCTAATTTTGTAGAACTTTGTTTTAGAAAATTAAAACAAAGTTTCGTGAAAGTGGAATAAAATTCTATGAAAATATGATGCAGTTTCATAAAAATAGGAGAAAATTAGTCGTTATTGTGTTAAAATTATGGTGTTTTTGTCTTTTTTTATAAAAAAAATCATATTTCTAACTTTATTTTTTAAGATTTGTAACCTTACGCTGAGATTTTCGTAAGATTATGTGTTGTATTGGTTAAATAAATTAGTCTATTTGATGGATTTTTTAATTTTTTTCTTTTTTTTAAGTAGAAAAAGTTCTCAATAGATATTTTTTTATTACCTTTGCATCGAATTTGTGAAAAAAGTATTGTAAAAACAAATTATTAATAATTTAAAGTAAAAAACTTATGAAAAAACTAGTTATCGCGATTGCATTTGTACTTACAGCTGGTACAATGTTCGCACAAGACCAGACAAGACAAAGATGGTCAAACTTTGAAACTAATCGTTTCATTGACAATTGGGACATCTCTCTTGGTGCTGGCGTTCAAACTATGTTCGTTCTTCCTAACGAGAAAGACGGATATGACCTAAATCCAGAAGGATTTGGTAAAGACTTCACTTTAGCAATAGACGCTGCTTTGACAAAATGGGTTACACCTATTATCGGAGTAAGATTGGGCTTTGCTGGTTTAGGTTACACAAACTATTTCAACAGTGCTACAACTGAAAGCAACAAAAACGAGAACAAGTACTGGACTCTACACGGTGATTTGATGATGAACCTTACTAACTGGATTTGCGGTTACAGACACAACAGAACTTACAATGCTATATTGTTTGTTGGAGTTGGTTACGGTTCTTCTGTTTTAGATGATGACAACGCTATAGACCCAGATAATGGTGTAAATAGAGAATGGTTAATGCCTGTAGGTTTGATAAACAGATTCCGTCTAAGCGATGCTTGGAGTTTAAATATCGAACTTAGAGACCTTATCGTTAGAAACGCTTTCTCTAACTACGGTAACAACGTTAATGGTCCTGCATCAAGCGAATACGGTGCAGCAAACATCCTTTCAGTTACTGCTGGTGTTACATACAGATTTGGTAGCAAAGACAACTTCAAATCAAGAAACTTTGTTGCTTATGCTCCTATAGACAAATCTGCTTTTGACAACAGAATAGCTTCTTTGGAAAAAGACCTTCAAAATGAAAAAGACCAAAATGCTGAATACCAAAGACAACTTGAAAGATACAAGAAAGCTTTGGACGAAGAAACAAGAGCAAAGAACGAAGCATTAGCAAAAGCTGCTAAAAACAATCCTGTAATGGTTAATGACGATGTTACTTTGAGCATATTCTTCCCTATAGGAAGTGCTGAAGTTTCTGACAAGAACCAAGTTAATATCCAATACATGGCAGACGTTATTAAAGCTTCTAAATCAAGCAAAGTTTATACAGTAACAGGTTATGCTGACAAAGCAACAGGTTCTGAAAACAGAAACCTTGAACTTTCTCAACAAAGAGCTGAAGCTGTAAGAGATGCTTTAATCAATGCTGGTGTTGATGCTAACAAAGTTAAAGTTGATTACAAAGGATGTTCTATCCAACCATTTGAAAAAGATTATCTAAACAGAGTTGCTATCATCAAATAGTAATTGTTTAAATATATAATCAACAAAATGAAAGGTTGTCTTTTGGACAACCTTTCTTATTTTTATAAAGTGTGTAAATAATGCTATTTCTTTAGAATATAAACATCTATTATCTTAGTATAAAATCCTTTTTTCTACATAGAAAGATATGCTATTATTTTTTATTCTCCTCATCTAAATCCATAGACAATTCTTCCCACTCTTCCATAAGTTTATTTAAGGAATCTTTCTTGGTCTGATAGTCATTGTAAAAAGAATTATCTTGTAATCCATCTGCTATCTTTAATTCCATATTAGACAACTCATCTTCTTTCTTTGTTATCTCTTCTTCTAATTTATTTAATCTATTTCTCTTCTTTCTCTGTGCTTTTTCCCTTTCTTTATTTTCTTCAAATAGACGTTTATTTTCAGAAATCTCTGCCTTCTTTGTAGGAGTTTGCTGTTTTGTTCTTAGATTTAGTTCATCTAAATCCTGTATCTTTTTCTGGTCTAAATACTCAAATATATCGCAATGATATTCTTTTATTCCCTTGTTCTTAAACTCGTAAAGTATATCTGTAAGTCCTTGCAAGAAATCCCTATCGTGAGAAACTAAAATAAAACTTCCAGTATAATCCAACAAAGCACTCTTTAATATATCCTTTGAAATCAAATCCAAATGGTTTGTAGGCTCGTCCAAAACAAGAAGATTTACTTCACTCAACAATAGTTTTGCTAAAGCCAATCTTGTTTTCTCTCCACCAGAAAGCACTTTCACTTTTTTGTCTATATCTTCATCGCCAAACAAAAAACTACCTAAAATATTTCTTATCTTAGTCCTCATCTCTCCTACTGCAATCTCGTCTATAGTTTCAAAGACTGTCTTTTCTCCGTCCAAAAGTGCCGCCTGATTTTGTGCGAAATAACCTATCTTCACATTATGTCCCAAAGTAAAAACACCTTCATAATCCTGCAACTCACCAACAATGATTTTTGATAAAGTACTCTTTCCCTCTCCATTCTTACCTATGAAAGCCACCTTTTGATTTCTCTCAAGTATAAAGTTGATATTCTTCAACACCTGTTTATTTTCATAAGATTTAGACAAGTTTTTCATTTCCAAAACTATCTTCCCCGAATGTGGAGCAGGTGGAAACCTAAAATGAATAGAAGAAGTATCTACATCATCTACTTCTATCCTATCCATCTTATCTAACATCTTTATCTTACTTTGAACTTGTTTGGCTTTTGTGGCTTTGTATCTGAAACGTTCTATAAACTTTTCTATCTCTAATATTTGCCTTTGTTGGTTTATCATCTGAGAATTTTGAGATTCTATCATCTTTTGATGCAACTCACAATAAGCAGAATAATTCACCTTGTAATCATAAATCTTTCCAGCCGTTATTTCTATGGTGCGATTTGTTATATTATCCAAAAAACATCTATCATGGGAAACCAAAACTATTGCTCCGTAATACTGAATTAGGAAATTCTCCAACCAAGTTATAGATTCTATATCCAAATGATTAGTAGGTTCGTCAAGCAGAATAAGGTTTGGTTTTTTCAAAAGTATTTTTGCCAATTCTACTCTCATCTGCCAACCACTACTAAACTCAGTCATACTCCTCTGAAAGTCCTCTCTAACGAAACCTAATCCTAATAAAACTTTCTCTGTTTGAGAATCGGCGTTGGTAATATCCAAAAGCATCAAACGTTCGTTCAGTTCGCTTTGTTCCTCTATAAGTTTAGCATATTCTTTTGAAGTATAATCCTCTCTTTGTAAAAGAGTTTCGTTTATGTTGTCAAGTTTCTGTTGTATCTTTTTTATATCGTCAAAAGCCTTTTTTGCTTCCTGAAATACCGTTGTTTCAGAAGATGGTATCATCTCTTGAGGCAAATAACCTATGGTTTGATTTTTACTTATTACTATATTGCCTCCATCGGGTGAAATATGGGAAGAAATAATCTTTAAAAGTGTAGATTTTCCTGCACCATTCTTTCCTACCAACCCTATCCTATCTCTATCACCTATTGTAAAAGAAACGTTGTCAAAAAGTTTATTACCACCAAAGAATATAGAAATATCGTTTATCGTTATCATAATCTGTTTATTTATTTATCAAAAAAGACGAGAGCAAATATTTTCTCTCGTCTTATGTATGCTTTGTATTATTGTCTTACTGTAATTGGAAATTAACAGGAAGATTGAATTGCTGACGTACTGTCTTTCCTCTTTGTTTTGCAGGTTTCCATTTTGGCATAGATTTTACAACTCTTACAGCCTCTTCTCCACAACCTGAACCTATATCACGCAAAACTCTAACATCTGTTATAGAACCGTCTTTCTCTACAACGAAAGTTACGAACACTTTTCCTTGTGTTCCTGTTTCCTTTGCTTGAGGAGGGTATTTTAGGTTTTCAGAAAGATATTTAGAAAGGGCTTCCATACCACCAGGGAAACTACTTTGTTCCTCTACTACAGTGAATATAGTCCTTTCACCCTCATCTTCTACTTCAACTTCTTCCTTAACCTCTACTGTAGGAATAAAAATATCTCCGTTTTCAGTATTCTCAAAGTTATCTATTGAGAACTCGTTTTTCAACTCTACATCGTCATCTACTATTTCAAACTCTGTAGTTTGTTGTTGCTGTGGTTCTTCTGGTGGAGTTTCAGGTTCTTCTCTCTCGGTTTGAATAACCATTTCCTCCATTTGAGCAACCTCTTGTGTTACTTGAACTGTTTCGGCTTCTTTGTCGTAAGATTTCCACTCAAAAGCCAATATAACAATTGCCAATGTAAGCACCAAACCTGCTTCTAAAAAGATACCTTTGGTCTTTTCAAGGTTCGCTTTTTCTGATTTCTTTGCTTCCATATCCGTATATTTTTAAATTATTATCTAATCTTATTTCAAGTTGCTAAATTACAACTTTTTTACTAAATCACAATATTTTTTAGTAAAATTTTGTTTTGTCTCTTATTTTTGTTCTAAAACTCAGGTATAAAAAAAACTTAATAAGAAAAACTACTTCCGCCCAAAAACTCTCGCATAACTGAGGTTGGAGGTATGGATTCTGGTGAAATAGCAACAAAATTATTCAAAAAATCCAACATTCTTCTTGCATTAGCGTATGCAGGTGAATTTTTAGGAACTTGCAACAACAAAGGCTCGCAATAAGTCTTCAAAACACCTATTTCGTACAAAAGAGAAGAATTGAAAATACTGTCTGCATTTTCTTGGAATGGGAATATATGCCTTTCCTCTCCTTTTCTCACACTTTTCCACATAAGCAAGGTTCTTTCAGCACTTGCTCCCCTATAGTTATGGTCCCTTACTATTCTTCTTATTAGTCTATTGTCTCTCGTACTTATAAGATTGTGTTTATCCAATGCTATCTGTGTAAGTGCAGAAACAAAAACAAAATATTTATTCTTTCGTGGTATTTCCTTAGAAAGTTTAGGGTTCAAAGCATGTATTCCTTCTATTATGACTATGTTTTCTTCTGTCATTTTTATAGTTTTACCTGTCTTTTCTCTTTCTCCTGTAACAAAATTGAAACGAGGCAATTCTATTTCTTCTCCATTCATCAACTGCTTCATCTGTTTAGAAAAGAAATCCAAATCTAAAGCCTCAAGACACTCAAAGTCATAATCTCCGTTCTCGTCTTTAGGTGTGTGTTCTCTGTCGTGGAAATAGTCGTCCAAAGATATTTGCAGAGGTTTTATTCCTAAGACCATCAACTGTGTAGCAAGTCTTCTGCACGATGTAGTCTTACCTGAAGAAGATGGACCTGCGAGAAATATAAACCTTACGTTGTCTTTCTTCTTGTATATAGCGTCTGCTATCTGTGCGTATTTCTTTTCGTGCAGTGCTTCTGAAACCTGTATAATTTGGTTGGCGTAACCCAATTCTACTGCCTTATTTAGTGTAGTTATATAAGGAGTTCCAAGAATGTTTACCCAATTT
Source organism: Bacteroidales bacterium (assembly GCA_017469625.1). Lineage (GTDB taxonomy): Bacteria > Bacteroidota > Bacteroidia > Bacteroidales > P3 > Scybalousia_A. The sequence continues at coordinate 22,233 of JAFUGA010000052.1, forward strand.
TGATGTTCCTGAAAGATAGAAAACATCTTCTTTTGGTTGTTTGGCTGAGATACTTTTTCATTGTTTTGTTCCGTATCTGGCATAAGGATTATAAATCCTTTTTCATACGGTTGTATATCCCAAACATTAAGATAAGAGGTTGAAGGTACCATTTCAAAAAAGAAAGAATTAACAGTATCTCCCAAAATATCTATATCTGTATATAAGGTTCTGCGTGAATGAATTAGTTGTGCTTTTTGTTTCAAACCTACTTTCTCAAAGAGTTCTTCTGCTTCTTGGCTCAGCATAACCTTTCTTTCAAACGGCAAATCCTCTTCTACCAACTCCCACATTCTTTTCTTCAGTTTTTCTACAAAAACTTCTATATCTACTTCTAAATTATCCACCTCCGCATAATAACCCCCTGTCATAGAATGTAATACATTTAGTTCTGCTTTATGAAAAGTATCTTTCAAAGCCTTATATACCAACATCATAAGAGAACATTGGTACATCTTTCTTCCAAAAATATTATTTATATCAAAGAATTCTACAGTCTTAGGAAAGTACATACGATAGTAAAGGTTTTGCACCTTGTTATTAACGCAAGCACCCAAGATTTTTTCTTGAGATTTCAAACCTGTAAAACTTATAACATCTTTCAGAGTCATACCCGAAGGAACGAGAATTTTCGTTTGGGTATTCACACAATTAATTTCTACCATTTGTTTTACGTCAGTATTCATATAATAATCTATTTTACTATTCTTTTAACGTGTAATAGAGATTGAATATTATATTTTCATATTTTTTTTCATTAAATTTTCTTACAAATAGACCAAATATGATTACTGAAAGAATAAATTTTTAAACACCTTATCTTTGTTTCCTCACAGCCTATTTTAGTTACACTTTGAAAAAACGAAGAATAGCAAAAACAAAAACAAATTAAATAAGATGAAAACTAAAAAAACAATATAAGAGATAAAGCAAAGATTATAGTTTTATTCTTAAACCAATAGGTAAGTTAAAGTTTAAATTATTCTTCCTTAGGTACATAGAAACGTTATCTGAATTATCTAAATAATAATTTAACTGTGGTTGAAAGAAAATATCAAATCTATTATTTATCTTGTAACTAACACCTAAGGAAAACGAGAAAAAGCATTGTGGTTTGGCTTTTGTATTTTCCTGCTTTTTGATTGGCAAATCTTCGTACAAAAATTTGGTTTGCATAGGTATATTCACACCTATACCAAATCCTACATTGGTTTCCAAGAACTTGCTTTCTACAAAATGATATAAAGTCTTAGTTTCCAAACCTAAATAACTAACCTTGTAGGTTGCTAATCTATCTGTTTGGTAGTATATATCACTCTTGTATGTAGAATAAACAAAATCCTCTTCCAAAGAAAATAGTTTGTTAATCCTCTTATTCAAACCCAAACTAAATGTAATAGGTATATGATATTTTATTTTCAGATTTTCTATTGGTTCTTCTATCATTCCATTATTTATATTTTGAGGAATGGCAGGTAAAAAGTCATAAAGGTTATTAGGATTTGCATTCGAAAGGTATGATGAAAAATCCACCTTTATAGACCATTCGTTCTTCTTTTCGTTATTTGTTGGGTAAGGATAATTTTTTGCAAGTATATTTTCAAATACTGTATCTTTGTTTTGCAGAATTTGCTTTTCTATCTTATCGGTTAAAAGTATTTGTTCATTATCTTCTTTTTCAGACACATAAGAAGTATCATTCTCTTTCTTTGTTTTAATTTCGTAGAACTTTGTTTTAATTTTCTCTTTCTTTGTTTTAGAAAATTCTTTCTTTGTTTCGTGAGAGTAAAACAAAGTTTTATTTTCACCTTGTAAAAATGTATTATTTTCTTGTAGAGTTTGGTGGTTTTCTAATGTTATTTGGGGTTTATCCTCTTGCATCCCTCCTCCCCAAAATCTAAACAACAAAACAACAATAAAGATTATAGACAAACCTACCAAAGTCCAATAGGAATGAATCATAGATTTCAACATTTTCTTTGCACGAAAAAGTTGAGAAGATGACGTATTTGAGTTGATATTTAGTTTTTCGGCTATCTCTTTGTGAGAAAGTCCATCTATAGAATAAAGTTTGAAAACTTTTTTATAACCCTCGGGGAGTTTTTCTACCATATCCATCATAGTATCGTAAGATATGGTTTGGGGTTCTTCCTCTTCTGCTATAGTTTGTTCTGCTTGTAAAGTGGTAAAATCGTTTATGCCAATATCTGAAAACAGTTTCTTTTTCTCCAAATATTTTAAACAAGTATTTTTTGCAACAGAAAACATCCAAGATTCAAGTTTTCCCTTATCCTTTAAAGTGTCTATCCTCATAAGGATAGTTACGAAAGAATCCTGTACTAAATCTTTGGCAACCTCTTCATTTTTCGCATATTTCATACACAAACCGAACATACGTTTGTAGTATATTCTATATAGGCTTGCAAACTCTTGTTTATTGAAATTTTCGGTTGTCAATGTGAAAAATTATTCTATAGGTTGTACTTTCAGAATTTCTATCATACACTTTTTCCTACAATCAGTGTCATGAAAAACACCTTCTACTTCATCTCTTATATTGCAATAGATATTCGCACGCAAAGAACCATCTTTGAAAGTATAGTTTTTCAATTTAGAAGGATTGCAAACATAATAAGTCATATAATTTGAAGAAAAACAACCATCAATTCTTTGCATTACAGTATAGTCATCTCCGTATTTGTATATTACTATAGAGGTTAAATCTGTAGATTCTGGTTTGGTGGTATCCGTATTTTTCAGCCAAACACCTTTATTCAAAATCTTTGTTGTGCAGTATTCACAATCATCACCGTCTTCACAAGAGATAAAAACAGCACTTGGAAACAATGATATAACAAGCAAAATTATAAATCTTAAGTTTTTCATATTCAAAGTATTTTATTTATTTTACATCTATTTCAAAGGTTTTATCACTACCATTTACTATTACTGTGTAATGACCTTTTGGAATGTTGGTTATTTCATAGGTTGCACTTCTTTGACAAATACAATTGCAAGCATTTTCACCAAGTTCTGAGATAATAATTTTGTCATCTTTCATTTCAACGGATAATTTTAACACATCATCGCAACAATTATAGTAATAATTCATTCGCATTATGGTTAGAACATTTCCTTTTAAAGAATATTCTGAATGATTGCTTTCTTCCACTTCCTTATTTAAATTGTTCTGCATATCCTTTTTACAATCTGTATAATCTTTTACACAGTAAGAAAGTTGCTTTCCTTTTTCGTTATCTTCGCAAGAGATAAACAAACTTCCTGTTAATACAAATGCAATTATTAAACTGCAAATCTTTATTTTCTTTGTTTTCATATTGTGTTAGGTCTTAATATTTAAACGTATTATTGTTTCATTTTTATATATTATAGTACCACAAAAAGCAAAAATACTGCTTTATCTTTGAAAAAAAATGTAAAAAATTTCTTCTAATATCTGCAAAAAATGTAAATAAACAAGTAATTTTTGTAAGTAGAATATCAATTTATGTCATTATTTTTGCAAAAAGAAATATTACAAATTTATAAAATGATTACACATTATGAAAGAAGTAAAATTGAATAATGGGGTAATGATGCCTCAAATAGGTTATGGTGTTTTTCAAGTTTCTCCTCAAGAATGCGAAAGATGTGTTTCAGATGCTATAAAAGTAGGTTATAGAATGATAGACACTGCACAAGCATATATGAACGAAGAAGGTGTAGGTAATGCTATACAAAAAAGCGGTGTGGATAGGAAAGAAATATTTGTGGTTTCAAAGATTTGGATGACAAATTACGGTTATGAGAAAGCAAAAACAAGTATAGATAATTCTCTTCGCCTTATGAAGACAGATTATATAGATTTAATGCTTCTGCACCAACCCTTTGCAGATTATTATGGTGCATATAGGGCTATGGAAGAAGCATATAAAGAAGGAAAATTGCGTGCTATAGGTGTAAGTAATTTTTATGCAGATAGGTTTATAGATTTGGCGAATAATTTTGAAGTAAAGCCTGCTGTAAATCAAATGGAAACACATGTATTTTGCCAACAAGAAGATTTGCAAAAATATCTTAAAGAATTTGATACTTATCTTATGGCTTGGGGACCTCTTGCAGAAGGGAAAAATAATTTCTTTACCAATCCTATACTTGAACAGATAGGTAAAAAATATGGTAAGAGTGTTGCACAGACTGCACTTAAATATTTATTACAAAAAGATGTTATCATAATACCTAAATCTACCCATATAGAAAGAATGCAACAAAACTTAGATTTATTTGATTTTGAACTATCTAAGGAAGATATGGAAATAATTTCTTCTTTAGATGAAAAGCATTCTCTTGTTATAGGTTCGCATCAAAATCCTGAAGTAGTAAAATTTTTCATGTCTATATTGAAATAATTTCTTAAAAAAAACGTTCTTAATTTAAGAAGTTTTTAAATTTTATAGTAAGAAAAGGAAATTCTAAGTTTTTGTTTCTATTTTTTAGAACGAAGACTTAGGATTTTCAAAGTAAAGTTTCAATAAAAGACCCTAAAAGATTATGACAAAAATAAGCGTAGCTGGAACAGGATATGTTGGAATGAGTTTAGCCGTTTTATTGGCTCAACATAATGAAGTTACGTCTGTGGATATTGTTCAAAAAAGGGTGGATTTAGTAAATAAGAAACTATCTCCTATTTTAGATGATTACATAGAAAAGTTTTTGAAAGAAAAGGAGTTGAACCTGAAAGCAACTACCGATTGGAAAGAAGGTTATAAAGAAGCCGAATATGTAATCATAGCAACTCCTACTAACTATGATTCTAACGAGAATTTCTTTGACACTTCTGCTGTAGAAGATGTTATAGATAAGGTTTTGCAGGTAAATAATAAAGCCATAATGGTAATAAAATCAACTATACCTGTTGGATATACTGAAAGCATAAAAAAGAAATTCAATACTGAAAACATAATCTTTGCACCTGAATTTTTACGTGAAAGCAAGGCTTTGTACGACAATCTTTATCCAAGTAGGATTATTGTTGGTTATGACCAAAACAACAAAAGTTTAGAACCTAAAGCAAAAGAGTTTGCCCGTCTTGTAAAAGAAGGTGCTTTGAAAACAGATGTTCCTATCTTGTTTATGGGAAGTACAGAGGCCGAAGCGGTGAAACTATTTGCCAATACTTTCCTTGCTTTGCGTGTAAGCTATTTCAATGAATTGGATACTTATGCTGAATTAAAAAATTTGAACACTCAACAAATTATAGACGGAGTTTGTTTAGACCCTCGTATAGGTTCGCATTATAACAACCCTTCTTTTGGTTACGGAGGTTATTGTTTGCCAAAAGATACTAAGCAATTATTGGCAAATTATGCAGATGTACCTCAAAATATGATGAGTGCAGTAGTAGAAAGTAATCGTACAAGAAAAGATTTCATAGCAGACCAAGTTTTAAAGAAAGCAGGATATTATGATTATTTCAATAGTGGAGATTATAATGCTGCAAAAGAAAAAGAATGCACTATAGGAGTATATCGTTTGACTATGAAAAGTAATTCTGATAATTTCAGACAAAGTAGTATTCAAGGTGTAATGAAACGTGTTAAAGCAAAAGGTGCAAAAGTTATTATTTATGAACCTACTTTGGAAGATGGAACTACTTTCTTTGGTTCTACTGTTATAAACAATCTTGAAGAATTTAAAAAGCAATCTCAAGCCATAATAGCAAATCGTTATGATACTTGTTTAGATGATGTAAAAGAAAAAGTCTATACAAGAGATATTTTCCAAAGAGATTGATATTCTTTTATAATAAAGAAATTATAAACGGATTTATAAACTTTCTTATAAAAAGATATAAACTAAAAAATTTTAGTATTCCTCCTCTATCTGCAAACCATCATAAGCAAGATGAACGTTTGCAGGTAGTGTTTTTTCAAATGATGCGTATGGTCCCATAAGATGAGAAAGATGAGTGAGATATGTAACTTTTGGTTTCACTCTTTCAACTAATGCAAGGGCTTCTGATAATGAGAAATGCGAAAAATGTTCTTCTTTTCTAAGAGCATTAACTATTAGAGTATTAACTCCATAAAGTTTTTCTTCTTCCTTTGAGTCAATTGTTTTAGCATCTGTTACGTAAGCCAACTTTCCTATTCTGTAAGCCAAAGTAGGAAGTTGTGCATGCATAACCTCTATTGGTATTATCTCTACACCTTCTATAGAAAAGGACTTATCTTTTTTGGGATTTATCTTATGAAGTTCGAACTCTGGAGAACCAGGATAGAGTTTCTTTCTAAAAGCATAATAAAACATCTTTTGCAAACCTTTTAACGCCAAACTATTTCCATAGATTGGCATAGGCTTTTGTTGAATATAATTATATGCTCTTACATCATCTAATCCTGCAACGTGGTCCCTGTGTTCGTGAGTAATAAGGACAGCATCTATTTTTTCTATCCCCTCCCTCAACATCTGCTCTCTAAAATCTGGACCAGAATCTATACACAAACAAACACCTTTATCTGTTTGTATAAATGCAGATGTTCGCAAACGTTTATCCTTAGTGTCTTTAGACAAACAAACTTCGCAAGGGCAACCTATAATAGGCACACCTAACGAAGTTCCTGTTCCTAAAAAAGTAAGTTTTAAAGAGCCCATTTTACTAAAATAGCACCCCAAGTAAATCCTGCACCGAAAGAGGTTAGGATTAGATTATCTCCTTTTTTGAATTTCTCTTTATTTTGATACATAAGCATAGGAATAGTAGCAGAAGTTGTGTTTCCATATTCTTGTATATTCACAAGAACTTGTTCTGGTTTCAATTCCAAACGCTCACCTGTAGCTTTGATTATTCTAAGATTAGCTTGATGTGGCAGAAGATAATCTATATCGGATTTTTGCATATTGTTTCTTTCCAATAACTCTTCTGTAACCTCTGCCATCTTAACAACAGCCCATTTAAATACAGCCTGACCCTCTTGATAGATAAAGTGTTGTCTATTCATAACTGTATCTATAGTAGCAGGGTGGCAAGAACCACCAGCCACTTGATGAAGATGTTTCACACCTACTCCATCCGAATGAAGTATAGCATCTACCACACCTACATTTTCTTCTTCTGTTGCTTCCAATAAAACTGCTGCAGCAGCATCTCCAAAGATTGGACAAGTAGCTCTATCTTGATAATCTACTATAGAAGTCATTTTCTCTGCTCCTATAACGAGTGCTTTCTTTACAAAGCCAGATTCTATGTATTTTGTTGCAGTTGTCAAACCGTAAACAAAACCAGAACAACCTGCATTTATATCAAAACCAAAACCATTCTTTATTCCGCATTTATCTGCTATGATATTGGCTGTTGCAGGAAACTGCATATCTGGAGTAACTGTGCAACATATTATCAGACCTATTTCATCTGGTGAAATGTTTTTTTCTTTGAGTATCTTATCAACAACTATCTTAGCCATATCAGAAGGTCCTTTATCTCCCTTAAGAATATGACGAGTTTTGATACCAATACGTGTCATTATCCACTCGTCATTGGTATCAACCATCTTGCTAAGCATTTCGTTGTCAATTACATCTTCAGGTGCATAACCTTCTACTGCAGTTATTATAGCATGTATTTTTGACATTCTTTTCTTATTTATTTGCTTGCAATTCCTTCTTCAACTTGCCAATAATATCAGATGCGTAAATCTTCTTTGATTGCAAAACCATAGATTTTATAGCCTTTTCGTTTGAAATACCGTGTCCTACTATTACAACACCGTTTGCACCCAATAGAGGCAAACCTCCGTATATCTCATAATTGAATCGTTTTATAAAATCATCTACAAGACCTCTTTTTACAACAATACGTGCAAATGCTTCGGTGTTTTTCATAAGCAGATTGCCTACAAAACCATCGCAAACCATAACATCTACATTGTTTTTGTAAATCTCTATAGGCTCAGCATTACCAACAAAATTGTAAGTGGAATTTTTCATCAATTGAAAAGCAGCTTTGCTTTGAATGTTTCCTTTTCCATCTTCCTCACCTATATTTGTAAGGGCAACACGTGGTTGTTTTATTCCAAGTGCACATTCAGCATAACAACTGCCTAACAAACCAAATTGATACAATGTTTCAGGTTTTGTATCTGTATCTACACCTACGTCCAAAAGAACGGTAACTCCACCGTCTTCTGTAGCCTTTGGTATAAGTGCAGCAAGACATGGTCTTAGGATTCCCTCCATAAGACCAACGCTATACATCGTTCCTATAAGCATTGCACCAGAATTACCTGCTGAAGCAAAGGTATCTATTTTTCCTTGTTTAAGATACGAGAAACCTACCGCAAGGCTTGAATCTGGTTTTGCAGTAAAAGCCTTTATAGGTTGGTCATGCATATCTATTACTTGAGAACAATCTACTATTACCAAACGTTTGTCTGATACGTTTTGCTCTCCAAGTATCTCGTTTATAGACTCTTTCTTTCCAAAGAGGTATAACTCATCGTCAGAAGATAATTCTTCTAACACCAAACAAGCACCCTTTACAATAGCAAGGGGGGCGAAATCTCCGCCCATAACATCTAACCCTATCCTCATAAGATTATAAGGTTTTATGTTTTACTTTGCAGATTTATCCTTTTCAGGTTCTATCGCTAATTTACCTCTGTAATATCCGCACTCAGGGCAAACTCTGTGTGATTCTACTACAGCTCCACAATTAGAGCAAGTTGCCAACTGAACTGATTCAACTCTGTCGTGTGATCTTCTTTTTGCTGTTCTCGTTTGTGAGAATCTGTGTTTTGGATGTGGCATTTTACTAAATTATTTTATTGTTTAATCTTTAATTCTTTCAACTTTTCCCAAATGGGATTTATTTCATCTTCTCCCTTTTCATCGGAAGAATTATTTGTTTTCAATCTATTCAACATCTCTTGGTCGCAATCTTTTTCATCTTCATGTACAGGAGATATTGGTATCTCTATTCTCAACTCTTCGTATATGTAAGAAAGCAAGTCTATCTCATTCTCCCCCTCTGGAACAATCCACTGTTCTGCATCTACCTCTTCTCGTTTTTCTCCAAATTTGATATACAAGTTTGTTTGTTTATTTATCTCAAACGGTATAAGAGATAGACATCTTCCACAAGTCAATTGCATATTGCCAACAAAAGAAAAATCTATCTTTATCATCTTCTCTGTTTTGGTAACACGCATAGACAATTTTATATCTACATCTTGTGCTTCCTCGCATTCAAATTCTTCAAATAACTTCCTGTCTATCAAGATTTGAAAATCGTTTTCACCATTTTTCAAACCGTTAATACGTATGACATAATCTTTCTTCTCAAACATAACACTCCAAGCCAATTTGAGTTTGCAAAAGTACAACTTTTTTCTTATATAACAAAAATATCTTCATCTTTTTTAGACCTCTCCCACCTTAGACAATAGATTTTTCTATATTAGAATAGAGAAAAATAAACTTTATTTTTTTTTAAATTTGAACAAAGTTTTTCTCTTTTAGAACGAAGAAAAACGAATTTTTGCAGAAAGAAACAAGTTGCATAAAAGTATTTTTTTTAGTAATAGCAGGATAAATAATATTCATTTTTGCAAAAAAATTATTACCTAAAAACATCCTCCTTTCTTTTTTATCTAAAAATATTATTTTTTAACATAAAGGTTTAAGGAGATTTTGGTGAAAATATATTGTTTTATGGGGTAAAGAGTGGGGAATTTTGGAGGTAAAGGGGTGTGAATTTGTTGTTTTGTGGTGGTGTTGTGTATTATGTTTTGAAAAGTATTATATTTTGTTGCTGGTTTATGGAGTATTGTTGAAAATTTAAGATTAAAATTCGTTAAATATTCATTTTTATGGAATAAATTTAACATATTTCACACAAATTTTTACTTGTAAAAAGTACAAATAAGGTTCTTGTTCTACCCTATTTTGCTGTGTTTTTATAAAACAAAGTTTTAGATTTCTATCTCTTTATTCTAATTTTGTAGAACTTTGTTTTAGAAAATTAAAACTTTGTTTCGTGAAATTAAAACAAAGA
>JAFUGA010000053.1 GCA_017469625.1 Bacteroidales bacterium
AAAGTACGAAAATTTTAGTTATTAGAGAAATTTTGAGGAAGATATGAAAGAATTTATTCAAGCACCATTACCTTTTCAGGGTCAGAAAAGGAACTTTTTAAAACAGTTTAAAGAGTGTTTAAACGAGTTTAAAGACAAGACTACGTTTATAGATTTATTTGGAGGAAGCGGGTTGTTGGCACATACCATTAAACAACAAAGACCAGACGCAAGAGTGATATTTAACGATTACGATTGGTTCGTTACAAGATTGAAAAACATTCCGACAACGAATAAACTGTTGGCAGAAATCCGTAATGAGTGTGTAGGATTGAAAGGAAGAGGAAAAGAAGCGGTAACGGACGGGAGCAGACGGAAAATTATAGATATAATCACCAAATATGAACAGCAAAGTTATGTTGATTATATAACGTTATCGGCATCGTTGATGTTCAGTGGTAAGTATGCCACAAACTATGAAGATTTTATTAAGGAGAAGTTTTATAACAAAGTAAAGATGTCGGATTACAATGCTGACGGCTATTTGGAAGGAGTTGAAGTGGAGCATTTGGATTATAAGTTGTTGTTCAGTCTGTACAAGCACCTGCCGAACGTTTGCTTTGTTTTAGACCCTCCGTATTTATCAACGGACTGCACTTCGTATAAGTCAAGTTGGCGGTTGAAAGACTATTTAGATGTACTGCTTACGCTACAAGGTACGTCATACTTTTATTTTACATCAAACAAAACTTCTATTGTTGAATTGTGTCAGTGGTTGGCAATGCACCCGAATTTAGAGAACCCGCTACGAGATGCACAACTTAGAGAAGTTACCGTGTCGGTCAATAAGGATTCAAAGTACAGGGATATGATGTTCTATCGCAACAGGCAGATATAAGAAGACAAACAAGGCAACACCTCAAAAAGATGTTGCCTTTTAATTTTTTTTCAGTAGAGTAGGAGAGAGGTATAGAAAAAGAAATTTTTTTTGCTTTTCGTTCTCAAAAAATTTTGCTTTTGGAATTTCTGATTATATAAAAAATTTTCTTTGTATGTATGATAATTTTTATATCTTTGCAGTGAGAAGTAAGAGCAAAAGAATGAAAAATAATAACGTAAATATCATATTATTAAAAAATTATATGGGGGGGGGTAAATAACCCTTTCTCAAGTGGTTATAAACAATAATTTAATCCGACAGATAAAGTAGAAGATACTTTATTTGTCGGATTTTTTTATGATAAAAGAATTATAAAAAATAAACGAATTAAAAACAATAAAAAAAGGAGGAAACAAAATGAAAATTTTTAGAAAACTACCCATAATCCTAACCTTAGCAGGATTAACCCTATTTATCGCTTGTAACAATGACGATGACGAAACATTGGAAAAACATAACAAGGTCATGGTTTTATCAATCAACCCATATACATGGGGTACAACTTTACAAACAGAGAAATTGGATTCGGTATATGCATTATGTGATACTCTATATTTGGAACCAGAAACAGGGTGGGATCATTACAATAAACAAAGAATTAACGGTTTAGTAACATCTTTATATGGAAAACACAGCAAACGGCCAAATATGAAAGGAAGAGGTTCTTTTGATTTTACACCTGGTGTTGCCTCAGAAGAAGATAGCTTAAAACTAATCAGTTTAGGCTACTCCATAAATGCAAAAAAATAATATTTAATACCCCTCCCCATAACCCAAAACTTCGTTTCGCTGAGAAGTAATTTGACAACCTCCTCACGAAACAAAGTTTTATTTTCCCCAAATTCTTGATAGTGCAAAATATTGTCTTTGTAGAAGATAGAAAAACTTTTATTAAAAAAATCTATTTTATTATTATACCTAATTCTTGGGCGATGCGGATTTTGATTTTTTTGTTTATGGTTATGCTGTATAGCAGTTGCATAGCCTCTTCTCCTGCTTTGTCTTTGAGTTGTTTTTCCATAGAGAGTATGCGTGAAGAAATCTTATGATATTTCAGCAATAGCAAAGTTTCTCTTATATCTCTGTCTATGGATATTTGGTCTTCAGGCATAGGGACACTTACATTGTATTTGTCCAACCATCTATCAGATACTTTATAAGGACTTATCAACATATTGCAAACCATAGATACTATTTCTTCATCTTGATTGTTTATCAAATCTTTATAACTTAATATCTTGCCATCTTGAGTATAAGAGGACACATACAAATCAAAAATCTTTTGATAAGTGTTGTTGTTGAATTTTATATCGTCTGCAAGTATCTCAGATAGAATATATTCTGTGGCGTTCATCTTTGCATATTCCATAACATTATCATCATTCACCACAAGTTGAGTAGTATCTTTGTCGGAATAACTTATAAGTACCTTTATCAAAGCCCTCTCTTGTTCTTCCTCTGTAATAGGTTCTTCTATCTTTTGTTCTACAGTAGCGGTATGAGTATTCGTTATAGGAATATCTTGTGAAGGTTGGGGTGTTTCTTCGCTTTGCTGTTCTTTTTTATTCTTCTCAAAAGAGTTTTTACGCATCTGTTGAGATAACTCTTTCGTTAGAATCTGCTCACTCATATCCAAAAGAGAGGAACACTGCTGTATATAAACGTTTCTCTCAATAAGGTCTGGTATAAGGCTAATAGAATGAACTATCTCCTTTACTAAAGATGCTTTTTGTATAGGGTCGTTTTTCGTTTGCTCGTTTATAAGGTTTGCTCTGTAAGTAATAAAGTTCTGAGCATTATCTCTCAGAAATTTATGAAACTCATCTTGAGTATGTTTTCTTGCAAAGGAATCTGGGTCATCATTATCCGGGAAAAGAACTGTTTTTACGTGAATACCCTCTTTAAGAAACATATCTGTAGCCCTTATAGTAGCGTGAATACCTGCACTATCCCCATCGTAAAGTATTACAACGTTGTTTGTATAACGTTTTATAAGTTTCACCTGTTGTTCTGTTAGTGCAGTGCCTGAACTTGCTACAACGTTCTTTACGTTGTTTTGGTGCATCATTACCGCATCTACATTACCTTCAACCAAATAACACACATCTTGTTTCGCTATTTCAGACTTGGCGAAATAAAGGCCGAAAAGAACATTTCCTTTGGTGTAGATAATTGTTTCAGGAGAATTGACGTACTTTGCTTTGGTTTTGTCGTTGGTAAGTATTCTTGCAGAAAATCCTAATACCCTTCCAGCAACATTATATATAGGAAAAGTCACTCTGGAATGAAATCTGTCGTAAAGTTTTCCTGTTTTCTCACTTTTAAGACTTAATCCCGACTTCAACAAAACCTCTTCTGTGTATCCGTTTTTCAAAGCATGCAAAGAAAAATCATCACTTTTTTGCATACAATAACCCAATCCCCAAGTGTCTATCGTTTGTTTGGAAACCTCTCTTTCAGTAAAATATGACAACCCTATGGCTTTGCCTTCCTCTGTCTGCAAAAGGTTGTTGTAAAAGTACTTTTGAGCAAATTCATTTATATTATATAGTTCATCTTTTTCGTCTTTTGCCTTTATTTCTTCAGGTGTTAGTTCCTTTTCTTCTATTTGTATTCCATAGCGTTGAGCCAACCATCTTAGGGCTTCAGTATAGGAATAATGGTTATGGTCCATTAGAAAAGTAACTGCATTTCCTGCTTTTCCACAGCCAAAACATTTGAAAATATTTCTTGCAGGATTTACACTAAAAGAAGGAGTTTTTTCCTCGTGAAAAGGACAGCAAGCCACATAGTTTGCACCTCTTCTTTTCAAAGGAACAAACTGTTCTATAACATCTTCTATTCTTACAGCCTCTAATATTTTGTCCCTATCCTGTGAAGAAATCATAAGTCTGAGTGTAAATTATTTTAAAGCCTCTTTTAATAAATCCTTATCCACTTCAAGCACAGAGTGTTTTTTGTTTGGACAGTCGGAAGTAAGAACATTAGAATGACCACACATACAGCCAATTCTCTCACCTGTATAAGGGTCTATAGATGAACATTGTTTTTTAAATTCTCCGTTTTTTTTGAATATCATCTTCACTCCTATAAAAGCAAGACATATAATCAATAATACTATACTTATAATAAAAGTAGCAAGTAACGTATTCATAATCCACTTTGTTTTTTTCTAATTACACAAATTTATTCCTTGTATTTGGTGTCCATTATTATGGTTGTAGGACCATCGTTACACAAATCTACACTCATAAACGTTCCAAACTGTCCGTGAGGAATAGATTTGCCAAACTTACTCTCTAAAACCTTAAGAAACTTTTCATACATTGGAAAACTAAAATCTGGTTTTGATGCTCTAAGATAAGAAGGTCTATTTCCTTTTTTTGTACTTGCAAATAGAGTAAATTGACTTATAACCATTATCTCTTGATTGACATCTACTACACTTTTATTCATAACTCCGTTTTCATCATCAAAAATCCTTAGTTTCACAATCTTCTCACACAACCACCCTATATCTTCTTCTGTATCTGAGTCTTCCACAGCCAAAAGTATCATCATACCTCTGCCTATCTTGGATATTTCTTTTTCTTCTACACTTACAGTGCAATGTTTCACCCTTTGAATAACTACTCTCATCTTTCTAATAAATTATTTAGTTTCCCAATCATTCAACTGCATTTCTTCACTGTTCAACATCTTCAAATAATTAGAATACCTTTCTATAGATATTTCTCCATCTTCTACAGCCTGTTTTATAGCACAGTGAGGCTCGTGAATATGAGTACAATTGTAATATTTACAATCAGATAACCTCTCTTTCATTTCAGGAAAATACAACGGAAGTTCTTCTTTTGTGAAATCCACCATTCCAAAGGATTTTATACCAGGAGTATCTATTATGCTTATATCGTCTTCTATTATCATCTGTGCAAATGTTGTAGTGTGTTTTCCAGACAAATGCGAGGTAGAAACTTCTCCTGTTTTCAGACAAGCAGAAGGGCAAATAGCGTTTATTAGAGTACTCTTTCCCACACCACTATTACCAGAAAACAAAGTTATCTTTCCTTTCATTCTATCTTTCAAAACATTCATTCCTGTGCCTTCCTGTGCAGATACAAGCAAGCATTTGTAACCTATTTTCTCGTAAATATCTATCAAATAGCCAGCATAAAGCATAGCCTCTTGGTCGTAAATATCTATTTTGTTGAAAACAATTTCGCAAGGCACGTTGTATGCGTTTGCAGTTACAAGAAATCTATCTATAAAGGCGGTATCTGTCTTTGGAAACTTTGCACTGATAACCAAAAAAGCGGTATCTATATTTGAGGCTATTATTTGAGTTTGTTTAGATAATTTTGTAGAACGGCGAATGATGTAGTTCTTTCTCTCAAATATCTTTTCTATGAGTGAATGGTCTGCATCCTCTTGTCTAAACAACACTCTGTCGCCTATGGCCACAGGGTTTGTTGTTTTCAATCCTTTTATTCTGAAATTACCTTTTATGAAACAAGAAACAAGTCTGTTGTCATCTGTTTTGACAACATAACTGCTACCTGTGGTGCGAATAACCGTTCCCTCTTGTTTTTGTTTATCTGTACCCATATCAAACACAAAGGGACGAATATGGTAATTCGTCCCTTTCAAACTTAGTAGCGGGGGAAGGATTCGAACCGACGACCTCCGGGTTATGAGCCCGACGAGCTACCACTGCTCTACCCCGCAGTCTATTTTCAGTTTGCAAAGTTACAACCATTTATTTAATTCACCAAATTTTTTACAAAAAAACTTACATTCTCTATGTTAAAACTCTCTATACCATAGAATATTTTCACTACTTTTTTGCAATAATACTCTTCTTTTCTCTTTCCTTTTTGCCAAACGAAGAAAGAATGGATTAAAACAAAAAGTGGTAAAACATTTTTAAAGAAAAACAGAAACTAAAGCAAATTTTGTAAAAAAATCAAAAAGTTTTATTTTTATGAAAAGTGCTTTACATTACACAAAATGTAACTTTTCTATTGTAAATATTGCATATAAAATCAAAAGTCGTATCTTTGCAAAAATATTTTTTCAATAAAAAATGGATATACAATGAAAGATTTCGTAGCAGAATTGAAATGGAGAAATATGATACACTCCATCATGCCGGGAACGGAAGAAGAGTTAAAGAAGGGTATGGCAACAGCCTATGTAGGTATAGACCCAACGGCAGATAGTTTGCATATAGGCCATTTAGTAGGAATAATGATTCTTACACATTTTCAAGCCTGCGGACACAGACCTTTAGTTGTTTTAGGCGGAGCAACAGGTATGATAGGCGACCCTTCATTTAAAAGCCAAGAAAGAGTGCTTTTGACTCCTGAAACCATAAGACACAATCAGGAGTGTATAAAAAAACAATTGGAAAAGTTTCTAAATTTTGACGAAAGTCAGAACAACCACGCCCAAATACTGAACAACTATGATTGGATGAAAGATTGGTCATTCATAGACTTTATCCGTGATATAGGAAAACATATTACGGTAAATTATATGATGGCAAAAGATAGTGTGAAAAAGAGAATAGAAACAGGTATCTCTTTCACAGAGTTTTCTTATCAACTTATGCAAGGTTATGATTATCTTTACTTGTACCAAAACTATGATTGCAAATTGCAGATGGGAGGTTCAGACCAATGGGGTAATATCACTACAGGTTCAGAACTTATACGCAGGGTGTTGGATAAAGAAGCCTTTGCAATAACTTGTCCTTTGATAACTAAGGCAGATGGAAAGAAATTTGGCAAAACAGAAAAAGGTAACGTATGGCTTGATAGAGAAAAAACTTCTCCTTATCAATTCTATCAGTTTTGGTTAAATCTTTCAGATGAAGATGCAAGTAGATTTATAAGAATCTTTACTTTGAAATCCCAAGAAGAGATTTCAGAACTTGAAAAACAACATTCAGAAAATCCATCTGCAAGAGTATTGCAAAAGGCTTTAGCCAAGGATATTACTATAAAGGTTCATTCACAAGAAGACTATGAATCGGCAGTAGAAGCCTCTGAAATATTGTTTGGAAAAGGCACAACAGAGAGTTTAAAACACCTTGATGAGCAAACATTTCTTTCTGTTTTTGAGGGCGTTCCTCAATTCAGAGTTGCCACATCTGAAGTGGAAAACGGTATAAACATAATAGATTTGTTGGCAGATAAGACTCAGATTTTGTCTTCAAAGGGTGAGGTGCGTAGAGCATTGAAAGAAAACTCCCTTTCTATTAACAAAGAAAAGGTAACAGATACTTACACTACCAATGCAGAAAGTCTGTTGAATGGAAAATATATTTTAGTGCAGAAAGGAAAGAAGAACTACTTTATAATCATAGCAGAATAAACTTTTGCAAAGATTAAAGAAAAGGTGATAAGTAAAAAGAGCTTATCACCTTTATTTTATTCTCCTTTATCTTCCACCCATTAGAATGGATGTAAAACGTGGGAAGTATTTTTTCATTATCTTGTAAGTTATTATAGCGAGTAAAACGACTATAAAGACGGATAGAAAATAGTTTATCAAATATCCCCAATCTGTTTGGGGCAAAAGAGATTTCAATCTACTTGAAACGATTATTATAGGTAAAGCATGGAAACAGAACAAGAAGAATGACATTTCTGAAAGAAAAGGATTTTCTTTTAACTTGTTGTTTTCCACGAAATAAGAAACTATGTTATAGGTAGCAATCAAACCAAAAATAATTCCTATTCTGTTTATAGTGTCATCTTTTGTAATAAGAAATGCTACAACAAAGATAATATAAACAATCAAAGGGTAAAACGATAATTTTCTGCAATATTCTATAATGTTTTTGTGGTGTATGGCAAAATAAGCACCAAGAGGGAAGTAGAAAAATGATTGATATGTTAAATCCATTCGTGGCATTGGTATATAAAAACGCCATACTGCCACAATAAAAAGTATAATAAGAGGTATGATTTTTAGATATTTTATTAACAAATATATGATTGGAGATAGAATACACAATATCATCAAATCCCTAACATACCATAGAGGGTAATTTATAGGAGTGTGATAATTGTAAGAAACAAAGGCAACAAAGAACTGTTTTACTGTTTTTATCTGACCATCAGCACCAAACGAAGGTATAAGTAATGGTACTACAATATAAAAGATTATCATAAAAAGATTCCATAATAAAAACGGAATAAGTAGAGTTTTTACTCTCTTTTTTAACTTAAAAAAGTATGATTTTTTATTAAAAACTTCGTTTTCTTTCTTTGTATAGAAGAAATAATAGCCTGAAATTATGAAAAAGGTAGGAACACCTAATGCTGCTATAACTCTTGTTATCAAATAATAAATATCTTGGACGAAAACATTGTTTGCAACGTCAGAAAGGTTAATAGTGTGTATAAAAACTATAAACACCATCAAAGGAAATCTTAAAAAATTGAACGTTTTTGATTGTAAAGAAGTATAATCCGTCATATTTTAACAATTGTTTTTAAGTTTATAAAAAATATTTCTTTGTTTTGCTTTTCTAAAACTTTGTTTCAGTTTCATAGAACTTTGTTTTAGAATTCTATCTCTTTGTTTTAATTTTATAGAACTTTGTTTCGTGAAAGTGAAGTAAAGAGATAGAAAAAGTTTCTTTAGTAATCTTTCTTTAAATAAAGAAAAAATAATGGAGAGATTTTAGTTGGGATTCAAAAAGTAATAAGTTTTGAAAACATTTTTTCATTGTCCATATTTTCATATTTATTTGTTATAAAAGTTTTTTTCAAATCTCAATTATTATACCTCAATCCCTATCTTGCAAACTTCTTGTCGTGAGATAGGGATTTTGGTTTTGTTTATTCTATTATCGAAACTTTCATTCTAATATCTTCTACAGGTCTGTCGTTTCTGTCTGTTTTTGCATCGGCTATTTTATCTACAACGTCCAAACCTTCTACTACTTCTCCGAAAACAGTATATGAACCATCAAGGAAAGGAGTTCCGCCTATAGTTTTATAAACCTCTCTTTGTTCTGGAGTATATTGTCTTCCGGTTCTTGCAGACATCATATCCAATTCTTGGTCTGTAGATACCTTGCCTTGAACTATGTAGAACTGACAAGCAGATGAAGCCATCTGAGGATTATTGTCTCTTGCGGCTGCTAATGCTCCTTTTTTGTGGAAGCAAGTGCCGTTGATTTCAGCAGGAACTCTGTATCCCAAATCTCCACTTCCAAGCATCTGACCTTTTTTTGCAGTCTTGCTTTCAGGGTCTCCTCCTTGTATCATAAAAGATTTTATTACTCTATGAAACAAAGTAGAGTCAAGTTTTCCTTCTTTTACAATTTTTATGAAATTGTCTCTGTGCTGTGGCGTTTCATCGTAAAGTTTTAATTTAATATCGCCATAATTTGTTGAAATAAGTACCATTGTTTGTGCTTTTTTTACGGTATTAACTGTTGAAATATCTTCTGTTACATTAGTTGTCTTTTTGGAACATCCTCCTAAAATAATTGCAACAAATGCAAAGAAAATCAAAATTTTTTTTGTGTTCATAATAATTTTTTCTAAATTTGCAGTTTGAAATAATTAAAGTGCAAATATACAAAAATATACAATAATGAAAAAGAGGATACTAAAAATTTTTACGATAATAGCATTATTTTGTTTTGCTGTTCCGTGTTTCCAATCTTGTAGTGATGATTTGGACGGTTGTGGTTTGACCGTTGTTGTTAAAGATGCTTCTACAGGAGCAAGACTTTCAGGTGCCCTTATTCACATAGGACAAGAGTCTGGTAGTATAAAGAAAGATGGAGTTTCAGATACTCACGGCGAAGCTTACTTTTTCTTTAACAACGAAGCTATTTTCAATATCAGTGTAACATACGCTGAAGGCACAAGACAAGGAAATTCTACTGTGAAGTTGAAATACGATAAGGTAGTTACAAAAGAAGTTCTTGTACCATAAAGTTTCCAAACGAGAAAATAAAGAAAGTAGATAATAAAAAATAAACATACCAAAGGGTATGTTTATTTTTTTGTTTGTTATATAAGATTTCGTGCTTTAAAGGCTTCTTCTATCAAATCGTTTTCAAAACCGTGCGAAGACAAAAAGTATCTTAGTCTGTAGTTTCTTTGATACTCGTCATCTGTTTTTATGTTTCCAAGTTTTTTATCCAACAAAGAATAGAGTATTTCCTTGTATTCCTCTTCGTCTATTTGAGAAAAAGATTTCGTTATATATGGAATAGGGATTTGTTTTGCAATAAGCATATTCCTTATTTTTATTCTGCCCCAATGACTTTGATGAATCTTGCTCCGTACGTACAAATCAGCATATCTTTGTTCAGAAATATAATCTTCTTTTACAAGTTGATTGATTATTTTCTCTGCTTCCTTTAGTTCTATTCCGCTTTTAACCAATTTATCCCTAACTTCTTTCTTTGACCTCTCTTGCATGGCACAAAACTTCATTGCAAAAGTTAGTCCCTGCTGGTGTGTATATGTCTTTTTTTCCTTTGTAGCCATATATAATCAGATAATTATTTTTGCAAAAATAAACTATTTCTTGCAAACAAACGTTATAAATTAAGTATTAAATTTAATATTTTTTTATGTACACGAAAAAAAATGCACTTTTATTGAGTTTGGTTTGCAGTCTTTTACTTGTTTGTTCTTGCAAAGATAAAGAAAGAGATTTGTTTGGTTTATCCATAGACGCTTCCCGTATGGCAGGTACCCCTTCTGAAATCTTTTCCATTCAACATATAAAGATGTTTCAGGCTTCCAACGATTTCATTACAGAACTTCTTCCAAATCTGTATGTAGATACTAATGTTAACTCTTTTGCTGTTGCACCTTTTTATATGATTTCTACATTAGGATTGGATACAAACTTTACTTTGTATCTTGAATCTTACAGTAAATATTACAATCTTTCACCTTACAGTCATAAAAGTTTGAAATCCTCTTTTGATAATTTTCTTTCAGCAGTCAAAAACATAGATTCTACCATTGTTATACATAATAAATTGGTACAGGAAACAGATTCTATATTTGTACTAAATCAAAGTATGAACATAACTCTAAACTACACAAATAATGTAAACAAATACGATGATTCCATATTCAAGGATATAAACAACGAAGAAAGAAAAGATAATTTTTTAAATTTGTGTGGAGAATATTCTATCTTGCAAAGT
Organism: Bacteroidales bacterium; assembly: GCA_017469625.1. Lineage (GTDB taxonomy): Bacteria > Bacteroidota > Bacteroidia > Bacteroidales > P3 > Scybalousia_A. Next base: position 11,115 of record JAFUGA010000053.1, read on the forward strand.
AATGAGGAAACCGTGTGTTCCATACCTATAGGCAACGATAATTTTACTCTTATGCTTATTCGTCCCGAGAAATTGAACATAAAAGAATACCTTAACAAATTTGATTTGAAACGTTATTTAAATATAGTAAACAGTTTAGAGAATAGACGAGTGAATATCTCTTTTCCATTGATTTCTATTAAGGTTGATTCTCTGTATATCCCTATGCCACAAATACCAAATAGCGATACCAACGGAGTTTTCCCTACAAAGTTATTTTTAAACCAAGATTTCCAAATAGAGAACATTCCTTTGAACGAATCTTCTGCACAAACAGTCTTGCAGACCAATGATTCTGAACCTATAATCTACAATTCACCATTCCTATTCGTGCTTAAGGGAAAAAATTCTAATCTTATAATGTACTTAGGCTATTATCTATAATAATAGGTATAATAAGACCTTTTCATGAAACTTTGTTTTAATTTTCTAAAACAAAGAGATAGAATTCTAAAACAAAGTTTCGTGAAATTAAAACAAAGTTTCATAAAAAAATATTTTTGTATAAAATTTAGAAGTACAAGAATTTGAACTTTGTGTTTATATTTAACAATAAAGAGTCTGTCATTTGAGCAAACTTTTTTGTATCTTTGCACTAAATTATAATGTACAAAAAATAAATATATAGATATGCCAACAGATACTCTTAGACATAAAGGATTAAGAAAAGGAATGATAAACACCTTAATAAAAAAGGTGGGTATAACAGATGAAAAAGTGTTGAATGCAATGAATAGTGTGCCTCGTCATTTCTTTCTTGACTCTTCCCTTGATGAGATAGCGTACGAAGATAGAGCCTTACAAATAATGTATGACCAAACTATATCTCAGCCTTCCACAGTAGCGTTTCAAACACAACTTCTAAATGTTTCTCCACGTATGAAAGTTTTGGAAATAGGAACAGGAAGTGGTTATCAGACTGCTATACTTCAGGCCTTAGACCTTAGAGTTTATACCATAGAAAGACACAAAGGATTGTACGAAAAAGCAGAGAAGATGTTTAAAATACTAAACATTCACCCACAATGTTTTCACGGAGATGGATACAAAGGACTTCCAGGTTACGCTCCTTTTGATAGAATATTAGTAACTTGTGGCGCTCCTCAGATTCCTCAAGATTTGCTTTTGCAATTAAAAATAGGTGGACTAATGGTTATACCTGTAGGAGATAAAGTTCAAAAGATGTTAAGACTTACAAGAGTTAATGAAAAAGAATTTCAACAGGAAGAATTCGGTAATTATACTTTCGTTCCTATGCTTGAAAACAAAACCAATTAAAAAGATACCACAATGAAAAGACAATATTTTATTTATTTACTGCTTTGCGTTGTTTTTATCTCAGCAAGCAATATACTTTATTCTCAAGAAGATAAAACTATAAGTTATTCTACTTTCAACATAAGGCTTGATGCTAAATATGACGGAAAAAACAATTGGAAATTTAGAAGAGATAGTGTTGTAAGTTTTATTTCAAATCAAGATTTAGATATAATAGGTATGCAGGAGGTTTTGCCGAAACCTTTGAAGTTTTTGAAGAAAAAACTTAAGAAAAAATATTCTTATATAGGTGTAGGTAGAGTAGATGGCAAGAATAAGGGAGAACACACTCCTATTTTTTACAATAAAGAACGTTTTTCTTTGGTATCCAACGGTGATTTCTGGCTTTCACAAGAACCAAACAATGCTGGAAGTTATGGTTGGGACGCTGCATGCCCTCGTGTTGTTACTTGGGGAAAATTCCAAGAGAAAGAATCGGGCAAAACCTTTGTAGTAGTCAATACACACTTTGACCACAAAGGCTTACAGGCCAGAAAAAATTCTGCTTATCTTATAATGGATAGTATAAAAAGTATTGCAGGAGATTTGCCTGTTATTCTATCGGGAGATTTCAACGTTACAGATACTTCTATGGCTTATAACATAATAACAACTCATAGTTATACTATGTTAGATGCTCGCAAAACTTCTTTACAACAAACAGGTAACACCTACACTTTTCACGATTTTGGTAGGAGAGAAAAGAAAGATAGAGGTATAATAGATTTTATTTTTGTGAATAAAGGTTTCGTTCCTCTTTCTTCTTATATACCTTTTGAGACAAAAGAAGAAACAGGATTTCTTTCAGACCACAATCCTGTAATAGTTCAATTAAGATTTTCTACAAACAAGTAATATTTACCAAAAATTAGATATATCGTTTTTTCTTTCTTTTTGCAATATAGAAAAAATTGTATATCTTTGCACCTTGATTATATAATAAATTGTATAAGTTATGATTGGAGTTAACAAAGTAATTTTAATAGGAAATTTGGGAAAAGACCCGGAAATTGTGATGTTTGATAATGTAAAGAAAGCATCATTCCCACTTGCTACTACAGAGCAATACAAAAACCATGACGGAATAAAAGTAGATGAAACAGAATGGCATAATATTGTATGCTGGAGAGGATTGGCAGATGTTGCAGATAAATTCCTAAGAAAGAGTATGCAAGTTTATATAGAAGGAAAACTAAAATCTCGTCAATGGGAAGATAAAGATGGAAATAAAAGACGTACAGTAGAGGTTGTTGCAGAGAATTTCAAGATTCTTACTCGTAATTACACTTCTCAAAACACTACAACTAATAGTTTTCATAGTCCAAGTTCTACATCTGTTTTAGATGAATTTTCTACTGATGAATTTTCTATAGATACAGATAGCAATCTTGCCGATATAGCATCTGATGATTTAAAATTTAGAACAAATAAGGATTTACCTTTCTAAACAAAAGTAAAATTTGAATAAATAATAACAAAAACAAATATAATTATGTTAAAAAAATTATTGGTATTAGGAGCAGCTTTTTTCATGCTGTTGAATACAGGAGTTAAGGCACAGTATACTGAATACGGTCAGAATTATGTAAAACTTCAGTTTGTACAACCTTTAGGAGAGTATCAAGATTATTACAATTCAGGTTTTGGAGCAGAATACGGAAGAATGTTCCAATTCAATATGGATTTTGCAGATGGTTTGATAATACCAGGACTTGATATTACATTTATCCAAACAACATTCAATACAGGAAAAGACCACGTTTATTTTGGCGATGATAACCTTAAAACAGAAGGTGGTCTTATTTGGAATTTAGGAGTTAAACTTGGACCTATGGTAACATTTGGTTTAACAGAAGGATTGTTAGCAGATTTTTCTATACAATATGCTCCTACAGTTATCTTTGGCTTTAGAAAAGGGCCGGTAGAAGATATGGTTCTTACAGGACAATTACCTTACGATACAAAAAGTGCTTCCTCTGTTTCTTTTGCACACAGAGTAAGTATAAAAGGAGATATACGTTACGCACATTTCCTATTTGGACTTGAATTCTTGCTTGGTGGAACAACATTCCATTATGGACACGATATAGTTCCTGCATATACTAATACAGTAGATGCTTCTGGAAACACGGTACGTACATACACCCCAAGAGATGAAAAAGATATGGGATTAGGTACTTTGTTACTTAATTTCGGTTTCACATTCTAAGAGATTTTTTTATTACTAAGGTTTTCTAAAACTTGATTTTAGAATTCTAAACCGAAGAGATAGCGAATTAGAACTTGATTCTATTTTTCTATCTCTTTGTTTTATTTTTACAGAACTTCGTTTCGTGAAAATAGAACTTGATTTCACTCTCACGAAACAAAGTTTTAATTTTCTCTTTCTTTGTTTTAGAAAATTAAAACAAAGTTCTATGAAAATGAAACAAAGTTTCGTAAATCTAAAACTTCGTTTTATGAGAATAAAATATAGTGGAATATTATTTAGGATTTTAAAGATTTATGTTTAGAATGATTGCTATTGTTTTACCATTTTATAAAGTTTTCTCACAAAAGGTCTTGCAGGTGTATCAAACAACAGAACAAATAAGAAAATAAAAATACAAACGATGATTGTTATACCCCATAATTCTTTGATACTTACTGCCATTACTTCATTTATTTGTGAATTTGTTACACTATTTTTTGCTATTGCATAACGCATACCATATCCGTATAATGCACTTCCTACACTTCCGCCTACACCTGAACGTATTACTCCTGTAATCGCAAGAACCTGTAAAAAGTGGTCAAACGGTATAAATTCTTTCATATAATAAGTCAAAGAGCAATACAAAGATGCATATCCGAATGTACGTAAAACGGTTGGAACATATAAATAAGAGAGTTTCAAATTCTCGCTTGTTAAAAAATACATAGCACATTGATACATCAAAGCACACAAAAAACCAAAGAAAGCGAGTCTTATAATCGGCAGACGTACATATCTGAGCCACCAAAGCGAAAACAGACATCCAAGAAAAGTACCTAATGCACCCCACCACTGCAATTTTGAAAGATTAAGTGTATCAAAACCTAAAAGTTGTGTGGTGAGAATACCTTGCAATGAGTTTGGTGTTTCCATGATTGCGTCCATTATAAAGAAAAGAAATAATGCAACAGGAATACGTTTATAGGCAAGAGCATCCCATTTGATATAAGGATGACGAATAAAGTACATACGTCCAAAACATAATCCTACAGTAATAAGACATGTTCCTATGATAAAACGTATGACTTCACTATCAAGCCAATTGTAGTGTTCTCCGTAAATGGCAATGAAACTCATTTGTATCATTAGCAAACTCCAAAGTATCAGTCCCGTAAAGTCAAATCCTAAAAGTTTTCCTTTGCCCATCAAATAAAATTTTCGCATAAACAATCTTACAAATAAAAATACTAAGAGCAACATTCCAGTTACTAAATAATGCATTGACTGCCACGAAAAGTAGTAGGTAAGGTTTATATCTATGGCTGAAGAAATGTAAATGGGGCAAAGAATCATCATATACAATAAGGGAAAGAATTTAGGAAAGTCCAAATTTGGTGCAAGCCAGGGATTGATTGTTGAAATACACTCAAAAGTTGCCCACATTTTTGCAAAGCCACATAAAAAGCACACAAACAATAGCAAAGGCATAAAAGTAGTAAGTGGAACTATGAGATTACAAACTATCATGGTAGAAACACAAATTGTAAGTATCTCTTTGGTTGTAAAAGTAAACTTAAAACGCCACATCATAGGGAATGCAATATTCATTCCTGCAAAAGCAGCGTAAAGGCACATCATAATATCTTCATTAAGTAAAGAAGTTTCACTTTTCATTGCCATTAAAGAAGCAGGATACACTACATTGCTTGTTTGAAATATAATTGCAAGCAGAACAAATATCCAAGGTTGTAGTTTAATAGGGATAAACTGCTTTAAGGACATAGCCTTAAAAGGTCCCTTTTCACTCCAATCTGCCATAACAAATCTATTTTATTATTGAACATTCGGCATTAAATCCAGAGGATAGCATATCAAGGTCTTCTTTTTTGTTTTTTGAATTAAAACGTATCTTAACCGGAATACGTTGTTCCACTTTTACAAAATTACCTGCAGCGTGGTTGGAACTATTAGGAAAATAATCACTACCTGTTGCATAGGATACAGACTCAACTTCACCAAAAAATTTTTTGCCACTTAGTGCATCTACACTAATTTCTACACTCTTTCCCTTATTTACATATTTCATTTGTTTTTCTCTGAAGGAAGCCTCCACCCAAACATCATCTGAACTTACTATATTTACAACAGCCTGTCCTACTTGTAGTAACTGCCCTTTTTCTACTGACTTTTTTGAAGCATAACCGTCACATGGTGCAGTTATTACGGTATAAGATAAATTTAACTTTGCCAAATTCACTTCGGCTTCTGCCAAATCTATACCAGAAAGTGATTGAGAAAGTCTTTGATTTTGCTGATTAAGACTCAAAGATGAGTTTTCCTTTATTGAAAGCATTTGATTGTAACGTGCATTTAATGATTTGTAAGCAGTTTCCACCTCATCAAACATTTGTTTAGTTACTGCATTTTGTGAAAGAAGGTTTTTATAACGTTCATATTTAATGTGAGCATTGTCAAGTTGTGTTTTTACTTCTTCAAGAGTTGCATCGGATGCGTTTAGGGCATTCTTTGCCGTATAGATAAGTGAAGAAGAAATATTTTTGCCAGAAGTTGCCGAAGCAAAATTTGCTTGAGCCTGAGCCAAACGCAATAAAAATTCCGAATCTTCAATTACTACAAGCGTATCTCCTTTTTTCACTTTTTGGAAATCGGAAAATCGTATCTCTTTTACAAATCCCATAACGCGTGAATTAACAGGTATCATTTGACGTTTAACCATTGCATCATTGGTGTATGCTCTTGTGCCAATATGAACAAACCTTGAAATAACGAATACCAAACCTATGGCAATTAAAGTAAATATAAAAATATTATATGCAAGTTTCTTTTGTTTCTTATTCATTGTTATTATTTTTTATAGAATTTTTCTTTTCTTGTCTAATACAATCGGATAAATTCAATTTTTAACTGCATGTTATTTTGATTAAAGTTCTCCTAATGTATATTTTAACTTGATTTTTGCAAACAAAACATTTACCAGAGCATTTGCTAAATCCAATTCAGCAGACAATCTTTGATTTGTAGCATCCGACATATCAGTTACTAAGGATAATCCGTTATTGTAACGGGCATAAACCATATTATAATTTTTTTTACTCAACTCTACACTCTTTTCCAATACGGAAACTTCGTTCAAATATTGTTGATAATTGATATAATCTTCTTTAATGGCAACAGAGGTATTTTCTTTGGCAATATCTTTATTGATTAGTGATTGGTAAAACTTATTTTTTGCTCTTTGCTTTGTTGATTTATTCTTGTAAATTTGTGATATATCGTAACTAATACCCAGCCCTACAAACCAATAATTAAAATTCTTGTTAATCGCAGGCACTTCTATTGTTATAGGTCCGTCTAAATGTTCTTGTGCAGTGAAAAAAACTTTTGGCAAATATGCACCTTGAACTTGTTTTATTTCCTCTTTGGCTTGTTTCGCAGTTAATTCACTTATTAACACTTCATAAGAATATTCAAAAGCATTGTGTTCATATTGTAAAATATCATTAGACAAAGAAAAATCATCACTTGAAATTTCCAAAGTTTGGATTATGGTATTTATATCTAAACCTGCCGTTTTGTTTAACTTTGCATTGATAATTTTTCTATTACTTTCTAAGCGTTGCTTTGCAAGAACAAAATTTTCTTTCTGTAGCTCGTAACGCAAAATATCGTTTGCCAAAGCATCTCCTTGCTCCATACGAATTTGAGTCTGTTTGATGAGATCTTCGGTCAATGCAATATTCTGCTCATATATCTTTGTAGAATTATCTATCTTTACAATATCCAAATAATATCCTGCCAAAAGAAAATGAACGGTACTACGGAGTTGTTGTTGCAATGTTTCATTTATTTGTTTTCCAAATTCAGCCTGTCTTATTGCAGACATTATACTTCCCCCCGCAAAAATAATCTGATTGACTTGCAAAGAAAAATTATTACCAAAATGAGGAATTTCAGCGGTGAATCCGTTAGCAAAATCTCTGTCCCATATCCGCCCATTACCTAAATAACTTAAAGATGCATTTGCTGAAATTTCTGGCAGAAATGTTTGCTTCAATGACATAATACCCTCATCAATACTCTCCGCTTGCACAGAAAGTATTTTCAAATCTTTATTATTCTTGTCGGCAAGAGAAAAAATCTCCTGCAAAGATAATTTTCTTATGTTGTGAGCTGATTGTACGGCAAGGAAAGATGTATCTGCCTGGGCCAAAACACAAGTTGTCGGCATTATCACGCAAGAAAATAAAGTTAAACTCATCAATTTTAACTTCATTTCTTATTTCACTTCAATTATTTTGCAAAAATACAAAGAAAATAATTATGCACAATACCTTAAAGAAAAAATAATTACATTTTTATTCAAATTCTAAACTACAAATAGAAACATACAGACCTCTATTCACTTGTTTATTTTTTGTAAAAAATCCTAACTAAAATTAAATTTTGAACAACTTGTAAGTAGAAATTCTTGTTATTTCAATATTTTAAAATATAAAATTTATTTTTTCAAAACAAACCAAGCAGACGTTATGTAGAAATTGCGAATATATGGTGGAGAACTCAAAGGTGAAATTATTTTTATGGGTTTTAAACCAAATTTTTGTTTATAATGTGGATTTATGAACCAATAAACACAGTCCATTTTCTGCATATTGTGAGATTTATATAGTTTTTCAAATTTTTCTATAGGCATTTTAGACTTTCTTATACTTATTAACTCGTTTATACATTCTTCATTTTCTTTGCTTTTTCTGAGAAACCAAGTATATAATTTTAATGGTAGTAGATGAAGCCAAGCAAATTTTGAGGCAAAACCTTGTGCTATTTGTTGATGACCACCAAACGGCATCTGCCAAGCAGGAAAGGCAAAGAAAACTATTGCATCTGTTTTCATAAAACGTTTAACTTGCTCAAAGAAAGCATCTTTGTAAGGCCATTCTATATGTTCTACAACATCGTGAATAAGCACAATATCAAAACGTTCTTCTTCCGATGCAGGAGGTTTTGCTGTTACCATATCCTCACAAATAAAAGAACCTTTCTGATTATTTTTCGCAAAGAAATTTTTTGCATTCTCTATCTGCTCACTTTTTATATCCAAGCCCATTACATAACACCCATTTTCTGCAAAAGGGAGTAAATTGCCACCTTCTCCACAACCTATTTCAAGTATTCGTGTTTGCGGAGTAAGGTCTATAAACTTGCGAACATAACTAATATAAAACTCTCTTGATGTTGTACTTAGTTCTTCAAAATACAAATATCTGTTACTATGTCTTTCTTGCATGTTTGTCTTTGTTTATTTTAGTGTGTGTTATCTGTTTTTTTATTCCTATAACTCTTATTATTAAAGGAAGAAGTATAAAATTGTTTTTCCTAATTGTTAAACACAACAATTAACTCTGCAAAAATAATATTTTTTTGTAAATAATATCATTTTAAACACTTTAAAGTTTTTGAACACTTCGTTGAGTTCATAATATTTTTATCTATTTGCATAATAATATTGTTTGATGAATTTGATTTAATGGTTTAATCTTCAATTATAAGGTATAGCTTTATAGTAATATTTTTCTATTCTTTATATATAGATTTTTAACTTATTTTCCTGTCTTTTTATAATCTTTGTACAATTTTTTCGTTTATAGAAAAAAGGTTGTCAAATATGGAACAGATACGAATGGTTGACCTAAAAAATCAATATCTAAAGATTAAGAAAGAAATAGATGAGGCCATAGAAAGTGTTATACAGGAAACAGATTTTATAAGGGGTAATGCAGTAAAAGTTTTTGAAAAGAACCTTGCACAATACCTTGGAGTGAAATATGTTATCTCTTGTGCAAACGGTACAGATGCTTTGCAAATAGCACTTATGAGTTTGGACCTAAAGCCACATGACGAAATTATTTGTCCATCTTTTTCTTTTATTTCTGGGGCAGAGATGGCTGGACTTTTGAATTTAAGACCTGTCTTTGTAGATGTAGATTATGACAACTTTAATACAACTATTGAAAACATTACTCAAGCCATATCTGTTAAAACAAGGGTAATTATGCCTGTTCATTTGTTTGGACAAGGTACAGATATGGAAAAAATAATGGCTATTGCGAAACAGTACAATATTACTGTAATAGAGGACAATGCACAAAGTTTGGGAGCAGAATATAGGTTTTCAGATGGCACAGTGAAGAAACTCGGAACTATTGGTAATATAGGTTGTACTTCTTTCTTCCCTTCAAAAAATCTTGGTTGTTTTGGTGATGGTGGAGCCTTATTTACCAACGATGAAAAACTTGCAGAAAAGATGCGTCTTATTGCAAACCATGGAATGAAAGAAAAATATAATAATGAAAGAATAGGTATAAATTCTCGTTTGGATACTTTGCAGGCAGTGGTTCTAAATGTTAAGTTGAGGTATTTAGATTCTTACATATCAGCACGAAGAAAGGTAGCGGATATATATTACGAGAATCTAAAAGATTTGAAAGAATATATCATTCTTCCAAAGAGAGAGTCTTATTCTGACCATACTTTCCACCAATTTACTTTGAAAGTATTGAATGGAAAACGTGATGAACTCAAACTATATCTTGCAGATAAAGGTATTCCTTCTTCGGTTTACTACCCTAAACCTTTGCATTTACAACAGGCTTTCATACACATAGAAAGACAAGGTAATAATATGGAAGTATCTGAACAACTATCCAAAGAAGTACTTTCTTTACCTATGCACACGGAACTTGATTTGGAACAACAAATGTATATGATAGAAACAATAAAAGAATTTTTCACAAAAACAAAATAAAGATATGAGAATACTTATTACAGGAGGCACCGGTTTTATAGGCTGTCATACAACGGTAGAATTGCAAAATGCAGGATTTGATGTAGTTATTGCGGACAATCTTTCAAATTCTAATGCAAAGGTTTTAGATAGGATAGAAAAAATTACAGGAAAACGTCCAGATTTTGTAAAAGCCGATTTGAGCAATGCAAGAGAATGTGCTTTAGTTTTTGATACATATACAGATATACAAGGAGTTATAAACTTTGCTGCTTACAAAGCGGTAGGTGAAAGTGTGGAAAAACCTGTAGAATATTACAAGAATAATCTCGGTATTTTCTTAAATCTTATAGAAAATATGACCCATAGAGGTATAAACTATTTTGTACAATCTTCTTCTTGCACTGTCTATGGTGAACCAGATTCTTTGCCTATCAAAGAAACTTCTCCTGTAAAGAAAGCCACTTCTCCATACGGTCATACTAAACAGATAGTGGAAGAAATGTTGTCTTTTATAACTAAATCTACACCTGTAAAGGCCATAGCCTTGAGATATTTCAACCCAATAGGAGCTCACGAATCTGCACTTATAGGAGAATTGCCTAATGGAGTACCTAACAACCTTATGCCATTCATTACCCAAACGGCTATGGGAATAAGAAAAGAGTTGAAAGTGTTTGGTAACGACTATCCTACACCTGATGGTACTTGTATAAGAGATTATATTCATGTTGTAGATTTGGCAAAAGCCCATGTTGTAGCATTGCAACGTCTTATAAATAAAGAATACAAAGAAGATTTAGAGTTTTTCAATATAGGTACAGGAAGAGGTTTCTCTGTTTTGGAAATAATAGATAGTTTTGAAAAAAGCACAGGCAAGAAACTTAATTGGACTTTTGCACCTCGTAGAGAAGGAGATATAATTCAGATATGGGCAGACACTTCTTTTGCAGAAAAAGAACTTGGTTGGAAAGCCCAAGAAGATATTTCTTCTATGACTCTCTCTGCTTGGAAATGGCAAGAGGCCCTTGCAGAATAAGGGGATATAAAAACAAAACGTTGCATTCTTTTTTATAGATGCAACGTTTTTTGTTTTACAAGCAGAGATTGTTATCTTTATAAGTATTCTAAAGATTTTTGTAATTCTTTATCTAAAGAAGTATATATTTTATAGAAATATTCATCTCCAAATATCTCTTGTGCCATGTATGCTTTCATAAGAGTTTTTATTTCAGAGGTTTCTTGTTGAGAAATATTTTGTCTTTTGATACCGTTTTTTTCAGCATAGTTTATTAGATTAGAAAACTGATTGGCATCTACAGAATATTGATTTAGAAACTGTTTTCCTTCTTTGTATTGTGAAAACTCTTCTCTGTGTTTGTCTATATAATCAAAACAATATCTAAATATTATACCCTGACGAACAAGTTTAGAATAGTATTCACTCCTCTTAAACATAGAGTAAGGCAAAGGAATATCTGGTTCTATTCCTCCTCCACCATATACTATTCTTCCTTTCTTTGTCTTGTATTTAAGTTTATCATCGTGTTTTAATGTGTCAGCATTTTCTTCCATATTAGCATATCTATCAAGAAAATCTTGGTAATACTGTTCTGGGTCGCCGTTTATGTATGGTCTTTGTATGCAACGTCCAGATGGAGTATAATACCTTGCAATTGTAAGCCTTATAGCACTTCCGTCTGGCAAGTCTTTTTGTTCTTGTACAAGACCTTTGCCGAATGTTCTCCTGCCAAGGATTATTCCTCTATCGTTGTCTTGTATGCAACCGCTGACAATTTCGGACGCAGAAGCAGAAGTTTCGTCTATAAGCACGATAATTTTTCCGTTTTCAAACAATCCTCCATTTGTAGCAAAATAATCTTGTCTTCCTCTATATCTTCCCTCTGTGTAAGTAATAAGGTCGCTTTTTTTTATAAACTCATCGGCAATCTTTGTTGCTTGGTCAAGGTATCCTCCACCATTTCCTCGCAAATCAAACACTAATTCTTTCATACCAGAATTGACAAGAAAAAGCAGAGCGTTTGAAACCTCTTTATGAGATGTTGCAGAAAATTCGTTTAGTTTGATATAACCCACGCTGTCGTTTAACATTCCAAAATAATCCACTGCTTTAGTTTCTATTTTGTCGCGTATTACGGTAAAGGAAAGAAGATTTTTTACTCCTCTTCTATATATTGAAAGGGTAACTTTTGAATTTCTTGGTCCTTTTAGATAATGCAGTACTGTATCGTTTGTAACGTTCTTCGTAAGATTTTTTCCATCCACTTTAACTATTCTATCTCCAGCAATGATACCTGCTTTTTCAGAAGGACCTCCTTTTATTGTCCTAACAACAGTAATAGAATCTTCTACTATGCGAAACTGTACTCCTATACCATCAAAATTACCTCTTAGACTTTCATTCTCTTTTTTCACCTGTTCTGCTGTCATATATACAGAATGAGGGTCTAACTCTTTTAAAAGACTTGTTATAGCCTCATCGCTTAGAGAATCTCTGTCTGTTTTATCAACATATTCACTCTCTATCAAATCAAGGACGTATGATATTTTATCTTGTTTTTTAAAAGATAAAGATTGAGGTTTGTTTATAAAAAGGTATCCAAACGCAATCCCTACAACAATGCAAATAGATGCAATAAGAGGAATATAAGATTGTTTTTTCATTATCAAAAAAGAAATTCTTATTTCTCAATCCACGCTTTCAACTCTTCAAGTTTCAAAGCAGGAATATCCAATTTATTCTTTTTTCTAAGTCCGTTCAAATCATTGAAAAGTTTGTTGATGTTTGCACTTTTCAAATTCTCCATTGTACCTATACCGGCTTTCTTTAACATATCTATCCACTGCTGAGGAATACCTTTATTCAAGAAATCGTCATCATTACTTACGGCTTCCTGTGCTTCAGGTTTCATTTGAGGGAAGAATAACACGTCTTGGATACTGTTACTATTTGTCATCATCATAGCCAAACGGTCTATACCTATACCCAAACCAGATGTTGGAGGCATACCATATTCTATTGCTTTTAGAAAGTCTTCATCTAAAACCATACTTTCAGGGTCGCCTCTTTTACCAAGTTCCAATTGTTCTTCAAAACGTTTTCTTTGGTCTATAGGGTCATTTAACTCTGAATAAGCATTGCATATTTCTTTACAGTTACATACAGCCTCAAATCTTTCAACTAATCCCTCTTTTGTACGATGTTTTTTCGCAAGTGGGGACATTTCTATTGGATAGTCATAAATAAAAGTTGGTTGGATAAGTTTTCCTTCGCAAGTTTCACCAAATATTTCGTCTATAAGTTTTCCTTTGCCCATAGTATCGTCAATAGGAACGTTAAGTTTCAAAGCAACTTCTCTAAGTTCCTTTTCATTCATGTTGGAAATATCTATTCCTGTGAAATGTTCTATTGCTTCGTACATTGTGTAGCGTTTCCAAGGACGTTTGAAGTCTATCTCGTTTTCTCCTACTTTTACTTTAGTTGTACCATGCAGAGCAAGGGCTATGCGTTCCACCATCTCTTCTACGGTATCCATCATCCAGAAATAATCTTTGTAAGCAACGTATAACTCCATCTGAGTGAATTCTGGATTGTGAAAACGGTCCATTCCCTCGTTTCTAAAATCCTTACTGAATTCATAAACACCAGAATAACCACCTACTATCAACTTTTTAAGATACAATTCGTCTGCTATACGCAAATACAAGTCCATATCCAAAGTATTATGATGTGTTTTAAATGGTCTTGCTGCTGCTCCTCCGTATATAGGTTGCAATATAGGAGTTTCTACTTCTAAATATCCTTTTTCATTAAGATAATTACGCATAGTATTTACAAGCAAAGTTCTTTTAATAAAAGTATCTTTTACTTGAGGATTTACTATTAAATCTACATATCTTTGACGGTATCTTTGTTCTGGGTCAGTAAATGCGTCATAAACTTTACCATCTTTTTCTTTAACGATAGGTAAAGGACGTACGCTTTTACAAAGAACTTTCAACTCTTTGACATGAACGCTGATTTCTCCCATTTTAGTTCTGAAAACAAAACCTTCTACTCCTATAATATCTCCTATATCCAAAAGTTTTTTGAATACAGTGTTGTACATTGTCTTGTCTTCGTTTGGGCAAATCTCATCACGGTTTAGGTAAAGTTGAATTCTACCTTTTTCGTCTTGAATCTCGCAAAATGAAGCCGCACCCATTATTCTTCTGCTCATTATTCGGCCGGCTATCTTTATATTCTGAAATTTAGAATTGTCTTTATCAAATTCTTCTTTTATCTCTTGGCTATTTGTATTTACGTCATACATTGGAGCAGGATAAGGATTGATTCCCAATTCTCTCAACTGCTCAGCATCTTTCCTTCTTTGAATTTCTTGTTCGCTAAGTTCCATAATTGAATTTATTTTTTTGCAAAGTTATATTTTTTTCTTAAGGTACAGAAATAAAACACACTAATTTTATTTATTTGTCTTAGTTATTTACTGCTTTATTCTATTTTTTTATAAACAAATATTGTCAAACCAGAATAAACAAGTATAAATATACTATTTATTATTATGCGTAAAGGTGTAGATACTATCTTTTCATTGCAAAAATACATAACCGTATATAAAGCAACTGCGAAAAAGATGAAAAAGAATATTTTTCCCAATTGATAATTTACTCTATAGTATTTTTGACCTAAAAGATAGCAAACAATAGTTATGAAAACATAACAAACCAAAGTAGTTATTGCAGCACCAACATAACTAAATCTTGGCACTAAAACAGCGTTGCCTATCAGGGTTACAGCAGCACCCATCAAAGAAATCCACGCACCCCACTTTGTTTTATCAGTTACTTTATACCATATACTCAAATTATAATATATTCCCAAAAAGATATTTGCCATAAGTAGAATAGGAACTACTACTAACCCCTCGCGATAGTCCTTTCCCATAAAATATTGGAAAATATCCAAATATCCCATCACCATTAAAAAGATGAAACATAAAAACAAAACAAAAGCATTCATAACAGTAGCATAACTTTGTTTTGCATCTTGTTTTTTCATCTTTGAGAAAAAGAAAGGTTCTGCAGCAAACTTGAAAGCCTGTATAAACAACGAAATGACAATAGAGAGTTTATAACAAGCACCGTAAATACCTATCTGACTCATCTTGTAGTTACTTATCTCTTGTACGTTAGTAAGACTTTCTGGTGTAGATACCAAATGTTTAAGTGCTATTCTGTCAAATGTTTCATTTACCATACCAGCCAAACCTCCTATCATAACAGGAAAACCATAAGCAAGCATCTTTTTAAGTAAAGAAAAATCAAAATCAAAACGTAGTTTTCTGTATTCAGGAGTAAGTAATATCATAGCAATAGCACAAGCAAACAGATTTGAAAGAAATATATAGAAAACAAGGTCATTCGGATTGAACCAAAAAGTAACTAATGATAAGTTTTGTTTATACAATATAGGACAAAGAACAATAAAGAATAGATTGAATAGAATATTTGAGAAAATATCGCAAGTTTTTACAAAAGCGAAACGTTTAGGTTTATTTTCTCTTCTTAAGAAAGCGTAAGGTATAGCCTTAAGAGCATCTATTGCTAAGATAAGAAGAAAGATTACTATATAACTTCTATGATTTTCATATTCAAGTCCTTTGCATATAGGATTAAGACAGCAAAACGTTATCAACAAAAACAGTGCAGTGGAAACACAAAGGGAAAGCATAGCAGTGTTATAGACTTTGTTTTTGTCGTATTCCTGAGAAAAACGAAAGAAAGCCGTTTCCATTCCATAGGTTAAAACTATCATAAGGAAAGCAACATAGGCGTAGAGTTCGCTTACCATTCCATAATCCGAAGTAGCAATATTATAAGTATAAAGAGGTACTAAAAAATAGTTTAAAAACCTACCTATAATAGTAGGAATACCATATACAGCAGTTTGACCTGCAAGTTTTTTTATATCACTCATATTATTTTATTCTGTTTTTAAGGTTTTTATTGTCTTTATTTTTCTATCGGTAAACATAAAAATCTTATACACAAACCAACCTATAAGCATTCCTAACAAAGTCCCACAAATAACATCTAAAGGATAATGGTAACCACAATATACTCTGCTATATCCTGTTATTATTCCCCAAGACAAAAGACTTATAAAAAACGGTTTAAAGTATTTATTGTTTTTCATAATCAAAGACATAGCAGTTATAATAGAAAAAGTATTGGCAGCATGTGAAGAAACAAAACCATACAAACCTCCTTTGTTAGTTGTTATATAATGAAAGTGAGATATTTTTAGAGTATAAGCATCTTCTAAGGCTTGACAAGGACGCAAGCGTTGAAAAACATCTTTGAAGCACATAACACTTATTCTATCGGCAAACAAAAAACACAGTCCTATTACTGCAATGTATATGTACCATTTTTTGAAATGATTTTGTTTTATAGCAAAAAAAGTTATCAAAACAACCACTACACCTATAGAAAAGTGCATAGAAAACACAGGCAAAACGTAATCCAAAAATGAACATCTTGCATGGTTTATCAACCTAAAAAGATAAGTATCCCAGAATAATATTTTATCTAACATTGTCAATCATTTATCTTTTTATAAACAGCATCTTTCAACTCCTGAATACCTTTTCCACTAACAGAAGAAATATAGTAATGAGGGCAATCCACATTTACAAGTTTCTCCATTTCATTTAACATCTGTTCATCTAACATATCGCACTTGCTTATGGCAAGGATACGTTCTTTGTCAAGAAGTTCAGGGTTGTATTTTTTAAGTTCATTCAATAATACTTCATATTCCTTATTTATATCATCGGAATCTACAGGTACCATAAACAAAAGGATAGAGTTTCTTTCAATGTGTCTTAAGAAACGCAAGCCCAAGCCTTTTCCTTCTGCAGCTCCCTCTATTATTCCGGGAATATCTGCCATTACAAAACTCTTATCATCTCTGTATTTCACTATCCCTAAATTTGGAACCAAGGTTGTAAAAGGATAATTGGCTATCTCTGGTTTTGCAGCAGAAACAACGGACAACAAAGTACTTTTTCCCGCATTTGGAAAACCAACAAGACCCACGTCTGCAAGGATTTTTAACTCTATAATAATCCATTTCTCTGTCCCTTCTTCACCGGGCTGGGCAAAACGTGGAGTTCTGAATGTGGAAGATTTGAAAAAATCGTTTCCTTTGCCACCTCTACCACCTGAAAA
The DNA here is from genome assembly GCA_017469625.1 of Bacteroidales bacterium. Classification (GTDB taxonomy): domain Bacteria; phylum Bacteroidota; class Bacteroidia; order Bacteroidales; family P3; genus Scybalousia_A. The sequence continues at coordinate 28,724 of JAFUGA010000053.1, forward strand.
CAAGATACGTTCTTCTCCATTTTCGGTTATCTCACACAGAACTTCGTTTGTTTCAGCATCTTTCACCACACAACCCAAAGGAACTTCTATTATACGGTCTTGTCCGTTAGCACCGTGCATAAGATTTTGACCTCCTGCTTCGCCATCTTTTGCTATAATATGTTTAGTGTATTTTAAATGTAAAAGAGTCCATAATTGAGAATTGCCTTTTAGTATTATATGGCCACCTCTTCCTCCATCGCCTCCATCTGGTCCTCCTTTAAAATTTTTTGCAGCGTGTAACAGGTGCATACATCCTTTTCCACCTTTTCCACTACGACAATAAATCTTTACGTAATCAACAAAATTACTCGTCATCTTCGTATATAGAATTTTTTTGCAAAAATAAATAAAAAATTATTAAGATTGAACGTATTAAGAAAAAGACTTGCTTTTGTAGAACAAAAAAAGGAAAAGTCCTAAAGAAACTTCTCCTTTTTTCTATCAAGTTTTAACCTTATACTATAAACTATCTATTGTTTGACACAACTTCACACTTATTTCTTCTGGTGTTCCGTGTTCACCATCTATTGCTATGTATGAGTTAGTCTTTTTATAATGTTCTGCAACTTTTGCTGTTTTTGCATCATATTGATTAAAACGTTCTGTAATAGTTTGTTCGTTATCGTCTTTTCTTCCTTCTATTTCAGCACGTTTCAAAAGTCTTTTCATTAGAACATCTTTTGGTACTTGCAACTCTATAACTTTGGCAGTTCCTCTTTTCATCTTTGCAAGTATTTCGTCCAAAGCCTCTGCTTGTTTCACAGTACGAGGAAATCCATCTAAAAGAATATCTTTTGTGTTGTTTTTTTCTATAAAGGAAGTAATCATTCCTATTATTATTTCATCGCTTACAAGTTGCCCTTTGTTTATAACTTCCTCTGCCTGTTTGCCTAATGAGGTCTGATTTTTAATCTCTTCTCTTAGGATTTCACCTGTAGAAATGTATGCAAAGTCATATTTTTCTCTAATGATATTGCTCTGAGTCCCTTTGCCTGCTCCCGGAGCACCAAATAAAATAATGTTTTTCATATCTATATTTTTTTACAATTGAGTTGCAAATATACAAAATTATATCTTGATTGTAGTTTTTCTAAAACAAAGTTTTAAAATTCTATAATCAAATTTGGTGAAAATAAAACAAAGAAACAGAAAAATAAAGTCAAGTTTTATTTTTCTAAAACTTGACTTTATTTTTATTATATATAAATATGATATTAAGGTATTTTATTAAAATTTTTCTTTTCTAAGAGTTTGATATTTCTCTTGTTATTTTCTATCAAAGAATGGATTTTTTGCAGTAGCGGAAAGAGAGATTGCCAAACATTGTGAGCAATTCTCTGTCATATTCAGTTTTACTGCAGCACGTCCTGCTGAAAACATAACCCTTGTATCTATTCTTGCATCTGCTGCAACACTAACTGCCGAACCTATAGCCAACCCCAAATCTTCTGAATTGAAAAAACATGGAACGTTTTTATTGTTTTCATTTTTGGATTGGCAGGTTGCAAATCCACAATAACCACAGTTCAACCCTAAAACTTTGTTCCTTGTGGCTACCAACACTATATAGGAAGCAGACAATATGTTTTGAGAATCTCTTAAAAGAAACTGTTCTGTTTCGTTGCTCTCTTTGAAATCCTTAACCAACTGTTCGGATAATTGTTTTATATCTTCCTTATCGCAAATACGTATTACGAGGTTATCTGTCCCTCTTGCCTTGGGTGCAGTCCTTGCAGCAACGGACATTTTCTTTGCAACACTTAACACATACTCATCATTAAAATCTTCTTCTTTAAACATATACTTCTTTTTATTTGTTCAACAGATAATCTATAAGTTTTCTTGTGGCTATACCTCTATGAGAGATTTTGTTTTTGTCTTCTTTGCTCATCTCTGCAAAACTTTCACCAAATCCTTCTGGTATAAAAACAGGGTCATATCCGAATCCCTTGTTGCCATATCTTTCTGTAGTAATGTTTCCTTTGCATATACCTTCAAAATACTTCTCTTGCCCATTTTCTATCAAACAAATAACGGTACGAAAACGTGCTTTCCTATTGGTTTTTCCTTTTAACTCTTCAAGAAGTTTGTTTATGTTGTCATCGAAAGAACAGTTTTCTGAAGCGTATCTTGCAGAATAAACTCCGGGTCTATTATCCAAAGCCTCCACTTCTAAACCTGTATCGTCTGCAAAACAATCTTTGTGATATTTTTCATAAACATATCTTGCTTTTTGGCGGGCATTCTCCTGCAAAGTGTCGCCTGTTTCTGGTATATCTTTGTTCTCATTCAATTGATAGAGAGAAATGATATTTATCTTGCCACTTACCATTTGCTGAATCTCGTCTATCTTGTGTTTATTGTGCGTTGCTATTATTATATCCTTCATTTCAATTGTGTTTTTCTATGATTTGCAAAGTTACAATAAAGATTTCAAAATAACAAAAACAATATGCGTGGAACAAATTTATTTTGTACTTTTGCAATATGAATGAACTGAATTTTATTGATTGGGGACAAATAGATTACAGCAAAGCATTGGAGTTGCAAACAAAGATGTTCAATGAAAAAGTCTTAAAAAAATTGAACTTAGAGAAAGATATACCACAAGATTTTATTGTTTGCGAACATTCAAACGTGTATACTATAGGTAAACATGGTAAAGACAAAAATCTTTTGATAGACGAGAAGTTTCTTAATAAGATAGGAGCAGAAGTTTTTCACATAAACAGAGGAGGAGATATTACTTACCACGGACAAGGACAGATAACAGGTTATCCTATCATAGATTTAGATGCTCTGAATTTGGGAGTAAGGGAGTATATCTTCCTTATAGAACAGATGATTATAGATGTAATGGGAGAATACGGTATAGTGTGTGAACGATTGAAAGGAGCAACAGGTGTATGGTTAGATTCTCATAGTAGTAAAGCAAGAAAGATTTGTGCCATAGGAGTGAAAGTATCTCGTGGAATAACGATGCACGGATATGCTTTGAATGTAAATACGGATTTAAACTATTTCAATTACATCAATCCTTGCGGATTTGTAGATAAAGGTGTTACTTCCATGCAGAAAGAGTTAGATAGAGAATTGGATATACAACAAGTGAAACGTCAGTTGTATGAAAAATTTTTAGAATTGATAAACAAATAAACATAAAACGATATGAATAGAACAGAACTTATAGAAATAATAAGACGAAAGCAAAGTTTCCTTTGTGTAGGGTTGGATTCAGATATAGAAAAAATACCTTCTTGTCTTTTGAAAGAAGAAGACCCTGTTTTTGAATTTAATAAACAGATAATAGATGCAACATTGCCTTTTGCCGTTGCTTATAAACCAAACACGGCTTTTTATGAAAGTAATGGGATAAAAGGTTTGATTTCATTGAAAAAAACAATGGATTATCTGAAAACAAAAAGAAGAGAATGCTTTGTGATAGCCGATGCAAAAAGAGGAGATATAGGCAACACATCTAAACAATATGCAAAAGCCTTTCTTTCTCCTGATGGCGATTTTGATTTTGACGCTATCACCGTTGCACCTTATATGGGAAAGGATTCTGTAACTCCGTTTTTCTCTTATGAAAACAAATGGGTAATACTTCTTGCTTTGACCAGCAATGAAGGTGCTGAGGATTTTCAGTATTTCACAGAGAAAGATGTAAGGTTGTTTGAAAAAGTCCTTCTTTCTTCTCAACAATGGGGAACAGAGGAAAACCTTATGTTTGTCTGCGGAGCAACAAAGGCAGAGAAGTTTACAGAAATAAGAAAGTTAGCACCAGAGCATTTTCTTTTGGTTCCTGGAGTAGGAGCGCAAGGAGGTTCACTTAAAGAAGTATGTAAATATGGACTGAATAAAGATTGTGGTTTGTTGGTTAATTCTTCACGTGGAATAATCTTTGCAGACAAGACAGAAGATTTTGCAAAGGTTGCTTCAGAAAAAGCAAGAGAACTACAAGAAGAAATGGCTACATATTTAAAACTTTGTTAGGATTTAGAATTTCTTTATTATAAAATACTACAACTTGTTTATACTATGCTTTTTCTTAGTAAGGTATAAACAAGTTGTAGTGTTTTTTCAAAAAAGTTTTGGTTCTTTGGTTTTGATGATATAACCTACATTTTCATAACCTTTAAGTCTTCTTTGATACATAACATTGCACATTGGAATACAATTATCTACATAATCGTATATTCTTACCTCTTTTTTACCTTTGTAATTGCGGTGCAATCTTCCCGCATATTGAACTACTATTCCTTTCCATGAAACAGGCAGTGCCATAAATAATGTATCAAGTCGTGGGTAGTCAAAACCTTCCCCAATATATTTTCCTGTTGCTAAAATAACAAGAGGTTCATTTGATGGAATATTTTGCAAAAGTTCTTGTTTATATTTTTTCTCTTTAGCAGATTCTGAACCCACAAGAGTAATAACATTTTTGCAATATGGTTTAAGAAAATTTGCAAGTGTAGTTACATGATTTGTAAGGCTTGTAAGAATAATAGATGAACGATTTTCAGATAATGCAGTTCTCACATCTTCTGCTATCAAAATATTTCTATCTTCGTCCATAGCAAGTTGCCTAATGATTTTTGTATAAGTTGTTTGTTCTTCATTGACTATTTTACTTTGAGTAAAGCGAGGAATAAGCAGGCGTTGAAAATTTTGAAATTCCATCTGTTGTTTTGCATCTGAAGTATATCTTATTTGACCACATTGCATAAAAATAATAGGTTGCAAACCGTCTTTGCGTATCGGTGTTGAGGTAAGACCATAAACATAGTACGCATTAACATTTTTTAACACTTGTTCAAAACTTACAGCAGAGACATGATGACATTCGTCCACTATCACCATACCATAATTTTTCACAAATGGTTTAACCTCCTTGTCTGCTATGCAAGACTGTATTATGGCAACGTCTATAATTCCTTTAAGTTTATTTCCATTGGAACTAAGAGTACCAATAGGAGAGGTTTTCTTTTTCCTTGTTCGTTTAGAGATGTTTTCATCTACTTTATATTCAATATCAAGAAACTTCTCCAATTCTTCTTTCCATTGGCTGAGAAGTGCTTTTGTATGAACTAAAATCAAAGTATTAACTTTCTTCTCTGCAATAAGACCGATAGCAGTTACCGTTTTGCCAAAAGCTGTTGTAGCACATAGAACTCCATTTCTTGCAGAACTAAGAGTTTGTAGTGCTTTAGTTTGCTGTTCATATAGTTTTCCTTTAAATGAAATAGAAATAGTAGTGCCTTTATTAGTTTTGTCTATCCATTGATATGAAACGTTATTTTGTTTGAAAAAATCATCAATAACCTCTTCACAACCACGAGGTAAAGCAAGATATTCCTCAGATATTTCAGCACACGATATAATTCTCGGAATAGAATATGTGGAAAGCCTCATAGCTTGTTTTGTATAAAATTCTGGATTTTTGAAAGAAGCAATACGTTTCAAGTGATTGAGAACTTCAGAGGATAATGCATTTAAAGGAATATATAACATATTGGCTCTAATTATAGAAAGTTTGTTTCTAAAGTCGGCTTTAGTTATTTCATAATTAGTAGGTATTTCCCACGGTTTAGATTCACTTGTTTTAGAAAAATCTCCCATAGATTGTATATTCGTATTCTTTCCAATTAGTTCATCAAGTGTGTTTTCTGAAAGTTTTTCTACATTTAAAAGATAATCCCATTGATTAGGATATGCTTCAAAGTTTTTATTTACAAACACACTGTTATTATTCTTTCTTGCCTTTCCTTGAAGAGGTAATGCTACTAAATTACCTAAACCACCTTCAGTCAAATAATCTTGGTTTGGAAAGAAACGGTCATAGGATTTAAAGGAGATACGTCCATCTTTATTCATAGCCTCTGTCATTATTGCATTGCCTAACCTTCTAACTTTTACGGCAACAATAGGTGTTTCCAAAAATATCCACACGTGAGCACCGTTACCAAAACGAGAACGTTCTATAGAAAACGGTATTTTCCAATCTTCACAAACATTAACAAAAGCAAGAACATCTCTTTTATAATCCTTTTCACAATTCTTATCATCAAAATCAACACATAAAAAATAACAAGTGTTGTCTTTAAGTATAGGATAAATTCCTATAACATCTCGTCCATACTCGTCTTTACCCGATAGATGTTTGTAATAATCACCGTAAGAAAGAAATGAGAATTTACGATTAGGACATTCAGAACATTTTTGTTTTTTCTTATTACATAATTGTGTATTCCATTCATTTATACATACAGGTTGGTAACCTGCTTTGCCTGTAGTCGTACTGTACCATCTAAGAGCAAAGACATCTTCACGTCCCTTAAACAAACTTCTGAATAAGTCTATTTTTTGTTGAACGGATAGTTTTTGTATAGATGGTTGTGATATGTTAATAGCATTATTTTCTCCAAGTCTTTCCCTTAGTAATACATTTTCCTTTTCAAGTTCTAAAATATGCTTTCTTAGTAAATCTCGTTCCGCAAGCAGTCGTTCATACATCATTTGTTCCATGAAACATGTACTTTTTATTTTATTGTATAACGCATTAAAGAATATTGTATTGTTTTTATGCTAAATATATTATAACAACTCCTGAAAATGCTACTCCCAAACAAAACAAAATTCCATCTCCACGAAACTTTGTTTTAATTTTCTAAAACAAAGTTTTCTAAGAATAAAGTTAGGTCTTATTTCAGTAAAACGAAGTTTTGGGATATTTGTTTTTTTTATTATATAATAAAATCTTTAGGTTTATTTTTCAAACTGTTGTTGGGTGAAATTCCAATTTATGAGTTCAAAGAAAGATTCTATGTATTTGGCTCTTGCATTCTGTTTATCAAGGTAGTATGTGTGTTCCTAAACATCACAAACAAGGATTGGTTGTTATTTTTTTGTCAATAATACAATGAAATCTCTATTTACTCTTTTTCGTCATCTTTTCGGGGAGATTTGTTGTTCTTTCTAATGTTGTAGGCAAGATAAGTTGCACCCAACCCCAACATAAGCAAAGTGCCAGAACCAACAGGACCAGAAATAGGCTCATCATCTGTTCTACCATGCCTTGATGGTCTTTCTGGTTGTGCAGAAACATCAACCCTCATTATAAATAACGCCAAAACAAACAACAAAAAATATTTATACCGTTTCATTATCCTATTTTTTACAAAGATATGATAAATTTGGGAGATTACGACAAAATAACAATAATTTTTTAATAATTTTTCTTTGTATGTATGATAATTTTTATATCTTTGCAGTGGAAAATAAGAGGAAAGGAATGAAAAATAACAACGTAAATATCATATTATTAGAAAATTATATGGGGGGGGGGTAAATAACCACTTCTCAAGTAGTTATAAACAATAATTTATTCCGACAGATAAAGTAGAGTATGCTTTATTTGTCGGATTTTTTTATGATAAAGAATTATAAAAAATAAACGAATTAAAAACAATAAAAAAGGAGGAAAACAAAATGAAACATTTAAGAAAGTTGCCCATAATCCTAACCTTAGCAGGATTAACCTTATTCATCGCCTGCAACAATGACGATGACGAACCTAAGAAAAAACATAATAAGGTTATGGTTTTATCAATCAACCCACATACCTGGAGTATAACTTTACAAACAGAGAAATTGGATTCGGTATATGCATTATGTGATACTCTATATGTGGAACCAGAAATTGGGTGGGATTATTATACTGAGCCAATGATTAACCAATTCACCACGTCTTTATCAATGAAACATGGTAATAGGCCAAATATGAAAGGAAGAGGTTCTTTTGATTTTACGCCAGGCACTGCTTCAGAAGAAGATAGTCTAAAACTAATCAGTTTAGGTTATTCCATAAACACACAAAAATAATATTTAATACCCCTCCCAATAACCCCACACCCCAAAACTTCGTTTCGCTGAGAAACAATTTCAACCCCTCCTCACGAAACGAAGTTTTAATTTTATAGAACAAAGAAAAAGAAATCTAAAACTTTGTTTTAGAAAATAAAAACAAAGTTTCGTGAGAGGGAAATAAAATCTGTATTTTATAGAATAAAATTTTCGTTTTTTTGTAAGAAAGGAAAGTGCATTTTGTTTACATATTGTATAATGTAGTTGAAAAAGAGTTTTACAATAAATATTTGTCTTTATGAATTTATGATTAGTTTTATTCTTATTTTTTAATATTCTGTTTTGTTGGTACTTTCATTCCATAGGATAAAAGGTTCTTTGCCTTCTTCTGCACAATGCCTTTCTTCATTTATGCTTCTATCTTCTTTGTCCAAAAGCAATTCCTTATATATAAAGGAATCATCAAAACCAGCCTGAGCAGCATCATCGCAATTGCCAGCATAGTACACTTTTTTCATTCTTGACCAATAAATAGCACTTAAACACATAGGACAAGGCTCACAAGAAGAATAAATTTCACAATCTTCAAGTGAAAAAGTGTTAAGTTTTTTGCAAGCCTGCCTTATAGCGTTTATCTCTGCATGGGCTGTGCAGTCGTTACTTGTTGTTACACTATTGCAAGCCTCTGCTATTACCTCGCCATTTCTTACTATTACTGCACCAAAAGGACCTCCTGCATTATTTTTCACATTCTCTTTTGCAAGATTTATTGCTCTTAATAAAAATTCTTTATTCATTTTAAAGGCTGTTTTGTTATTACACTTTCTATTACTTTTGGATAATATTCTTTTTCTAATATATGTATCTTTGCTGCTACATCGTCAGCATTATCTATTGGAGCAATATCGCATTTTGCTTGAAATATTATATCTCCATTGTCATACTTCTCGTTTGCAAAATGTATCGTTATTCCACTCTCTTTTTCCTTATTTTTCACTACTGCTTCATGCACATGATGTCCATACATTCCCTTTCCCCCATAGTTTGGCAAAAGAGCAGGGTGTATGTTTATTATCTTATTTTTGTAGGTGTTCAATAGATTTCCAGGAATCAACCATAGAAATCCCGCCAAAATAATATAGTCAATTCCTCTTTCCAACATAAGATTTAAAACCTTATCTGTGGAATAAAAATCCTCTCTATTGAAGTAGAAACAAGGAAGATTTAGATTCTTCGCCCTTTCTATTACGTAAATATTTTGCCTATTTACCACCACACAATCTACTTGTATAGTTGTACTACCTTTAAAATACTCTGTTATTTGTTGTACGTTTGTTCCGTTGCCAGAAGCAAACAATGCTATCTTTTTCATTTTTTGTACCTTTTTTCATTACCTTATATTGTTATAACTGAAAAAATGAAGAAAAATTTTTTTTGTGCGATTATTTTTTAATTTTTTTTGCCAAAAAAGAAATTAAGGACTGAAAAATCACAAAATAAGACAAAAATTTGCTTTTATTAAAATACTGATTTTTAGTATTATAGTTTTAATGAACGTCAATTTTACTGCCAAATAGTTGTCTGTTTCGCAAAAATTAGTGTATCTTTGCACTCTATTTAATAACTTTTTAAAAAATTTAGAATTATGTCTGAAGAAATTGCAAAAAAAGTAATAGCTATCGTAGTAGATAAGTTAGGCGTAGAAGAAAGTCAAGTTAAACCTGAAGCTAACTTCACAAGTGACTTAGGCGCTGATTCTTTGGATACTGTTGAGTTGATTATGGAACTTGAAAGAGAATTCAATCTTTCTATCCCAGATGACCAAGCAGAAAAGATAGCAACTGTAGGCGATGCTATAGTTTACATTGAAAACGCTACAAAATAATTTAATTCCTTATTATTATGGGAATGAAACGTGTTGTAGTTACAGGCTTAGGAGCCCTTACTCCGATAGGCAATGGTGTTGAGAATTATTGGCATGGATTGGTTGACGGAGTAAGTGGTGCTGCGCCTATTACGCATTTTGATGCAAGTAATGCTAAAACTACTTTTGCTTGCGAAGTGAAAGACTTTGACGGTGGAAAGTATTTTGACAGAAAAGAGATTAGAAAATATGATTTGTTTTCACAATATGGTATCGTTACTGCAGATGAAGCTATAGCAGATAGTGGTATAGAATTTTCTGATATAGATAAAGAAAATTCTGGCGTCATTTGGGCTTCTGGTATTGGTGGTATAGAAACATTTGAGGAAGAAATAACCAACTTTATTAAAGGGGACGGTTCTCTAAGATTTTCTCCTTTCTTTATTCCTAAAATGATTGCCGATATATGTGCAGGTCATATTTCTATTAAATATGGATTGGAAGGACCTAATTTTGCTACTGTTTCAGCGTGTGCTTCTTCTGCTCACGCAATAGCACAAGCCTTTATGTTCATTAAATTAGGTAAAGCAAGTTTAATGGTTTGTGGAGGTAGCGAAGCCGCTATTACGCATGCAGGATTAGGAGGTTTCTCTTCCATGAAAGCTATCAGCCAAAGAAATGATGACCCTGCTACTGCTTCTCGTCCTTTTGATAAGGATAGAGATGGTTTCGTATTAGGCGAAGGTGCAGGTGCTTTGGTGTTGGAAGAATATGAACATGCTAAGAAAAGAGGTGCAAAAATCTATGCAGAATTGGTAGGAGCAGGATTAACAGCCGATGCTTATCATATGACGGCTCCACACCCAGAAGGCAAATGCACTATGAGAGCAATGAAGTATGCTATAGAAGAAGGTGGATTAAACCTTGAAGATATTGAGCATATAAACACTCACGGTACATCTACACCATTGGGAGATAAAGCAGAGATAGTTGCAATTACTAATCTATTCGGAAATCACGCTAATAACATAAACATAAACTCCACAAAGTCAATGACAGGTCATTTGTTAGGAGCAGCTGGTGCGATAGAAGCAGTCGCAACTGTTTTAGCGATAAAGAATAGTATAGTTCCTCCTACTATCAATCACTTCACAGATGATGAAGATTTGCCAAAATTGAATTATACTTTCAATAAAGCACAAGAAAGAGACATAAAGGCTGCCATAAGTAACACTTTCGGATTTGGTGGTCATAATGCATCTTTGGCTTTCAAAAAGTTTGCTGAATAATGTTCTTTAAACGTCTGAAAGTATCTTCTATTGCAGAAGATATGCAAGGCAATAAAATACAGGAAAAAGAACACGACAAAGCAATAAGAAAATTTCTGAAGAATATTCTGGGTTGTAGGCCTAAGAATATTCTTCTTTATAAGGTAGCACTTATTCACAAATCCTCCTCTCATATAGATTCACGTGGTTATAAAGTAAATAACGAACGTTTAGAATATCTTGGTGATACAGTTCTTAGTACTATAGTGGGAGATTTTCTTTTCAAAAAATACCCTCATCAAGGCGAGGGATTTCTTACAGAGTTTCGTGCAAGACTTGTAAGTAGAACACATCTAAATTCTTTAGCAAAAAAGATTGGTCTTTCAGATATTATGGAATATAATAGAAAGGGCAACTCCAATTATATTTCCATGGGTGGAGATGCTTTTGAGGCCATAGTGGGAGCAATCTATTTGGACAAAGGATATGATTATGCACGCAAAATAATGATAGACCGTATCTTCAAGCTATATGTTGATGTGGAGAGTTTAGAACATATAGATTGGAATTTCAAAAGTAAGATAATAGATTGGGGACAAAAGACAAAACATAAGATAACTTACAATGTTGAGGATTTTATTGAAGAGTCGTCTTCTCGCAAACAATATAGGGCAGAACTGCTTGTAGATGAGGTTCCTCAGCAATCTGCTACTGCAAGTTCTATACGTGTGGCAGAGCAGTTAGCATCTGAAAAAACCTTTAAAGACCTTGTGGAAAAAGGTATTATAGACCCTAAAATAGTTTCTAAATATTAAAATCATAATCAATTAGTTATGGAATCATTGCGAAAACCTTCTTGGCTGAAAATATCTTTGGAAAATGGAGAACAATATACTAAGGTGAAGAAAATTGTAGAGATGAACAAACTTCATACTATCTGTAGTAGTGGTCATTGTCCTAATGCGAGCAAATGTTGGGGTGTGGGAACGGCTACTTTTATGATAGGTGGGGATATTTGCACTCGTTCTTGCAAGTTTTGTGCTACAATGACAGGAAAACCAAAGACTTTAGACGCACAAGAACCTGAAAAAGTGGCTGAAAGTGTTAGACTCATGCAACTTAAACACTGTGTTATAACTTCTGTTGATAGAGATGATTTAGAAGATAAAGGGGCTGAACATTGGCGAAAAACTGTTGAGGCTATAAGACAGAAAAATCCAAATACAACTATTGAGATTTTGACCCCAGATTTTGATGGAAGAAAAGACCTTTTGGATATAGTTTTTTCTGCAAAACCAGATGTTTTTTCTCATAATATGGAAACAATAAAAAGACTTTCCGATGCAACTCGTTCTCGTGCAAAATACGATGTAAGTCTTTCTGTATTAAAATATTCTAACGATAAAGGCTTTATTACCAAAACAGGTATAATGGTTGGTTTGGGAGAAAAAGAAGAAGAAGTTGTTGAACTGATGAATGACATAAGAAAAGCAGGTGTAAGCCTATTTACCATAGGTCAATATCTTCAGCCAACAAAAAAACATCTTCCTGTTATAGAATATGTTACACCAGAACAGTTTGCAAAATATAGAGAAATAGGACTTGAATTAGGTTTTGCGAATGTGGAGAGTGGCCCGTTGGTGCGTTCTTCTTATATGGCGGAAAAAACTTTATTAGAAGCCAAACTAAAGAAATAAGATATTTATCCCTCTCATACACAGGACTAAGAAAAAAACTTAGTCCTGCTTTTTTTATCAATATGAACACTATAAAATAACAAAAACATACCCTTTCACACACCACTTTCCACGAAATTTTGTTTTAATTTCGTAGAACGAAGAGATAGAAAAATGAATTTAGATATGTGAGAAATGGGGATATATTTAATAAAATAAAACTATTAACCACATAAACTCTTATACTTATTAGATAATATCTTCCAATTATGGAACAGCACAGTTTGAAAACGATGTGAAAAAAGTTATAAATAATATAAAACGTATTAAAGACAAGACATTAGTAGATGGAACTTTTGTAGGTGTACACGTAGATTTCGGTATAGATGATTGTAAATCCAATTATGTTGAAAAAGTTTGCGAAAATATGATAGAAAAACATTCAGATATTGCAACTATGGGTTGGAGTGCTTGTGATGAAGAATTAAATGGTGAAATTCTAATAGACTATCAAATATTAAATAAATCAGATTTTACTAATTATGGTTTTGAAGAGTATTGGTCAAATACATATTAAGAAATATAAACCTAAAACTAAAAAATCTTCTTTTATATTTTTGTAGTGTTAAAAAAATATACTAATTTTGTACAGAGAAGATAAACAATAATTATTATAAATAACACAACAAAATTTACAAGAATATGAAACAGTTTGTTACATTTTTATTTGCGTTTGTAATAACGATAAACCTATTTGCTCAAACAAGTAAGAAGAATGACAATATTAGTCAGTTGTTGAAGGAATCTATATCTGAGGTTGATAAAAGTTTTGGACAACAGATTGATGAATACACTATACTTACTGGTGCGGGGTATGATGAAAACGATGGAGTGAAACAATTTACTTATTACTATGTTGTTTCTGCTGAAATATGGGAAGATTTGTTGGTGGCTGTAGACGAGATGAAACAATTGAATTTTGATGGTTTCAAAACTATGTGTCAAACCAACAAAGATGTAAGTCTTTTTATGAAAACATTGAGTGATAACGGTATAGAGTTGGTTCTTAGTTATTTGTGCAAAAACGAGTATGTTTCTATAGTGTATAGTGCGGAAGAAATAAAACAATTCAATAAATAAACCTTTAATCATTTTCATAAAACAAAACATTGGCAGAATATATTTTGATAATATTTCTGCCCTTCTTCGTTTTATTTTTACGAAACTTGATTCTAATTTTCTATCTCTTTGTTTTAATTTTCTAAAACAAAGTTCTACAAAATTCTTTCTTTGTTTCGTGATAGCAGAATAAAGTTTTAGAAAACTGTTTCTTTATTTCGCAAGATTAGTTTCTTCTTTGGTAAAAATATAATGAAAAAAAGAAAGTTTTATTGTTTTATATTTTTTCTTTTTAAAAAGAGTTTAAGCCAAGCCCACCACATAACAAAGATTATTATGTAGATTAGAGGGCGTGCAACCCAATCATGCACAACATCGAACAAGTTAGCATTGTGTGTTATTATGTATGCAAGGACGAATATCCTTATTATATTCACACATATTATTATTATACTGCCACAAAACCAATACAACATTCTCTTATAAAATTTTCCTCTGCACAAAAGCATAACCAATAGCCATTGCAATAATTGTTTTACCCCAGAGCAATCTGGTACTATGCAAAGAACAGAAGAATATATTTTTTCGTTAAAATTATCTAAAAAATAGAAGAAAAAAGAACTGTCATGCGAATCAAAGGGTTGTGTTAAAAAAGTCTTGCATAAAAATTCTGAACCTTTGTAAGCCAAGTATGTAAAAAAGTCATACACCTCTTTAGTAAAAGGACCGAATATCCAATCACCCATATTAGTTGCCCAATACAGAATATGAAAAACTATAGTTGCTATAAACAACAGCACAACATCTCTGAACAAAAACCTGTTTTGTTCTATCTTTATAGTGTTTTGATAATATGTTTTTATTTCTTCTATAAATTTCATCTCAAATAAACTCAGTATGCAAAAGTAATAAATAAATTACAAATTTAGTTTCTCTGTATTAAAAATCTTTGTATCTTTGCAGACTTAAAAACAAATTTGTATTCAAAAAAAATAAATATTATGTCAGAGGCAATAAAGATTTCTAAAGGTTTGGATATACATCTTTACGGTGAAGCAAAGCCTGAGATTAAAGATTGTCTTAATCCAGATAGCGTTGCTTTAAAACCTTTGGACTATATCGGTATTACGCCTAAACTTCTTGTAGATGTAGGAGATAAGGTCAGCGTTGGCACTCCTATATATTATGCAAAGGAGAAACCGTCCGTGAAGTTTACTTCTCCTATCAGCGGAGAGGTGGCTGAGGTAAAAAGAGGTGCAAAAAGAGTGATTGAAGAAATCATAATAAAGAACGACAGGAACAATACTTTCGTTGATTTCGGAAAGAAAAGTATTGCAGAACTCAGTGCAGAACAAATCAAGGAATGTTTATTAGAATCAGGTTTATGGACTTTGTTGCGTCAGCGTCCTTACGATGTTGTTCCTAATCCTGAAACATTACCAAGATATATGATAATAAAGGGATTTGATTCTGCTCCGTTGGCACCAGATTATTCTTTACTTGTAAAAGGAGAAAAAGATGCCTTACAAGTGGGAATAGATGCTTTGAAAAAACTAACGGGTGTAAATATATACCTTAATGTAAATGATAATACTACTTCTGAAGAGATACTAAATCTGCAGAATGTGTATATTATGACTTTCAAAGGCAAACATCCTTATGGTAATGTATCTATTCAAGCAGAAAGAATAAGCCCTATAAACAAGGGAGAAAGAATTTGGTACATCAATCTTCAAGACCTTATCGCTATAGGTAAGTTGTTTTTGACGGGAAAATACTTTGCAAACAAAGTAATTGTCCTTTCAGGAGAAGAAGTTTTAAATCCTATGTACTATAACGTTGTAAGACATACTTGTTTGAAAGATATATTAAATGGAAATATAAACAAGGAAAATCATATCCGTGTTATATCTGGTAATGTTCTTACAGGTACAAGAGTAGAAGAAGATGGTTATTTGTGTGCAAGCGATAATCAAATAACAGTAATAAAAGAAGGCGACTACAAAGAAGGTTTGGGTTGGATGATGCCTGGATTTAAAAAATTCAGTGTTTCACATACTTTCCCAAGAGGCTTTTTTGCTCGTTGCACAAAGAAACCTTTTTCTATTGACTCTAATCTTCACGGAAGCCAAAGAGCGTATGTATTTACAGGAGAGTTTGAAAGAGTATTGCCTATGGATATTTACCCAATGCAACTTATCAAGGCTTGTCTGTCAAAAGATATAGACAAGATGGAAGAGTTGGGAATATACGAAGTAGATGCAGAAGATTTTGCTCTTTGCGAGGTTATAGATGTTTCCAAATCTGAAATACAATCCATAATAAGAAATGGTTTGGAACTTATGCGTAAAGAACTTGGAGAATAATTTTAAAAGAATAAAAACAAATAAGATATGAACTTTGTAGAGAAATTTTTTGACAAACAAAGACCAAAGGTTCAGAAGGGGGAAAAGTATCATTGGCTTGCCTCTACTTTTGAAGCATTTGAGAGTTTTTCGTTTGTCAGTGATAAGACTGCAGGGAAAAAAGGTGCTCATTTCAGAGACGCAATAGATATGAAAAGAGCCATGATTGTTGTAGTCATAGCTTTGATTCCTGCTTTACTGTTCGGTATGTATAATGTAGGTTACCAACACTATCTTTCACATGGAGAAAATGCAAACTTTTGGGCAACTTTCTTCTATGGTTTTTGGAGAGTGTTACCTATGATAGTTGTTTCCTATGTTGTAGGTTTAGCAATAGAATTTGCCTTTGCACAGATTCGTAACGAAGAAGTAAATGAAGGTTATTTGGTAACAGGACTTATTATTCCTATGATATGTCCACCGGATATACCTCTATGGCAATTAGGTTTGGCAGTAGTTTTCGCTGTTATTATAGGCAAGGAAGTTTTTGGCGGAACAGGTATGAACTTTATGAATCCTGCTTTGGTTGCTCGTGCTTTCTTGTTCTTCTCTTACCCTTCTCAAATGTCTGGCGATATGGTATGGATATTTGACAAAGGAGACGCCGTTACAGGTGCTACTCCTTTGGGTGAGTTGGCAGTAGGACAACCTGCAAGTGCAACTGTATGCGATATGTTCACAGGATTGATTCCAGGTTGCGTTGGAGAAACTTCTTTCATTGCTATAATGATAGGTGCTTTCATCTTATTGGTTACAAATATTGCCTCTTGGAGAACCATGCTCTCTATTTTTGTAGGCGGAGCCATTATGGGATTGATATTTAACTGCGTTGGAGCAAACGATTATATGAACGTACCTTTCTATCAACATTTCCTAATGGGAGGTTTTGCTTTTGGAGCGGTGTTTATGGCAACAGACCCTGTAACTTCTTCTCATACTAATACAGGAAAATATATTTATGGTTTCCTTATAGGAGTAATGGCAGTGCTTATTCGTGTAGTCAATCCTGCATATCCTGAAGGAATGATGTTGGCTATTATATTACTTAACGTATTTGCTCCACTTATTGACTACTATGTAGTAGATGCCAACATAAGAAGAAGAAAGAAAAGGTTGAGAGTGGCTACTAAAACAAGATAAGGAGGAAAAAGATATGAAATCATTTAGTAATAGATACATATATATTTATTCTACTGTTTTGGTAGTAGTAGTTGCAGCCATCTTGGCAATAGTTTCTATGGTTCTAAGAAAACCGCAGGATAACAATATTAAGGCTGAACAAATGCAGATGATACTTCAGGCTGCCAATAAAACAGTAGAAAGAGTAGAAGCTGAAAAGGTGTATAACAATTATGTAACTACAGAACTTGGAGTTAAAGCCAACGGAGAAGTAGTTGCAAAATATACCAATGGCAAACAAGAATTAGGAGATATAAGACCATTTTCTCTAAACATAAAAGACGAATACAAAAAATACAAAGCAAATAACAATGATGCAGTTCTTCCTGTCTTTGTTTATACAAAAGAAGATGGAGAAAGCATTTATGTTGTTCCTGTAAGGGGAATAGGTCTTTGGGACGAGATATGGGGATATGTTGCATTGAAATCAGATGCTAACACTGTAGAAAACGTTGTTTTTGACCACGCTGGAGAAACTCCTGGTTTGGGAGGAAACATCAAAGACGACCCTTCTTTCCCTGCATCTTTCGTAGGCAAAACTATTTTTGAAGGAGATGATTTTGTTTCTATAGCAGTAGAAAAACGTGTTGGAAAAGACAATCCTCACAAAGTAGATGCTTTAACAGGAGCAACACTTACTTCAAATGGTGTCAGCGATATGCTAAAGGAAAGTTTAAAGTTTTATGTTCCTTATTTTAAATCACTAAAAAAGTAGAGAATTATGGCAAATAATAAAAAATTGATAACGACACCGTTTTCCAAAGAGAACCCTATAATAGTACAAGTTTTAGGTATATGTTCTTGTTTGGCTGTTACGGTAAAATTACAACCTGCTGTAGTTATGGCTCTTTCTGTTACGGTGGTTGTTATGATGAGTAACTTGTTTATTTCATTACTTAGAAATACTATACCTCCACGTATTAGAATTATTGTTCAATTGGTTGTTGTAGCATTGTTTGTTATTTTAGTAGACCAATTTCTTAAAGCCTTTGCTTATGATGTTTCAAAACAACTTTCAGTTTATGTTGGTTTGATTATTACAAACTGTATAGTCATGGGACGTTTAGAGGCTTTTGCTATGAGCAATAAACCTTTACCATCTTTACTTGATGGTTTAGGCAATGGATTAGGTTATGGTATTATACTTGTAATCGTTGGTTTTGTGAGAGAACTTTTTGGTTTTGGAACATTGTGGGGATATAGAGTATTACCAGAAAGTTTTTATAATGCAGGATATGAAAACAACGGTTTGATGGTTATGCCTGCTATGGCACTAATACTTGTAGGTATAATCATTTGGGTACATCGTAATAAGAATAAAGAATTGGTAGAAAACGAATAGGAGGAATAAACTATGGATTCATTAAATATTTTTATCAAGTCTATCTTTGTAGACAATATGATATTTGCTTTCTTCTTAGGAATGTGTTCCTATTTGGCAATATCAAAAACAGTAAAAACCTCTATGGGTTTAGGTCTTGCAGTAGTCTTTGTCCTTATTGTTACAGTACCTGTCAATTATTTGATAGACCACTATCTTTTGCAAAAAGGTGCATTAACTTGGATAAGCAAAGATTTTGCAGATGTAGATTTAAGTTTTCTTAGTTTCATAATCTTTATAGCTGTTGTTGCAGGTATAGTTCAGTTGGTTGAGATGTTTGTAGAAAGATATTCTCCTTCTCTTTATTCTCAATTAGGAATATTCCTACCCTTGATAGCAGTGAACTGTGCTATTCTTGGTTGTTCATTGTTTATGCAAAAAAGAGATTATAGCAATATAGGTGAAGTATTCTCTTTTGCCTTTGGCTCAGGTATAGGCTGGCTTTTGGCTATAGTAGGTATAGCAGCTATAAGAGAAAGATTGAAATATTCTAACATACCTCCTGCATTGAAAGGTTTGGGTATAGCTTTTATTATTACAGGTTTAATGGCTATTGCTTTTCAAGCATTTTCAGGTATCAAACTATAAGAAAGGGGAAATAATATGCAAATAATACTTAGTATAATAATATTTTTAGTAATTACCTTGCTATTGGTTGCTATGCTTCTTTTTGCAAGAAAAAAACTTGTACCTCAAGGTAATGTTACAGTAAATATCAATGGAAAACAGGACGTAACGGTTCAAACAGGTTCTTCTTTACTTTCTACTCTTGCAGAACAAAAGATTTATCTACCTTCTGCTTGTGGTGGTAAAGGTTCTTGTGGTCAATGTAAATGTCAAGTTCTTGCTGGTGGCGGAGAAATCTTGCCTACAGAGAAATCTCATTTTTCTCGCAAAGAACAAGAGAATCATTTTCGTCTTGGCTGCCAAGTAAAAGTAAAAGAAAATATAGAACTGAAAGTACCAGAATCTGTTCTTGGGGTAAAAGAATATGAATGTACAGTTGTTTCCAACAGAAACGTAGCTACTTTCATGAAAGAGTTTAAAGTACAACTTCCAGAAGGAGCTCAAATGGATTTCCTTCCAGGTTCTTATGCTCAGATAAAGATACCTACTTTCAATATCAACTATGCAGGTTATGACAAATCGTTGATAACAGATGAATACTTGCCAAGTTGGGAAAAATTCAAAATGTTTGACCTTAAGTGCGTGAATACAGAACCTACTATTCGTGCATATTCTATGGCCAACTACCCTGCAGAAGGTAATGTGTTTATGCTTACAGTTCGTATTGCAACACCTCCTTTCAAGCCTGATAGAAGTGGATTTATGAACGTTAATCCTGGAATAGCATCTTCTTATATCTTTAGTTTGAAACCTGGAGATAAGGTTATAATGAGTGGTCCTTATGGAGATTTCCACCCTCACTTTGATACCAAGAACGAAATGATATGGGTAGGTGGTGGTGCTGGAATGGCTCCTTTGCGTGCTCAGATTATGCACATGACAAAGACACTTCATACTACCGACCGTCAAATGCATTATTTCTATGGTGCAAGAGCATTGAACGAAGTATTCTATTTGGAAGACTTTTTGAACTTAGAGAAAGAGTTTCCTAACTTTAAGTTCCATTTGGCTTTGGATAGACCAGACCCTGTTGCAGATGAAAAAGGCGTTAAATACACAGCAGGATTTGTACACGATGTTATGTACAAAACTTACTTG
Organism: Bacteroidales bacterium; assembly: GCA_017469625.1. Classification (GTDB taxonomy): domain Bacteria; phylum Bacteroidota; class Bacteroidia; order Bacteroidales; family P3; genus Scybalousia_A. Next base: position 49,249 of record JAFUGA010000053.1, read on the forward strand.
AAAGACCATTCTGCACCTGAAGATATAGAATACTACATGTGCGGTCCTGGTCCTATGTCTAAGGCTGTTACTACAATGTTAGATAACCTTGGCGTACCAGAAGAAAACATTATGTACGATAATTTCGGAGGTTAATATATAACTTATATATTATGCAATCGCAACACAAAATAGGAGTAGCCTTAATAATAGGTATACTATTGGGTGTTGCGATTGTTTTATTTTATATAGCCTTCTCAGGAAACAAAATAAGTGTTCTCTATCAACAAGATAAAGAAAAACCTGCCCTTTCTGATAAAAATAATTCTGAAAACTCTACTAATAGAAACGAGAAATATACTTATAAGACCAATAAACTAAAACCTTATACAAACGACAGAAACACAAATCAATATCTTTCTTCTTCAAATGATTACCCTACTTATTATCCCAAACAAGAATACAAAGAAAGAGAGGTAATAATAGACCTTAACACAGCAGATACCATAGCCCTGCAAATGCTAAGAGGTATTGGACCATCTTATTCTAAAAGGATATACAAATATGGTCAAAAACTTGGTGGATATGTTGATAAAAACCAGCTAAAAGAAGTTTATGGTATGACAGATTCTCTTTATAATGCTATTGAAAAACATATAGTTATAGAAACAAAACAAGTTCGCAAGATAAATATAAACACAGATAATATCAAAGATTTAATTTCTCACCCATACATAGATTATTATCTTGCTAAGGAAATAATACTTATGCGTCAGAAATACGGAGATTACAAAAATATAGAGGATATAAAAAAAGTTCATCTTATGGACGAAACCACCTTTTCAAAATTAACCCCCTACCTTGATATAAAATAACTCCATCATATCCTCCAATACTAATATCATTCCCTCCCCTCCATAACTACTACACTCTCACCCCTTTCTATCTCTTTGTTTCGTGAGGAGGGTTTAAAGTTGCTTCTCAGTGAAACGGAGTTATGGGGGAATGATATGAAAGTGGTGGTTTATGAAATAGTGGGGTGTTTCACAAAGATTTTTAGTTAAGATGGACACCTATTAGGTGCATAAATTCTTCTCTTGTTCTTTGGTCTTTTTTGAAAGCACCTGTAAAATCAGATGTAGTTGTAAGAGAGTTTTGTTTTTGTACGCCCCTCATACTCATGCATAGGTGACGTGCTTCTATAACAACGGCAACACCTAATGGGTTAAGTGTGTCTTGGATACAAGTAAGAATTTCTCTTGTCATTCTTTCCTGCACCTGCAATCTTCTTGCAAAACAGTCTACTACTCGTGGAATTTTGCTCAAACCTACAATAGTACCGTTAGGTATATAAGCAACGTGGGCTTTACCAAAGAAAGGAACAAGATGATGCTCGCAAAGAGAGTATATTTCTATATCTTTCACTATCACCATTTGTTTATAGTCTTCCTTGAACATAGCAGACCTTAGTATTTCTGCAGGATTTAAATCATATCCGTGAGTAAAAAACTCCATTGCTTTGGCAACACGTACGGGAGTTTTCAAAAGTCCATCTCTCTCTGCATCTTCGCCAAGCAGTTTCAAAATTTCCTTGTAGTGATAGGCCAATGCTTCTGTATTTTTTTGATTATATCTTTCCAATTTCTCGTATAGAGGTTGAAAATCTTCGTCATGTACATGTTTTTCTTCCATATTCCTAAGTGTTCTTTGCTATGTTTTTACAAAAGTTTTGCAAAGGTACAAAAAAACCTGCCTTTCACAAAGGAAAGACAGGTTTTATTTTCTTTAAACGAAAACTTACTTACTGATGTTAAGTCTATTTGAAGTCATACCATCGTTTGTTATTATTCTAACAAAGTAAGTACCATCGTTTAAGTTTGAAGTATTTATATCTATCTTGTTTTCACCAGAATAAAGTCTTTGTTTGTCAAGTTGTATAGCCACTCTACCCAAAACATCTACCACTTGTATGTTTGCATCTACAGAAGAAGTAGTGTTTATCTTAAGTGTTGTCATATCCACAGCAGGATTTGGATAAAGAATGCTTTGTGCTATAACTCCGTTTGCATCGTTTAGACCAACTTCCATAGAAGTTATAACAAAATCTGCTTTCTTTACCTTATAAGAACCTGTAAGATTAGCCATTCTGTAGCCTGTTTGGTCTAATATTCTTATGAATCCATTTGGTTGAGACGCCATAAGGCCATCACCATATTCATCCATAGCAACTAAGGTATAGCAACCCGGTTGAGTAAGTGCTGAAACAAGAACGGTATCTCTTGATTCTCTATTTGCAGCATAAGGACCTCCTGAGGCTAAAACGTTGTTGTTATCATCTACAACTTGCCATGTAAATTCTTGACCATACTTATCTGTTTTCAAAATAACAGTAGGCACTCCTATACCTTCTTTTGGAGTAGTCTTTTTTATGGTTGCCGTCTTTGAAATGTTGTCAAAACTTTCTCCATTTACTGAAATAATATTTACAACTACCTCATTGTTTTCTCCTATTATTATAGGCAAATCTTCAAGTTCTATTTCCTCAGTTGTGAAATTGTCTATTGTACCTGTAAATGTATATGTATGGTCTGTAGTTTCTGTAGTTGTATTTCTATAGGTTATAGTCATAGAAGTAATAGGTGCTCCGTTATTTCTTACAGCAAGTTTTACACTCGCATTAGTAGAACAACCGTATTGTTCTGTAAGTGTTAAGTTTTGGATAACAGCGTTGTTTCCTTCAATATTTATATATTCAGGTTCAACTTTTATACCTGTCAAAATATTTGTTGCTTTCAGACTTGAACAATCTGCATTCTGACCATCTGAAACAAATATTGCCAAGTTTATATCTCCGAAAAGTACATTTTCATTTGAAATAACTTCTGGGATTTCGTATGTGTAGTCCTTACTTATAAATGTTCCAGCCTCAATAACTCCTTCTTCATTTAGGGCTATTGTATCTCCCCAAGCCTTGCCTGTTACTAAATCTCTAAGCATATGCATGTGGTTATACTGTCCATTAGGTAGAATTTGAGAAGGGTTATAATTTGCTGCATTTGCTTGAGGTCCTATAATATTGTCTTGCAATAAAGCAATTTGTAACATATTGAAGTTTTGAGAAACATCTGCTGTGTAGTAGGCTTCAACATGTATAGTCATAGTTCTTGTAGAAGCATCTACAGTTGCAGTAGCAGCAATATTTATAGGAGAGTCCTGAGATTTTATATTATTTGCAGGAACTGAATAGTCCAAGTTTGGGTCAAAATAATTTGTAACAACGCAATTATTAACTGTTCTTCCAACTGTGAATGCTGGCCAACCTTCCAAATTTGATTGACTTGCCAAAGTATTTCCCCATTGTGTGGCGTACATACGGGCATAAGGACCTTGATGAACGTTGATAATGACTGTACCAGGATTTTGTTGAGCATATTGAGATAAGATAGCGTGTCCATTAGGACAATACTGACAATCTACACCTGTAAATTCCTCAAATACAACTTTTCTTTTTTGTACCTCTGTACTTACAATCGTTTGAGCGAATGTTACAATAGAAATTGTTAAGCATAACAATGGAGTTAGGATTTTTTTCATGTGATTATAAATTTAAATTATTACTTATTTTAATTGTAACTTATTAAAGTTGAATTACAAAAGTATAATATTTTTCTGAAACCACAAAATATTACTCTATGATTTTTAAAAAAAATCTTTTACTTTTGCTTTTATACTCTCTGTATCTAAACCACAGAAACTCTGCAATTCCTTTATACTGCCTTGTTCTATAAACCTATCTTCTATACCTAAAACGGTTACTTTATTGTTTCTGTTTTTCTCCATCAAATAAGACTCTACATTCGTAGCAAAGCCACCTTTTTTTACTCCATCTTCTATACAAATTAAGTTATTGTAGTCCTTTGAGATTTCGTCTAATAGGTCTGTATCCAAGGGTTTTAGAAATCTCATATTATAAACACCTATTTTTATGCCTTCTTGCTCCAACTCATCTGCTACTTTCAAAGCGTTGTTTCCTATAGTACCTATACATACTAATGCAACGTTTTTGCCCTTTCTAAGTTCTACCCCCTTGCCTATGGAAATCATTTCCATATCTTTTAGTTTCCCCGAAATATATCCTTTTCCACGAGGATAGCGTATAGCAAACGGTAAATCGGTATGATATGCTGAAAACATCATATCTCGCATTTCCTCTTCATTCAAGGGAGCCGCAACTATGATGTTTGGTATAAGATTTAAGTATGCTAAATCAAATACTCCATGATGTGTAGCCCCATCTTCACCTACAAGTCCTGCTCTATCTATACAAAAAACTACAGGAAGTTTTTGCAGTGCTACATCGTGGATTACTTGGTCAAAACCTCTCTGAAGAAAAGATGAATAAATACAGCAGAAAGGTTTTATTCCTCTTGTAGCCAATCCTGCTGAGAAAGTTACAGCATGTTCTTCTGCTATGCCAACATCAAAGAGTTTATCTTGGAACTTCTCTTGTATGTTGTTGAGTCCCGACCCCGTAATCATAGCAGGAGTTATGCAAGTAATGTTGTCGTATTTTGAAATCAACTCTTCTATGGTTTGTCCTGCAATATCGGAGAATTTTTTAGGTTCTTCGTTGTTTTTTTCTTTCTTTTCCAAAGCACCTGTCTGAGCATTGAACAATCCAGGTGAATGATATGTTGTAGGATTATCTTCTGCTAAAGCCAGACCTTTTCCTTTTTTGGTTATGATATGAAGAAGTTTTGGACCTTTTATTTTTTTCAGACTTTCTATTGTTTGTATCATTTTGTCCAAATCGTGTCCGTCAATTGGTCCAAAATATCTTATGTTTAAGGCTTCAAAGAAATTGCTTTTGCCTGCAAACATAGATTTGAAGAAAGACAATATTCGTCTAAAGAAATTCCTATGTGTATTATATACATCGGTATTTCCTCCCATAGCATTCCAAATTCTGTTCTTCAGTCTGTTGTACGTGCGAGAAGTTGTTATCTTTGTAAGATATTTTCCTAATGCTCCAACACCCTTATCTATAGAAATACCGTTATCATTCAAAATAACAAGAATGTTAGCGTTGGTTGCACCAGCATGATTCAAAGCCTCAAAAGCCATACCTCCTGTCATGGAGCCATCGCCTATAACTGCTATGTGAAAAGTATCTTCTTTACCTGAAAGTTTATCTGCAATCGCCATTCCTAAAGAAGCAGATATGGAAGTAGAAGCATGCCCTGTTCCAAAAGAATCGTATTTTGATTCATCTCTTCTTGGAAAACCACTTATACCATTAAACTTCCTAATATTTAGAAATTCTTTCTTTCTTCCGGTTAGTACTTTGTGAGCATAGGCTTGATGTCCTACGTCCCAAACAAGGGTATCCTTTGGAATATCAAAAAGATAGTGTAAAGCCACTGTAAGTTCTACCGTACCCAAAGACGAAGCCAAATGTCCAGGGTTATTACTCAAAACATCTATTATATATTTCCTAACATCTGAACAAAGAGATTTCAACTCCTTTCTTGACAAGGCTTTTAAATCCTTAGGTTCTGATATTTTTTTTAACGTTTCTCCTTCAACTACTCCATTCATAATTTTGCAAAGATACAAAATTATCGCAAATTAAATCTTTACATAAATTTTTTATGTAATTTTGTAGAGTTATGAACATAAAAAACAGCATACAAAAACGTCCTATTATTCTACCACTTGCAGTGTTGATAATCATAATACTTGCTTGCGATAGTTTCGTACCTACTATCTTTATTCGTAATCATTACATAAAACATATAAATTCAAAATGTTTTCAATATTTAATATTAGATGAGGGTAAAACAACCAAAAAAGGTAATCATATCTCTTACACTGCAAAGGTTATTCGCTACTTTAACAAAACGGAAAATAAATGGGAAAAATGTACAGGCAACATAAAAGTTTATGTTCCTCGCTTTTATGATAGCAAAACAGAGAATGAAAGATTTTCTTATGGAGATATAATATACTCTTGCGATGAATTGTCTGAGATAAACAATTTTTCAGAAGATTTTAATTACGTTAGGTATATGAAACACCAAAGAATATATCATAGTGTCTTTCTTAAGAATTGGCAAAAAATAGATAAAAATAAAGGAAACCCTATAATAAGTCTTGCAAAGAAAATAAACCAAAAACTACATCAAAGACTATACGATACACATCTTAAAAAAGATTCTAAATCTCTTGCAGTGGCTATGCTTTTAGGAGATAATAAAGAGATAGAACCAAATCTCAGACAATATTTTAATACTTCTGGTTTGGCACATATTCTTTGTTTTTCTGGTTTACATATAGGTATAATAACGTTGTTTTTTAGTTTTCTGTTAAAGTATCTTGTCCCATCTACCATAAAAGGTTACAGTGTAAGAGTGTATCTTTCTATTACTATAGTATGGCTTTTGGATTTTATTGTAGGTTTAACTCCTTCGGCTACAAGGGTGGCTTTGATGTTTACTATTTTATCTCTGTCAAAACTCTATATGCTTTATTATGATAGAATAAACGTTTTGTTGGTCGCTGTTTTTCTTTCCTTAATTGCAAAGCCGTATCTGTTGTTTAACATAAGTTTTCAACTCTCATATAGCGCTGTTTTGGGTATATTCATCTTTGTAGAAATATGGCAAAAGTATAGTTCAGAAAAAAACAGTTGGATAAGAAAGACACCTTACAAACTCCTATACAATGCAGGTATTACTACATCTGCACAAGTCTTTACTTTGCCTATTGTTCTCTACTATTTCAAATATTTTCCTTTCTTTTTCCTAATCAGCAATATCATAGTCATACCTCTTTTGCAGATAATACTTGTAAGTATTTTGGTGTTAATGGTTTTTTGCAATGTTCCACTGTTAGGAGATTGTATTTGTTTTATTTGCGATTTGGAACTACAATTTCTAATCTTTATAGCCAAACTGTTTAGTTAAGTTTCATTTTTCTATCTCATTATTCTATTTTTTCTTATCTTTGCAGTCTGTATGAAAAATAAGATAAACACGATTAAAATATTATTATTCCTAACAATATTACTTGTTTTTGCAGGGTGTTCTCCAAATAAACATCTTAGCAAAGGTTCTTATCTTTTATCAAAAAATAAAGTCAAAACCACGAATACATACGGTATAAGTAAGGGAGATATATCCAATTACATAAAACAAGACCCCAACACTAAATTATTTGGAATGAAAGTAGGAATGTATATATATTCTGCTTCAAGACCAGGAGATGACAGTGTATGTAATTGGTTTGAAAAAAATTTTCTTCGTTCCATAGGAGATAAACCTGTAGAACTAAAAACAGAACTTACAGAACAATCCAAAACAAACATAACCACCTACTTGAAATCCAAAGGTTGTTTTTCTGCCACAATAAAAGATAGTCTTTCTTCTGTAAGACGCTGGTATGCTCCTTGGTCTTCGTACAAGAGAAGGAAGACAGAGAATTACATAATAGATATTCCTTACAGGGCAAAGATAGATACTTTTTATATATCTACAGATGATGAAAATCTTTTGCCTACTGCCAAATCCTTGGTGAAGAAAGATATTATCAAAAGAGGGGATTGGTACGATGAAAACATACTTTCAGATATTAGAAACAACTTTACATCTGGTATGCAAAACAAAGGGTATTACGCTTTCAATAGTTCATACGTTTGTTTTGAAGTAGATACTCTTCAGGGTACAGACCATGTAAAGATAAATATGCGAATAAAAAATCCGCAAGGAGAAGTGGACAATGCACAACAAACACATAAACCATACAGAGTTTCTAAGATTTATCTACAACCTAATTATATACCTACTACATCTGCGAACTATTTACCTCCTTTAGATACTGTATTGTTCTTTCATAAACAACAAAAAAATTATTCTGTAACTCCGCTATATTTTATTAACAACACAAGAGAACCTTTGATAAAAGAGAGAACTCTAATGCGATGTATCCTTATGCAGAATGATAACTTATATTCTCCTATATCCAGCAAACAGACTTATTCTTCTTTGTTTTTGCTGAGAAATTTCAAGTATATAGATATGTCATACCAAGAGTTACCTCCTTATGATAAGGATACATTGGATTTGGCTTGCTTTATAAGACTTACGATGAATAAACCTGTAAGTCTATCATCTGGTTTTGAGTTCAACTATTCTGCAAGCAATAACAACGGACTAAACTATGGTAACTCTTCTAATTTAGGTGTGGCAGGCAATGTTAGTTTTACCAACAAGAATCTTTTGAAAGGTGCTGAGATATTCACAACAAGTCTGAAACTTGCAGCGGAAATAAACAGCAATATCTTCAAAAAAGAAAGCACAGCAAGGGGTTGGGAAATCTTTAACGCATTTGAATCTGGTATAGACTTCGGAATAGAATTGCCACGCTTCCTTGCACCGTTCTCAACTAAGTTTTACTCTATGAGATTTCACCCTCATACAAGTATAAAAACAGGTTATTATTTACAAAGACGTTCATATTACAATAGGTCTATCTTCAATCTGAATTACGGTTATTCGTGGAATACCTCCGATAAGAAATATTTTTATTTTACTCCTATAGAAGTAAATTACGTAAATATGGATATAACAGACGGAAAGTATCAAGCACTTATCAATGGTATGGATAGAAGAATACAATACCAGATGTCCGACCACTTGGTTATGGATATGCGTCTTACCTATATTTATAGCGGACAATCCATAGAAAGAAAACGAAACTTTAACTATTTTTCTGCAAACATAGAAACTGCTGGTAATGTATTAGATGCTTATTCTCATCTGTTCAATCAAAGCAAGGACGAAAACGGAAACTACACTATTTTCAAAATACCTTTTTCTCAATACATAAGAGGAGATTTCTCATTTGTACGTTACAATTATCTTTCTCAGAAAACTTCTTTTGTTTATAAAATATATGGAGGTGTAGGTGTTTCTTATGGCAATGCAGAAGCCCTACCTTATGAAAAGAATTTTTATGGAGGAGGTGCAAACAATTTACGTGCATGGCAACTTAGGGGATTAGGTCCCGGAAGTAGCAAACCTTCTGGTGCTATGAAATATGATAGAGCCGGAGATATAGCCTTTGGAGTTAATTTTGAATATAGGTTCCCTATTGTAGGACCTTTGGAAGGTGTGGCTTTTTTAGATGCAGGTAACGTTTGGACTCTAAGAGATATTTCTGGTTTAGAAGGAGGTAAGATAAGCAAAGATTTTTACAAGGAGATAGCAACAGGAACAGGTTTGGGTATAAGGCTGAATATTAGTGTTATGATTATACGTTTTGATTTTGCATTAAAGGTTTGGGACCCAAGCAAAGAACTTAGCGAAAGATTTGTTTTGGATAATGCAAGATTTAAAGATATTGCAGTACAATTTGGTATAGGTTATCCTTTCTAATATGTTAAAAAATAAAATTTTTATGAAAATAGGTATAATAGTTGCGATGAGCAAAGAGTTTTCTCAAATTCAAAATCTTTTAAGTGATTGTGAGCAGGTAGTAAAAGGAAATTATAATTATGTTACAGGCACTTTACATAACAAATATATAATACTTCAGCACTCTGGAATAGGAAAAGTGAATGCGGCTTTGGGTGCAGAAAATCTTATAAAGGACTTTTCGCCCGATATTATAATATCTACAGGAGTTGCAGGTGGAGCAGATACGGATTTGGAAGTAATGGACGTTGTCGTTTCTTCGTCTTGTGCCTACCATGATGTATATTGCGGAACGGAAAACGAATTTGGACAAGTACAAGATATGCCTGCAAAATATCCTTCTCCCGATTATATTATTCAAGCAACAAAATCCATAAAAGCCAAACAAAGAATAGTTCCCGGTCTTATAGTAACAGGCGATTGGTTTGTGGATAATACAGAAAAAATGAAAGAGATTTTATCTCATTTTCCTCAAGCAAAAGCAGTAGATATGGAAAGTTGTGCCATAGCACAAACTACTTATCTTCACAATATTCCTTTTTGTTCGTTTAGGATTATAAGCGATATACCTTTGAAGCCAAACAACAAAAAACAGTATTATGATTTTTGGTCAGAAATAGCAGACTCTTCTTTCCAAATTACAAAACAGTTTATAGAGAAAATCTAATTAGGAAAACTTTTCCCCAAGAACCCTACTTACAAAACGAAGTTTTTATTTTCTACTTCTTTGTTATAAGAAAATAGAACTTCGCTTTAAATTTCTATCTCTTTGTTTTAATTTCGCAGAACTTGATTCTAATTTTGTAGAACTTTGTTTTAATTTTCTAAAACGAAGAGATAGAATTCTAAAACTTTGTTTCGTGAAATTAAAACTTCGTTTCATCAGAGTGAAATAAAGTTTTTTTAGATAAAATAAAGAGAAAGAATTTTTTCTTTCTAAAACAATGATTTTTACTAATATAACTTAAATTTATAGAAAAAAGAGTTAAAAAAAATTAAAATTTATTTGGTAAAAAAGTTAAAATATTCTATCTTTGCAACATCGTAAGTAAAAACAATGGGCTATGAAATATTTATACTTCTGTAAATCAATCAAATATATGATGGGGGGGGGGAGAACTAATTTTTTAAGCCTCCTAAATGAAGAGATAGATACATATACTTCCAACACTGTTTCTCGATACGTTTCTGTATTGGGGGATAGTTTTTTTTCTATATACAATTTACCTATTATCAAAGGACTAATAGGCGGATATATTATTGCCCACTCGGAATAAACCGAAAAAGAAAATAATTAGAAACGGATTACTTTAAGTTTTAATTTATAAATTAAGGATAAAAACTTTTAGGTTTATTCCGTGGCTGATAATCCTAACCTAAGATGATAGCCATGAAAGGTAATGGCTGTTATTTAGTTGGACAGCGTAAAGTCTGTACTGATAAATAAAAATCAATCAAAAAAATAATTGTAAATCAAATTTTTAATCCATTAACAAAAACTGTAGTAAAATGAAAAAAGTAATTATGTTTATGCTGATGGCAATAGTATTAAGCCTCAGCGGATGGTCTCAGTTGGATACCTATGATTCTGTTACCGTACAGGAATCAGGTAGTACACAAGGCAATGGTTCAGCTATACCTGGTTGGTATGGCTATCATAAATCAGTACTAACTTATGTTTCAGAGGAATTAGAGGGACTTACTCCTGGTAGTGCTATAACAGGTTTAGCCTTTAATATCTCAACGAATTTGAATGGGACAGGTGCTGCTATGAAAATATACTTAGCGGAGACATCTGAGAATGGAGTAGACGCA
>JAFUGA010000054.1 GCA_017469625.1 Bacteroidales bacterium
AATGCAAACTAAAACTATTAAATTATTCTTTTTCATGGTTTTTAAAATTTTATTAAATAATATTTATTTTACAAATATAATACATTTTTCAAAAAAATGCAAGTTTTTTTTTACTTGTTACACTTTTTTCTTCCTATTCTTTTCAATTAAAACGTCATTTTCCTATAAAGAGTAAAAAAATATGAGAAATTGATGTTTTTTTTGAAAAATTTTTCAACATATTTCTTAGGTTCTTGTTTTTCAATTAGAAAAATTTAAACCTCCTTTCTTATTTTTTAATGGTAAAAACATAATATTTTTGTTTAATCTCTTCTATCCTATATCGCTTAAAACAGCAAAAAGTCTCAAAAAGTAAACAAAAAATTAAAAATTTTTTAAATATTTTTTCTAACTTATTGTTTATCAAGTAGAAAATTTTTAGTTTTTATTCATAAAATAGTATTCTTCACCCACAAAACAAAGTTCTAACTTTATTTTTACCCCCTAAAAACCTTGAAAATTTCTTAAAAACAAAGGAATTTTAACAAAAAAGATAGGATTTTCTGAAACTTAGTCCCACTTTTACGAAATAAAGAGATAAAAAAATAAAACAAAGTTTCACTCTCACGAAACAAAGAAAGAAATTTCTATCTCTTTGTTTTAATTTCGTAGAACTTTGTTTTAATTTCACGAAATAAAGTTTTAGAATTCTATCTCTTCGTTTTAGAAAATTAGAATCAAGTTCTATTTTTCTCTTTCTTCGTTTTAGAAAATTAAAACAAAGAGATAGAAAATTAGAATAAAGTTTCGTGAGTCTAAAATCTAACTCTGTAAGTGTAAAATAAAGATATTGAAAAAAATATAAAAAAAAGTTAATCTGGTAATTCGGTGAAACCTTCGCCCAAAGTTTCGGTATTGCTTATAACAGTAATAAAGCATTTAGGGTCAAGTTGTTTTGCCGAATATTTTATCTTATTGTATTCTTTTTTATTAACGGTTGTATATATCATATTTTTCTCGGAGTTGAGGTAAAGACCTCTTCCTTTGAATACTGTGCCACTTCTTTCTAAGTCTTTAAGTATCAAAGATTTCATTCCCTCCATATTGTCTGTTATTATAAGAAGAGTTTTATTTACTTTATTATCTACAACCATATCTATCACCTTGCTTTCCACGAAGATAAGGATTATAGAGAATATAGGCAGACGTATATCTCCGCCAATAGCAAAAGAGGTAAGTGCAACAGCAGAATCTACTATCATAACCATAGTTCCCAAAGGTATGTGAGTACTTCTGTGTAGTATCATAGTGATAACGTCCATTCCTCCCGAGGTTGCTCCAGCAGAAAAGATAAGTGCTATACCTATTCCATAACCCAAACCACCTACTATAGAGTTTAGAAGATAGTCGGGTTTAAAGTATTCAAATATAACACCATTTCCAGCACCTCTTACAGGTAGGTAAAGTTCCTGTATTTGAGAAGATAAAGCGTTAAAAGTATCTACGTTTATAAACTCACCAGAATGTATCAATGGAATATAGCCAAACTGTGGTACATAGAAAATATTTTCTGTTACATAGGTAAATAACCATGTGAAAATAACAGAAACCAAAGTTTTTACGCCAAGATTACCTCCTAAAACTATAAGACCCAAAAAGAAAAGCGGTAAATCCATATATATTACCTTATCCATAGGCCAGCCCCAAAGGTTGTTGAATACAGACATAAGACCATAGACACCTCCCGGAGCCATACCGTACGGTACTACCGTAAGAAAATCCGTTATAGCAAAAAGAAGACAACCAAATATAACCTTGCCGTATGCTATATACCACTGTTTTGAAAACGGTTTTTCAGCCTCTGCTAAGAATTGATTAAACCACGCTTTTACTTTTTCGTTCTTCATTGTTTGTTGTTTGTTTTATATTTTTTTGATGAAAAGATAAACAAAAAAGGGCGGTAAAGAATAACGCCCTTTCTCATTTATAAGATTTTTAACTAAATCTCTGATTATGCTTTTAGGGCTTTATCCTCTTCTTGTTTGTTTTTGTTCGGTGGAACTATAAGGTCTATAACTTTACCTTCTATATATACAAGTATTATAGAATAAATCGGCAAGTCTATACCTTTTCCTAAGAATAGAGAACTTAGTGCTATAGTTGAGTCTATTATTATAACCAAAACACCTAAAGATAAACCAGAATATTTGTTTATTATCATAGCAATTATATCACTACCTCCAGATGTTGCACCAGCAGAAAAGATGATTGCAATACCTATTCCGTAAGCCAAACCACCAACAAGGGTATTCAGAATGTTCCATGGTCTAAAGTATTCCGTAACAGGTGTTAGGTCTTTGTATTGTGCTATAGGTAAATACAAGTCTTGCAACTGTTTAGGTAGGTTTGCATAATCTGTAGCAGAGATAAATTCTCCTGTAAAGATTAAAGGACAGTAACCTGTGTTCTTTATGAAAAAGTATTCTGTTAGCCAAGTTACAAACCATATTAAGAAAATAGAAAGAATAGTCTTTATACCAAAACGAGGTCCCAAAAAGACACTACCTATTATCAATAGAGCAACGTCCATGTATATTACCAAAGCCATAGGTGAACCCCAAAGATTGTGAAATACACTCATCAAACCATAAACTCCACCTGGAGCCAAACCATAAGGGACTACAAAGAACAAATCTGCTAAAGCAAAAATAATACAACCTATTATTATTTTGCCGTAAGCAATAAAAAATTCTTTACTTCCAAACTTCTCTTTTGAGTCATTAAGTTGAGCGAACCACGCTGCTACTTTACTTTTTTGTCTTTCTTGTGTCATATATATACTTTTTAGATTTAAAATATTATGTTTTGTTTTTATAAAATTTTTGTTTTGTTTCTCTCTTGTGTTATAAATCTGTACGAGGTTCTATTATAGTTCCCCACTCACGCTTTGCAGCACGTTTGTTTACTATCTTTATTTGCTCTATCGCATATCTGCCATTTGGGTGAGTTGCTATCATTTCTACTACCCCATCATAATGTTTTAGAACTACTTTATTCATATTGTAGTGATTCTTTCTCTTGTATGTTTGTGTGAACATCTCTTCTGGGCGAGTGGGTTTATAGTTTGGACAATCGTATTCATGTACTTTGCAGTTGAAAATTTCCTTCCACGAGTTGCCTGTGTAAGAAAAAATTCTAAAGAAATTGACATTGGAATAATCTCTATAAACTGTCATAAGCGAAATCTCATCTCCACCATCTCCATCTAAATCTCCCTCGTTTATAAGAAAATAAACACCCAAATCTCCGTCAAGTTTCAAAGGTGTAAGTTCAGGATTGTCTGAATAAATCTCTGTAGCCATTTCGTAAAGATTTTCTTCAAATCCATCGCCATCAAAATCCCCTCTTATAGAAAAACGAGTGGAGGAAGTCTTTTCCCATCTCCATTCACTTGGTTCAAGATTGTTGGTTATAACATCTTGCCATGGTTTTATCATTTCATTATCTTCCTGTGCCATAATGGTCAAAGAGAAGATTATCATTGCAAATAAAAACGTTAATTTTTTCATTTCAAAAAATTTTTTATTTGTTTTACTATTCTTCTTCATCATAACGCAAATTCTCTAACACGAATTGTGTTCTCTCTTTAGTATTATCTCCCATGAAAAAGTTAAGAGTGTTATCTATACCACTTTCTCTGTTCAGTATAACAGGGTCTAAACGAATATCTTTGCCAATAAAATTTGAGAACTCTTCAGGGGAGATTTCTCCTAAACCTTTAAAACGTGTTATCTCTACACCAGATTTTAATTTTTTAGCGGCTTGGTCGCGTTCTTCTTCAGTGTAGCAATATAGAGTCTGTTTTTTATTTCTTACTCTAAACAAAGGCGTTTGTAAAATATAGACGTGTCCTCTTCTTACAAGTTCTGGGAAATATTGTAAAAAGAAAGTCATAAGCAAAGCACGAATATGCATACCGTCAACATCGGCATCGGTGGCTATTACTACATAATTGTATCGCAAATTGTCCATATCTTCGTCTATGTTCAAAGCATTGTGTAGTAAATTGAACTCTTCGTTCTTATAAACCATTTCTTTGTTCTTTCCAAAAGAGTTCTCAGGTTTTCCTCTCAAAGAAAACACAGCTTGAACGTTAGGGTCCCTGCTCTTTGTTATAGAACCAGAAGCCGACAATCCCTCTGTAATAAAAATAGTCGTCTCAAGCCTTCTCTCGTCTTTTAAGTCGGTGTAATGTACTCTACAATCTCTAAGATTTCTGTTAGTTATGGAAACTTTTTTTGCACCTTCCTTAGCGAGTTTCTTCACATTCTGCAAACCTTTTCTTTCTTTCTCGTTCCTAATTATCTTTTGCAAGATAAGGTCTGCTATATCCTCGTGTTTATGCAAATAGTTATCCAATTGTCTTTTGACAATATCAACTATATAGTTTCGTACAGTTATTCCTTTTTCTTTATCCCAATCTACACTTCCTAATTTCGTCTTTGTTTGAGATTCAAAAATAGGTTCTGTTATCCTTAAACTGATAGCCGAAGCCATACCGTAAAGAATATCGTTGCGTTCATAGTCTTTTTTAAAGAAGTCTTTCATTACTTTTACTATGGCTTCTCGGAACGCCGCAAGATGTGTACCACCTTGAGTGGTGTTTTGTCCATTTACAAAAGAATGAGAATCTTCTGTAATAACTCTGTCGGAGTGTGTAAAGGCGAACTCAAAATCATCTTCCATAATATGAATAACGGGATACAAAGGCTCGTAATCCATATTATTGTTTAACAAATCCAAAAGACCATTTGGAGAACGGTATTTCTTTTTATTGTAGATTAAAGATAAACCTCTGTTTAAGTAAGCGTAATTCCAAATAAGTTTTTCTACATATTCGTTTATGAAAGAGTACTTTCCAAAAAGTTTTCTATCGGGAATAAATTCTATTATCGTGCCTTGCTCCAAATCTGTTGCTACTATATCATCTTCTTTCGCCAATATACCTTTGGAAAACTCAGCAACCTTAGTTTTCCCTGCTACTATACTTTGTACTCTAAACCATTCGCTCAACGCATTCACGGCTTTAGTACCTACACCGTTCATTCCAACGGATTTTTTGAAAGCCTTAGAATCGTATTTCGCTCCTGTGTTCAGTTTAGCCACACAATCGACAGTTTTTCCTAAAGGAATACCTCTACCATAGTCTCTTACACGAACTTTTCCCGTTTCAAAATCTATATCAACCTCTATTACCTTGCCATTTCCCATAGCAAACTCGTCTATGGAGTTGTCTATAACTTCCTTTATCAATACATATATACCGTCATCTGAAGAACTACCATCTCCAAGTTTGCCTATATACATACCAGGACGCAACCTTATATGTTCGTTCCATTCTAAGGTTTTTACACTATCTTCGTTGTAACTGTTATTTTTTAGTATCTCTTCCATAATTCAACGTGCAAAGATACGAATTTTTAATTTAAAACAAAGTGTGTTCTTGTTATAATCGTAAAAAATAAGACAAAAACCTCTTACTTTAAAACCTTATTATTATAGGTTAAAGTTATTCGTTTTGTTATCTTTTGTTTAGAAAATTTAATATTTTTTACGTTTTTACAACTTTAATTTATATCTTTGCATATTAAAAATTTATTGAAAATGAAAAGATATTTTATTCTATCGGTATTAACTTTTGTATGTTGCTTTAGAGTTTTCGCTCAAGTACAAGCACCATCTAATCTTGAAAGTTTTGATATAGACGATATTTCTGCAAGTTTGCAATGGAATCAAGTTGCAAATACAGATTATTATGAGATACAATATTGGGTCGCATTAAGTGAAGAAGTTTCTACTTTGACGACAGAGGAGAATAGTGTTCAAATAATGGGACTAATTTCTGGTACTCAATATCTGTGGAAAGTAAGAGTGGTGGATATGAATAGCGAAATAAGTCCTTGGAGTGAAACTTCATCTTTCTATACTCAAGGATTTAGCACCGATTGTGCAGAGATAACAAACCTTGTTGTAGGAGATATGAACAACAATAGACTTCTTCTACAATGGGATTCTGAACAGGAGGTTACACAATGGGAAGTAGTTATGGACGAAATAGGAGGTAATCCTTTCAATAGCGGAGTTAGATACACTACTTCCAACTATGAATACCCTTTTTCCTCTCTTTCACCATCACATTTGTACCAATTCGCTGTTAGAAGTCTTTGTTTGCCATCTGTAAGTAATTGGAAATATATATACGCTCGTTATTTGAATGAAAACAGTGTAAGAAACTTCCCCATACAATTAGATTTTGAAGATAGTACATCAAACTCATACGTTGGTCTTATCTCATCTCCTGTCAATCCTTGGAGGATAGGAAGTGCAGATAACGAAGAAAACGTAAGTGGAAACGCTATGTACATAAGCAACGATAATGGAGAGAGTGTTTCTTTTTCAAATTCCAATAGTGCTATTTCTTACTCATACATAGACTTTTTCGTGCCAGAAGAAGCCGTAAGTTTCTATATAGATTTCAAATACAAAGCAACATTGAACGATGATAATGCAGGAATGAAAGTATATCTTCTTTCTGCTGGTACTCCTTTAAGTATTAACTCTTTGCCAGAAGAGAACTATCTTATTGGAGCAAGTTTATATGGTAATACAGATGGCGAATGGGTGCAGGAACATATAGAATTGCCTATTGCTTTTATAGGGGAGGAGAAGAGGATTGCTTTTGTGTGGTTCAATAGTGAAGACTCTCAACAAGGAACTCCTATTGCATTGGATAATATCTACCTTACAGCCAGATATTGTGCCGTTCCAAACAACTTAACCGACAATTACACTGCTGCAACCTCTACTATGCTTTCATGGAATATAACAGCAAATCAAAGTTCTTTTCATTTGCAATACAAAAAAGCCGATGAACAGGAATGGATTCTTGTAGAAAATGTAGAGAATAACTATTTGCTTTACAACCTTGAGCCAGATACTTATTATGTTTTCAGAGTAAAAGCCGACTGTATAACAGAAGAGAGTTTCTATTCAGAGATAGACACTTTCAAAACAAGTGTTTTAGCAAATATTCCTCAAAACTTAACATATGAAGTAACGGATAATACGGCTACTATCTCTTGGGACGAAGATGCTACAAACCAATATTTTATTGTAAATTATAAACAAAACAGTATCAATGCATCTTGGGTTAGCGATACGGCAGAAAACAATTTCAAGTTTTTGTCAAATCTTTCTCAAAATACAGAATACCTATTCAGAGTTGCAGGAGTAAATTATTATGGTGATACAAGCAATTGGAGTGATACCGTAATATTTTCCACTCTTTGCACTCCTATACATACATTTCCTTATAATATAAACTATGTTTTAGATTATAATGATATAAGTGGCTATGTTAATGTTCCTAACTGCTGGAGTACGAACGATAATTCTTTATACTCTGTTACCTTTGATTTGAACGAAGTTACTGCTCCTTTACTAAAATTCTCTTATCTTTGCAATACTTTGGCTACTCTTAGCATTTCAACCGATGGAGGTGAGAATTTTACAATCTTAGACTATAATTTGCAAAGCGAGAATTTTACAGAAAAAGTTTATTCTCTAAATTCTTATACTTATAGTTCAAATGTTGTTCTAAGGTTTGAATGTATGCAGAACCATGATATAACTTCTATGCTCAGAATATCAAACTTCACTATAGAAGAAAGTTGCCCTGTTGCAAATAATATAAATGTGGATTCTATTTCTTCAGATTATATTGCAGTGTCTTGGGACAACAATAATAATATGGTAAATTCTTGGAAAGTATTTCTTAAACAAGATGGAGAAACTATAGAAAGTGTTACAAGCAGTGTAAATCATCATGTTTTCAATAATCTTTCTGCAAATACACAATATACTATTGTATTGTACTCTGTTTGTTCGGGTGAATTGTCTTTAGATAGTATTACTACAAATATTAGTACTGTAGATTATGTTTCTTGTTCTGTGCCAGCGGATTTCACAGCATATTGGTGGCAAACCAAAGGTGAGCAAACCTTATACGCACAGTGGAGCAACGAAGACGGTACAAACGTTTGGCAAGTGGTGTATAAAGATTACTATGCTTTGCAATGGGATACCGCACAAGTAACTATTACACCTATATTTACTCTTAGAAATTTGGATATGGGAACTTGCTGGGTTATAAAAGTAAGAAGCATTTGTTCTCCTACAGATACTTCGGATTTCACTGCTATAGATACGGTATTTATTGGCAATAGTGGTATAGATGAAATAAATAATGAAATCTATCTAAACGTCTATCCAAACCCTGTAAACGATGTTGTAAATATAGATTATGACTTTAAGACGGCGGGTAACTATACTTTGTTTATAATGGATTCTTTTGGAAAAGAAAGATATAGACAAAACTTACAGTCCATAAGTGGTAAGGAAACTATAAACCTTAATAATTTTGCAGTAGGTACTTATTATTATAATATAAGACAAGATAACAAACCTGTAAAAACAGGTAAGATAGTAGTCGCAAGATAATGTAAGACAATAAAATAAAGAAAGAGTAAATCTTTATATCTTATTAAAGGAAAGGTCCAAACAACACTTTCCTTTTCTTTTTGATTTGTTCCAATAAACCAAAATTATACTCTCACAAAACAAAGAAAGAGAATTCTAAAACAAAGAAGTAATTTTCTATCTCTTTGTTTTAATTTCGTAGAACTTTGTTTTAGAATTCTCTTTCTTTGTTTTAGAAAATTAGAATCAAGTTTCGTGAGAGTGAAACGAAGTTTTAGAAAAATGAAACGAAGTTCTACAGAATTAGTATAAAGAAAGAAGTTTGTAAAACAAAGTTTTGTGGGAAATATATAGGAAAAATAGAACACTTTAGTAAAGTTCTAAGAGAGTAAAATGTTAAAATTTTCTTACCAAACAAAGAAAGAGTAGGAGAGAATAGGTGAAAAATTTTATGAAAAGGAATTTTAGAACAGTAAAATATTTTTTCAATACAATAAAACAAAGAAACAATTTTCTAAAACAAAGTTCTACAAAATTAAAATCAAGTTTTATGAAATTAAAACAAAGAAACAATATTCTAAAACAAAGTTCTACGAAATTAGAATCAAGTTTTACGAAATTAAAACAAAGAGATAGAAAAATAGAACTTGATTTTGTGAAAGTGAAATCAAGTTCTATTCTGTTGTAATATGGTTAAAAGAAATCTTAGTAACCTAAACCTTTAAGCCAATTGATAACTTTGTTTTCGTTTGTGCGAACATCGTGTCCGTACATAGCGAAACCGTCCAAGACTTTTGCTTTTGGATATGCTTTCTTTATATCATCTACACAGGAAGCCAAACCACTACCTTCGTGTGTAGTGAAAGGAATGATGGTTTTGTCGTTCAAATCATAGTCCTTAAAGAAAGTAAACATCACTTGTGGATAAGTACCCCACCAAACAGGACCACCTATAAATATAGTAGAGTATTGGTCTATGTTTTCTATTTTTCCTTTGTATGCGGGTAGTTCTCCGTTATTTGCCTCTTGTTTTGCAACCTCTATAAGTTTCATATAAGGCATGTTATAGTCTTTTTCGCAAACTATTTCAAATTGGTCTGCTCCTGTGTGCTTGCTTATATAATCTGCAACTATCTTCGTGTTTCCTACCTTTATATCTCCTACAGAATAGTTCTCACCAGCGTGAGAGAAAAACACAACAAGCATTTTTCCACCGTCTTTTTCCATTTGTTTATTCATATCTTTTTTGTTTTTATCGTTATTTTCTTCAGATTTTGCATTGCTTTGGCTACACGAAACAAACATAAACACCAAAAGAATACTCAATATACTTAATAATTTTTTCATACTAAAATATATTTTCTAAGTTTAACTTTATAATCTTTTGCAAAGATACAACATAAAACCTTAATATCAAATATACTTTTTACCTTTTGTTTTACCATTTTTGCACCAAAAGAGTTTTATATCTGAAAAGAACCATACCTACTCAATAATAAGGAATGAAAATACCTATCTGTAAGTATTGTACAGTAAAATGGGTGGTTGTAATTTTGCAAAATAATTTTTTAAACACTAATATACTATGAAAAACTTTTTAATAATCTCAATTATTACTATGTTTGCGACCTGTAATTTGGTTGCACAAACAAACGAAACTTCTATCTCTGGAAGTGTAAAAAACAAACAAACCGATAGACATATACCAGACGCTGTTATAATGGTGAAAGGTACGAACATTAACGTACATAGCGATGCTACAGGCCATTTTGAGATAAGCGATATAAAAGAAGGTAAATACATATTGACGGCTTCTTTTGTTGGATACACATCTCAGGATATGGAAGTTACAGTAAAGAAAGGTCAAACCTCACACGTACATTTCTTTTTAGAAAGAAGTTCTGTCAATTTGGAACAAGTGGTAATTACAGGTACAAGAACGGAACATTTTGTTAAAGATGTGCCTATACGTACTGAGGTTTTAACCTCTGAATCCATTACTCAGAAAAATGCACAGAATGTTTTTGAAGCCTTAGAGAGTGTTCCCGGTGTGAGAGTGGAGCAACAGTGTCAGGCTTGTAACTTTTCTATGGTCAGAATGCAAGGTTTAGGAGCAGAACATACGCAAGTACTGTTGGACGGTGAGCCTATATATTCTGGTTTGGCTGGAGTGTATGGTTTGCAACAAATAGGCACGGCGGACATAGACCGTTTGGAAATTGTGAAAGGAGCAGGTAGTGCTTTGTATGGAAGTAGTGCTGTTGCAGGTGTTATAAACATAATAAGCAAAGAACCTTCCTTTGAACCATCTCTTTCAGCCGATTTGCAGATGGGTAATTATGGTTATAAGAATCTTAACCTTAATGGTTCTATGCGTTATAAAAATATAGGCGTAAGTCTTTTCGCTCAAAGGAATGAAATGGACGCAATAGACCAAACACAAGATGGTATGACAAGAAAAGAAGTTAAACACAAAGATGGAATATCCGATAGGGTTAATACTTTACTTAGCAATATGGGAGCAAGTCTTTATTTCTTCAATCCTTTTACAGATAATGATAAATTGGTACTTCGTATAAAATCTATGGACGAAATACGTTACGGAGGCGAAATGAAAGACAATCTTTTCCTTAATCCATTTTCTTCTGGTACGGAAAACATACATACCAACCGTATTACATCAGATATGGTCTATACTTTACCCATTTCTTTTCGTAGTGAATTTTCTTTGGCAGCTGCTTATGTTCATCATAAACGTAATGCAACAAATGATACTTTTCTAAACTCGTACCGAGATTCACACAAAACAACAGAAAACCCAGAGGGAGAAAGTCCAGATGTGGAAATGATGAGGCCTTACCTTGCTACAGAAAACACTTTCACTGCTTCTGCTACTTTTTCTACAAAGTTTTCTCGTCATAATTTGCTTGCAGGAGTGCAGGGATATTTTACAGAATTGGAGGAAACAGGACTGTATTGCATAGACGATGATACAAGCCCTTATTATGGCAAAGCCTATACTTCTGTAGGTGAAAAACACGCACATGAGTTCGGAGTATTTTTGCAAGATGAGTGGAATATTGTTCATAAACTTACAGTTGTTCCCGGTGTTCGTATAGATTGGCATTCTTCCAATGAAAAATATACAGCAGACCAAAAAGTATATGACGGAGCCTTTCCAAAGACAAGTTTTGATGAAAACTCTGTTAATCCTCGTTTGGCTTTGAAATACGAAGTTACAGAACAGTTTATCCTAAGAGCAAATGTTGGTACAGGCTTTAGAGCACCTTACGGATTTTCAGAAGATTTACATCTTTGTTCTGGCTCACCTCGTGTTTGGAAATCTTCAGATTTGAAAGGCGAAAGTTCTATAAGTTTTAATCTTTCAGCAGATTATTATGCTAAATCTTTCCAACTAAGTATCAATCTTTTCAGAACCAATTTGAAAAACAAGATTCAGTTCGCTCCAGCAAGTGAAAAGGTGAAACTTTTAGGATATACTTATCAGTGGGAGAATATTGACGATGCTTTTGTGCAGGGAGTGGAGATAGGATTCAGAACAAATATTATCAAAAACTTGAACTTTGAAATGGATTGGACATTCAATCAAGGCGAATTCAAACACGAAAGAACCGAATGGGCAGATGCAGAAGACGAAGTTAATAAAGAATTTCCTAATAGGTTGAAATATTCAAAGGATAGTAAGTATATATCTCGTTTTCCATTATTTACAGGGGATATTTCTTTGGATTACACTCCGGGAACTTGGACTTTCTCCGTTACAGGCTCACTTCAGGGCAGTATGTACATAGATTACAATTCTGAAGACGATGGAAATAATTCTAAGATAAAGAAAACAGACCCATTTATGATATTCAATTGCCGTGTAGCAAAGAAATTAGGAAGCAATTTCACCCTTTACGCTGGAGGAAAAAATATTTTCTCTTATATACAAGACGAAAAACACACAGACGATGCTGCTTTTATGTATGCCCCTGTTTATGGTGCTACTTGGTATGCAGGTTTGACAGTAAGATTGTAAAAGCAAGCAGTCAATAATAAAAACATAATTACATTTTACTTTAGTTTTTTTCATATTTTTTACAGAACTCTGCAATTGTAAATTCTTAGTTTTGTAAAATAGAAACAAGACCTGAGTCCTTTGGGTCTTGTTTCACTTTTTCCAAAATTTTATTCTAATTTTATGAAACTTTGTTTTAAAATTCTATCTCTTTGTTTTAATTTTGTAAAACTTTGTTTTAATTTTCTAAAGCAAAGAAAGAGAAAAATTAAAAATAATTGTAAAAAATATTTGCTACGTCAAAAATCTTTTGTACTTTTGCACACTGAAAAAAATTACAAGTAGAGAAAGAAAACTATGAAAAAAACAAAGAAAATACTACTAACAGCGTTATTTTTACTATCACCTTTTATGATGATGGCACAACCGCCAACTCCTCCTACAGGAGAAAATACACCAGGTGGAGATAATGATGCCCAACATAGACATGATAGATACTCTATTTGGAGAACACCCGTAGGTTCAGGTACAACAATAATGCTTGTATTAGGAGCAACAACTTTGGCAATAGGTGTTGCGAGAAACAACAGAAAGTATAGTGTTAATTCAAATAAAGAAATAGAAAAATAGGAATGATAAAAGGAAACTAAGGAATTTGGTTTCCTTTCTTTTTTGTTAGTTTTTCAAAAAATCATCTCTAAAGTTTATATTTATAAAAACAAACTTCCCTACATAGAGAACAAAAAGATTATCTCCAAAAATAAAGAGATAATCTTTTATTGTTAAGTATTAACTTTCTTTTTACAAAGAAGTTATCTTCTTTTGTTAGAACTTTCTGTATATTCTATAGCACCTATAGTTGGAGGGTCTTTTCTTAGAACTCCAAATATATCAAACGCCAACAGAGAATTCCATACTCCGTCCCCATTACCTACCAAAGGAGAGTTTTGATTAGGGTGCAAATCATTGCTATAAACATCTACAAAATTAGGGTCGGTATTGAATAAACAATTGCTTGCAAAAGAATTATTGTTGTTAAAAGAGTTGGATTTTATAAGGCAATGGTCAAACTTATAAACACTTTGGCTGTTTTCATATAAATCAAACTCTATCTCATCTCCAGATAACGAACCATAGATGACAGTATTGTAAAAGTCGGCTTTTGTTATCGGTCTTACCTGAACGCCTACTGTAGATTCGTACCAATCATTAAGAATAAGGACTGCATTTTTCCTGTTATTGTCATAATACCAATAATTTGCGAAAGTACAACCTATAAACTCGTATTCACCACCCAAAGAAAGGGCTACAGTATAACTACCGGTGTTTTGAACTATGAGGTTTTCACCTCTTATATTCGCACCACGAGAATAAAGACCTATTTGAGAACAATTTTCAATAAATGAATTACTTATATGTAATGTAGGATTGTTTGTTACACAAGAATCCGCCATAATACCAATAGAAGCATTTTTTACAATAACATTGTCCATAACATTGTCTTTACTACCTACCATAAGCCAAATACCTCCCCACTGTCCTGGAATAGAAGAATATCTGTCTTGGTATCTAATAGATGAAAACAAAACAGGAGAGTTCGTTGTACCTTGTGCCTGAATAGAACCATCTTTATACACCCACATTTCTGCTTTGTTGTCCATGTAAACATTAGTTCCTCCCTGCAAATATAGAGTATAAGCACTATCAACTACACAAGTACCGAGTATAATGTGAGGTTTATCATTTTTCCACGTAATATTGTTGCCGTTTATCTCTATACCACATTCTGCACCTCCTTCATTAGCAAGAGAATACTTTTTTCCGTTTTCCCCTAATGAATGAGTAGGCTTGTGGTAGTAAGCATCTTGTCCATAAGATACAAGTTGAATGTACTGCTCTTTTCCATTGAAAGCGATAACTATAGAATCCTGCACCAAAAGAGGAGTATTTTGATTATTAGGTTCTATTTCCACTCTAACGAATACAAATATACTATCCTTAGCACCTATTTCTATGTTTTTAGCAACAAGAGAAGTATCTCCATCTACATTTAAACGATAATAGGAACTTTGTCCTCCGCCAAGAAAAATGCGGTCTATTTTCACAGGAGCATTTTCTCGGTTAAAGATTCTTACCTGTTTAGTAACAGAACCTACTGTCGTAAAAATAGTATCAAAACTTATGGTATCAGAAGAAAACTTTAGTTGAACGTTTTTACCTGTTGCATAATCCTCTTCATTGGTACAAGAAGAAAGAAAGATGTTGCACAAACAAAACATCAAAACTACGGATACCCAAAACAAATTCTTTTTCATACAAATTCTTTTTTTAGAATTATAAAATCATCTTATATTCTAAAAACTCAAAAACATACCATTTTATTATATCGTTTTGCAAATTAGAAGTAAATATCTCTTTGACCGTTGTCTATATTGTTAAGATTTTCTTCTATCTTTGATATAAGTTGTTTTTGGTCATATTCTGCCAACATATCTTTTATAAGTTGTCTTCCTTTTATTTGAGTTTGCTCACTTGCAAAATCTTTAAGGTATTCTTCAAAAGTGAAGATAGCATTAGGCAAACAGTATTGTTTTATCAAACCTGGTTTTGCCAAATCCATAAAATCTTCACCCACTCTGCCTTTTCTGTAACACCCTGTGCAGAAAGATGGAATATAGCCTTCATCAATAAAAGAGTTTATAACATCTTCCATTTCTCTGTTGTCGCCTAACTCAAACTGAGAGCCTGTTCCTTTTTCGTCTTCTGAATAAGCACCCGGATTAGTCTTGCTTCCAGCACTTATTTGACTTATTCCATAGTTTATAAGTTCGTTTCTCATAGTAGCATTTTCACGAGTAGAAAGTATCATACCTGTATATGGTAGGGCTATTCTTATTATGGCTACAAGCTTTTTAAAATCTTCATCTTTAACAGGCATAGGTACGTTTTCAGCATCAGGAGCCCCAATAGCAGGTTCTAATCTTGGAATACTAACAGTATGAGGTCCGCAACCATAACAGTCTTCCAAATGTTTAGCGTGTTGCATTAGTCCCAAAACTTCAAATCTATAATCTCCCAAACCAAACAAAGCACCAATACCTACATCATTTATACCTCCCTCTTGCGCTCTGTCCATAACGGTAAGACGATATGCATAGTCGGCTTTTGGAGTACCAGCAGGGTGAAAACGTTTGTAAAGTTCAGAATCATAAGTTTCTTGGAAACAAACATAAGTGCCTATCTTCTCTTGGTGCAACATTCTAAAGTCTTCTACTTCCATAGGTGCAAGTTCTACATTTATCCTCCTTATGTAATCTCTGCCGTTGTTCTCTCTTACACTGTAAGTCCTCCTTATAGCCTCACACATATATTCAGTACCGTTTTTGTTGTTTTCTCCGCAGATAAGAAGTACTCTTTTATGACCTTGTTTCAATAGAGCAGAAGTTTCGGCTTCTATCTCTTCCATAGAAAGAATTTTTCTCTTAATCAAATGGTTGTCTTTACGAAAAGAACAGTATGTACAGTTGTTACAACAAACGTTTCCTGTGTAAATAGGAGCGAAAAGTACTAAACGTTTTCCGTAAATCTCTTCTTTGACTTTGTGGGCAACGTCCATAATTTGTTGTATCTGTTGTTTGTCCTCCACGTTCAAAAGAGTAGCAACTTCTTCTAAGTTAAGACCTTTCAGTTTTAAGGCTTTGTTTAGTATATCGTTTATTTCGTTTTGATTAGGTGCCTTTCTGTCTATCAAAGACCATAAATAATCCCTGTCTATAAATACTTTGTTTCTGTCTTTTGTGTTCATATATGTACAATGTTTTTATTTACAACTATTTATTTTTATTCTTCTACTATTTTTATATACTTTGAAACATTAACTTTTGCTTCCACTCCGACCAATCTTCCCAAACTACCGTTTAAAGCGTTGATAGTATTGGTTGGGGCTTCTATTATAAGAGTTATAATATTAACTCCTTTATTTACTAATGGCAAACCGTTTCTTGATAGTATAAAAGTAGAATAATCTGAAAGTAATTCATTGACTTTTTGTATAACTTCCTTGTT
Source organism: Bacteroidales bacterium (assembly GCA_017469625.1). Classification (GTDB taxonomy): domain Bacteria; phylum Bacteroidota; class Bacteroidia; order Bacteroidales; family P3; genus Scybalousia_A. The sequence continues at coordinate 16,604 of JAFUGA010000054.1, forward strand.
GTAAATGAAGATACTAATTGTTCCTATTCTCTTTTCCATCAGATATTTCTTTTGAGTTAGATTTTATTATAAAATTATATTTTCTATCGGCTTGCATTCCTAAAGATATATTCTTTTTCGGTTTGGAAACCTTTTTGCAAAAATAGTTAATTTTTTCATATTGCCAAAATAAAACAAAGTTTTACGTTTCTATCTCTTTGTTTTAATTCTCTAAAACAAAGAAATAATTTTTTAAAACAAAGAAAGAGAAAATTAAAACAAAGACTTACGAAAACGAAACAAAGAGATAGAAAACTAAAATCTAATCATATTTTTTTCTAAACAATGTTTTATCCTTATAATTCAAAGGTTTGTCTAAAATAAATCAACCAAAATCTGACTTTTATAAACAATAATTTTTTTATGAACAAAAAATAATATAATTTTGTGTTTTGATACGAAATAGATATTAAATATTAAGACGATATAAATGAATATTTTAATAGCGGGTGATGGAGAGGTAGGATTTCATCTTGCAAAGACTCTCTCAAAGATAAAACATAACATAACGGTAGTAGACCCTCACTCTGAATTGTTAAAACTTTTGCAGACGGATAACGATTTACTTACCATAGCAGGAAAAAGTACTTCCATAGAAACCCTAAAAGATGCAGGGGTTGCAGATTGCGATTTGCTTATTTCTGTTCTGCATGAAGAGAGTGTAAATATTATTACCTGTATGTTAGGCAAAAGACTTGGTGCAAAAAGAACTATTGCCCGAGTAAGTACTATAGAATATCTTAATGAAGACAATAAGAATATCTTTAAAACACTTGGTATAGACGAAATGGTATCTCCGGAGCGTATAGCAGCGAAAGAGATTACCAATCTTTTGACACGAAACACTGCAACCGAAGTTTTTGACTTTTCAAACGGTCTTTTGAGTATATATATGACCAGAATAGATTCAGATGCTGTGTTTATAGATAAGACTGTTGCAGAAACAGCACAACTATATCCAGAAATGGAAGCCCGTATAGTTTGTATCATAAGAAGAGGACAAACAATTATACCCGGTGGAAACGACTATTATCGCAAGGGAGATTTGGTTTATTTACTTGTAAAACCAGAAGGTTTGGACAAAGTAAAGGAACTGTTTAAGAAAAAAGACTTTCAGATAAAGAATGCAATGATTATAGGTGGCGGAAGAATAGGAAGACGTGCCGCTCTTAATCTTGAAAATATTATGAACCTAAAACTTGTGGAGCAAGACAAAGAAAGATGTTTGCAACTTTTGGACGAGTTGAATTCTACTATGGTTATAAACGGTAATGGTAGCGATATATCTTTGCTTTTAGATGAAGGGTTGCAGGAAACTGACGCTTTCATAGCCACAACGGGTTCTACAGAAACGAATATTCTTTCATGTCTGCACGCACATAGGCAAGGGGTGAAGAAGACTATAGCTTTGGTAGAGAATATCAATTATATAGACGTATCACAAGATATAGGAATAGACACTATAATAAATAAGAAACTTATAACTGCTTCTTACATTGCAAGATTTACTCTTAACGGAGATGTAACTTCTTCTAAATGGTTGTCAGGTATAGATGCTGAAGTTTTTGAAGTTATAGTTAAGGAAAAGGCTCCTGCAACTAAGGATATAATAATGAACCTAAAAATTCCTCAAGGAGTAAGTATAGGTGGTATAATAAGAGATGGTCAATCTTTTATAGCAAAAGGAAACACAAGAATAGAGTCTGGAGATAAGGTTGTCGTATTCTCTATACCAGAATCTGCAAACAAGGTAATGAAGTTATTTAATTAAATATGGGTTTCTTTCACAGAATAAACAGAAAGATAGTATTGTATCTTTTGGGTGTAGTAACGCTTATATTAGGAATGATTTGCATTGTCCCTATTATCTATTCTATACTCAGTAAAGAAACTACAGAGGTTTTACCTTTTGTAATATCTTCTTTGTGTTTTATTCTGCTTGCCTGTGTTCTGATGTATATGAACAGAGATTATCATCTACCTATATCAAAGAAAGATGGGCAGTTGATAATCGGCCTTTTATGGATAATAATTCCTCTTTTGGGTGCAATGCCTTATGTATTCTATCCATCATTGTTCTCTTTTATAGATGCAGTCTTTGAAAGTTTTTCGGGCTTTACTACTACCGGTTCTACAATACTTGACGATTTAAATTCTGTACCACATACCGTTTTGGTGTATAGGGCAATGACGCAATGGATGGGAGGTTTGGGATTTGCAGTATTTATTATCCTTATACTAAAAGGAAAAGCCGGACTTATGATAAATATCTTTAATGCAGAGTTTTCTTCAGTTTATAAAAATAGGCTTTATCCTCATTTGTTTGATACTGCATTACGTATTATGCTTATCTACTCTTTCTTTACTGTGGCTTGTTTTCTGTTTTTGCAAGCAGGGTCTATGAATTATTTTCAGGCTTTTTGTCATTCTCTTACCACAATAGCAACAGGTGGATTTTCAACCGAAAACGGTAATATAGGAGTTTTTACAGATAGTTACACACAATGGGTTATTGCTATCTTTATGCTACTTTCTGGAACAAGTTATTTTGTTTATATACGTTCGTTTCGCCGAGATTTTAAGGTGTTGAAAGACGAGCAATTCTTGTCTTATCTTTTGCTAATAGTGGTTTGTTCTTTATGTTTCATAATATATTGGTCGTCAATAAAGGATTTGACAATATGGGACAAAGTTAGAGAATCTTTTTTCTATGTTGTATCTATCACAAGTACAACAGGTTTTGATATAAAATCTCAACACATAGGAGCCTTTGTTTCTTCTGCTTTAGTGTTCCTAATGTTCATAGGTGGTTGTTCTGCTTCCTCTGCATCGGGACTTAAAGTTATAAGGGTAATAACTCTTTTTAAATACAACAAATCTGCTATGAAAAAAATCTTTCACCCTCACGCAATAATACCTGTAAGAATTAACAACAAGATAATAACAGACGAGGAACTGAAAAATACTTTCGGATTTTTCTTCCTTTATATTATGGTATTCATAGTAGGAATTTTTGCGTTGGCTTGTTGTGGTAATGATTTTTATAACTCTTTCACTCTTTCGGTAGCAAATCTTGGAAATATAGGACCTGTTGTGGGTAGTTATTTGCAAGGTTTTACTTATTCATCTTTAAACATTGCTTCACAGTTTGTAATAGTTGTGTTGATGTTAATAGGAAGATTGGAAATTTTTGCTTTCTTTGCATTGCTTTCAAAAACGTTATGGTCCAGAAATTAAAAGTTTAGATTATGCAGAGAAAGAAAAGAAATATAGGAATGCTTGTTACAGTGGCTAAGATGTTGTCAATGTTAGTCATAATGGAGAGTTTGTTTATGTACTCTGCATCTTTATCTTCTTTTTACGAAATAATGACTAACCCAAATCCTTATATGGTCATATTGGAACAAAGAGCCGCTAAAATACTTATACTTTCTGCTACTATTACTCTTTGCATTGGATTGATTTTTTTCTTGCCTTTAAGGAAGAAAGACAACGTTATAGACAAGCGATGTGGCTTTTTGATAGTTGCTTCTACTTGGATAGTATTTTCATTGTTTGGTTCTCTCCCTTATACAATAGGGAATTATATTCCAAATATTACAGATGCGTGGTTTGAAACTATGTCTGCTTTCACCGCAACAGGGGCAAGTGCTATGCCAGACGTTGAAACCCTACCGTATGGTATAGCCTTGTGGCGTATTATGTCCGAATGGATAGGCGGAATAGGTATAATAGTCATAGTACTTAGTATAATACCGTTTGCTGGTGGTGGTGGAATGGCTTTATATTCAGCAGAAGTAACAGGACCTACCAAAAGCAAACTATCTCCTCGTATAAAAGAAACGGCAAACATACTTTTGTCAGTATATGTTTCGCTTACAGTGGTTTATTTTCTTTCTTACCATTTTGCAGGTATGCGTTGGTTTGATGCTTTATGCTATGCTTTCACAACAGCAGCAACAGGTGGTTTGGCAGTACATAATTTCTCGGCTTCAGAATTTTCTCCTACAATACAGTATCTTATCATTCTGTTTATGACTATTTCAGGTAGCAACCTTTTGTTTATATACTACATCTTTAAACGAAACATAAAAGAAGTACTAAAAAGTGAAGAACTAAAAGTTTATCTTTCTTATATTCTAATAGTTACTTGTATTATAATGTTTACTACATATTCTTCCACTAAAGGTTTGGAAGAGACTTTTAGAAATTCATTGTTCCAAGTTGTTAGCATACTTACCTCTACAGGTTTGACGAATACAGATTACACTGTTTGGCAAACAGGGGCTTTGGTCTTATTGGTTTTGCTGATGTTTTCGGGTGCTATGAGTGGAAGCACAACCGGAGGACTGAAATTGGTGAGAGTAATACTTCTTTTCAAATCTGCTCGTACCAATATAAAGAAGAGTCTGCATTCAAACGCCTTTGTACCTGTTTTGCTCAATAAAAAGCCTGTAAGTGAAGAAGTTCTGTTGAATGTTTATCATCTTTTTATACTATATATACTAAGTTTGGCTATAGGTTTTCTCGTTCTTATCTTTAGTGGAATAGGTTTGGAAGAAGCCATAGTAAGTTCTGTAAGTGCCTTAAGTAATATAGGACCGGGATTTGGAAAAAGTGGATTGGGGTGTTTTGCTCATTTTCCTATATTAGCAAAATGGACTATGATAATACTAATGTATATAGGTCGTTTAGAATTGATTACAGTCTTTGCAGTCTTCACAAAATCTTTTTGGAAAAGATAAATTTTTCCTATCCCACTATCACAAAACTAAAATCTATAAAAATAACACTCCACCCCCAAACCTCTCCCCACCATCACTACTATTTCATAAAACCACCCAAAACTTCTACACCCCCAAAACTTTGTTCTAATTTTCTAAAACAAAGAAAGAATTTTCTATCTCTTTGTTTCAGTTTTGTAGAACTTTGTTTTAGATTTCTATCTCTTTGTTTTAATTTTCTCTTTCTTTATTTTAAAAAATTAGAATAAAGTTTCGTGAGAGCGAAACGAAAGTTTAGAAATATGAAACTAAGTTTTGTGTGGTTAGTGTAGAGAAAGAGTGTTTCAATATAAAGTTTTGTAGAGAAAATGTAGAAATTTAGAACAGTTTGGTAAAGTTTTAATGAGGTGAATTTTTAATATTTTTCTATAAAACAAAGAAAGGGTGGTGGAAAAGTTTGTTAGATTTTTATGAAAAGGAAATTTAGAACAGTAAAATGAAGTTAGAAGAGGTAGGCTGTTTCGTAATGTTTTTCTATAGGATTGGAAACGGATAAACCTATCAATCTTATAGGTTTATCTTTGTAATCAATATTTTTCATTAACGACTTTGCAATGGGTAGTATTCTTTCTTTATTTGATAAGGCTCTTATTTGGGTGGCGGAACGTGTTATTTGAGTGAAATCATAGAACTTTACCTTTAAAGTAAGTGTTTTCCCTTTAAATTCTGTCTTCTTTATTCTCTTACATAATTCTAAAACAAGGTTATACAACTCTATAGTAACAGAACTATCTGTAGAAATATCTTTTTCAAATGTTTGTTCGCAACCTACAGATTTTCTATCATAATCCGTTATCACAGGACGGTTATCTATTCCTCTTGCAAAATCATAATATATCAAACCAGCCTTACCGAAATTCCTTTTCATATAAGACAAAGACTTGTCCTTTATATCTTTACCCTTGAAAATACCCAAACCATTCATCTTTTCCAAAGTCTTGGGACCAACTCCCCAAAATCTTTCTACAGGTAAATCGTCTATAAATCTTTGTGCTATGCTTGGGTGAATAACGTATAGGCCATTAGGTTTTCTATAATCAGAGGCTATTTTTGCTAAAAGTTTATTGTAAGATACACCAGCAGAAGCCGTTAAAAAGAGTTCTGTAAATATTTCGTTCTTTATCTCTTTTGCAACTTCCATTGCCAACTCTATTCCTTTTTTATTCTTTGTTACGTCCAAAAAAGCCTCGTCCAAAGATATAGGTTCTATGATGTTTGTATATTTTTCAAATATCTCATGTATGGACTGAGAAACTTGTTTATAGACACTAAATCTTGGTGGTACTATTATCAAATCTTTACATAAACGTTTGGCAACCTGTATGGACATAGCCGAATGCACACCAAAGGTTCTGGCTTGGTAAGATGCAGTAGCCACGACACCTCTTTCTACATCCATTCCCACAGCAATAGGTTTGCCTCTCAGAGATTTATCATCTCGCTGCTCAACAGACGCATAAAAGGCGTCCATATCTATATGTATGATTTTTCTGTAGTCCATTCTCCTATTGCAAAGTTATAAATTTTTTGTTAAATAAAAACCAAACACAAGCAAAAGTTTATACTTGTGTTTGGTTGTGAAAGGAAAATATTTTGAAAGTTTATTTCACTATCTTCATTTCGTTTATAAGGTTGGTAGCACCTGCATATTTATCTATAATAAATAGCACGTAACGAATATCTACAGAAATACATCTTTGTAAATCTGGATTGAAAGCTATGTTTCCACTCATTGCTTCCCAATTGCCATCAAATGCAAGTCCTATCAATTCACCTTTTGCGTTAAGAGTTGGAGAACCAGAGTTACCTCCTGTTATATCAAGGTTGGAAAGAAATGCTACAGGAACAGTACCATTTACTGCATATTGGCCATAGTCTTTTGTTTCATACAAATGTCTAAGTTTGGCTGGTACAGTGAATTCCCATGAAGAGTTATCCTCCTTATCCATTACTCCATCAAGGGTTGTGTAATAGTTATACGTTACACCGTCTTTTGGAGAGTAGTTTTTAACTTGTCCATACGTGTATCTAATAGTAGAGTTTGCATTAGGAGCAAAATGTTTGTCTTTATCCATTTCCATAACTGCTTTTACAAACAAACGATTTGCACGAGATAGTTTATCTCTATCTTCTTGTATGGTTTGCATACGTTTTCTATAGTTATCCAATATCATCTTTGTAAGTATGTAAACAGGGTCGTTGTTTAGCATAGAAGGGTCATTACTCTTTAAAGCCTTAAGAGCTTTTTCTTTACTTACCAAATTAGAAGAAGAAAATATATCATTAGCCATCTGAGTGAAGTCATAACCATATTTGAAAGCATAATTAAGGAAATCATTGCTTTGCAATGTCATAGGAACATTACGAAAATACACATTCAAACCTGCTGCCATAAGTTTTTCTTCTGTAGATTCGTTATAATCTTTAAATACTCCTTCAAGGTATTTTTCCCATTCGTTTATCAATTCATCATTTACTTGTTTAGCACCAGATTGTAAATCTTTTTGCAAACTTTCTAAACGCATAGCAATAGAGAACACACTTGCACCACGCAATATAGCCTCGTTGGTGAATACTCTCAAATAATCATAATCTGAATATTCTGTGTAGTAATCCTTAATATCTGTAAGTACATTGCCGTAAAGTTTTTTTCTTTCGCCTGTTTTGTCAGCGTTAATCCACTCTGTCAAACGTCTTTCTGTATCTTGTTTAGTTCCATACACGTTTAAACGTTTCAAACACTGTGTTTGTCCAATGTAAAACTTCCAATAATTAGAAAGAGATGCAAATTTGGCTGCATATTGTATTCTTACTTTAGGGTCTGCTTTCATATCTGCATCCATAACATTCCTAAGTGCTTCACGTGCAGTAACAACAGATGGATTATAAACATCTATTGCTTGTTTTACACCAGCGGAAGGAAGAAATCTATCTGTAGTTCCTGGGTATCCCATAACCATAGCGAAATCATTGTTTTGAATACCTTTCAATGAAATAGGCAAATAATGTTTTGGTTTCATAGGAATATTATCCTTTGAGTATTCTGCAGGTTTGCCATTCTTGTCTGTATAAACTCTGAAAACAGAGAAATCTCCTGTATGTCTTGGCCACATCCAATTGTCTGTATCTGAACCAAATTTACCTATAGAAGATGGAGGAGCACCTACTAAACGTACATCTTTATATATTTCATATACGAAAAGAATGTATTGATTGCCATTGAACATAGTAGAAACCTCTGCTGAATAAGACGTACCCTTTGTTGCGTTGTCAATAACTTTGCGAGAGTTTTTTCTTACTATATCCAAACGGTCTGATTCTGAGGTATTATCTGTTACACCTTGCAATACTTGAGAAGTAACATCTTCCATTCTTATGAAGAATTTTGCAGTCAAACCAGGATTTGGCAACTCTTCTTCTTTGCTATATGCCCAAAAACCATTGCTCAAATAGTCTTTTTCCACTGTAGAATGCGATTGTATGTAGGAATAACCGCAATGATGGTTGGTAAGAATTAAGCCTTGGTCTGAAACAATTTCACCTGTACAACCTCTACCAAACTGTATTATAGCATCTTTCAAAGATGCTTTGTTAATGTCATAAATCTGTTTAGAAGTAAGTTTCAAACCTTTTTGTTTCATATCTTTATATGTTTGCTTGTCCATAAACATAAGCAACCACATACCTTCATCTGCTTTAACTATTGGAGAAAAAGCAAAAAGAAAAGATAACAGTAAAAGTGTCAATTTTTTCATTTTTCTTTTGTTTTTAATTATTACTTATTTTTATTTATTCTTATTTTCTTTCCTAAAACACCTTTTTTGCTAAGGCAAAATTATAACTTTATTCTATTTTTCTATCTCTTTGTTTTAATTTCGTAGAACTTTGTTTTAGAATTCTATCTCTTTGTTTTAATTTTCTAAAACTTTGTTTCGTTAAAGCGAAACTTTATTCTAATTTTCTAAAACGAAGTTTTATTTTCTTTCTTACATAATGCTATCTTTTTGTTTCTTACTTAAGGTTTTACATTCTTTGTTTTGAAAATTCGTTTTGTAAATAGTATAAGGTAGTAGTCAGAGTTTTTTCTTTCTTTTCTTATTCAACAGAATATCTTTCACCGAATCGTAATCCTTTTTGTAAATCATCTTCACACCTTGCGTGTATGGAGAAATATTATATTTAGTAAAGTCGTTGGCGTTTGAACGTCTAAATACCTCAAACTGAAGATTGTCTGTATATTTGTATTTTGCAGATAAATCTCCTATGATATTAGAAGCGTCCGAAGTTGTATATGTTTGGTCATCTCCACCAAAGGTAGAATTGACAGATATTTCCCATTTTCCAAAACTTTTACTTAGGTTCAAATCCACTTGGTCTGTAAGTGTTTCTCCTCCACTTGTATAGTTAAGACCAACATCTACAAACTTAACCATATTACTTATCATTCCACTAAGTTGAGAAAATGCCACTCCCATAACAGAAGAGGTTACCCCGGATTGAAGAGCGGTAGTTTCATAACCACCTTGTGAATAGTAAAACTGATTTGTTAGTAGTATAGATGCAGTCTGTTCCAACATAACCTTTTCGTCCGTCTTGTCTATCTGCATAAAGACTTGTTCTGCTGTTTGTTCGTCAGTGTTTGGTAGTTGTATATCAAACGAAGGTTGTGGATTGGTCATCTGTCCTGTAAGATGAATAATGCTTTCCACATCTACAGGGCGAGAATATGAAGCACCAAGCAAAGAAGCCAAAGAAGTCTTTGTCTTGTATATAGCAGTAACGTCCATAACTCCGTCTGCAGGAGCACCGTCCCAAGTAAGAGTACCACCTTGTTGCAAGATAAAGGATTTTTCCATAACGTCCATTATGTTGAACTTAAAGTTTCCGTTGTCTATAGCAACAGTCCCAACCATAGAAAACTTCCCTTTGCTGTTCATCTCTATTTTCAAATCTCCGTTACCTGCTGCCAATAGATTACCTTTTAGCTGTGTGAAATCCATAGGAATAAACAGTTTGGCGTTTGGATTAACATTTAGGTCTATAGAGATATTATACCCCAAAGATGCTTCGGCTTTATCCGTTTCTGCATTGTTTCCATTTTCCTCGTCTATAGTTTCTGAAACGAAGGTTATGAAATTATTTTCTTCTGCTGAAGCCTTGCTGGACACAGGCACTGTAAGGGAAGTACCTGGTTCTGTCTTAGCCGAGCCACTTATGTTTATCATAGTAGAATCTCCTACTATAGTCATATTTGCTGAAGCATAGGCAGTACCATAATACATTTGACCATTATCGGATTTAGTGTCCAAGATTTTTATCTTGTCTGCCAAAGCATGAAGATTTATATCAAAACTTGAAAAGTTATGATGCGCCACATCGCCGTTTATAGTTATCTTGTTGTTTTGAGCATCTTTCAGAGTGAAATCGTCAAATACTATCTTGTTGTTATCCACTACTATATCATCACTAAACCAATATTTTGTGTTTAGCATATTTATCTTCATTGCAGCTTGATTTGCGTGTATTATACCCCTAATCTCTGGTGAGGAAAACTTACCTTTCACTGTAAGATTATCGCAAGATAAAGACCCTTCTACATCTGATGCAAATGAAGAGATAAATGTTTTGATTACAGCAAGTTCAAAATCTTTCATATGCAAAGTTAAATCCATTTGGTCTTCTTCTTCGTTTGGTGAAATAGTACCTATCAACTGCAAAGGCAAATAAGTTTTTTCTTGTGTCTTGTATAATAAACGTATATGTGCGTTTAGTATATCTGGTGAAAGATTATTATCCACATTTAACCAAGCCTTACCCAATTCCACTCCGTTTATAGCCAAATCTTCAGCCTCTATGCTTGATGTAAATGAAAAATGTTCGGTTATATTTCTAAGTTCCACATCTTTATTAAGAGTACCTGCCAATGTCAAACCATTCGACTGCAAAAAAGGATTAAGCAAGGATAAATCCACATTTGAAAACGTACAATTGAGAGTACCTTCGTTGGATACCAAGCCATCAAGAGTAATCTTGCTATCTTGTGCCATAATATCAAAATTCATAACTGATACTTTCTTTGCAAATATTCCTATAATATGATTATCATTGAAAAATATCTTTTCTCCATCTATATTTACGTATGTATCTGTGAAATTACCCTGTAGTCCTTTGTCTGAAATATATGACTCAAACTGTATTCTCGCATTTGTAGAGTCGTTTTCAAAATCTTGTCCTGTAAGCAAAAGATTGCAATGCGAAGTATCTACACCTGCTTGTATGTTTATGTTCTTAAAACTCATACTATTATCCATAGCAAACCTATCTGCCACAACTTCCAATTGCAATTCGTTTTCTATGGTTCGTATTTTTATATCTGTATTATTCAGAAATTTTTTTGCATATTCAAAATCCCTGATATTCATTTCGCAAAACAGAAGATTTGTTTCGTTCATATAACCCTGTATATTTATAGGATTATTTAGTGTAGCATCTACATCAAACAAAGTTTTCAAAAGACTAATATCTTTTATGGTAGAAGTGAATTGCAAATCGGATTGTGCAGTATATTTTTCTTCTGAATGCAAATCTATAGTCGTATTCTTAGTAATAATAGTGTCTGCAATAATAGGAGAAATCTCCGGGATATATCTTTTAAGTAAATAATCTATATCGTTTTGTACAGTAGTAAGTGTATATTTTCCCGTAATATCTGCGTCTATTATATCCGAAGAAAGAACTATGGTATTTTCACAAGAATCATTTACTGCTGTTATAGATATATTGCTTACGTTTATATCTTGGTTGGAGGTTATAACATTAAGATTTTTGATATACAAATTACCGTTTAAACTATCTATGTCAAAGGAACTTATATCTGCATTTATATCTGCTGAAATCAAAGTATTGGTGTCGGCAAATGAAAACAAGTTCATTCGGTGCAAATCTACTTTTGCCATAGAAGATTTCAGTTGAATAGTAGGATTGGATTTATAATTGGTTATACTACAATCTGCACTCAAATCTACCAATTCATCAGATAAAACAACTAAAGCGTTAATATCATCTCCGTTTATATCGCCCTCAGCCTGTACATCGTTGTAAGAATTTCCTTGAAAGTAAAAATTATTCATTCTTGCCTTTACTTTACCTATCATATTATCAGATAAGGAAAGTTCTGCATCTGCAGATACAGTTGTATGACCAAGAGAATTATTTGCCAAAAGATGACCCAAATTAAGATTTGGACTTATTACAGAGGCTTTGTATTGAGTAGTTTTGTCATTTATAGGAATACTTTGAGCCAAAATATCTACCACTCCAACATCTGAAGATAGGTTAAGAGCGGTTTCAAATTCTTTTATTCCACCATCAAAATTACCGTGAATATTTACAAGACCTACATTTTTTACTATATCGGGTAGGTTTATTTCAGGTATGATTGTACCAAATTGTTGTTTAGTAAAATCTTCGTAAGATGTAGTTATATCATTGACAATCAAGTTTGCAGTCAAATCATCTACAGAAGGCAATCCTTTTATCTTACCATTTAAATTTATATGTGTAGAAGATGAAAGTATATCCAATTGTTTTAATTTTACTTCATTCAAACAACCCGAAAGTTCTGTAGTGAGATAGACTTTTTGTTTAGCATTCTGTACTCTTTCAGTCCAATAGCACGCATCTTGCATTCCTACATAAGAACCTTTTTTTATGTTAAGATACAAATCAACCGAATCCATAAAAGAAGAATACGTATGATAAGAATCCGTTTTCATAGAAACGTCCCAAAGAATATTTGAAGACAAAGTTTTTATGCTTCCATCTTTTATACTTATGTTTTTAGAAGAAACTTTCATTTCCCCCGTAAAATCTTCCAAGACTATACCGCAACGTTCTTTTGCTTGGAAATGCTTCATATCCAAACTAATATCAGAACCTTTCATTGAAAAGTCCTTTGCTTGCATATTTACATCATAAACCTCTATGCAGTTAGACGCAAACAGACCATCTAATACAGGTGTATCAACTTCTAATCTTCTTAGTCTATAATGAATATCTTTCAGATTTATATCTTTTATCTCCAAAACAAAAGGTTCAGACGGCTTTTTCTCCTTTTTTTTTGTGGATTTGAAATAATCTAAAATAAATTGGAAATTAAAACCGTCCTTTGTCATATCCATATAACAAGTTAAGTCTTCTATATTTGCATTCCTTATTATTATATGTTTGAAAGAGTTTATTTTATAAAGATTTGCCTCTATGTAGGAAGCATAAACCAAAGTATCTTTGTTCAAATCTTCCACATAAACATCTTTTAGTCCTGCGTGTATAAACGGAGATATATTCAAGGCTCCTATCTCTACCTTTGTTTTCCATTCTTTAGAAAAGAAATCTGCTACTTTTGCAGCCGTAAAGGACTGTACTATAGTAGTATTCAACAGTGCAACAAGCACATAAACCAACACAAGCACAAAACAAATCGCCCTTAGAAGTATTTTTAAACTTCTTTTTCCTATGTTTTTGATTTTACTTTTTTGTTTCTGCATTATGGTTTATAAGTTAAAAAAAACATTGAGGTGCAAAGATAAGATTTTTTTTTGAACTATAAAAAAACAAACATCTAAAGAATAATTTATATACGTTTTTTTTTATTTTTTCGTTATAGACTTAAAATTTGAAAATAAAAAATTACAGAATATGAAGACAAAGATTTTGATTATCCCTTTCTTGTTTTGCACTCTTATTGCTTGGAGTCAAGATTTTAGGGACGCAGCAAAAAAAAGCATCCATTCTGTTGTCTATATCCAATGTGTAGCACAACAACAATCTTCTTATTATAATGATTTCTTCAACAATGATTTCTTCAACGATTTCTTTGGAGGTTTTGGTTTCCAACGTTCTCCAAGAAGATACAAAACTTCTGGTAGTGGTGTAATAGTTTCTTCCGATGGTTATATTGTTACTAATAATCACGTAGTTGCAGATGCTGACAGTATCTCTGTTACTCTTAATGACAAAAGAGAATATACCGCAAAAGTAATAGGAACAGATACTTATGCAGATCTTGCAGTTATAAAAATAGATGCAAACAATCTTACTCCTTTGTCTTATGGTAATAGTGATGAAGTAGAGTTGGGAGATTGGGTACTTGCGGTTGGCAATCCTTTCAACCTTACAAGCACGGTAACAGCAGGCATTGTATCAGCCAAAGCACGTGATTTAGAGATATTAAACGGAAAAAACAACTCCAATACTTTGACTTCATTCATTCAAACCGATGCTGCAATGAATCCTGGTAATAGTGGGGGAGCCTTGGTTAATACTTCGGGAGAATTGATTGGTATAAGTGTTGCAATAGCATCAAATACCGGTTCTTACGCTGGTTATTCCTTTGCCATACCTGTAAATATTGCGAAAAAAGTTATAAATGATATTATAAAATATGGTTATACTCAAAGAGCCTCTGCTGGTATTACACTGAGGGAAGTAGATGCAAAAACTGTAGTAGAAAACAACCTAAGAGATACTCGTGGTACATACGTTGAGAAAGTAACTAAGGGTGGTGCAGCAGATAAAGTTGGAATAAAAAGTGGAGATGTTATAACAAAGATAAACAACAAAGAGGTAAATACTATCTCAGAAGTGAATGAGATAATGGCACAACTGTCTCCAAATGACAAGGTTGAGTTTGAGATTTTGCGTTCTGGTTCTACTATTACAAAGAGTTTGAACCTTATGAGTACTAAGGATTTGACTGAATTGGAAGATGTGGCTATGGGAGAAACTATTAAGGCACACGGAGCCACCCTTAGAGAACTTACCAATGAAGAAAAAATCCAATATTCTATGGATAGAGGTTTGGTTGTTGTGAAAATAGAAAAAGGAAGCCTTATGAACGTGGGAATAAAGAAAGGTTTTGTTATAACCGCTATTGATGGTAACACCAGTCTTTCTATAAAAAATGCAAAAATGCTTGAAAACAAAAAAGGACAAACCCAAATAGAAGGTTATTATCCTAATACCCACCGTTATTATTCTTATATAACTGTATTATAATCAAAGAATAAAATATTTTAATTAAAAGATAATAATACACAATTAAAGAATAATACTTAGTAGTCAATAAATAATATTTGACAATCAAAGAATAACACTTTATAATTGAAAGATAATCATATTATAATCAAAAACTAAAACTTTGTAGTCAAAAGATAACGACATATAATCAACTACATAAAAACTGTTTCTTTATTCCACTCCTATAGAATAAAGAAACAGTTTTCTCTTTCTTTGTTTCACTCTTACAGAACTTTGTTTTAATTTTCTAAAACTTTGTTTTAGAATTCTATCTCTTTGTTTTAGAAAATTAGAATAAAGTTCTACAAAATTAGAACAAAGAGATAGAAAAATGAAACGAAGGTTTGTGAGAGTGGAACTTTGTTTTGTGAAAATAGAATAAAATTAGACGTTTCTATTTCTTAATTTTTTTAAAATAATTCTTCATTTTACTGTTCTAAATTTCCTTTTCATAAAAATCTAACAAAGTTTTTCACCACTCTTTCTTTGTTTGGTAAGAAAATTTTAACATTTTATCCATTTAGAACTTTACTAAACTGTTCTATTTTCCTATATATTTTCTATAAAACTTTATTTTACAAACACCATTATTTATACTAATTTCACAAAACAAAGAAATATTTTTCTAAAACTTCGTTTCGCTCTCACGAAACTTTATTCTAATTTTCTAAAACAAAGAAAGAGAAAATTAAAACAAAGTTCTACTTTTCTCTTTCTTTGTTTCGTAACAGCGAAATCAGGTTTTTGTGAAATTAGAATCAAGTTCCGTGGTGGTAGAAATTTTGTTAAATAGTACAAAAAGAACCATTGCTTTATTGTAGTTTAATAAAGCAATGGTTGTGTTTTAATGTATATATGTAAAATCTTTTAAGCGTCTATGTTTGCGTAAGATGCGTTGGCTTCTATAAACTCTCTTCTTGGTGCAACATCATCTCCCATAAGCATAGAGAAGATTCTGTCTGCTTCTGCTGCATCTGAGATGTTTACATGTCTTAATATTCTTCTTTCAGGGTCCATAGTAGTGGACCAAAGTTGGTCTTCACTCATCTCTCCTAAACCTTTGTATCTTTGAACCTCAACACCATCGCTACCTCCTAATTCTTCTATAATCTTAACTCTCTCTTCGTCTGTCCAACAGTATTTTTTGAAACTTTTTCCCTTTTGTATCAAATACAAAGGTGGTGTTGCAATATACACATATCCAGCATCTATAAGTTCTCTCATATATCTAAAGAAGAAAGTTAAAATAAGCGTTGCAATATGTGAGCCATCAACATCGGCATCTGTCATAATGATAACCTTATGATAACGAATCTTCTCCATATTCAATGCTTTGTTGTCTTCAGGTGTTCCTATTGAAACTCCAAGTGCTGTATATATGTTTTTAATAGAATCACTGTCAAGTACTCTGTGAGGCATGGCCTTTTCCACATTAAGAATCTTACCTCTTAAAGGAAGTATGGCTTGATGTTCTCTATCTCTTCCTTGTTTAGCAGTTCCACCTGCAGAATCACCCTCTACAAGGAACAATTCACAAATAGAAGGGTCGTTGCTGGAACAGTCTGCCAATTTTCCAGGAAGTCCTGCTACTCCAAGTATTGTTTGTCTTTGAACCAACTCTCTTGCTTTTCTTGCAGCATGACGAGCAGTTGCAGCCAATATAACCTTATCTACTATTTGTTTTGCTTCTTTTGGGTGTTCCTCAAGGTAGATATTCAATTTGTCTGCTATCATTTGAGAAACTGCACTCACTACTTCACTGTTTCCCAATTTTGTTTTCGTCTGTCCCTCAAACTGAGGCTCTGAAACCTTTACAGAAATTACGGCCGTAAGTCCTTCTCTAAAGTCATCGCCTGATATTTCGAATTTTAGTTTTTCAAGCATGCCTTCCTTTTCTGCATAGTTTTTCAAAGTTCTTGTCATTCCCTGACGAAATCCTTGCAAGTGAGTACCACCTTCATGTGTGTTTATATTGTTTACGTATGAATGAAGATTTTCGTTGAACGTTGTATTGTATTCCATAGCTATCTCTATAGGAATACCATTCTTTTCTCCCTCCATATATATTGGTTCTGGAGTAATTCTTTCTCTGGAACCATCAAGGTAGGTTATGAAATCCTTTAATCCTTCTGCTGAATAAAATGTTTCTGATTTGAAACTACCATCTTCATTTTTAACTCTTTCGTCTGTAAGTTTAAGAGTCAAACCTTTATTTAGAAATGCAAGTTCTCTAAGTCTTGCAGATAAAGTATCGTAATCATAAACTGTAACAGTAAATATTTCATCGTCTGGTAGGAATTCTACTATTGTACCTCTTTTATCTGTAGTTCCTATTTCCCTTACAGAATATATAGGTTTTCCTTTTTGATATTCCTGTTCATAAACTTTACCATCTCTATTTACAGTTACGTGTACGTGTTTTGAAAGTGCATTAACACAACTTACACCTACACCATGTAATCCTCCACTAACTTTATAACTTCCTTTATCAAACTTTCCTCCAGCATGCAACACCGTCATAACAACCTCCAATGCAGAACGATGTTCCTTTTCGTGCATATCCACAGGAATTCCTCTACCATTATCCTCAACTCTTATTGCATTATTTTCCAATATTCTAACATCAACACTATTACAGTAACCAGCCAAAGCCTCATCTATAGAATTATCTACCACTTCATAAACCAAATGATGCAGACCGTTGGTATTAACATCACCTATGTACATAGCAGGTCTTTTTCTTACTGCCTCTAAACCTTCTAAGACGTTTATATTCGCCGCCGTGTAATTACTATTAGTATTATCCATCTTTATATATATTTTACTTCTGTTTTGAAAGGCAAAATTACAAATTTTTCTTCTATGTAAAAAACTTTTTGCAATAAAGTTTTCTGCACAAAATTGTTGAAAAGAAGAAGATATAAAAACACCTCTTTATTCTGTTTTTCTAAAACAAAGATTCACTCTCATGAAACAAAGAAAGAATTTTACGAAACTTTGTTTTAGAAAATTAAAACAAAGAGATAGAATTCTCTTTCTTTGTTTTAGAAAAATAGAATAAAGAGATAGAAAATTAAAACGAAGTTCTATTTTACTATTTGTTTCTTGTACCTGTAAATCTCATTGTCATATTTCCATGCTGAGAAGCTACGTCCATAGCTATAGTTATAGCATTAGCAGAGAATGTACATAAAATATTGTTAAGTGTATAAGACGGAAAACTTTGTCCTGAAACTGTTGGGTGAATAGCAGTACCTGTAGCTATGGTATCTGAACCTGAAATAGTATAGGTAAGACCTTCTATACCCATATTCATAGCCATAGGCATATTTTCAGAGAACTTGACGTTATTCATAAGAATATCGCATTTTTTGTCTTTTGTGTTCGTTTTTATTTCCACATCTATACCTGATGCTGTAAGATTTTCATCAACATAAACATCTCCATTGAAAACAGATGTTACTGTTGTAGGTTGTTTTTCTTTTTTATTATCATCATCTCCGCAAGCGGCAAATGCACAAACTGCTACAAGAATAAGCAGTATCTTTTTTAAGTTTTTCATAATTATTGATTATTTGTTTAATTATTATATAATAAATTTATTGTTTCAACTTACCCGAATATATTACTTTCTTATTTCCCATCATAGTAGTAATATTGATATTGTTAGACACTATTGTACCAGAGAAGTTTGTTACTTTGTATTTTTCATATCCCTTATTTTTGACAGTAGGTATTATATTGTTACCCGTAAGCAAGGTTTTATTTCCATTTTTTGTAACTTTTATTTGTGGAATTACTGCATCTACTGTTACAGGCATAAACCTTGAAAACTTTACATCAAAGAGTTCTATCGTTCCTACGCTACCTTTAGTTGATAATTTAGCAACAACGTTTTCTCTTGTGTAGTTATCCACTTTCATTGTTCCGATAAATGTTTGTGCAAAGGAACAACAAAATAAGGAAAGTAACACTCCTAAAGTACAAAACTTTTTCATAATTCTTGGGTTCTTTTTGCTCGGTATTCTATATTAAAACCAGCACTATCTGTTGTAAATATCATAGAATCCTTATTTACTTTGCAATTAAAGTTATAAAAAGTGTAATGACCTAAATAGCCATTCATAGCATAAGGAATAAGGGTATCTATTTTTATTATAGTGTCTTCTCCCTGTATAGTAGCAGGCAAATCTTTCAAATCTACATCTACATACACAGGCATATTATCTGAAAATCTTACTTTATACATAGTAATATCGTAAGTGTTATTTCCTAAGGATTTAAACCTTGAGATAACATCGTCTTGTAAATATCCATTATCCACAGTTACCCTTCCAGAATATTCCGGGTAAGAAATCTCTGCTTGTGGATTAGGTTTTTTAGTTTTGCTTTTATTATCATCACCACAGGAAACAGATAATAACATAATAGTGCAAGAAAGCATCAGAAGGTAAAGCGTAGTTTTTTTCATTTGTTTATGCATTTAGTTTTTGTTATTAAATTGTTATTTTCATTCATATCAGTATAAAACGTTGAAATAAAAAAATTATTACATAGTATAAGAAAATTTTATTCCAAATTGAATAGGTTTACCTTGCTGAACAAAATTTCTACCTGTAGAAAGAAAATAGAATGTATTGTATTTTGTATTCAAAATATTCTTTGCAAAGAAAGATAGAGAGTATTGATTTCTCCTTACTACTATATCAAAATTCAATGTGTTATAATATTTTTGGTAAAGAGTGTTTGTTTGATTGAAATATATCTTTCCCATACCAGAGTAAGTTGCAAAGAAGTTTATATTGTCTATATATTCAGAATTTATAATCCAAACATAGTTTGCAGACAATGAAACAGTATTCAAAGGATAATAAGGTAGGTATTTATTTTTATAATTGTCTTTATTGTCGTTGTAGTCCTTGAATTTAGCCCTTGTATAGCCATAATTTGCTACAAGGGTAAGGCGTTTTATTTTTGCAGAAACAGAAAATTCTCCACCCATACTAATAGATGATGCAACATTGTCCATCATTCTGCCGTTGGTATATGGAGTTAGGAAAATGGTTATTTGTTGATTTTGTATATTCATATAGAACAAAGAAGCATCTGTTTGCAATCTACCTGACAAAAACGAAAGATGAGTACCTATTTCATAATCCCACATATATTGAGGTTTATAATTGATAACCTCATTTTTGTCATAAGAAGCATAAATATCTGACATAACTGAACCAGGTACAGGAGTTAGTCCCATATTTTTAAGCATATCTTGCATCATTTGTTGCTGTAGCAAATCGGCAAACATTTGTGTATTATATCCTCCTGTCATATATCCACGCGAAATGGAAGCAAACAGATTACCATTCTTTATTTTATAAAGTAGAGATATTTTTGGAAGAAAAGCAGAGTTATATTTATGTGTGTTATCTTCTAAAGATGTATACAGGTGTGCATAATCCGTCATAGTACCTGTAAAAAGATAATCCACATTGGCAAAACTTTCATAATCCAAACCTACTCTTTCTACATCGAAACGAAGACCTGCTACAATCTTCGTTCTTTTGTTTATCTTATAAGATGATTGCAAATAAACTGCTCCGCCTATTCGTGGATATTTAAACTTGTTATCTACAAGCATAGTATCGTCTTTGAATAGCATAACATCTTGTTGAGGAAATACAGAGTGCATTCCGTTGTTTATATTATCAAGTATCAGTCTTTGAATCCCCGTTTGTTTAAATAGAACAGGGGCTTGCATATTCAGATATTTACAAAAAAAGAACGTTCCCATAGTCCAATCCCATGAAGAGTTCTTTCTATCGTTTTTTACAATAAACTCTTGGGATAGAGAATAGTCTTGCTGTTTTTGTTCCAAAGTAAAATAATCCTCTTGCGTAAAATCGTTATCCAAAACCATCTTATCAAAATTCAGTTGCAAAGAGGTAAGAGATTGAAACACGTATTTATTCTTTTCTCTCTTTAATATAGAGGTGTTATTTATAAAGTTGAACCTATCATATCCCGAAAAATCATTATAATTTACTTTTTCAGTTTCAAAAGTATTTGTATCTATTCGTCTGTATGCATATCCTCCTTGATGAATTGCAGAGATAAAAGAGGAGTTCTTTATTTTGAAATCTTCGTTCTTTTTATATTCAAAAATAAACCTTCCATTGAAAGTTTTAGACCAATCAACGTTTTCTTTGTTGTATTCATTCCGAAAGAAACCATCTGTTTTCGTTGCATTAGTTCCTATCATAAAGGCTTTCTTATCAGATATTTTTTTGTAGAAAGATAGTTTTGCTTTCATAGTATTTGCAGATGAATATTCAGCATTAAATTTCAATCCTTGATAATCAAAAGGAGAAAGAGTGTTTATATTGATTACACCTGCCATTGCATTCATTCCATAAAGCAGAGATTGACTTCCCCGCAAAATATCTATGTTTGAAAAATCAAAATAATCAAAATCAAAACAGTTTTTATTTAAAAGCATAATACCATCTATTCCAATACCGACAGACGAGTTGTCTATACGAGAACCAATACCTCTCATATATATAGAAGATGTAATATTAGAACCATAATCCGCTATATACAGAGAAGGTATTACGGTAGAAAAATATTTAAAGTCTGTAACATTGTGTTGATTTAAGTATTGTTGATTAAAACTATTTGATAAAAAAGGTAGTGTATCTAAAGATTTGTATGTTTTTATATCACTCAAAACCGTTATTTCGTCAATAAGAAAAGTTTTGAGTGAATCTTGGGACTTAAGAATACTAAATCCAAACACACATAACACAACTATGAATACCTTTTTTATCATATAGTAATTATACTCTAAATATTCAATAATTCACTGTGCAAAAATACATTTTTTTTTATACCTTACATATTTTGAAAACAAACAAAACCGATAATGATTTGTTTAAATACAATTTTTTTTATAGTTTTGCAACTTGTAATTTAAAGTTTTTGATTTATAAAAATAAATGATATGAATTTCAAAAAAGTTTTACCACACATCGTTGCTGTAATAGTATTTATAGCATGTTCTTTTATCTATTTTTCACCAATACTTGATGGAAAACAACTAAACCAGAGCGATATGAATCAGTTCTCTGGAATGAGTAAATCCATAGATGATTATCACAGAAACAGTGGAAATTATTCTGAATGGACTAATTCCATGTTCTCTGGTATGCCTACATATCAGATAAAGAATGCACATAATTTCAACGTTATAGAATTTATAAACGTACCTCTTACTTTGGGACCTTATTCTCATAGTACCGGTATTTTGTTTTTGATGGCTTTAGGATTTTATATCTTTTTAGTCGTTATTGGAGTAAATCCTTGGATGAGTATATTTGCAGGTTTGATTTACGCTTTAGGGTCTTACAATATTATTATAATAGGTGTAGGTCATATAACAAAGGCTTGGGCTATGGCTATGATAGCACCAATACTTGCAGGTATGATTTTGGTAATGAAAAAGAAGTATCTGAGTGGTGTTGCTCTATTTACGTTGGCTTTAGGTATGCAATTATCTTTCAATCATATTCAAATAACTTATTATACTCTTATTACCTCTATTGTTCTTGGAATATCCTATCTTGTATATTGCATAAAAGACAAAGAATTTAAAGAACTTGGAAAAGTTTTCTGCATATTGGTTATAGGTGCTTTGATAGCAGTAATGCCATCTTCTGCTCACCTAATGGTGAACCAAGAATATGTAAAACAAACTATGAGAGGCGGTAGTGAACTTAGCGTAAAACCTCAGCAAAACAATCAAAGCAGCGTAAATGATAAAGGTTTGGATATAGATTATGCATATAATTGGAGTTATGGTAAAGGAGAAACAATGACTCTTCTTATTCCAGACTATAAAGGTGGCGGTGGTGCAGATATAAAACGTATAAGTAATGGAAATATTACTAAAAACCGTATGAGAGAACTTCAAAGTACTGCTCCAAAAATTCAAGACCAAAATGCTTTTTCTCAAATAGCAAACTCTTATCTTACATCAAACTATTTTGGAAAGCAACCTTTCACGGCTGGACCTGTATATTTCGGTGCTATAGTTATATTCCTTGCTCTTTTAGGTTTCATAGTATTGGACAATAGATGGAGATGGTGGCTTTTGATTGCAACTATAATAAGTATACTTCTTTCTTGGGGAAACAATTTTATGATTTTGAATGAATGGTTGTTCTATCACCTACCTTTCTATAACAAGTTCCGTACTCCTTCTATGGCTTTAGTAATAGCAAACGTTACTATGTGTATGGCTGCTTTCTTAGGACTAAAAGCTTTCTTTGAATCGGATAACAAAAAACTAAAAAGCATAGCACTTTATGTAAGTGGAGGTGTTACCCTTTTGATAACTCTTTTGTGTTCTATTGCACCAAACTTATTTACCGACTTTTCAGCACCTAACGATAATATTTTCAGAGAATATTTAGGCGAAAGTTTTATTTCTTCCCTTGTTGCAGATAGAGAATCCTTATTTACACACGATGCTTTTAGAAGTTTCATCTTTATAGCCATTGCTTGTGCAAGTCTATTACTTTACAATATGGGCAAGATAAAAAATCAAACGATTATCTTTTGCATAATAGGTTTATGTGCTGTTATAGATTTGTGGGCTGTGGATAAGAGATACGTTAATAATGAAACAAATTATCAAACAAAATATGAGGCTTTGCCTTCTCCAACTAATGCAGAAACTGCTCTTTTGGACGAAGTAATGAACAAAAAGCCTAATCACTACAGAGTTTATAATATGAGCCTTAACGCTTTCAACGATGCATCTACCTCTTATTTCTTCCCATCAATAGGAGGTTATAATGCAGCCAAACTACAAAGATACCAAGATGTTATAGACTTTTATTTCACTAATCCAAATTATAAACAAAACAATCTGAACGATACTTCTCTTCTTATAAGCAACCCTTTCAGACAGGTTATGCTTCAAGCCTCAACTATGAAAGGTTTTTCTATGCCGAACATAGGAGTTTTGAATATGTTGGATACTCGTTATATAATTATAAATCAAGATGTTTTCATAGAGAATACAGAAGCCTGTGGTCCAGCATGGTTTGTTAATAACATAAAATGGGCAAACAATGCCGATGAAGAAATACTTGCTTTAGACAATTTCAACCCTAAAGAAACTGTTGTAATAAACAAAGAGTTCTCTTCTCAAATAAAGGAAGTGAAAAACGATGAAAACGCAAAAGTAACCTTTATAAATGACGAGTGGGATAACCCTGAAAAAAGAGTTTATAAGACACAATCTTCTTCTGCTCAAGTATTAGTTTTCTCTGAGATATATTACAAAGATTCTTGGAAAGCATACCTTGACGGAAAAGAAGTTCCATATTTCAGAGCCGATTATTTACTAAGGGCAATGTATGTTCCTGCTGGTAATCATACTATAGAATTTATCTGTAAGTCAGACACCGTAAAAAAAGGTCGTATAATAAACTTTGCAGGTTCAGTACTACTTATAGCATTGTTGCTTTCAGCACTTTGCCTACCTTTTATAGAAAAATTAAAAAAGAATAAACAAATAGATTAAGCCTTATGAAAAAATTGTTATTTGCTGTGATTATAGCAGGTGTTTGTTTTTCTGCCTGCACATCAAAGAAAGAACAACAGATGAAAGAACAGTTGTTAAGAGATTCATTCAATATAGTATTGAATGAACAAAAATCTCAAGTAGAAACACTTATCTCTCAGATGACTGAGATAGATGAAAATCTCAATGATATAGCATCTCAGTACCAAGATTTGCAAGCATACGCTCGCAACGAAGGAGATATAAACAAAAACAAAGCCCAGAGTATAGGTGAGAAAATAAACGCCATAGCAGACCTATTGGCAAAAGACAAAGAAAAGATTGCAGCACTGCAAAACAATCTTTCAAAACAAAAGAATTCTTTTGCTACAAATAAGAAACTTCAAGAACAACTTTCTCTTATGAATGAAAAAGTTGCTATGCAAGAATCTCAGTTGGCAGAATTAACAAAACAATTGCAGGATAAGAATACAGAACTTGGCACATTGAACGAACAAGTTAAGAAACTGCAAGCAGAAAACAAGAAAAACAAATCTGCTATGAGTGAATTGGAAGATGAAAGATACTCTGCTTACTTTATAGTGGGTACAAAAAAGGAATTGAAAAATGCAGGTGTTATAGATTCCAAAGGTGGTTTTATAGGATTGGGTAAAACCATAGTTATGGCAAGCAGTGGTAATATAGAAAATATGAAAAAAATAGATATGAGAAACGTAAATGAAATACCACTTATGGGCAAAGCCATAAAGATAATTACACCTCACCCTGCTTCATCATATTCTCTTACAGGCAATACTTCCAAACCATCATCTATAGTAATAGAATCTATAAATGACTTTTGGAAAAACTCACGTTGCTTAGTCATAATGATAAAATAAGATTTTTCTTTTAACTCTATGGTTTGAAAACTTTGTTTAACGACTATAGAACAAAATCATAATCTAATAGAATCAAATTCTACCACCATAGAACTTGATTCTATTTTTGTAGAACTTCGTTTTAGAATTCTATCTCTTTGTTTTAATTTTCTCTTTCTTTGTTTTAGAAAATTAGAATAAAGTTTCGTGAGAGGGAAACGAAGTTTTAGAAAACTAAAACAAAATTCTATGGGGTTAGTATAAAGAATGAAGTTTGTTAAATAAAGTTTTATAGAAAATATATAGGAAAATAGAACAGTTTAGTAAAGTTCTAAAGAGGTGAAATGTTAAAATTTTCCCACCAAACAAAGAAAGAGGAGAAGATAATGGGTGAAAAATTTTATGAAAAGGAATTTTAGAACACTAAATGAAGTATTATTTTCCAAAAATTAAGAAATAGAAACGTCTAATTTTATTCTATTTTTGCAAAACAAAATTCCACTCCCACGAAACTTTGTTTTATTTTTCTATCTCTTTGTTCTAATTTTATAGAACTTTATTCTAATTTTCTAAAACAAAGAGATAGAATTCTATATCTTTATTATAAAAATTACTCTTGGTAATAGACTCTTTTTATTCTTTGGGAGATAGATGTAAATACTTCGTATGGAATAGTTTGAAGTGCGTTAGAGATGTTTTCTACAGGGTTTTCTTCCCCGAAAATAATGACAGTATCTCCCTCTTTAGCATTAGTATCTGTTATATCTATCATACACATATCCATACATATATTTCCTATTATTGGTACGAAGTTTCCATTAAGATAAACCTTGAATTTACCTTTACCCAAACGTCTATTTAGTCCATCGGCATAACCTATCGGAATAACGCCTATTCGTGTAGGTTTCTCACTAACGAAACCACGAGAATAGGAAACGTCTTCTCCTTTGCCTATCTCTCTTATCTGAGTTATGCAAGTGCGTAAGGTATGGACACTTCTTAGGTAAGAATTTTCTTTTTCATCGCAACCCACACCGTACATACCTATACCCAAACGCACCATATCGTAATGTGCATTCTGAAATCTGTATATACCAGAAGAATTGCAGATATGACGCATAATTTTGTAATCAAAAGAGTTGATAATTTTTGAACTCATAGTTTCAAATTTTGCTATCTGCTGATTGGTATAAATATCAAAATCTTTCTCATCTGCTCCGTATAAATGAGAAAAAACACTTATAACTCTTATGTTTTTATGTGAAAGTAGTTTTTCTATAACTGTTTCAATATCTTTTTCTTCCAATCCCATACGGTGCATACCCGTATCAAGTTTTATATGGATATTTATTTTCTCATTTATGAATCTTTCCAATACATTCTTTGAGTGTATAACAGGTTCTAAGTTGTACTCTTTTATTTTGTCCATGCTTTCTTCCTCTGGCGTTATAACCATAATGGGAAGTTTTATACCTTTCTTTCTAAGTTCCACACCCTCATCGGCAAAGGCAACAGTAAGATAATCAACTAAGTTTTCTCTCTCTAAAAACGAAGCCACATCATAGCCACCACTACCATAGGCAGAGGCTTTCACCATAGCCATAAGTTTGGTTTGAGGTTTCAAAAGCGAACGAAAATATTTTACATTGTCAGAAATAGCAGAAAGGTTTATCTCAAGCACACTTTGATGACCTTTTTCTGCAATTTGGCGAGATATAAGTTCAAAATGAAAATTTCTTGCACCTTTTAAAAGTATTGCTATGTTGGAAACATCACTACGTTTCAAGTTTGCAATGTATTCATCTGTAGTTTTATAGAACTGCTTTTTCTTTATAGAAATAAGATGTTTGTTTTCAAAGAAATTATTTCCTATAGCAATTATCTCTTGTATGTTTTTGTTATTCAAAAGAGTGTTTATCTCAGAATACAAACTTTGTTGAGAGTTGCTACTTTGTTCCAAATCGGATAGGATAACAAGTTTTTCATCTCTGTTTTGACGGTTGAGGTAATCCAAAGCTATCTCCAAAGAAGTTAAATCGTTTGAATACGAATCGTTTATAAGGACAGAATTATTTATACCTTGCTTTATCTCAAACCTCATCTCAACAGGAGAAAGATAAGGTATTCTTTTGATGAGATTTTCTTTGTTTATACCTATTTCAAGGCAAAAAATAAAAGCATTTATTGCGTTTTCAATGCTTGCCTTATCAAAAAACGGTAGATTAAGTTCTTGTTTTAGAGTGGTATAATTATATTTATCATCTTCGTTTTCACCCCAAGAAATAGTCTGAATATTATTCTGTTGTGCAAAGTTTTTAATCTTCTCTTTTAAGGTAGGGTTTTCGCTGTGGAAAATAAGTTTTTGGCAGTTTGTGAATAGTTTTAATTTTTCGTCTATCTTTTCGTAAATATCTGAAAAATAGATTTGATGAGCATCTCCTATATTTGTGAATATTCCTATTTGAGGCTGTATGACTAAGGCAAGGTTTTGCATCTCGTCTTTCTTTGAAATACCTGCTTCAAATATAGCAATATCTTCATTTAATGAAGTTTGACAAACTGAAAACGGCACTCCTATTTGAGAATTGTAACTTTTAGGACTTGTAAATACCTTTTTCTCGGCGTTTATCAACTCTTTAATCCACTCTTTAGTAATAGTCTTTCCATTGGAACCTGCTATAGCACAGACAAGAGTTCGTTTCATATCCTTTCTATGCAGTTGTGCAAGTGTTTGAAGGGCTTTTACAGTGTCATTGCAAACAAGTATGGTAGCATCTGGATAAGAAAATTTATCATTTTCGCAAACAAACATACGTATACCTTTATTATAAAGTTCATCTATAAACTTGCTTCCATCGTTATTTTGAGTCTTTATTGCGAAAAAAACAGTCCCATTTACAGAATTTAACCTCCTGCTGTCAAAAAGAATGTTGTCTATTTTAACATCTTTATACTTTTCTCCTACAATCTCGCCATTTATTGCTAAGGCTAAGTCTTTTAACGTGATTTTCATAACCTTTAAGTCCAATTTTTTGCAAAAATATGAAAAAAAATGAAAATAAATTTTATCATTTCAATAAATGTATATATCTTTGCGACATCTTTTTCCACAAAACAAATAAAAAGGAGAAAGAGTTTATACATAAAAATAACATTAAAAAGACAAATATTATGAACGTAGAAAAACTTTTAGCTGATGTACAAGCTAAAAACCCTAATCAGCCATTGTTCTTACAGGCTGTTACAGAAGTTCTTGAGACAATAAAGGATTACGTTAACGCAAATCCTAAATATGACCAACATAAAGTTGTTGAAAGAATGCTTGAACCAGATAGAATTTATCAATTCAGAGTAGAATGGGTAGATGATAAAGGTGAAATCCAAATCAACCGTGGATACAGAGTACAATTCAATAACGCAATAGGACCTTACAAAGGTGGATTACGTTTTCATCCAACTGTAACTCTTGATACATTGAAGTTCTTAGGTTTTGAACAAACATTCAAAAACTCTCTTACTACATTACCTATGGGTGGTGGTAAAGGTGGTTCAGATTTTGACCCTAAAGGCAAATCAGACCTTGAAATCATGCGTTTCTGCCAAGCTTTCATGACAGAATTATTTAAATACATAGGACCAGACAGAGATGTTCCTGCTGGAGATATAGGTGTAGGTGGTAGAGAAATAGGTTACCTTTACGGAATGTACAAAAAACTTGCTTGCGAAAATACAGGCGTTCTTACAGGAAAAGGTGCTGAATTTGGTGGTTCTATCCTTAGACCAGAAGCTACAGGTTTTGGTGCAATATATTTTGTACAAAATATGCTTCAAGTTAAAGGTGATGACATAAAAGGTAAGACTGTTGCTATATCTGGTTTTGGTAACGTTGCATGGGGTGCTGTTACAAAAGCAACTGAATTAGGTGCAAAAGTTATCTGTATTTCTGGACCAGACGGATACGTTATTGACGAAACAGGTTTCAACCAAGAAAAAATAGATTATATGCTTGAACTTCGTGCTTCAAACAATAACGTTGTAGCTCCTTTCGCAGAAAAATTCCCTACAGCAAAATTCGTTGCAGGAAGAAAACCTTGGGAAGTAAAAGTTGATATAGCTCTTCCATGTGCAATACAAAATGAACTTGGAGCAGAAGATGCTGAAACTCTTGTAAAGAACGGCGTTAAACTTGTTTGCGAAGTTTCTAATATGGGTTGTAAAGCAGAAGCTATAGCAGTTCTTCAAAAAGCTAAAGTAAGCTTCGCTCCTGGTAAAGCTGCAAATGCAGGTGGTGTAGGTGTATCTGGATTGGAAATGAGTCAAAATGCAGAACATCTTCCTTGGACTGCAGCAGAAGTTGACCAAAGATTACACGCTATGATGGACTCTATCCACGCAAACTGTGTTAAATACGGAACAGAAGATGGTTACATCAACTACGTTAAAGGAGCAAACATTGCTGGATTTATAAAAGTTGCTGATGCTATGATTCAACTTGGAGTTTGCTAATCATAAAGCGATAAATAATAACTTAGTAACCGTTCATCATCTGAACGGTTACTTTTTTTTATACCAAAAACTTTATCTCCCAAACAAAAATAGTACCCTACATCTTCCCAACAAACCTTATCAACCACCATATCTCCATAACCTACTATTAATTTTCCAATTCCCACAAACCTTATTTTACATTTCTAAAACTTCGTTTCCCTCTCACGAAACTTTATTCTAATTTTCTAAAACAAAGAAAGAGAAAATTAAAACAAAGTTCTACGAAATTAAAACAAAGAAAGAGAAAACTGTTTCTTTGTTTTAGATTTCTATTTCTTTGTTTCGTAAGGGTAGAAGGTGGATAGAAGTTGTTTGGTGATGGGGGTGGATTTGGTGGGGTTGGAGGGGGGTAGAGAGAAAAGAAAAAAAGTCTGAATAAGGTTTTATTCAGACTTTTTTGGTTTTTGGAATATGATTAAAGATTATTTGCTTATCATTTCCATAACTTTATTAGTGTATTCTTTTTCTATTTCGCAAGCTTCATCTACTAACTTTTGACCTTTTGCAAGTATATCTTCAACGAATGCTTTATCTTCTAAACTACCGCAATTGATTTTCATATTCATAAAAGCACCAATACAAGCAGTTCTTGCACAAAGAATACCTACAGCAGCGTCAGTTACAGAGTTTGGATTACCTGTTTCTACCATTTGTTTGCAGATTTCAAAGCAATCAAATGAACGTTGCAAAGTTTTGAATGGCACTTCAATAGCGTATTTTGTAGCATCTTGGATAGCTTGTTGTCTTTTTGCTTTGTCTTCATCTGTTTTCTTTGGCAAGCCAAAAGCATTCATAATCTTGTTGAAAGCATTTGTATCTTCATCTACAAGGTGTAGTAAATCGTCTTTTATAGCCTGACCTTTTTCTGCAACATCTGAAAATTCTTTCCATCTATCGTCCCAACCTGGTTTGTGAGAAGAAAGATTTGCAACCATAGTAGCAAGTGCTGCAGACAAAGAACCAACGTATGCAGAAATACTTCCACCACCTGGAGCAGGACTTTCGCTGGCTGTTTCATTAGCAAAACCTTTGCATGTAAGGTCTATAAGTTTCTTGCTGTTGTCTTCTATCATATATTCTATAACCTTTTCTTTTGGATTGAAAGGTTTAAGGTCGTCTAATCCCATAGACTTGATAGCAATCTTTATCAAAGTTTCTTCATCTACACCAAGACTTCTTTCTTGTTTTGCAAGGTAATGTTTTCCTGCATCAATAAGAGTTTTCTTTGGAACTAATCCCACGATTTCTACGCCTGTTACTCTTACGCCTCTTTTCATTGCTTTGTCGCAAACTTCATCAAAACATACGTGTAAAGGAGTTGCGTTTGCGTTAGTAATATTCATAGAAACTTGTGCTATACCATATTCTTCTATATACCAACCTATGGCTTTTGTTCCTTTAAGAGTACCTGGTATCCATTTAGCTTTACCGTTTTCATCTAAAACAGGTTTGCCGTTTGGTTTGCCTCCCTCACGCATTTTTCTACCTTTTTCTCTTACATCAAAAGCAATGGCGTTTGCTCTACGAGTAGATGTTGTGTTAAGGTTGTAATTTACAGCCAAAAGGAAATCTCTTGCACCTACAGCAGTAGCACCGCTTTTTGCAACTTGTTCATTCCAAGCTTTAGGACCGAAATCTGGTGCTTGTTCTTCTATAGAAAGTCTATCTTTTAATGCTTCGTATTCACCTTGACGGCAAACTGCAAGATTTTTTCTTTCAGGTTTGAAAGCAGCACTTTCATAGCAATAAACAGGAACTTCCAATTCTGTTGCTATTCTTTGAGCAAGTTTTCTTGCATACTCAACTACTTCTTCCATAGTAATATTTGCTACAGGTATAAGAGGACAAACATCTGTTGCACCAAAACGAGGGTGGTCGCCATGATGATTTCTCATATCTATAAGTTCTTTTGCTTTTTTTACAACAAGAAAAGCACTTTCGCAAACTTGTTCTGGTTCCCCTACAAAGGTAATAACTGTACGGTTTGTAGTTTTTCCTGGGTCTACATCAAGAAGTTTTACGCCTTCTACTTTTTCTATCTCTGCTACAACTTGATTTATGATATTTTCATTGTTGCCTTCGCTTATATTAGGCACGCACTCAATTATCTGTTTCATAATTTTGTATATTGTTTATATAATTTTACTTGTTGAAATCTTTACCAATATCTTTGAATATCTATAAGTCTTACGCCATCAAGCCAAACTGCTATACAACCTACAATACCTTGGTTTATCTGTCTTTGTTTTACAGGTTGAAGAGTAGTATCATCTACTATGCAGAAATATTCCAATTCAAACTCTTTTATCTTTTTGAATTCATCTTCTACGTATGCTTGAATTTGATTGATACTTAGATTGTCTTTTTGACGGAAAGAGTTTAATAGTATTTGATGAATCTTTGGTGCTATCTTTCTTGCATCTTCACTTAATCGCATATTCCTTGAAGAAGTAGCCAAACCATCTTCATCTCTATAGATAGGACAAGGAACAATCTCTATATTAAATCCTTTTTGTCTTACCATATCTTTTATGATGGCTATTTGCTGATAATCTTTTTCACCAAAATAGGCTCTATCTGCCATTGTCCAAATGAAAAGACGAGAAACTATGTTTGCAACTCCAGAAAAGTGTCCTGGTCTTTGAATACCCTCCATTACTTGTTCTAATTCTCCAAAATGAAATTCCTCAATCTCTTCATTTCCATAAACTTCTTCTGCTGTAGGAATAAAAACAATATCGCAACCATTTTCTTCTAATAGTCTAATATCGTTTTCCTCTGTTCTTGGATATTTTTCAAAATCTTCCTTATTATTGAACTGAACAGGATTGACAAAAACACTGCTTATGAAAACATCGTTCTCTTTTCTCGCTCTAACAAATAAGGAAGCGTGTCCGTTATGTAAAGCCCCCATAGTAGGAACTAAACCTATGGTTTTATTACTTTGTTTTAGTGTATTAACATTAGAAAGTAATTCTTCTACAGTTCTACAAATTTTCATTTGATAACTTATTTTTTACAATTAGTTTTCTTCTTGGTCTGTTACGTCTTCGTATTCTGTAAAGGTGGCTTCGTTTCTTTCAGGGTTGTTTTCTCTGTATGGGTCGTGCTTTGAACTAAGCAAATCCGACACTTTTTTCACTCTTCTTGGAATATCCAACAAGAAACTCAAAACAGAGACAATTATTGAAAAGATAAAAGCATTACCAAAGCCGTTAATGTCAAAGTGAGAACCCATAAACCAAGCGGCTATCATAACAATGATAGCGTTGATTACTAAAATAAATAGTCCGAAAGTAGATATTATCAAAGGAATAGAAAGCAAAGATAGTAATGGTTTAAGAAATCCGTTTAATATACTTATGATTATAGCCAACACTATGGCGTAAATAGGTCCGTCTATATAAGGTTTGGTTTGGGAAGGTGTGTCTGCACCCCATATCCAGCAAACTATACAAATAGCAATAGTCATTACAAGAATTTTTATCCAAAAATCCTTACTCCAAGGTTCAAATTTATTGTTGCCACCTATATCTATCTTAAATACACTCATCGTTTATAATCTGTTTATTTTTACACTATTTTTTCATAAATAAAGTGCAAAGATACTACTTTTTTTCAAAATTCATAAATAAAAGGTTTTCTTAAGGGAAAGTTTTACCTTAATTTTCTAAAAACTCGTTTCACTCTAACGAAACTTTGTTTTAATTTTCTAAAACTTTGTTTTAATTTTGCGAAACAAAGAAATAATTTTCTAAAACAAAGAAAGAGAAAATTAAAACAAAGAGATAGAAAATGAAAACCTTGTTTTGATTTTATTAGAATTTCGTTTAAAATTTGTAATTTTGCACTTCTATGAACGAACACAGAGAAAACAAATTGCATATAGGCTTTTTCGGAAGATGTAACACAGGAAAAAGTACCTTAATAAACACATTGACAGGACAAAACACCTCTATAGTTTCTCAGCAAAAGGGAACAACGACAGATATTGTAAAGAAAACTATAGAACTTTACGGTATAGGAGCCGTTGTTTTGATAGACACAGCAGGAATAGATGACGATACAGAATTGGGTAAAAAGAGGGTAGAGAAGACCAAAGAAGTATTTTCTTTGATAGATATGTGCGTAATAGTTGTTAGCGATAATTTGATAGCAGATAAGGAAAACGAACTTATACTTCAAGCCAAAAGATACTCTATACCGTATATATTAGTACACAATAAAGAAGACTTATCCCCAGCCAATGAACAAACACGACAGAAAGAAAATCTTATCTGTGTTTCTTTGATGGACAAAACATCAAAAGAGAGATTGACCCAATTTATAAAAGAAAGATTGATTGGAAACAATAAACCTCAATCTATATTAGAGGGTATAGTAAGTAAAAACGATATAGTAATTTTGGTAACTCCTATAGACTCTTCTGCTCCTAAAGGTAGAATGATACTTCCTCAAGTAAAAACTATACGAGAAGTTATTGACAACAACGCAATAAGTATAGTAGTAAAAGAAACTGAACTTGAATACACATTATCTTTGATGAAAAACAACCCTCCTAAACTTGTAATAACAGATTCTCAAATATTCTCTTTTGTAGAAAAAATAGTACCTGACAATATCTTTTTAACAAGTTTCTCTATTCTTTTGGCAAAAGAGAAAGGCGATTTTGAACTTTATCTAAAAGGTACTCCGTATTTGGATAATTTGAAAGACGGAGATAAGGTTTTAATGTTGGAAAGTTGTACTCATCAACCTACTTGCGAAGATATAGGAAGAGTAAAACTTCCTATGTGGATAAAGAAATACACGGGCAAAGAAATAGAGTTTGATGCTGTTGCAGGATTGATGGATATGAAAGAAGATGTAAAAAATTACAAGATGGTAATACAATGTGGTGGTTGCGTTGCTACTTCTAAACAATTGCATAATAGGTTGTTGCCTTTCGTGGAAGAGAATATTCCTGTAAGTAATTATGGTTTGACAATAGCGTATATAAACGGTATTTTTAACCGTGCAATAAAAATATTTTCAAAGTAAATTCTTTATTTGATAGAAATTTTACTAACTTTGCAGGTCAAATATCTTAAGATTTAGTGTTTTAATATGAAAAAAACTATACTCATTTTATTATTGGTGTCTTGTGTGTTTGCATTGTTTTCTTGTACAAAGCAGATGTATTCTTATAAAGATTACGATGAGGCAACGTATTCATACTTTGTTATGGACAAGGCAAAGGATTTGAAGAAAATATCAAAGAGTTATGAAAAAATAGTTTCAGCAAAAGCCAACAAAAAGAAGTCTGATTTTGATGAAAATCGTATTCCACCAGGTGCTTGTGCAGATTACGCTTATCTATTATTGCAACAAAAAGATACAACTCAAGCATATATTTGGTTAGAAAAAGAAGTGGAACTTTTTCCTGAAAGCAAACCTTATGTAGAATCACTTAAAAGGGATTTGGGTCTATGAAAAAGATATTCTTAGTTTTATTTAGTTTGGTGTTTGTAATGTTTTCTTGTTCTACAACCAAGAAAGCAAATAACGATGTTGTAAAAGAACAAGAACCTATAAAGACAGAAAAGACTGTTCAGCAAACCGAGAAAGACAAACAAAAAGAACAGAAACAGAAACAAAAACAAAAGGAAAAAGAACTTCAAGAGAGAAGAAAACAACAGAAGAAAGAACAAGAACGTCTTTCAAAAGAGGCTGAACAAAAAAAGAAAGCAGCAGAGAAAGAATCTAAAAAACTAAAGAAAGAACAAGACAATCTTATAAAGAATGCTGAAAAGAAAGAGAAAAATCGTATAAAGGAAGAGAGGAAGAAAGAGAAAGAAGCCTTAGAAAAATCTCAGAAAGAACTAACAAAAAAACTTAGAGAAGAGAGAAAAAGAGCAGAAATTTCTTCTTCAGAAATAGAAGACGAACAAGAAGAAATTGCTACTCAAATAGGAGACTCTGTTACAGAAAAAATAGAAGAAACAACTACTTTAGTAGAAGATACTTTGGTAAATAAAATATCTGAAAATATAGAACAAACAAAAATGACTACAGAACAAGAAAATACTACAACAGAACAACCAAAGGAAGAAAGAGAATTATCTACTATGGACCAAATTCTTTCTATGATGGAAGCGAATCCAAGAGATAAGTCTGTAAAAGCAAATACTCAAACTGCGAAAACAAGCAACGAAACTGAAACAGTTGCTATTAGCGATAAAGAAAAAAAATCTATCATAAAACAAGCAGATAAGGAAGAAAAAGAAGGTTCATTCTTTAAACGTATGTATAGAAAAGTTATACCAGAAAAAATAAATAGAGATGTAACTTATCCTAATATGTATAAGGAGCAACCAAATACAATACTTGTTCTTTACCCTTGGAATAGGTCGCAATATGATAAATCTTCAGAAATGCTATATGTTTCAGTAACAAAAGAACTTATAGATAAAGGTTATTATGTTTTGCCAGCCATGTTTATGATGGACGAGTGCAAAAAAGATACTAATAATTTATATTCTCGTTATGCAAAATTATCTGAAATAAAGAATTACAAAGAAAAATATGGTGCAGATGCAGTGTTGTTTGTTACTATTTATAGATTTGAAAAACCTTGGTGGACAACAAATATTACAGCAGTAGCACATTACAACCTAATATCAACTACAACTTTAGATACTTTGTTTTCTCGTCAGGCAGATTTCAATTATGATAGTCAAATGCCACCAAAAGGAAATGGAAAAGACAAACTTATACAGGACGAAAAAGAACAGCATTATTTGGGAATAATGGAGCAAATGCAAAGATACGTTTTTTTAGATATGCCTGTAGGTCCTTATCATAAGAACTATTCTATAGACCAAAAGAAATTTTCTCATAAAAAAGAGATGAAATATAAAGTAAATGTAAAACCAAGTTAAACGTATATTTATTTCAGATGGCGAAAGAGAAAATAGTTTATGTGTGTAAGAATTGTTCTTATCAATCTTCATCATTCTTAGGTAAATGTCCGGAGTGTGGAGCGTGGGGGACGTTTGAAGAACTTGTGAATACAAACACCACAAGTTCAAAGAAAAATGTTGAAAAACAAGGTTTCAAACTTCCAAAACCCATAAGTAATATAAATTATTCTGAAAATATTCGTCTAAATGTAGAAGATAAGGAATTAAACAGAGTTTTGGGTGGAGGTTTAGTTGTAGGTAGTGTGGTACTTATAGGAGGTGAACCCGGAATAGGAAAAAGTACTTTGCTACTGCAAATAGCCTTGAAAATAAAAAACAGAACAGTGCTTTATGTTTCTGGTGAGGAAAGCGAGGAACAAATAAAACTTCGTCAATTAAGAATGAAAGAATCTTCGGATTCTTGTCTTGTTCTTGCAGAAACAAATATAGAGAATATTCTTTCTGCATCAGATGAAGTCAATCCTTCTATTATAATTATAGATTCTATACAAACCATAACCACATCTGAAATAGAAAATTATGCAGGCAGTATTACACAGGTTAGAACTTGTGCAGACAAACTTATAGATTACGCAAAAAATAAAAATATCCCTATAATATTGGTAGGACACATAACAAAAGACGGAATGCTTGCAGGTCCTAAGATTTTGGAACACATGGTGGATACGGTATTGCAGTTTGAGGGAGATAAGAATTATGGTTATAGAATACTTAGGTCTATAAAAAACAGATTTGGTTCTACAAATGAGATAGGAATATATGAAATGACTTCTTTTGGTTTGCAATGTGTGGAAAATCCTTCAAAAGTTCTTCTTTCGCAAAGAGAAGAGGAACTTAGTGGAGTGGCTATCTGTGCAACTGTAGAAGGAAAACGAACTATTCTTATAGAAACACAGGCTTTAGTTTCACCAACTTATTACTCTTCTCCTCAAAGAATATCAAACGGATTTGATATTAGAAGAATGAATATGTTGTTGGCAGTTTTGGAAAAGAAAGCAGGGGTAAAGGTAAGCAACAAAGACGTATTTTTAAATATAGCAGGTGGTTTGAGGGTTAATGACCCTGCTATAGATTTGTCAATTATTGCTTCCATAATATCTTCTCACCAAGATACGCCTATAGATAAGAAATATTGTTTTGCGGCAGAGGTTGGTTTGTCTGGTGAAATACGTCCTATACCTTATGTAGATAGGAGAGTGAATGAAGCAGCGGCTATGGGATTTAAAAAAATCTTTTTGAGTAAATACAACAAAGATAATTTACAAGAAAAAATAAAAAACATAGAATCTGTGTTCATATCTTCAATAAATGATTTAGTAGAAACGATTATAAAATAAAAACTAACAAAATATTATAAACCAATAAAAAAAAACTAAAACTATGAAAGTAAAGA
The DNA here is from genome assembly GCA_017469625.1 of Bacteroidales bacterium. Classification (GTDB taxonomy): domain Bacteria; phylum Bacteroidota; class Bacteroidia; order Bacteroidales; family P3; genus Scybalousia_A. Next base: position 54,853 of record JAFUGA010000054.1, read on the forward strand.
AAAACAAATTGAAAGCATTACTTCTTATTACTATGTCTGCTTTTATAATTACGAGTTGTACAGACGGAGCCGAAATGAGTGGAGGTTTGCAAGGAACTTATAATTCTTCGGATAAGGGTTTGACCTATAGCGGTTGGAAACTTGTATCTATAGAACCGAACTTTGCAAACACAGAAGACTCAAGTGGATTTGATATAAGATTTTACGATATGGGGCAGTGCTCTGGTAAGGGTAATATAAATACTTTCTATTCAGAACATTATTCATACTATAAACCATTCTCAAAGATGACAATAAAGTTTGACTATGTTTCAAATAATGGAGATGGAGGAAAGGTTGAACAGAAGTATTTTGAGTATTTGGAAAAGGCTCAGTTCTATGAATTTCAAGGAGATTCTATTATGAAAATCTACCCGTATGCTCAAACAAAGAGAATATATCTTAAGTTCAAAAACATATATGGTTTCTATTCAGATGACCACAAATAAGATATAGAAATGAAAAATAAGATAAGACCCAAAGGTTTTATCTTATTTTTTTTATCTCATCATTATCCATAATCATATATATAGAAGAAGGGGAATGTTTTGTTTTGTCTTCTCTTTGGAAAACAGAAACATAATCTGCTTTCTCCAAAAAATCTTTTTCTATTTCTTCAAAATATGATGGTGAAGTCTTACCACTGAAATTGGCAGATGAAGATACAATAGGATAAGGAAATTCTTTAAAAACAGATTGCAAGAAACTATTGTTTGGTATTCTTATACCTATATAATTATTATAGGAAAGATGTTTTAAGGGTAAGTTTTTAGGGTTTGAGTATAAAATAGTAGTAGGAATATTCTCTTGTTTGTTTTTTTCTAAAAGGTCTTCTGCTACTTTAGGAACAGAATCTACGTATTCCCTTATCATATCCAAATCCCTCATAAGCAGAATAAAACTCTTTGTGTTATCTCTTCCTTTTATTTGTTTTATTCTTTCTATAGCAGAAACGTTAAGGGCATCGCAACCGATACCCCAAATAGTGTCTGTAGGGTAAATAAGAATTTTACCTTGCTTTAGAATATCTGCTTCTATCATTATTTTAGAAGGAAGTTTATATCATCTTGCAAAGAATATTCTGTTGTTGGTTTTCCAAAATGAAAGACTTTCATCTTGTTATCTCTTCCTACAAGAGAAAGTTTTCCATCTTTCATTCTCAAAGCAGTAGCCTCTCTTATGGCTGCGACATACGTACTTTGATTTGCTGCGATAAATTCATTTATACGGTCATCTCTTGTTTCGCCTCCGTGTTTTGGGTCAACGAAATCCGTATAATGAGGATTTATTTGAAAAGGAACCAATCCCATAGTATCAAAACTCTCTGGTTCTACAATAGGCATATCGTTTGTAGTTTTCAAAGAAAGTCCTGCAACATTGCTACCAGCACTCCAACCCATATATGGTGTTCCCATAAAGGCTTTTTCTCTTATGGCTTTCATAATCCCTGCTTTCTGCATCTCTTTTACAAGGTAGAAAGTGTTACCTCCGCCTATTGCTATGCACTCTGCTTGCATTACAGCGTTTATAGGATATTGTTCATGGTGAATAGAATGCACTTTTATACCATATTCAGCATATACTTTTGCAACTTTTTCTTCATAAACATCATATCCCTGAGCAAAACCAGCATAAGGAATAAACAAAACGTTTTTTACGTTGTTTTCTTTGCAGAAGTCTGCTATCATTTCTTTGCACCAATCAAGGTATTTCTCACCTGCATTGGTAGAATTGCTAATCAATAAAAGATTTCTTTTCATTTTATATCTATGTTTTTTATTATAATGCACTTAGAATGCCTGCTGCAAATGTTCCTAAGACAGATAAGAATGCTATAAACAGACTTATTATCATAAGAACGCCACATACTTGAGTAAAGATTTTAATGTGGTGAATACCTGCAAGATAGTTGTTTTGTGAATTATTCATACAACCTTTTTCCAACTCCGTACAGCCTTTTTGTAATTTGTATCCGAAAAATACAGTAAGACCAGCACACAACAACATAATAATCACTGTTATAGCAATGACAATACTACCTATAGCAATGCTAACATCTTCGGCGTCATCTACACCATAAGAATCTGCAAGTGAAGCAGGAAACATAGCCATAGCAATACACAGTAATACAATTAAACCTGCTGAAATATACATCATTATACCAATGTATTTTCCCCATTTTACAGTACTGAGAAACTCATTTTTGAAACTTGGAGTCATAGTGATACACTGTTGTTGCGAAAGTTTTTCTTCTTGTTCTAAAATCGTATTTTCTTCCATAATTATTATATTTTTATTGTTCCTATATTTTAAAGTAGTGCAAAAGTAGTTAATTTTCTTGTATTATTAGTTATTTACTGCAAAGTTTTAATCTAAAAAAATAAAACTTTACTTCGTTCTGATGAAACTTTGTTTTAATTTTGTAGAACTTTGTTTTAGAATTCTCTTTCTTTGTTTTAGAAAATTAAAACAAAGTTTCGTTAAATTGAAACAAAGTTCTATTTTTACCACTCTTTGTTTGGTAAAATCTCTTTCTCATATAAAGAATTAGACTTAAAATTATACAAATATAAAGATAAATTTTGCTTTCCTCTGAAGTAGTTTTCAGTGAAAGAAAAGAAGAATGATAGTATAAAATCTTTAACTAAGTGTGTTTTTTGCATATTTTTTTGTAATTTCGCAAAGAATTTTAACGCATACAACAAGATATGGCTTTTTTATATCCTCAGTTTTTGTGGTTAATGCTTGCAGTTATTCTGCCAATAGTAATACATTTGTTTAATTTTCATAGATTTAAACGAGTGTTTTTTACTAATGTTTCCCTACTCAAAGATTTGGCAACTGTATCTAAAAAACAAAATAAGATAAAAGAAAGGTTGCTGTTGTTGTTTCGTTGTTTGACTATCGTATTTCTATCCTTGCTTTTTTCACAACCATACATTAAAAAATCTTCTACTCAATTGGCAAACACAGAATCTAATGCTGTAGTTGTGGTATTGGACAACTCTTTTTCTATGCAAAACATTGCAGATAAGGCTTCTATGTTGGAAACTGCTAAAACGAAGGCAGAGGATATTCTAAAAGAGTATTCGGATAATGATGTTTTTTGTTTGCTAACTATGGATATGGAGGGCAGACACAAACATTTTGTTTCCAAACAAGAGTTTATGAATTTTCTGAAAGATGTGGAGATTTCATCGGCTTCATTTCCTTATTCTAAACTTGTAAATTCTGCACATAATCTATTGTCTTACAGAAATGAAAAAAGTAAAAGACTTTTCTTTATATCGGATTTTCAAGAGAATGCTTTTGATGAGCAAAACTTTAAGAGAGATACAAACGTTGTAGATGTTTTTCTACCATTGGAGGCAAAAAATTTAGACAATATATATATAGATACTGTTTATTTGGATAGGAATATTTATCAAAAAGGGCAGAAAGCAAACATAAATATTTCGGTTAAAAATATTTCAGAACAAGATGTAAAAGATGTACCTCTGAAACTGTATATAGATGATGTACAACAAAGTATAGCGAATGTATCTATTCCAAAAAATTCTTCAATCTCTGTTCCTATGACTTTCGTTATTCAGAAAAATGGAACATTGAAAGGTAAGGTTTCTGTATTGGATAATCCTATAGTTTATGATGATGATTTTTATTTCACTCTAAACATAAAAGACAAAATAGGTGTTTTGTGTCTGAATGGAGAAGGGGAGAATAAGTACATCAATAGATTGTTTGCCAATAGTGAAGAAGTGAGTTTGCAAAATATGAACGAAACAGAGATAGATTTTTCTAAGTTTGCAAACAATAATCTTATAATTCTGAACTCTCTGCAAAACATATCTTTGGGTCTTGCAAAGGAACTTGTGAATTTTAGAAACAATAATGGTAGTATTCTTATCATTCCTCCTAAGAAAATGAACATTCAGTCCTATAATTCTGCACTTGAAGAAATGAAAATGCCAACGTATTCTTCCTTAGTAGAGAGAGAAAATACAGTGGTAGTGTTGAATGATAAGAATGATTTGTATAAATCTGTCTTTACTTCAGTAACGGATAATATGGAACTACCAAGGGCAAGGAAATATTACAAAATATCCACTACAACTAATAGGTCTATGGCTCCTATAATGACTTTCGCAAATAGGGACGTATTTTTGCTTGAAAGTCCTTCAAATACAGGCAAGGCTTTTATGTTTGCAGTTCCTTTTGATGAGAGTTATTCAGATTTTACTTCGCAAACTATCTTTGTTCCTACACTTTGGAATATGGTTTTGTATGCTCAAAATCTTGCAAATCCTTTTGTGTTTATGAACGATAATGCTTTTGTGGATTTATCCTTATACACAGAAAATTTAGATAAAGAAACTATAACTTTAAAGAAAGAAAACAATTCTCAAGGTGTTATACTTCAGATGTTAAGAGAAAATAATCGTTTAGGTTTTAAACTAAACAACCAGATAAAACAAGATGGTATTTATTTCATCTTTGATGGTGAAAAATCTTTGGGTGCTTTGGCTGTAAATTATCCAAGAGTGGAATCCGATTTACGTTTTATGAATTCTGTACAACTAAGAAAAAAATTGGAAAATACTGGTTTTAAAGATGCTAAAGTGTTTAATGACAGAAAGATGATAAGTACATATTTTACACAAAGCAAAAAAGGATTTGATTTTACTTATCTACTGCTTATACTTGTTTTGCTAAGTATTTCTGTGGAAAGTTTTATACTGTGGCAAATAAAGAAGAAACAATAACAAAAAAAAACTAAAATAATGAAAAAGAAGAAACTATTAGTATTGATGTTGTCTGTATCATTAGGTTTCGGCGTAATGGCAGAAGAAGACAATGTAGTAAAAACTGTAAATGAAGAACAAACAGTAGAGGTTGCAGATGAAAATGTTGCAGATAGTGTTAAACCAAAACATTGGACTTTAAAATCAAGTCTAATACTTACTGCTGAACAGACACAAATAGACAATTGGGCAGCGGGTGGTTATAGCAACATAGCCTTCGGAGGTTTGTTTAAAGGTTTTTACAATTACCTAAACAAGAAACATAAAGTAGATAACACTGTTGAATTGGCTTATGGACGTACTCGCCAAGATTTGTCAGGTGAAGGTATATTTGATAAAACTAATACTTGGGTAAAAAGCGATGATAAGATAGAGTTGAACTCTATTTACGGTTATCAAGCGGTTAAGAATTGGAACTACTCTGGTTTGTTGAACTTAAAGACTCAGTTTGATAATGGTTACAAAGTTTCAAGTGGAGATACAATACCTGTTTCTGCTGGATTATCTCCTATAGTTCTTACAACATCTGTCGGAATGGAATACAAGACAGCAAACTTCTCTGCTATGTTTTCTTTCCTTACAGGAAAAACTACTTTTGTAGGTGATAGAAGATTGAGAGGTAAGACTGCACATTTCGGATATACCGATGACCCAGACCATGCGTGGAAGTTCTCTTTGGGTTCTTATATAAAATTGTTCTATCAGAAAGATATATTTACCAATGTTAATCTTTTGGCAAAATTGGATTTCTTCTGGGATTACGAAAAACCTTTGATAGACACAGACATCAACGGAGAGTTATTCCTAACCATGAAGATAAGCAAATATCTTAGTGCCTTTGTGAGCATACAAGCTGCTATAGATAAAGATTTCTCTACTGCACTGCAATTCAAAGAAAGATTTGGTATATCTATACCACTTAATTTCTAAGTGAGAGAAAGAAAAAACAAGATAAACTATCGTATGAAATCAAAAATATCTGTTTCGCGAGGAGCAAATAAAGATAGTTGATTTTCGGATTCATCTTTCGGTAGAGTAACATTAGCTGCAAGGTATTCTTTAAGGATTTTCTTTGCAGCTGTTTTTTCACTCATAGAGTTCAACTTAGCGTATCTTTCTAACAAAAGAGTATCCTTAGAAGATAAAATAATTTTTAAACTTATATTTTTTTTCTTTTTTAAATGAGTTTTTTTTCTCATCTTTGCAAATTGTTTGATTAAAATGATTACAAACGTTAAAATTATTTGCCAAAAGTACAACAAAATTTTGGAAATACTTATGTTAGAACAAAAAAATATGAATTAAAATGACTTTATACGAAAAACTAAAGAATGATAAGAAGAATTTTTTCTTGCTTGCTGGTCCTTGCGTAATAGAAGATGAACAATCGCCAAAAGAGATAGCCAAAACACTGAAACAGATTACAGATAAACTGTCTATACCTTTTGTTTTCAAGGCATCATATCGCAAAGCCAACCGTTCAAAGATAGATTCTTTTACAGGTATAGGAGATGAAAAAGCTTTAAAGGTTATATCCGAGATAGGCAAAGAATTAAACGTTCCTACCGTTACAGATATTCACACACCAGAAGAAGCACTGTTGGTAGCAGATTATGTAGATATACTTCAGATACCTGCATTCCTTTGCAGACAAACAGACCTTCTTATTGCAGCAGCAAAGACTAACAAGATAGTAAATGTAAAGAAAGGACAGTTTCTTTCACCTGAAAGTATGAAATTTGTTGTTGAGAAAATACAACAAACAGGTAACAATAATATTATTTTGACAGATAGGGGTACTTTCTTTGGTTACCAAGATTTAGTGGTAGATATACGTTCTATACCTATAATGCAAGAAAACAATGTTCCTGTTGTTATGGATATTACCCACTGTTTGCAGAAACCAAATCAAACCTCAGGTGTTTCTGGTGGCGACCCAAAAATGATAGAAACAATAGCCAAAGCGGCAATTGCGGTAGGAGCAGACGGTATCTTTATGGAAACACATCCAAATCCAGAAAAAGCCAAGAGCGATGGCAAAAATATGATACAACTGTCTGAAGTAGAGAAACTATTAACAAAATTAGTTACCCTAAAACAAACAATAAACAACCTGTAACAAAGTACAGGTTGTTTTTGTTATCATTATTATTGTTCTACTACAAGTTTAAAACCAAGAGAATGTTCATTCTTTATGCTAACTTTTTCATCTGGTTTCAGATAAGAACGAAGTTTCGCAATATAAACGTCCATACTTCTTGAGGTTCTAAAATCGTTTTTACCCCAAATATGATTTAGAAGTTTTTCTCTTGGAACCAACTTTCCAATGTTCTTAACTAAGTAGCATAAAAGATATGCTTCTTTTTTTGTCAATCGTCTTGTTTTTTCTTTTCCCGATTGTTCGTTTGTCAGTGTTAGTACGCGAGAAAGAGAATTGAAAGTAAATCTTCCAAAGTTATACAACCTTTCTACCTGTATAACGTCCTTTGACTTGTTGTAAGTTTTTGCCAAAGTAGCATAAGATATAGGTTGTTCTACATATTGCAGTAAAGGATACTTTTCCGTAACGGTTTTTATCTCTTTTTTTGTTTTGCAAACAAGAATAATACTAACATCTCTGTCAGTCTTTTTAATCTTTTTTGCAATTTTTTCTCTATCCTTTACTTCTCTTCCTATAATAATACATTCTATTGCTGTATTTTTAGAAATATCTGCAACAAGAGAAAGATTTTCAGATATTAACACATCAAAATCATTTTTCTCTAAATTTTTCTTGAGTTTCATACTGTCAAAACCATTTGTTCCGACAATAAATACTCTTTCCTTTCTCTTTTCCATAGGCTTTTTAGTTTTATTTTATTATTCTGAATAGTTTATTCCATCTTACTTTTTTTAGGAAACTTTGGTCTTTGTTCCAAGAGAACCATACAAAAGATGCTTTTCCTACAATGTGGTCTTCTGGTACAAAACCCCAGAAACGAGAATCTGCAGAATTGTGCCTATTGTCTCCCATCATCCAATAGTAATCCATCTTAAAAGTATAGTTTTTTGCAACCTTGCCGTTCAAAAACCATTTATCTCCTTGTTTTTCTAAAGTATTTCCTTCAAAATTTATAATTGCACGTTTGTAAAACAATACATTGTTATCGTTCAACTCTATTGTCATACTTTTCTTTGGAATACGTACAGGTCCATAATAATCTACGTTCCAATTATAATCACTATATGGGAACAAATCTCTACTCTTGAATCCCTTCATAGTAACTATAGGAAATATATCTTCAACATAATTAGGTTTTAGTTTTATTTCCTCCATTATCTCTTTTGAAAGTGGTAGAGTTACGTATGCTTGTATGTTATTCAATTGTTCTTCTTCCACGTCTGCATTTTTCAAAAATGCTCGTACATCATTAAGACTTGGGTGGAAAAAGATTTGACATAAAATTTGTCTATTATCATCACTGATAAGAGAGTAATCACTCTGTTTATCATCTAAAGGTTTAATAGAAAGAACGTAAGCCTGATTTTTCAAGTTCTCTATTTGTTTCTTTGTTAATGAAATATAAACATAACTATTCATCATCTGCATATCTTCCAAAGAAACTCCTATGTTCAACAACTCTTTTTCGTTGAAATAGTATCCATCTTTCACCTTTATAGCATAGGTTATCTGATAATCTTTTGGATTTTCTATTCTCTTACCATTTATATATACATATCTATCTTTTATTTCTATGGTTTCACCAGGAAGACCTATACAACGTTTTATAAAGTTCTCTCTTTTATCTACAGGTCTTGAGATAATATCTCCAAAGTTTTGTTTGTCATTCCAAACATTCTCTCTTCCATATTCTCTAACTAAAGCATAATAACTTTCATTGCTCTGAAATCTTGTAGAAAGTGTATCTCCGTCAGGAAAGTTGAACACAACAGCATCTCCTCTTTTTATCTTGGCAAAACCAGGTAATCTATGGTAAGGAAGATGTGGTTTTTCCAAATAAGATTTCATAGTAGTAAAAGGTAGAGTGTTATGAACCAAAGGAAAACTTAACGGTGTGTTTGGTATTCTTGGACCGTATGTCATCTTGCTTACAAACAAGAAATCGCCAACCAATAAACTTTTTTCCATAGAAGAAGACGGTATCTTGTAGGCTTCAAAACAGAATGTCCTAATAATAGTGGCTGCAATAACAGCAAAAATTATTGCATCAGCCCAATCTCTTACTACTCCTACTTTATGTTCTGGCAAATCTTTAGGGTGAGAGTATATTTCTTTTTTACTCCAACCCAAAATAGGCAAGATAATAAAAGGAAACAAAGCAGTAAGAATTTGATACCAAAGAGAATATTTCTTAAAACACTTAACTATTTCTATAAAAACAAGAATTATGCAAAATATATTTATAAAAGGAATCAAACAATACAAAAACCACCAAGCTTTTTTATCAATAATTTTTGTCGCAATCCATATATTATAAAAAGGAATCAAACTTATCCAACCCTTGTATCCTGCTTTTGTGAATATACCCCACAACCCGAAAAAAACGAGAACACAACTTATGATAAACAATGTTATATATATATCCATAATGTTCAAAAATTTTATTTAATTTTATTCTAAAACAATTTTACTAAAAAACTTTCGTTTCATAATACGAAACCTTTATTTTTATGTATAACGAAAAAAATTTAAAATAATTATAAATTATGAAAAGAATATTTGCAATTTTTATCACAATTTGTGTTTCAACTATAGTATTTGCTCAGAAAAATGGCTTGGAACAAAATACTAAAAAGATGGCAAGAATGATGTGGTTGATAGAAAATTACTATGTAGATACCACAAATATTTCTCATCTTACAGAGGAAGGTTTAAAAACTATGTTAAAAGATTTAGACCCGCACTCTGTGTATATTCCAACCTCAGATGTTCAAAAAATGAATGAACCTTTGCAAGGTAATATAATAGGTATAGGAGTTACTTTTCAACTTTTAAACGATACTATTCACGTAATGGAGGTTGTGGCAGATGGACCAGCAGAAAAAGTAGGTATATTACCAGGAGATAGAATTGTAAAGGTGAATGATACTTTGGCAATAGGGGATAGCATAAACAATGATTGGGTTATGAAACACCTAAGAGGTAAAAAAGGTAGCAAAGTCAAAGTGGGAATACAACGAAGTGGCAGAGGAGAACTTTCTTTTGATATAATAAGAGATAAGATACCTTTAAACAGTGTGGATACTTATTTTATGATAGATAAGGAAATAGGATATATTTCTTTAAGACGTTATGCTCAAGCCTCAAGAGATGAAGTCGTTGCGGCTATAGACAGTCTTAAAAAACAAGGAATGAAGAAACTTATCTTTGATTTAAGGAGTAATGGAGGTGGATATTTGGAAACAGCGTTCAAAATTTGCGATGAATTTTTACCAAAAGACAAACTTGTAGTATATACCGAAGGAATACATCAACAAAGACAAGAATTTACAACCCTATCCAATAATGGTGCTTGGGAAAAAGGCGAACTTGTCATACTTACAGATGAATACACGGCTTCAGCATCAGAGATTACTTCGGGTGCAATACAGGATTGGGATAGAGGAGTAATAATAGGTAGAAGAACTTTCGGAAAAGGATTGGTACAAAGACCATTTAATTTTGATGACCGTTCGCAAGTAAGACTTACTATAGCACGTTATTATATTCCATCGGGACGTTGCATACAAAAACCTTACGAAGACGGTACAGATGAGTACTTTAAGGATTATGCAAAAAGACTTTCTCACGGTGAAATGATATATGCAGATTCTATTTCTTTCCCAGATTCTCTTAAATACAAGACTTACAAAGGTAGAACCGTTTATGGTGGTGGTGGAATAATGCCAGATATTTTTGTGTCTATGGATACGAGTAGAGCATCAGACTATTATATAAACCTAAGAAGTAAAAACCTTTTTAACGATTTTTCTATCAATTATGCAGAACAAAACAGAGAGGAATTGTTAAAAAATTATCCAACTTTTGAATCTTTTAATGCTGCATGGAAAGATTTAAATCTTATAAAAGAGTTTGAACAATATGCTTTGGAAAAAGGAGTTGTACGTTCAGAGATAAAGAAAGATTGGGTAAATGCTATGTTTGAGGATTATCTAAAAGATTTAAAACAAGACTCTTCTATGACTTACCAAGATTATACTTCGTATGCAAAAGCCATATTTGAAAATGCAGAAATGCGAAAAACTATAATGGAAAAAGCACAAAAAGAAGATGAAAAATCTAAGGAAATAATAGAAAATTCAGATAAACATATAGATTCTGTTTTGAAAGGTTTTATAGCACGTAACCTTTATGGAACAAAATATTATTATATGTCAGTACAGCAAAACGATGAAACCTTGCAAAAAGCAGTAGAAGTTTTAAAAAACAATTCTTTATATAAATCTCTTTTGAAGAAATAACCATAAAATAAAACTTCGTTTCAGAAAAATAGAACTTGATTTTGCATTCATAGAACTTCGTTTTAGAATTCTAAAACTTGATTCTATGTTCACAGAACTTGATTCTAATTTTCTAAAACGAAGTTTTAATTTCACGAAACAAAAAGATAGATTTCTAAAACAAAGAGATAGAAAATTAAAACAAAGAGATAGAATTCTAAAACTTTGTTTCGCTATGGTGGAATAAAATTTTGCAAAAAAATAGTGAAATTTGCAGAAAATAAACTAAATTTGCAGTGCAGTAATGTTAAAAACCGTATATTTATATTATAAAATTAACTAAAAAAACAAAAAGTATTATGAGTAAATTGAAGAAAATAATCATGTTGGCGGGTATTTTATCCGTATGTTTTGCCTCTTGCACAAACAAAAATAAACCAGAGGAATATCAAAAGACTGAAGAAGAAGAGAATGAGAGCGTTGTGTATATGACAAACGAGATTTCTGCAGAAAGTCTTGTAAAGATGTTTGAAGTTCTGAATGTTAAACCAGAGGGAAGAGTAGGAGTAAAGATTTCTACAGGCGATGGAAAGGGTGTACACGCCCTTTCACCAAATTTGATAAAAGATTTGGTACAAAAACTTAACGCAAACATAATAGAATGCAATACTGCATACGAAGGTACTCGTCATAAAACAGACTTGCATTGGGAAACTATAAAGAAACATGGCTATGATACTATTGCAAAAGTAGATATTATGGACGAAGAAGGAGAAATAAAACTACCTATAAAAGACGGTAAACATTTGAAATACGATATAGTTGGCTCACATATAGATAACTATGATTTTATAGTAAATCTTGCACACTTTAAAGGTCATCAAATGGCTGGTTTTGGTGGAGTTTTGAAAAACCAATCCATAGGTTTCGCTTCTACAAACGGTAAGGCATACATACATTCTGCTGGAACATGGTCTCAAATGGCAGATTTGTGGGAAAAACATGTTGCAACACAAGATGATTTTCTTGAAAGTATGGCAGAGGCTGCAAAAGCTGTAGCAGATAAATTTCAAGGTAAGATTGTTTATATAGCAGTTATGAACAATATGTCTATAGATTGCGATTGCAATGGAAACCCTGCACAGCCTCTTATAAAAGATTTCGGTATTCTTGCTTCTACAGACCCTGTGGCTTTGGATAAAGCGTGCTTGGATATTATATTCAATATGGAGTCTTCTGATTATAACAACACCAAACCTTTGAAAGACCGTATCAATCAACAAAACGGTAAACATATAGTAGAATATGCAGAAAAAATAGGCTTAGGAACAACTAAGTATATCTTGCAAGCAGTTAATTAAAAGAAAGATACATAAGTAAGATACTTGTTTTTGAGGACGGGAATTTTCTCGTCCTTTTTCTTTTTTCTGCTGCTGAATAGATATTTACAAGAAAAAATTTAAAATCCACACAATATACCTTGTTTTTGTTCGTTTTTATAGAAATTTTGTGAAAAGATAGGAAACCGAACTGATATTAGAAAGTTTTTTATTATATTTTAAAATACTTAAAAGTAGGTATTTAGATAAAAATATGATAAAATATTGAGAAAACTTTTTATCATTTATGAGGTTTTTTATATTTTTGCACCTCGTTTCTGATTGGTATGAAAATAAAGATATGGAAGTAAAAGAAAAAATAATGTTGGAGTTTATCATTACTTTGATGGAGAAAGATTATAAATCCATCAAAATGGACGATATTGCAAAAAAACTCCGTATTTCCAAGAAAACTATTTACGAATGTTTTGAAAGTAAAGAGGTTTTGTTGGAACAATCTTTTACAACCTATCAAACAAAATTCTATAATAATATAGTAAACGAATACCTAAAGATAGAAAATCCTTTAGAACGCATCTTGTCTTGTATGTACGATATATTTGTATGTTCTAAGACTATAAATATTTCTAAAATCAAAGAATTACAAAAGAGTAATACTAAAGTATTTACAGAAGTATTGGCAAGGCATTTGGTTTTTGTGAATACGTTTATTTTGCCTACTATAAAACAGGCACAGGATAAAGGATATATTTTCAAAGAAATAGATTCAGAATTGCTACTCGTTATTATGTTTCCAGAAGATTTTGTGGAGGTGAATGAAAGAACAAAATTGAAAAAATACAATAGTGAATACGATATTTTTAAACTTGGAGCCATACATTTCTTTGCAGTAATGAGAGGAATAGCAACTTCGGATAAGGGAATAAAAACTTGTGATGAATTTTTTGAAAAAATGGAGAAAGATATAAGAAATAAATCTGTTTTTCCATCATTGATAGAACATCTGAATAAAATAAACAAATAATTAAATATGAAGACAAAGAAAAAAACAATTGCTTTATTTTTAACTGGTTTGACTATGTTTTGTTTTTTTGCTCCACAGGCACAAAACGAACTAAATCTTGATTTAAAAACAGCTCTTCAAATAGCTCAGGATAATAACCCTACTATAAAAATAGCCAATATGGAAATAGAAAGGGTAGATTATGCAAAAAAAGAGGCTATTGGGGCTTTGTTGCCAAATGTTTCAGCAACAGGACAGTATACCAATAACATAATGAAAAGCGTTATGTTTATGCCTGCAAGTATGTCTGCTGCATTTGGAGGACAAAGTTATATGGAAATAGGATATAAGAACTCCTACACCGGAACTGTTTCTGCATCTATGCCTTTGGTTAATTTTGCATTGTGGGAAAGTATAAAAGCAAAACAAAATGATATAAGTCTTATCATAGAACAAGCACGCAGTAGCAAAATAGAAATGACAAAACAAGTAAAAGATGCTTATTATAATGTATTGCTTGCAAAAGCATCTTTGAAAGTTCTTTCTCAGAGTATAGAGAATGCAAACGAAACTCTAAAAACAACAAGAGCATCATACGAACAAGGTCTGGCTTCAGAGTATGATTATCTTTCTGCACAGGTACAAGTAAATAATTTGAACCCTACTTATCTTTCTGCAAAGAATGGAGTAGAACTTTCACTATTACAACTAAAGATGTTATTGTCTTTGCCTGCAAATACAGAGGTTGTTGTTACTGAGAAATTGGAAGATTATGAAGATAATGTAGCACTATTAAACCAACTTGAAAATCAAAGAGCAGATATGCTTATGAACAATAGTACTATGCGACAATTGGATTTGAATATCTCAAATCTTCAACATACTTTGAAAATGACAAAATACCAACATTTACCTTCTCTTGCTGCTTTTGGTCAATATGCTTATCAAACACAAGCAGAAGATTTTAAATTCTCGGATTATAGATGGGTAAGTTCAGCAGCAGTAGGTCTTTCTTTGAGTATTCCTATTTTCAGTGGAAATACTGTTATCAACCAAACAAAACAAGTAGAGTTGGCACTGAAAGAACTTCAACTACAAAGAGATTATGTACTTGAGGGACAAAACCTTCAATTCACATCTGCTATAGATAATATGCGTACAGCCAATGAACAACTTATAGTAAATAGAGAAGCCATAGCACAAGCAGAAAGAGGTTATGAAATAGCAAAAGTACGTTACTCTACAGGAACAGGAACTATTTTAGAATTGAATAACAGTGAATTGGCTTTAACTCAAAGTCGTCTAAACTACCAACAAGCATTGTACAATTACTTGTCTGCACAAGCACAATTAGAACAAGTATTAGGAAAAGAATAATAAAAATATTGTAGAATAGAAATAGATTTAATAATAAAAAAAACTAAAAAACGAATATAATAAAATGAAAAAGAATCTTATGCAAAAAATATCGGCTATTGCAATTCTGTCTATAATAGTCGCATCTTGTTCAAGCAAACAAGAACAAGTAGAAACACAAGATAAAGAAATAAACGTGCAGGTTCAACAAGTAAAAACTGAAGAAGTAGAACAAATATATGATTTTACTTCTACTATAGAACCAAAGGTAAAGAACTATATTACATCTGCAGGAGGTACTCGTATAGAAAAGATTTATGTAGAGGTAGGAGATAGAGTTGTAAAGGGACAAACATTGGTTAAGATGGAAAACACAAACCTTGCTACAGCACAAGCACAACTAAATAATTTGGAAGCAGACCTTAATCGTATAAAAGCCCTTTATGCAAGTGGTGGTACAAGCAAACAAACTCTTGACCAATTGCAAACTCAATACGATGTAACAAAAAAGAATGTTCAAAACCTACAAGAAAACATCACTCTTACTTCTCCTATAACAGGAGTAGTAACTATGAAAAATTTTGATAACGGAGATGTTTCTGGCTCACAACCTATACTTCAAGTTATGCAGATTTCACCTGTTAAACTAAAATTTGCAGTAAATGAAAGTTTATATACAAAAGTAAAAATAGGAATGCCTGTAAAGGCTAAGGTAGAAGTGTTTGGAGAAGAAGAATTCTCAGGAAGAATATCTCTTATTTCACCAACTATAGACCCTATGACAAGAACTTTCTATGTAGAAGCAGAATTTACTAATGCAAATAGCAAACTTCGTCCTGGAATGTATGGAAAAGCAACTTTGAACTTAGGAAAAGCAAACAATATTGTTATACCAGACAAATCTCTTATAAAACAAAATGGTACAAATGATAAATACGTTTATGTTCTTCAGCAAAACAATACTGTAGAGTTTAGAAAAATAAACGTTGGAAAGAGATTAAGTGATAAGTATGCCGTTTTAGATGGACTAAATGAAGGAGAAAAAGTTGTAGTATCCGATTATAGTAAGTTGAAAAACGGAGCAAAAGTAAAAGTAGTAAAATAATACTCATCTAAACTTAAAACATACTGAAATGAAAATATATGAATCTTCGGTAAAGAAACCTGTTTTGGTGTCTATAGCATTTATTGCTGTAATGATAATGGGTATCTTTTCCTACTCAAAACTAAGTGTGGATTTGATGCCAGAGTTTGATATGAACATGGCTATTGCCATAGTAACATATCCTAATGCTTCTTCAGAAGATGTTGAAAACAACGTAACCAAGATACTTGAGCAAACATTATCTACTGTTAATGATTTAAAGAAACTTACTTCTACATCTAAAGATAATGTTTCTATGGTTACAGTAGAGTTTGAATGGGGAACAGATATGGACGATGCAGTCAATGATATGCGAGATAAGTTGGAACTTATCAAAATGTCATTGCCAGATGGTGCATCATCTCCTATGATATTCAAACTTTCTACAGATATGATGCCTGTTGCTATTTATGCAGTAGATGCTCAGGAGTCTATGGCAGGACTTTACAAGATATTAGACGACAATATGTCTAATCCTTTGCAAAGAATAGAGGGTGTAGGTTCTGTTACTATAGCAGGTGCTCCTGAAAGAGAGATAGTAGCATTAGTAGATCCTAACAAAATGGAGGCTTATAACCTTACAGTAGAGGCTATTGGTGCCAGAATAGCAGCAGAAAACCTTAATATGCCTTCAGGTAAATACTATGTAGGTAATGAATCTTACAACCTACGTATAGAAGGTGAGTTTAAAGAAAGCGACCAATTAAAAGATATAGTAGTATCAAATAACGGTGGTCCTATATACCTAAAAGATATTGCAGTAGTAAGAGACTCTTTGCAAGAAAAAGTACAAGAAAGTTACATCAACGGAAAGAAGGGTGCTACAGTGGTTATTTCCAAACAAAACGGAGCTAACTCTGTAGATGTAATGAACAAAATAAACAAGGCTTTGCCTCAAATAAAAAAGAACCTTCCTTCGGATATACAAATAACAGAAGTAATGAACTCTACAGATAACATTAGAAACTCTGTAGCCTCATTGGAAGAAACAATACTGTTAGCATTCTTATTCGTTGTTGTAGTTATTATGTACTTCTTAGGAGAATGGCGTAGTGCGTTGATAGTTGTTATTACTATACCTGTTTCTCTTATTGGTGCATTCATCTATCTGTTCGCAACAGGAAATACGCTTAATATTATATCTCTATCTGCATTAGGTATAGCCATAGGTATGGTTGTAGATGATGCTATAGTGGTTATGGAAAACGTTTCTACACATATAAGTAGAGGAGCCAAACCAAGAGAAGCCGCTATCTATGGAACAAATGAGGTTGCCGTTTCTGTTGTGGCTACTACTCTTACACTTATAGCGGTATTCTTCCCATTCACTATGCTTAGTGGTATGGCTGGTATTATGTTCAAACAATTAGGTTGGATGATGTGTATCATTATGGTTGTTTCTACAGTATCTGCACTTACTCTTACACCTATGCTTTGTTCTTTGATATACAAACAAAAAGAAAAGAATGCAAGCAAACAGCAGACTGAAAAGAAGAAGAACAAAGTTCAAATCATAATAGAAAAACAACTTACAGCCTTAGATAATGCTTACGAAAGATTGCTTACTTGGGCAGTAAACCATAAACCTACAACTATAATAGTTTCTACAGTTATCTTTGTATTGTCATTGATGCTTACCAAGTTTATAGGTACAGACTTTGTGCCTGCAAGTGATAACGCAATGATAAGTGGTAGTATAGAATTGCCAGCAGGTGCAAGTGTAGAAAGAAGTAAAGAGATAGCAACACGTTTTTATAATTATATGAAAACAACCTATCCTGATGAAATGCTAAGAATGACTTACACTGTGGGTTCTCCTTCAGAGGATAGCGACAACTCTTTCGCACTTATGCAGACAAGTGGTGATAACTATATATCATTCCGTATCAAACTAAAGGATATAAAAGAAAGAAAGAGAACAATATTTGAAATATCTGAACTTATGCGTAAGGAAATAGCATCTTATCCTGAGGTTGCAAAAAGTACTGTTACACCAGGAGGACAACAAGGTGGTATGACAGGAGGTTCAAATATTGAGGTTCAAATCTATGGATACGATTTGGAAAAGACAACAAAACTTGCCAACGATTACAAAGCAGGTATGTCTAAGATAGACGGATTAAAGGATATAACCATATCAAGAAAAGATTATACACCTCAATACAATATTGTTTTTGATAGAGAGAAACTTACAGCAAACGGATTGGATTTTGCTACAGCATCTACTTTCGTAAGAAATAGAATGAACGGTATGACTGCTTCTTTGTATAGAGAAGACGGAGAAGAATATAAGATAAAAGTACGTTATGCTGAAGAGTTTAGAAAAAGTACAGAGGATATAGAAAATATCACTCTTTATTCTACAACAGGAAGAGCCATAAAACTTGGTGAAGTAGCCAAAGTAGTAGAAAAATTTGCTCCACCTGAAATAGAGAGAAGAGATAGAGAGCGTATAGTTACTGTAAAAGCAACTCTTTATGGTACAACTATAGACAAGGCTAAAGCAGCTATAGAGCAACTAAACGAAAATTTATCTATTCCTTCAGGTATTTCTGTAGAGATAGGAGGTTCATTAGAAGACCAACAAGATACATTTGGCGATATGGGACTTTTGGCTGTTATCATCATTATACTTGTTTATTCTGTTATGGCTGGAGAGTTTGAAAGTTTCCGTTCACCTTTCATCATTATGTTCTCTATACCATTTGCACTTACAGGTATGTTCTTAAGTCTATGGCTAACAGGACAAACCATAAATATGATGAGTTTGATAGGTGCTATAATGCTTATAGGTATAGTTGTAAAGAACGGTATTGTGCTTGTGGATTATATTAACCTAAACAGAGAAAGAGGCTTAAGTATAGTAACCTCAATAGTTTCTGGTGGTAAATCTCGTTTGCGTCCTGTACTTATGACTACAGCAACTACAGTACTTGGTATGCTTCCTATGGCATTAGGTATAGGTGAAGGTAGTGAGTTGTGGCAACCTATGGGTATAGTTATTGTAGGCGGTCTATTGGTTTCTACACTTGTAACACTTGTTCTTATACCTACACTTTACGGTTCATTTGCAGCAAGCAAACTAAACAGACAAAGACGTTCATTAAGAAAAAAGAATAGAAAGGAGGTTATTGCATAATGAAAGCAGCATTTATAGCATACAATCAGGCTTTTGTTGATGAAGTAGAACAGATATTACATCAATTAAATATAAGAGGATATACCCGTTGGGTAGATGTGCAGGGAAGAGGTACAAAAACGGGAGAACCACATCTTGGTTCTCACGCTTGGCCTGGCAAAAATATGGCAACACTTTGTATAGTAGAAGATGCTATAGCACCTATACTAAAGAAAAGAATACAAGGCTTAGACCATTCTGCACCAGAACAGGGTATAAGAGTTTTCTTCTGGGAAACTATGGATGTGTAAGTAACTTTGATTATTTTAGTTGTTTGTTTTTTTTGTGCATTGCAAACGAAAGTTTGCAATGCTTTTTCTTACACAATTATTCTGCAACAACGCAAAGATATAAGGGAATATATATTATTTTTTGTATCATAGATAAAACAACCAAACCAAACTAACCCAAAACTAATAACAAAATAACAAAGCAGGCACACACACTATTTAAAGTGTGTGCCTTTGTTATGTTATTACCAAAAAACAAACAAATTTTACATATATAGGGAATTTGTTTTGTTTGCATTTTTTTGACGCACCAAAAAGTAACTATGAAATAAGAGGAAAAAGGGAGAGAGATTTTAATCTCTCCCTTTACTCTTACATAGTTAGTAAAAAACGCACGTTTTTTTATACGTATATAGAAGTGTGTGCGGTGCGTTTTTTATTGTAAAGAGATTAAAGTATTGATTTAGTGTATATTGATGTAAAATTTTGTTTAATACTTGCGAAACTTTGTTTTAATTTCATAAAACTTGATTTCGCTTTCATAGAACTTTGTTTTAGAATTCTATCTCTTTGTTTTAATTTTCTCTTTCTTTGTTTTAGAAAATTAAAACAAAGTTCTACGAAATTAGAATAAAGAGATAGAAAATTATAATCAAGTTTTAGAAAAATAGGGTAAAGAAATGCAAAGAAACTAAAAAGTTTTATATATTTGCAAAGAGAAAATGTTTAGAAATAATATGAACACACTTATAAAAGATGTACAATTAGAGGGTAAGACAACAAATATTCTTATACAGGATAATGTTTTTAAAACCATAGGTGAAGTTTCTAACGTAAAGATAGACAAAACGATAGATGCAAAAAACAAGGCTATTATTCCTGCTTTTTACAATCTTCATTGCCATGCTGGTATGAATATACTGAGGGGATATTGTGAAGATTTGCCTCTTTTTGATTGGTTGCAAAATATTTGGAAGAGGGAGGCGGAGTTGAAAGCCGAGGATATTTATAACGGCACTCGTTTGGCTATCTTGGAGATGATAAAAAGTGGAACGGTGTTTTTTGCGGATATGTATTGGCATCACAAAGAGATAGTTAGGGCTGTGAATGATATGGGTGTAAGATGTGATGTTGGGGTTTGCTATATGGACAGGCTTTCACAGATGGAAAAAAATGAAAATGACGATTTTATAAAGAATTTCTCAAAGGAAAACAACCCACTTATAACAGTATCTCCAGCACCTCACGCTATATATACTTGTAGTGAAGAACTTTACCGCCATTGTTATGAATTGGCAAAGGAAAACAGTGGTTTTATGCAGACACATCTTGCAGAAACTATTTCAGAAGTAAATGATTGTGAGAAGAATACACGTCTTACTCCTGTACAATATCTTAATTCTTTAGGAGTTTTAGACGATAAGACTATAGCAGCCCATTGTGTGCATTTTACTGAAAAAGATGCAGAAATTTTTGCAGAAAAACAATCTGTGGCAGTGCATAATCCTTGCAGTAATATGAAACTTGCTTCTGGTGTTTTCAAAATAGGTTTGATGAAAGAGAAGAACGTCAGAATGACCTTAGGTACAGATGGTTGCTCTTCTAATAATAATCTTTCTATGATAGAGGAAATGAAGTTTGCGTCCTTGCTTGCTAAGGTGTCAAATCAAAAACCAGATATTCTTACAGCAGAACAAGTCTTTGAAATGGCGACAATTAACGGAGCCAAAGCCTACAACATAAATGCAGGAAAAATAATGGAGGGTATGTTGGCAGATTGTATTCTTGTGGATTTGAACAACGAGAGAATGACACCAAACTACAATACCATATATAATATAGTGTATTCTGCCGATAGTTCGTCTATAGATACGGTTATTTGCAACGGTAGGGTTCTGATGGAAAATCATCACGTTGAAAACGAAGAAGAAATAATAGAAATAGCAAAAAATTATGCGAAAAAATAGTTTATTTGTTTTGTTGCTTGTATTTGCTTATACACTTGCAGCACAGAATTTTGTAAGGGTAGAAGGCGGATATTTTCAAATGGGTTGCAATTCCACAGATAAAGATTGCTACCCAGACGAACAGCCTTCTCATAAAGTGAAAATAAATACCTTTGAGATAGGAAAATACGAGGTAACTGTGAAAGAATATAGGGAGTTTTGCAAGGCAACAGGTAGAACTATGCCACGAGAACCACAGTTTGGTTGGCAAGATAACTATCCTATAGTCAATGTATCTTGGCAGGACGCTTTTGATTACGCTAAATGGAAAGGTTGTCGTCTGCCTACAGAAGCAGAATGGGAGTATGCAGCCAAAGGAGGTAAAAAATCCAAAGGTTATATTTACTCTGGAAGTGATGATTATGAGCAAGTTGCATGGTGTTATGAAAATTCTGAAAAGACACTTCACCCTGTGGGAGAGAAACAACCAAACGAGTTAGGCCTTTATGATATGAGTGGAAATGCGTGGGAATGGTGTGCAGACAATTATGAGATATTCTATTACGAAACTTCACCTTCAGACAATCCCAAAGGTCCAAAACAAGGTTTAGGTAAGGTAAATAGAGGTGGCTGTTTCGCTTTTGACCATTCTTTGTTGAACGTTCATCATAGAAGATGTTCAGACGCTGAAAGCATAGGCACGGGTACAGGATTTAGAATAGCAAGAGATGTGAAGTAGTATTTTCTTAAAAAATAATTATTGGGAAGTGAAAAATATTGATTATTTTTGCAAATAAAAACATATTAAGAAGATGAAAATTAGACAAAATTTTTTAGTTTTGCTTGTTGCAATGACATTCTCAATTATTTCTGTTTCAGCACAAAAAGATTGGGAAACAAGACAAGCACAGAATATTTCCATTAAAGCCCCTAATGATTGGGTATCTTCTATTAGTGGAGCAGATAAAGGAGATATGGTGATAACAATGGACTTGGAAGGTACAGAATGTTTTGTAGAGGTTACTTGTTTAAAGAAAATGATGAACCCAACTACAAGAGCGAACGATATAGCAGTGTTGCGTTCCAACCAAAAGCATTTTGAATACATGCAGATAGATAAAGTAGTGAGTCAAAAGTTTCAAAAATACGATGCAAAACTGCTTACATATACCAATACTTATCTTAATGAGGTTTCAAAAGGTGGTATATATTGTTTTAATGCAGAGGGTTATACCTATACTGTAGAATATTTTGGCGAGGATAATCCTCAGACAAGAAAACTTTTAGAAAAGATAATAAACACATTTGCTTATACTTCTCCTGAAAAAGAGAGAAATATAGTAGAAAGGGAAAAAGATTTTGTAGAAAAAGAATGGAATCTTTCTCAACAGACAAAAGATTCTCTTGCAAATGTTAAGGCACAAAAAGAAGAGAAAGCTTTAGAAAAAGAGAATAAGAAAGCCCTTAAAGAAGAAAAGAAAGTAGCCAAAGCAGAGAAAGAAGCAGAAAAAGTACAAAAACAGATAGATAAGGCAAAGAAAGAGAAAGAAAAAGCCGACAAGAAAATAGAGAAAGAGAAGAAAGAGGCAGAGAAAGAGCAAAAGAAATTGGAGAAAGAAAAGAAAGAACAAGAAAAGCAGGCTAAGAAATTAGAAAAAGAGAAAAAAGAAAGAGAAAAGGCTGAAAAGAAAGCAGAAAAAGAAAGAAAAGCCAAAGAAAAAGCGGCTAAAGAAAAAGAAAAGACTCAGAAGAAAGAGCAAAGTATGATAGCAGATTATGAAAGTATAAAGAAAGATATAGCAAAATTGGACGAAAAACAGAACAAATTAACTCAAGATTTTGTGAAAGCACAAAACAAAAACGATGTTAAGAAGACTGAAAAAATATCTTCACAACTTCAATCTATATCAGAGAAAAAAGTAAAACTAACTGAAAAACTGCAAAAAGCAGAAGCAAAACTTAAAAAAGAAGGTATAAAAGTAAAATAAACAAAAGGTTTGTTTTACGGGGTGTGGCGCAGTTGGTAGCGTGCTTGCTTCGGGAGTAAGAAGTCGCCAGTTCGAGTCTGGTCACCCCGACTTAAATTTATAAAGAAAGATGATAAAGAAAACAATAAAAATCTTTTTGGCAATATTCCTATTTGTGTTTGTTGTATCTTGTTCAAACAAAGAACAAAAGAATGATTTTAATAAATTGTCAAACGAAGAAAAGATAGCATATTTGGACGCTCGTATAAAACAAGAGCCAAAGAATGCTGAACTATATTATCAGAGAGCCAAAGTTTTCCAAGTTATAGGCAACACAAAAGAGGCACTTTTCAACATAAGAAAGGCAATAGAATTTAATAAGAAAAAAACAGATTATTACCTTTTGGAAGCGGATATTTTCTTTGAAAGAGGTGAAACTTCCATGTCTTTTGATGCTTTAAACCAAGCGATAAAGATAGACAAGAAAAACATAGACGCTTATTTGAAAATGGTAGAGATAAGTATTGATTTACAGGACTATAACAGAGGAATGGAGAGTATAAAAAATGTTTTGGATATAGATAAGGTCAATGCACGAGCATACTTTATGAGAGGCTGGATTTTTAAGGAAACAGGCGACACATTAAGGGCGGTAGAAGATTATAAAAAAGCAATAGAATACAAGTCCGATTACGAATACGCTTTTGAAGAATTAGGAAACCTTTATGCAATAAAAGGTGATGGTCTTGCAGTAGATTACTACAAAAGTACTATAAATATTAACCCTAAGAATATCAACGCAATGTATAATTTGGGTTTGTTCTATCAAGAGCATGGTTCTATACAACAGGCTTTGGATATGTACAAAAGAGTTTTGGATATTTCACCGTCTTATACTAATGCTATATACGCTGTAGGTTATATCAATTTTGAGGAGAAACAAGACTACAACACTGCTTTGGATTGTTTCAATAAGGCCATAAAATCCGACACAACGTATTATGAAGCCTATCAAGCAAGGGCTAAAGTCTATGAAAAATTAGGCCAACACAATCAAGCCCAACAAGATATGGAAAAATACACAGAACTAAAACCCAAATACACTCAACAATAATTTATATTTTTTCAACAAAAGAACTATTTATAATACCCCTACAATATTCCAATAGCCACCCATAAATCCACAATCTCACAAAACAAAGTTTTAGAATTCTAAAACTTGATTATAATTTTCTATCTCTTTATTCTAATTTCGTAGAACTTTGTTTTAATTTTCTAAAACAAAGAGATAGAAAATTAAAACGAAGAGATAGAATTCTAAAACAAAGTTTTGAGTATGTGGTGCTTTTACTTCTTTTTTAGGAAGGCGACATAGGTTAGGAGGACTATGTTCATAAATAGAGCGTATATTACAGATGGGGTAGCGATAGCAGGATTGTTGAAAATAAAAGGAGAGGAGGCTATGGCAATGGCTTGAGCAGCGTTTTGCATACCTACTTCTATGATTATGGTTCTTTGTTCTTTCTTGTTGAGAATAAATATTTTACATAGAAGATAAGAACCGAAAATACACAATAAAAGCAAGGCAAAAATGCAAAGTCCAAGCAATAGGATATTTTCAAAAATAATCTTATAGTTTTGTATAAAAAATATTCCAGCAAGCAACATCAACAGAGGGAAAGCAAGTTTGGAGAGTACTTTTTCTATCTTCTGAGCAATCTTTTCAAACTTATAATTCACAAAAATACCTATAGCAATAGGTAGAAACATAAGTAACAGGTTCTGAATCAGAAGATTTTTTACAGGAAGATGTATTCCAATACTTTCTCCTGCAAATTCGGTAATGCTATTCATTATCAAAGGCAGAGTGAATAGGGTTATAACACTGCTTAAGGCTGTAAGAGAAACACTTAAGGCAATATCTCCCTTTGCCAAAAGAGAAAAAACATTGGAGGAACTTCCTCCGGGACAACAAGATATAAGCATAAGACCTATTAGAAAAATACCTTGCAATCCGAAAATCTTACAAAGAAAAAATGCAATAAGAGGCAAAAGAACTATTTGCCCGAAAAGACCTATGAAAACGCTTTTTGGCCTTTTTATTATAAGCATAAAGTCGCTGATTTTCAGATTTAAACCCAATTCAAACATCAATATACACAGTATGGGTAAAACTATAAGTATGCTGTTCATAGATTTAAAAAGTTTTGTTTAAATAAAAATTTACTTTTCTCTTTTTCTCTTTTTTCAAACTGCAAAATTACTCAAATAAAAACAAAGCACGAAAATTTTCTCCCTTTTCTTCTCTTTCACGAAACTTTGTTTTAATTTTCTAAAACAAAGTTCTACAAATTTAAAACAAAGAGATAGAAAATTAAAACAAAGTTTCGTGAAAACGAAATCTTATTCTATTTTTATACACAAAAGAAAAGGTATGAGAGAGTGTGTTTTTATAATGTTAGAAAAAAGTTTACCAACTTACCAACTTATCTATATATGTAAAAGTTGGTAAGTATTTTAGTAATAACATAACAAAGGCACACACTTTAAATAGTGTGTGTGCCTGCTTTTGTTATTTTGTTATTAGTTTGGGGTTGGTGAGAGGGTGGCTTTGTTGAAGAGTTTAAGTGAAATTTCATATAAATTTCATACCTTTGCAAAATAATGTACAAAAATAAATTATTGTATGAAAAAACTTATGGACGGTAGAAATAAAACTATAACTTGCATTTTTTATACTTCGGTATTTATGTTTGTAAGTTTGTTTCTGACTTATTTTTTCTCTGTATGTGGTTGGTTTTTAGGTGCAAAACTTTTGCCTATGGCCTTTCCATTATCTTTTTGTCTGCTTTTGATAGTAGGTTTTTGGAAAAGAAAATTTTTATGTTTGAATACAAAAAATGTAAGTCTTATAGGTGTTTTGCACGTCTTTATAACGTTGTTAAGTGTTTTTGTTTGTTCAAAATTATATGACCAATCCTTTGACGGACAGTGGTATCACGTAAAGTCTATTCACGAGATAGCTTTTGGTTGGAACCCTGTGAGAGAATGCAATATAGACTCCGATTTGTACGTTGTGCATTATACCAAAGCAATGGAAACAATAGAGGCTTCGTTCGTTGCATTGTTCTCAAACATAGAGGGTTCAAAGGCTGTGAATTTTCTTTTCGCTTTCTCTTTGTTTGGTTTTGCTCTAAGGTTTTTAGAAGATTTTTTGAACAAATCAAAGAAAACAACCCTGTATCTTCTTGCCGTTCTCATAACTCTTTGCCCTGTTTTTTCATATCAATGTTTGACATTCTACATAGATTATATGGGTTATATATTGTTTGTTATCAACCTTATAAGTCTTTATTTTCTAAGTAAAAATGAGAGATTTTCTTTGCCTGTAATAGCAATGGTTGTTTCGCTTTCTTTGTGTATAAAGATAAATATAGCCTTTTGGGTGGTGGTTTCTTTATTGATTTATGCTCTTTATCTGTTGTATATCAAGGAATTCAAATTGTTGAAAAAAGGTATAATGGTTGCAGTGTTCAGTGCTTTGTTTGGTGTTTGTTTTTTAGGATATAACCCTTATATAATCAATCTAAAAACCGACCATCATATACTTTACCCACTTATGGGCAAGGAAAAAGTGGATATAATGACGGATAATACTCCTGAGGTTATAAGACACAAAAACAGAGTGGTACAAGTAACGGCTTCTTTGTTTTCTCGTCCAAGTGGTTGTTGTGTATATCATAATATAACAGATGTTTGGAGATATTATAAACGAGATTGCGGACAGTCGGACGTAAGAATAGGTGGTTTTGGTGTGTTATTCATAGAGGTACTTGTGCTTACGTTGTTGCTAATATTGTTTGCAAACAAGAGAAACAAAAAGGCTTTCTATACTATGTTGATGATAGAGTTTTTGTTGTTGATTTCTCTTTTGGTTTTGCAAACAGGGTGGTGGGCAAGATATGTTCCTTTTTTCTATGTTTTTGTTTTACTGCCTCTTATCTATGTTTTCAAATATGGAATACGTTTTAGATTTTTGAAACACGTGGCTGTATTTTTACTACTTTTGAATACCTATTTGTTTTTCTATTTTTCACTGAAATATACTTTGAAATATACCAAACAGGTGAATAAAACCATAGAATGTTTGCAAGGAAAAGAACCTTTGCATTTTAAAACGATAAACAATGCTTTTATTTACAAGTTGGAAGACAAGAAGATAGACTACATATACCAAGCAGATTTGCCTAACGAGGATTATATACTTTGGCCACCTGTATATATAAATACATCTGATACTAATAGGGTGAGATAAAGTTTTGTTTATGGTTTTTGTATAGGTATAAAAAAAGACTGCCATAAAGTTTCGTAGCAGTCTTTTTTCGTTAGAAAACCTTATTTCATAAATCTCTTTCCGCTTCCCCACGCTTTGCCAACTTCTTCTCCTACAACTCTGTAAGTATTGTGAGAAGAGTCGTACATAACAGGCTGAAGTTTGCTTAAATCTACAAGACCTTTTTCGTCCAAAATACTTTCCTCAGCACTCATATTTACTATTTCGCCTATAACTCTTGCACCTCCATTTTTGTCTTCTTCAAAAAGGATAACCTTGCATTCCAATGCCAAAGGATATTCCTTTATTATAGGTGCATCTACATTAGGGCTTTTCATAGTGTGAAAACCTACTTTCTCTACTTTTTTAGGTTCTTTGTTACCTGAAACTATTCCGAAATAATCGCTTTCATCTACTGTTTTCTTGTCTGCAAAACTTATAGTGAAGGCTTTCTTTAGTTTCAGATTGCTTGTTGTTTTGTGTGCAGAAAGTTCAAAACAAATATGATTTGGACCACATTGACCACCCCAAGCAGCCATCATAACGTCAGGGTTGTTGTTTTCGTCATAGGTTGCAATCATTAAAGCAGGCAAAGGAGTAATTACTGCTTTTGCTCCGAAATTTTTTCTGTTTTCTACATTGTTTTGTGCATTCATACTATTTAATCCGATTAGGCTCACAAAGAGCATTGTTAATAAAACTGTTTTTCTCATAATAAATTTTTATATTTAATTCCACTCGTATAACGAAAGAGTCTAAAGTTTATTATCTAAATGTTTATAATATATTGTTTTGAACTCGCATATTTTTACTATCTTTGCAAAAAAATAACGAACTAACCTATTATTATGAAACTTTATATAACAATAATATTGTCCCTGCTTTCCTGTGTGTGTTTGTATGCACAGGATAGTTTGAAAACTACTATGTTGGACAGTATTACTGTTTCGGCTCAGAAAGTTAATCTTTTAGAAAAAACACCTTCGGGAGATATTTTACAGAAAAAAGACTTACAAACCTTGAACACAAACACTGTAGGCGATGCTGCAAAATTTTTAAGTGGTGTTATGGTGAAAGATTACGGTGGTTTGGGAGGTGTGAAAACTATAAGCGTGAGAGGATTATCTTCCAATCATACAGCCATACTTTACGATGGAGTAAATATTTTTGATAATCAAAGTGGGCAAGTAGATTTAGGTAAATACTCTCTTTCTTCTGTGGGGTCGTTATCTTTGGCCAATGGACAGTTTACTCCTATGCTTCCAACGGCTACTGCTTTGGCTTCATCATCGAGCATAAGTATTCAGACAGAAAAACCGAACTTAAACGACAAACGACAACGTGGAGAATTTTCTCTTTCTTATGGGTCGTTCTCTACAGTGAATGCAGATTGGTTTTATGCTCAGAAGATAAACAATAAAAATATCATAACTACCTATTTTGATATTATCTCTTCTAAAGGAGATTATCCGTTTGTACTACATTATGGTACACTGAACAATCAAAAAACCGAAGAATTAAAACGAGAAAACAACGATATACTTTCTACTCATGCCGAAATCAATTGGTTCTTGGATATAAATAGAACAAATACTTTGAAAGTTAAAGCCTATGCTTATTATTCGGATAGGGGATTGCCTTCGGACGTTACATTATATTATATGAATAGTAAGGACAGACTGTATAATAAAAATTTGTTTCTGCAATCTTCTTACACGTCTTATCTCAGCGGATTATTTACCTACAAGAATAATTTTAAAATAGATTGGAATTTTACTGAATATATAGAACCTTTGTTATCAAATGGATTGGGTGGGGAAGATGATGTATATAAACAAACTCTTATATATGACAACAATGCTTTGAGTTTCCAACCTCGTGAAAATATGTTCTTCACTCTTACCAATGATTTATATTACAATACGTTGAAAGCCGTGCCACAGATGGACGATACACCGGGAAGATTTTCTTCTTTGACGGCTTTTGTTATAGATTGGCGAATAGAGAAACATATATACGTAACAGCAAACTTGTTACACTCGTATTATTTAGATGAATATTTGGGCGAGACTACAAGTACTAATCATTTTTCACCATTTATCTCTGTAAAATATCAAAGAGGTATATTTACTTCTACTTTGTTTTACAAGAATATTTTTCGTATGCCAACATTTAATGAATTATATTATAGACGTGTAGGCTCAAGAAGTTTAAAGCCAGAAAACACTTTGCAACTTTCTTTTACAAACACACTGAACAAAGATTATAATTCTTGGGGATATTCTACAGAGTTGAGTTTGTACTACAATGATGTAACGGACAAAATCGTTGCTATACCGAAAAATATCTACCTTTGGTCTATGGTGAATTATGGAAAGGCAGAGATATATGGTGCAGATGTTCGTTTAGGTCTTTGGTTGAAAATGAGAGATATAACTTTTGATATAAAACTAAATTATTCTTATTCTCACGCTATGGATAACGAAAAAGAGTCTATTACTTACAAAAATCTATTACCTTATTCTCCCGAACAGGTTTATACTATAATCTCTACACTAAGATGGAACAAATTTACCTTAGGCTATAATTGTATGTTGGTAGATAATCGTTACTCTTTGCCAGAGAATTCTCTGTTCAATCTATTGCCACATTATGCCGACCATAGTGCAAACCTGTCTTATGTTTTGAACAAAAATGGAGATTATACATTTACATTTGCAGTTAATAACATACTTAACAAACAGTATGAAGTAATACGTTCCTATCCTATGATGGGAAGAAATTTTCAATTTAAAATAACTTTAAAACTATGAAAAAGACAAGATTTCTGTTATTATTGTTGCCGTTGATACTTTTTACCTCTTGTTTTGAGGATAAAGATACCAAGAAAAAAAATCCATATTCTGAAACAGATAATGGACTTTATGTCCTTTGCGAAGGCACAGGAACGGATAACAATTCTGCACTTTCATATTTCAACTTTAAAGATAGTACTTCTGTAGGCGACTATTTCACAGAGGGATTAGGAAAAAATGCTAACGATATGATAAGTGTAGGGGACAACCTTTATATAGCAGTAACCGAAAGTGCATGTATATGGGTTGTAAACAAGAAAACAGGCAAGGCAGTAAAGAGAATAGAAACCATAGATAGCGATGGTAATAACAGAATGCCAAGACGTTTGACTTATAACGATGGTTATGTTTATGCTGCTTGTTGGGACGGTAACGTTATAAAAATATCTACAACTACAAATGCAATAGTAGCAAACTGTCCTACAAATGGACGTTATCCAGAGGGAATAGCCATAGCCAATGGTAAGATATATGTAGCCAATTCGGGAGGAAAAGATTATCCAAACTATGATAACACTGTGGCTGTTATAGATATGAATACATTTTCTTTTGAAAAACATCTTACAGTTTTGAAAAACCCTCAGACTGTTAAATCTTATGAAAATAAGGTCTATGTTTTATCTACAGGAGATTATTCTTCTACATATCAACTTACCGTAATCAATAACGCAGAAATAGAACAACAACTGCAGATGAATATTACAGATTTTGATTTCTGGCAAAACAGAATGTATTTCTTCTATACCTCTGTATATTCTTCCCCATCATCAAACAAAGAGTTTAATTTCTCATACTTGAATATAGACAATATGAATGCAGAACCTACTATTGTACAACAATATTTAGTAGATGGAATGGTGATGCCTTATCATATCATAGTTATGGATAATACTATTTTTATAACAGATGCTAAGAATTTCACTTCTTCAGGAGATGTTTTTGCATTATCTACAAGTGGGGAAATATTGTATAAATTTCCTGTGTTAATAAATCCAAGTAAGATAGTTAAGAAATAATTTTGCTTTTCAAATATTGTGAGTTACGCAAAAAATAACTAACTTTGCAAACCGAATAATAAAATAAAGAAAAATAATATTAAATAAAATTTTAAAACAATGCAAAAAAAAGGAAATAAATACGGTACACACCGTGTCATAGAACCAAAAGGTGTTCTTCCACAACCAGCAAACAAGATTGATAACAATATGGATGAAATCTATGATAATGAAATCCTTATTGATGTACAAACTTTGAACATAGATTCTGCATCTTTCACAGATATACACGAATATGCAAAACAACAAGCAGGTGAAGGAGCAAGTGAAGAACAAGTTATGGAAGAGATAAAGAAAGAAATGCTTCTTAATGTTGAACTTCAAGGAAAACACCGTAACAGAAGAACAGGTTCTGGAGGTATGTTGTTAGGTAAAGTTGAAAAAATAGGCGATGCTCTTAAAGGTAAAATAGATTTAAAAGAAGGCGACCGTATAGCAACATTGGTTTCTCTTTCTCTTACTCCTTTGAGAATAGACGAAATCATAAAGATAAAAGCAGATGTTGACCAAGTAGATATTAAAGGTAAAGCTATATTATTTGAAAGTGGTATATATGCAAAAATACCAGATGATATGCCAGAAAAACTTGCTCTTTCTGCACTTGACGTTGCTGGAGCTCCTGCACAAACAGCAAAACTTTGTCAATATGGACAAAATGTTGTAATACTTGGAGCAGGTGGCAAGAGTGGTATGCTTTGCTGCTATGAAGCAAAGAAACGTGTAGGTGTTACAGGAAAAGTTATTGGTTTGACAAATAGTCCTAAATCTAC
Source organism: Bacteroidales bacterium (assembly GCA_017469625.1). Taxonomy (GTDB): domain Bacteria; phylum Bacteroidota; class Bacteroidia; order Bacteroidales; family P3; genus Scybalousia_A. The sequence continues at coordinate 87,312 of JAFUGA010000054.1, forward strand.
TAACAGATTAAAAGAACTTGAATTCTGTGATGTAGTTGTTTCTGTAGCAGGAAAAACTCCTGTTGAGATATACGAATTGGTTTGCGAATTAACAAATGGTAAGATGGCAGATGTTACTATCAACTGTGTTAATGTACCAGACCAAGAAATGACAGCAGTACTTTGCACAAAAGATGATGGCGTTGTATATTTCTTCTCTATGGCAACAAGTTTCACAAAAGCTTCTTTGGGAGCAGAAGGTATAGGTTCAGACGTTAATATGATTATGGGTAACGGTTATACTAAAGGACACGCTGAATTTACTCTTCAAGAGTTGAGAGAAAGTCCAAAACTAAGAAAGATATTTGAAGAATTATACGCTTAAAATATCATAACTGTTTATATAATTTAAAGTCTTTGTAGTTTCGTTACTACAAAGACTTTTTCATTACTTAACTTTTTCGTATAATAATAAATTATTTCTTTATTATCCAACCAAAATATGCTCCTGTTTCTCTATCATAAGTAATAACAACTTCATAACCTTTTGCCAAGTTTTCATCAACCCATCTGTAAAACTCATCTCTATCTCCTGACCAAAAATCAGGCTTACCTAAATCATCTTTATCCGAAATGAATTTCTTGTAATCAATACCTCCTGTATTGTTGTTAAATAACACTAATTTAGTATCGTTATAGAACTCTGAAACAAGAGTTAAAGCCATGTTAATTTTTATAGATTTAAAATTTATTTTGTCTATGTTAGGATAGCTTTTGACTTCTATTTTTGTTTTCTTTACATCGTCATCTTCATCATTATTGCAAGCAACGAAAAGAGTGGAAAACATTACTACTGCTAAAAAGATTGCGAATGTTTGTTTTAAATTTATTTTTTTCATATTTTATATATTTTTATAATGTTTAACTTTTATTTTTTTGCTATTAGATTATTTGTTTTTCAAAATATATTCTTTAACTGCTATTCATATACCCTCCTTTTTTAGAATTATTTAACGAATAAAGCACTGTATTTTCCATCTTTCTCATAAGTTTCTTTTAGAACAAAACCTTCAGATTTTCTCTCTTCTATATATTTCATAAGTTCGTCCATATCTTTGGCTACAATGTAGAAACGAACCTTGTATTTTGCCAACTCGTCTTTGGAATAACGCAATTCGGTTTCTGAGGTAAGTCTTTTCATCGTTGCAATGACAGAATCCATTTTCTCTTGGCTAATAGAATCTCTACCATTGCTTATCATTTTAGAATTGGTTTGAGAAACACCTACACAATAAACAGACATACAGACTGTTAATAATAAAAACATTTTTTTCATAACAATAATTTTTTTTAATTTATACTATAACTTAAAATACCTTTCACAGTATTATTTTCCACTTCAAAGACCATATTTCCGTTGTTTTTACAATCTTCATCGCAAAACTCTATCCTCGCACAAGTATCCGTCTTGTTGTATTGCGAAAGCCTTACTCCCTCTATGGTTTTGTTCATTCCAAAATCAAATAACGAAAGAACACTCTTGTAAAAATCTTGATTTTCGTCTTCAATTTTTTGTTTGGAAACAAAAACAGTATCTTTTCTTATACTCTCTTTAAATATTGTATCTCTCTTATATACAATCTTTTCTGTAATAGGGGAGTTCTTTACGATAGTTTTTGTTGAAAAGATTTTTTGTTGAGGTTTCAAAATAAATAAACACAAAAAAACAATGGCTGCTGCAGAACTTACTATGGAAATATATCGTAAAATATTTCTCTGTCGTTGCAATGTTTGATTGATAACTTTTTGTTGTTGATTATAAGAAAGAATACTGTTTTTGTTTTCAAACTTTATGTTTTCATTCAAATACTCTATCTTAGAATATTTTTCTTGTAAAACCTTGTATTTTTGGTTTTTATCCAAAAAATCTTCTAATTCTTTTTTCTCATCTTTGTTTAGATTTCCCTCGTTATAATCCAACAAAAGAGAATAAATATTTTCTTCGTTTATATTCATAATCTATTATTTAATTTCTTTATTTATAATATCTTGTATCAAAATTCTTGCTCTGTAAATAATGTTTTTGACAGATGGAAGGCTTATTTTCAGACGTGTTGCTATTTCTTCGTAAGAGTAACCTTCAAAATCTTTCATTGCTATGCACTGAGAATATTTTTCGGGTAAAGATTGAGTTATGAAGTTGATAAAGTTCTGGTTTTCAAATGCGTTATTCTCATAGTTTTCTTTTAGTAAAACGTTTTCTTTGTAGATTTGAGAGATTTTCTTGTTTTTTAAATTTTGAAGTATCAAATAGTTAGCCGTGTTAAATAAAAAAGTCTTTGCTTTAATAAAATCAACCTCGTCTTTTTTCTTCCAAAGAATAAGATAACTCTCCGCCACAATATCTTCTGACAAAAACTTCTCCTGCACATTCCTAACGACAAAACAGTATAGTCTGTCAGAAAATAAATTAACGCAATTATTGTACTCTTTTTCACTCATAATAATTAGGTTGTTTTTATACCTATATCTCTTTAAAACGCAAAAAGTCTCACAAATTTTTTATTTTTTTTACAAAATACAGAAAATCAGAGAGATAAAATTTGATTTTTTTACTATGAAGTTTTATTTTACTATAATATAACTTCGCTTTAATTTTCTATCTCTTTATTCTAATTTTGTAGAACTTTGTTTTAGAATTCTATCTCTTTGTTTTAATTTTCTCTTTCTTTGTTTTAGAAAATTAGAACAAAGAAAGAGAAAAGCGAAACGAAGTTTTAGAAAAATAAAACCTTGTTTCGCTATAAAAGTATTTTGTTTTAATTATACAAAGTAAAATATACTTGAAATTCTGTTGTGTTATTTATTTTTTTTACAAGGAATTAAGAAGTGAAAATGTTGCCTTATTTCTTGTAACCTATGGTTTGGAATAAAAATACAACTTCTAAATCTTTCAAACCTAAGATTTCTTTCACTTGTTTCTCTTGGTGGGCTCCGTAACGTGTAACAGTACCCAAATCATTATTCATACCATCAACTGCAAGATACATATTCTGAGATACATAAGCAGCACTCATGGCACCGAAAACGTTCATTGTATGATGATTTTTAACTCTCTCGTATTTGGAAAGGTCAGACACTATTGCAATGTTTGTAACTTTTGCAGCAAAACCGTTTTCCCTATCTGTACTTGCACGATAATCGCCTTTCTTTATAAGGTTTAGAGTGTTTTCTTTCGCATCATATTTGTATATACCATTTTCAAGGAAAACGTAAAGGTCTATATCCTGTGTGTTCATAGCAGTAGGTGCAGTCCTTGTACCTTTTTGATTGTACCCAAAGCCAGCCCAAAGAATTGTAGAAAGTTCTTGCATAGATATATCGCCATCTTTGAAACTTCTATCGCTCTTTCTTATATCCAAAGTTTTCAAAATGTTTTCTCCGCCGTCTTTTTTAGGTGCTGGTAGTTTAATATCTTGTGCCATAATCAGACTGCAACCAAATATACCTGCAAATAGTAATGCTATCTTTGTTATTTTCATAAGTTTTTTATTGTTATTATGTTTATAAATCTATGTTCTAATAAAATGATTTTAAGTAATATAAAAATAAAGGATAGAGAACAAAATCTCTATCCTTATTCTCCTTTTAGATTTTGCCTAAACGCTTTGCTAACTCTTCTGAAATGAACGATGCAACGTCATCTGCATAAGTGTTTGCTCCGAAACCAGCATCATATCCCAACTCTTTAGCAAGTTCATGTGTTATTCTGGCACCACCACAGCAAAGAATAACCTTATCTCTTAGCCCTTCTGCTTCAAGCATTTCTACAAGTTCGGTAAGGTTTTTAATATGTACGTCTTTCTGTGTAACAGTCTGAGAAACCAAAAGAGCATCTGCTTTCAGTTCTATGGCCTTTGCAATAAATTCTTCGTTAGGAACCTGCGACCCCATATTCAAAGCCTCTATCATTTCGTAACGTTCCAAACCATAATGACCAGCATAACCCTTCATATTCATTATAGCGTCTATACCTACTGTGTGTGCGTCAGTTCCTGTTGAAGCACCTACAATGACTATCTTTCTTCCAATATGGTCTTTTATGTATTGGTCGTTTTCGTGCATATCCATAACGTTACTTTCCACCTTTGGAACGTGTATAACTGTGTAATCCACAGTATGTGTACAAGAACCGTAACAGTTAAAGAAAGTAAAACCTTTTGTAAGTTCTTGATAGAAAACAACCATAGGGTTTTCAAAGCCCATTTTTTTCAAAAGTTGTTTGGCTGCTTCCACACCTTCATCTCCTGCTGGTACAGGAAGAGTAAAACTCAACTGAGTTTTACCATCGTTCATTGTATCTCCGTATGGTTTAACTTTGGTTAGGTCAAGATTGGTATCAAAATTCTTGGCCTCCATTGAATATAGTCCTGCACTCATTATTCTTTTCCTCCTTTGCCTTTCATTAAATCAATAAATGGATTGTAGTAATGTTCGCTCTTTTCAAAAACGCCTGACAATCCTTTACCACCATCACGAGGACGTTTTACATCTCCGAAAATACCTTTTTCCAAAGCAGTAAATAGTCCTTCACTTTGCATTCTTTCCAATAGATTAACGGCATCGTCCAATACTTTTTTAGCACGTGTTTGCATTATACCGTCTTTTTTAAACTCTATATCATCGCCCAAATCATGCATATTGTTAAAGATATATCTTGCATTCTCTATGGAAACATATCTATCTGACATGAAAGGAGTATGAATAGCCTCAGTCATCATACCTAATAGTTGAAGACCTTGATGAGTCATAATACCTATTTCATTAAACAAAGCGTCCTGTATTTGTCCTCTGAAAATATTTCCTGTCATAAATTTGGTAGGAGGCATATATTTTATAGGGGCTTTAGGGAATATTTCACGTATAAGTTGTGCCTGTGCAAGTTCATAAAGGAAACCGTTTTTAAGTTGAGGGTCCATTTCAAAAGCATGACCTAATCCCATCTGTTCTTCTGGCATACCAGCAGCGAAAGCAAGTTGTTCGTTTATGAAATCTGAAGCCAAGACTGTGTGTGCCTCATCAAATGCATCGGCAGTTGTAAGGTAGTTATCCTCTCCTGTGTTTATGATAACACCTGCAAATCCGTTGATAACACGAGAAAAGAATTGGTCTATAAGGGTACGTTTCATATTTATATCTCTAAACAAGATACCGTACAAAGCGTCATTCAACATAACGTCCAATCCTTCCAAAGCTCCCATAACTGCTATCTCTGGCATACAAAGACCAGAACAGTAGTTACAAAGACGTATATATCTTCCAACTTCTTCACCTACTTCGTCCAATGCTTTACGCATGATACGGAAGTTTTCTTGTGTAGCGAATGTTCCTCCAAATCCCTCTGTAGTAGCTCCATAAGGAACATAGTCCAAAAGAGATTGTCCTGTAGTACGTATAACGGCTATAATATCTGCTCCTTGTCTTGCTCCGGCTTGTGCTTGTATAACGTCCTCATAGATATTTCCTGTAGCAACTATAATATATAGGTAAGGTTTTTCACCTTCTCCTATGGTTTCTATATAGTTCTCTCTTTTTCTTCTACGGTCTATAATTCTTTTAAGCGAAGCATCTATGTATGGTTGCAAACTTTCTCTTGCCTGTTTCTCATCTACACTTGGCAAGGTTGTTATATCCATCTTTCCTTGTGCTATTTGTTCGGCTATTTCGTTGGGAGAGAGTTTAGTTTGTGCAACAGCATTACCCATAATGTACATAATACCATCGTTTAATCTGCCTTTTTCTTTCACAAAATCCACAACAACGTTTGGCAATGGTACATCGTTTTCATCTACTCCGTCAATACCCAATAGACGACAAATAGTTCTTTCGCAAGTTACTGTAGAATAGTCCTTAGCAAAGTTTTCCACTTCGTCTGAAATGTTCTTGGCTAACTGTTTTCCACGAGCAACTTTGTTAAAATCAATTCCTAATTTACTTTCCATAAATATTTATGTGTTTTTATTTCTTTATACTATACACAGATTCAATTAAAATAATTTGCAAAAATACTAAATAAACTTCAATCTTGCAAATCTCTACCTTATTCTCTTATATATTTTTAATAGAAAAAGGTTAAATTTGAAGAAAATTTTAACATAATTTCATAAGATTTTGTTTTCTATTTTCCACAAATTAAAAGAAAACTATTCTTTTTTACCATATTTTTGAGGACTTTTTCTTCAGATTTAAGGTTTTTTCTCTGAATTTTCTAAAATTTCTTTACAAACGATAAACTCTTTAAAGAAATTAAGACTTTTAAAGCCCTAATATTGTGCAGAAACGTAACCTCTCCACGAATCTTTGTTCTAATTTTCTAAAACAAAGAAAGAATTTTCTAAAACAAAGTTCTACGAAATTAAAACAAAGTTCTATGAAATTAGAATCAAGTTTTAGAAAATTAAAACGAAGTTCTATAAAAATAAAACTTCGTTTTATGGAGGGTGTAATCAAACTTTATTAGAATGAAACTTTGAGGAAGTGGAGTCAAAAGAAACTCTATTTCAAGGTTTTAAAGTTTGTAGATTAAATCATTTATATCTGTTCTTATATTCATTTTTGCCAAACGGTTTGGTGTTGCACTTGGATAAACACGATTTGACAAGAAAATAAATACTGTCTTGTTTTCTGGTTCTATCCACAAGTAAGTACCTGTGAAACCCGAATGACCGAAACTTTTTTGTGAAGCATATTTAGAACATTGTGTAGATTGGTCTGAGATAAACGGTTTATCAAAACCTAAAGCCCTTCTTACGCCAACGTTTTCAAAGTATCTTTTGTTGAAAAGTGCAACAACGCTGCTATCTATGTAGCGATTGCCATCATAAACTCCGTCATTAAGAAGCATTTGACAAATTTTGAACAAATCCTCTGCAGTAGAGAACAAACCAGCATTTCCACATACTCCACCTATATAATAAGCCATTGGGTCATGGACTTCGCCTTGTATCTGTTCTTTTCTTATTATGGTGTCGTATTCTGTAGGAGCAATGTTTTGTTTTGCAAATCCGTTATCCAAAGGTTTGAAAGTGGTGTGCGTAAGGTTCATTTTGTCATAAAAATTCTTTTTAACATATTCATCTAATGACATTCCACTAACATTTTCCACCATAAACTGCAAAAGAAGGAAGTTTAAATCGCTATAAACGTACTTTTTCTTTTTGTCTGTATTCATTTTCTTAAACTCTTCAAGCATAAAGGCTTTTGACCTCTTGTTTTTAGTGTCTTTTTTCCAAAAAGGATAGGTAGCAGGTAGGGTAGTATAGTGAGAAAGTAGTTCTTTGACAGTAAGATTGCCTACCTTACTTTTCTTAAGTTCAGGTATATAGGTAGAAATCTTAGCATCTAATTCTATTCTATCTCTTTCGTATAATTTCATAACAGCAATAGTTGTAGCCATAACTTTTGTTAGAGATGCTACATCATACATTGTCGTTTGGGTAACAGGAGTAGTTTTGTCGTAAGTATAATAGCCGTAAGCCTTGTCTAATAATATTTTACCATCTCTTGCAACCAATAATTGGCAACCAGGATAAGCCTTTTCTTTTATACCGTTTTCTGCTATGGAATCTATAAGTTTCACCGTTTTTATATCAATAGAGTTGTCCATACAGAACTTATAGAGTTTTTCTTCTTCGCTTTCAACTTGTTCTGTTCCTATAAAATGAGTACGATTGACTGTAACAGGAAGAGAACCTTTTGAATATATTTCACCGAAAAGAAGTTGATAAGCAGCCGTCTGAGTATAGGCATTGTTTTCGTATGCAACTATTATACTTTGTGCAGAATATGAACTGTCAAGTAGTTTGAATACATACGGATTGGCAAAAAACAATACCACGTTGTCATCATTTCTTTGTTTTTTTATTTGTTCCAAAAGTCTTATGCTACCGTCTGGGATACCATAGTTAGTTTTTCCTGTAGCGAAACGTCCTCCACCTATAGCAGTTACAAGTTTTTGATTTTTGGAAATATTTTTTATTATGCTATCTTTTTCGTTGTTTTTTGTGTTTGACTTAATATTTACAACGGAAAGATTGCAGTACTGTTGCATTCCTTTGATAAGGGTGTCGTAATTGGCATTGCCTACAGTTATAAGTGTGATAGAATCTCTGTATCTATCAAAAGGTATGACGTTTCCTTTGTTATTTACAAGTGTTATAGTGTTCTCTGCAAGGGATTTGTTTATTTTCTTTTGTTGAGTGAAAAGAGTAGATTGTGGTAAAGAATATTTACCTCTATCTTTAAATAACCCCATATCATATTTACGAGAAAGCACTTTCTTACATTTTTCTTTTATCAATTTTTTTGAAAGGCGACCACTTTCCACAGCAGAGATTATTGCTTCTATGGCTTTGTCTGTATTGTCTGGCATAAGGATAATATCTACTCCTGCTTCTAAAGCCCTAACTTCTGCTTCACCTTGAGAAAAGCGAGTAGTAAGTCCTTTCATATTCATAGCGTCTGTAAATACCAAACCATCAAAATCCAAATCGTCTAAAAGATAATCCTCTATTATATCTTTGTTTATAGAAGCAGGTGCAAGAGTATCTTTGCTTAAAGCATCTATTTGCAAGTGTCCAACCATTACAGCCCAAGCACCTTTCTTTATATTATAACGGAAAGGGTAAGAATCTACACTGTCTATGAAGGCTTTATTGTGTTTTATCAAAGGGGTGGCTTTATGAGAATCGGTTTCAGTGTCGCCGTGTCCCGGAAAATGTTTTATAACTGCCATAATATTTTCGTCTTGCAAGCCTTTGACGTACTGTTCTGCCAAAAGGGCAACCTTATATTTGTCTTGGCCAAAAGAACGCATATTTATAACAGGATTATCTGGGTTAAGGTTTATATCCACATCAGGAGCGAAGTTTATGTTTATTCCTAAACTTTTACATTGTTTTGCTATGTTTTTCCCCATATCATAAACCAAAGAATACTTACTTTGAGGCAATGCACCTAAAGTCATAGAAAGAGGGTAGGTTTCTATATCTGTAAGACGCATATTCAAACCCCATTCCCCGTCTATCGCAACAAAAAGAGGTATCTTGCTATGAGAATTGTATATAGAGTTAAGTTTTAGAAGTTCTTTGCTTGTTCCCTTGAAAAAACATACACCTCCTATATAATTAGAATCTAATTGTTTTACTATATTCTTGTAATAATTGGAATCATCTTTTGAAAAAGAATCTATCATTATCAATTGCCCAACCATTTCTCTTAAAGTCATCTGCTCCATAAGAGATTTTATGAACTTGCTTTTGCTTTTGTGAGAAGGGTTGCCATAAGGAGTATTCTCAGCACAAAGACTTACGGAGATAAGAGCAAAAAATATTATCGTTATTATTTTTTTCATTTCTATTCTTTTGTTAATTTTGTTTTGTGTTTTCTTTTCTGTGTGAATACATATAACGTTTGATAGAACGTTTTGGAGTACGTTCAAATTCTTCTGGTTGAAGAAAGATTTGTGCTATTTGTTCATAAGAAGGCAACTCTTTGTTAGAGTCTTGTCTTATTTGTTCCAAAATATCTGAATATTGAGAACGTTTTATTTGGTCCCTATCCAATTTGTCGTAATCCAAATTTACAAGTGCTGTTATCTTGCCGTCTTGTTCTACAACCAAAGCTTCATTGACATATTCCATAGAATTGATTTTATCTTCTATCTCTTCAGGGTAGATATTTTGACCATTTGAAGATAAAATCATATTCTTTATTCTTCCCTTTATGAAAAGATAGCCTTCTTTATCCATAATACCTAAATCTCCTGTATGCAACCAACCATCTATAAGGGCTTCTTTTGTGGCTTGCTCGTTTTTGTAATAGCCCAGCATAACATTCTGACCTTTTACTAATATCTCACCGGGTATTTTTTCAGGGTCTGGAGAATCTATCTTTACTTCCATCTCTTTTACAGGCTTACCACAAGAATATAACTTCGTTTCTTTCCAATCTGCATAACAAATAATAGGTGCACATTCTGTCATTCCATAACCTATAGTGTAGCGAAAGTTAATCTTTTTAAAGAATGCTTCCACCTCTTTATTCATAGCAGCACCACCTATTATTACTTCGTAAAATTTTTCTCCGAAAGCCAAATGCATAGCTGTTTGTATTCTTTTCAGTAGCATTTTATCTATCATCGGAGTTTTCAGTAATACTTTTGTTAATCGTTTATCAAGTATAGGTTTTAATTTGTTCTTGTAAATTTTCTCTATAATAAGAGGTACGGAAATAATAATATCTGGTTTTATATCTGCAAAGGCTTGAGCTACTATTTTAGGAGAAGGAACACGAGTTAGAAAATGAATATGCGTTCCACGAATAAATTCGTATATAAGTTCATAACTCATACTGTACATATGAGCCATAGGAAGCATACAAATGGAGTTGGAATATTCATTAAGGTTTGTTATAACTCTTCCTGCAAAGTTGAAGTTTCCCATAATGGCACGGTAAGGTATCATAACACCTTTGCTTAACGAAGTAGTGCCAGAGGTGTAGTTTATAAGGGCTAAATCTTCTGGATTTTCTCTGTAATATTTTACATCTTCTTTTGAAAATCCGTGAGGGTAGATTTTTTGAAACTCTGTCTTTATATTCTCAAAGGCTTTTCTGTAATTATCATCTTTACAATAAACAAGTTGAAATCCCTGAAACTGAATAACAGCATTAACTTTAGGTAAGTTGTCCTCGTTTATTCCTTCCCAAACAACATCTCCAACTATCAAAAGTTTGCAATCTGCATGGCTAACAAGATGTTCTACATTCTGCGGCTTGAATTCGTGTAACAAAGGTACAGCCACTGCTCCGTATGTTAGGATAGAAAAATACGCTATAGCCCATTCAACACAGTTTCTTCCACAAAGTGCTATGTGGTCGCCGTTTTCTATACCGCAATTTTTGTAAAGAATATGCAGACGTGCAATTCTTTCTCCTACTTCTCTATATGTTATTGGTTCTTGTTTATAATTAGAAAATGCAGGTCTATCCCAATGTGTAATAATAGACTGTTCTATATTCGCAATAAAACTTTGGTTTTCCATTAAACTTATTTTTTAGATAAAACCGACTTTCTTTAGTCAGCCAACTTTCAAGGCTTGCAAAGGTACAATAATTTTTTTAAAGAGAAGACTTTATTGAAGAAAAAAGACGACAATACTATGGTATTGCCGTCTAAATGAGTGTTTTTATTACTTTGTTTTTATTTTTTTAGATTTTAACATTTAGAAATCCCGTTCCCCAACGTTCAACTGCTGCTCTTTCCAATTCTTCTCTGTGGTCAGGGTGTGCTACAGATATAAGGAGTTTTGCTCTTTGTTGCATAGATTTTCCATACAAATCCACTGCGCCATATTCTGTTACGAAATGATGAATATGGAAACGAGTAGTTACTACACCTGCACCTGTTTTAAGAGTTGGTACTATTTTGGAAACGCCTTTGTTTGTAGCAGAAGGCATAGCCATAATAGCTTTTCCTTGAGGTGCTCTTGAAGCTCCATAAACAAAATCTATCTGCCCACCACAACCAGAAAATACTTTTGTACCTATAGAATCGGCACAAACTTGTCCTGTAAGGTCTATTTCTATACCAGAATTTATAGCAGTCATCTTAGGTTGTTGTGCAACGATGAATGGGTCGTTGGTATAAGAACATTCTTTCATAAGAACGTCTGGGTTGTTGTTTAAGAAAGAATATAGTTTTTGACTACCCATTAGGAAAGTAGAAACCATCTTTCCTGTATCAAGTTTTTTGTTACGACCATTTATTACACCTTTTTCTACCAATGGTAAGACACCGTCTGAGAACATTTCTGTATGTACTCCCAAATCTTTATGGTTTCCAAGTTCTGCAAGTATAGCATTTGGAATTGTACCTATACCCATCTGAATACAAGCACCGTCATCTATCAAGGCAGCACAGTTTTTACCTATTTGTTTAGATATTTCGTCTATAGGAGCCATATGTGCAGGATACAATGGTTCGTCATTCTCAACGAAAACATTGATTCTTGACATAGGAATCATAGCATCACCAAAACATCTTGGCATATTAGGATTGACTTCTGCTATAACGCATTTTGCAACGTCCATTGCACCCAATGTATCTGCAACAGATGTTCCCAAAGAAACATAACCATTTTCATCAGGTTCAGATACCATTACCAATAAGACATCGCAAGGTAAATACCCCATACGGTAAAATGAAGGTATTTCACTAAGATTGACCGGTATATAATCGGCTAAACCAGACTGAACGGCAGGACGTACATTTTTTCCTACAAAGAAAGCATCATGATGAAAGATTCCCTCAAATTCAGGTTCAGCATAAGGTGCTGGTCCCTCTGTATGAAGGTGATGAATATAAACATTCTCAAATTCATGGTTTCTACCTCTGTCGCACATAGCCTTTATAAGGCTTTGAGGTGCTGCTGCAACGCAACTAATATGGATATGGTCTCCGCTTTTTATGACTTTAACGGCTTCCTGTGCGGAAACAGGTTGATAAGACTTTTTCATAAATTATTATATTTTAGTACTTTTAACTCAAAATATATTTTCAACTCTGCAAAGTTAGGAAAATTTTTCAATAAAATTTCTTTTTTTCGTAAAAACTTAATAATAAAAATTATAGTTTTTTAATAATACTTTTTTGTAATTTTGTATTTTCTATACATAACGAAGTTTTGATATGATAATAAATGCAGGTGGAAGAACAGATTTAGTGAATTATTTTTCAGAATGGTTGTTTCATAGATTTGACGATAAAAAAGTTTATAGTAGAAATCCTTTTTATCCTCAACAAGTGTATCTATACAATCTTTTACCACAACAAGTGGATTGTGTTGTTTTTTGTTCAAAAAATTATTCACCTATTTTGAAAGACTTTTACAAAATATACCAAACCTTTAACGTGTTTTGCCACTATACTATAACGGCTTACTCAAAGGATATAGAGCCAAACGTACCCGATATAGACTATAGCATAAACACACTTATAAACCTGTCCAAGCAAATAGGTAAAGAAAAACTTGTATGGAGATATGACCCCGTTATTTTTACACCTTATTATAATATAGAAGAGCATTGCAAAATCTTTGATTATATATCAAAGCAAGTAAGTCCTTATGTAAATTATTCGCTATTTTCTTTTGTGGAGATATATACAAGAGTGCAAAATCAAATTCCAAACATTATATCACCAACCTTTGAAATGAAAGAAACTTTTTGCAAAAGGATAGGGGAGATAGCAAAGAAAAATAACCTTAGGATACAGACTTGTGCAGATAATGACAATTATATAAAATATGGTATAGAACCTTCGGGTTGTGTTACTGCAAAGATATTGTCCAAAGCATTGAAAGTGAATTTTAAAAACATAAAACACAGTGGAATAAGAGAGAATTGTCGTTGTCTTCCTATGAGAGATATAGGTGCATACAATACTTGTTTGAATGGTTGTAAATATTGTTATGCAAATACCAAACCTCAAGAAATACAGACGAATATACAAAAACACAACCCTTTATCTCCCTTACTTATAGGTGAAATACAGCCAACTGATATAATAAAACAAACAACTCAAACCTCGTTTTTGAATAAGGAAAATATCTATCAAGGTGAGTTGTTCTAAGAAAATGATAGTGCAATAAATTCGTTATGTTTTTTCTCATTTGAAAAAAAAGTTATATGTTTGCAAAAAATTACATAAAACAATTAACAGACAAACTGAATAAAATTAAACAAAAACAAAAGAAAACAGTTGTAAATTAACAAACTAAATCAAGTCGTATTATGGATAATACAGAAAACACACAAAATGTTGAACTAACTGAAAAAGTTGAAGAACTTGCTCAAGAGCAAGCAACAGACCAAACAAATCAAGAGAATGCTGAAGTAAAACAAGATTCAGAACAAGCAAATCAAGAAGAAATCTCTCTTGATATGATGGTGAAAGAATATTCTTCAAAGACAAGAGAAGAATTGGTAGATGCTATGCAACAATTAGTAGAAAAAGACGAATACGAACAAATGAAACAACGTATTCCTCTTATAAGAAATGCGTTCAATAACTTACCAAAACCAGAACCTCAAGTAGTAGTTGTAAAACCTGAAGTAAAGGACGAAGAAGGTAATGTTATAGAAAAAGAACAAACGCAAATAGTAGCCGATACCGTTGAAGCGAAATTTAGAGAACTATACAATATATATAAAGAAAAACGTCAGCAACAACAGGAAAAAGAAGAACAAGAAAAACAAGATAACCTTAAAAAGAAACAAACTCTTTTAGAGGAATTTAAACAGTTGCTTGACAGCGAACAATCTTTGAAAGAAAAATCCGATGCATATAAAGCCATTCAGGATAAATGGGTACAAATAGGTAATGTACCACATACAGAGGTAAATAACCTTTGGGCATCATACTCTTTTTTGAAAGAAAAATTCTATGAACAAGTAAAGATTTATAATGAGTTAAGAGATATAGATAGAAAGAAAAATCTTGATGAAAAACTTAAACTTTGCGAAAAAGTAGAAGAACTTTTGGTGATAGAGGATATAAACGAAAGTTTTGCTATGTTGCAAGCCCTTCACCGTCAATGGAAAGAAATAGGTCCTGTTCCTTCTGAAAAGAACGATGAAGTATGGGAAAGATTTAAGAGAGCTTCAGATGCTATCAACCAAAGAAGAAAAGAATATTACGAAAAAAGAGCTGACGAACTTGAACAAAACAAACAAAAGAAAGAATCTCTTACAGAGAAAGTTAGTGAGATAATTAAGAGAGAGTTTGCTTCAATGACAGATTGGAATAAAGCAACTGAAGAAATCAATGCTTTGTTTGCAGAATGGAAAACCATAGGCCCCGTTCCTAAGAATGACAATGAAACCATGTGGGCTAAGTTTAAAAATATGATAGACGGTTTCTATGAATCTCGTAAAGAGATGTTTGCAAACAATAAAAAGCAAGAAGAAGAGAACTACAACAAAAAAGTTGCTCTATGTATAAAAGCAGAAGAAATAGCAAAGAGAAACGATTTTGATGCTGCAACTTCTGAACTTAAAGCCTTGCAAGAAGAGTGGAAACACATAGGATACGTAAGAAAAAATCAAAGTGAGAAAGTTTGGTTAAGATTTAGAGCGGCTTGCGATGAATTCTTTAACAGAAAGAGTGAAAGTTATTTACAGACACATAAAGAAGTAACAGAGAACATTCAAAAGAAAGAAAGTCTTATAGAAGAGTTGAAAAATTTCCAATTCACAGAAGACAAACAAAAGAATGTAGAGGTGTTGAAAGATTTTCAAAAACGTTGGTTTGAAGTAGGTTTCACTCCAAAAGAAGAGAGAAAAAGACTTCAACAACAATGGGACGAAGTTATCAATGCAAACAGAGATAAACTTCAAATCTCAGCCGAAGAAATTGCTTCTAAGAACAAATCTAAGTTTATGCAGACTTTGGAAAGACTAAAGGAACAAGGTTCCGATGCTATGCAAAGAAGAATAAACTCTATAGAAGCAGAAATAGACAGAATGGAAAACAATCTTGGTTTCTTGGCAAATAGTAAGAATGCAGATTTATTGAAGAAAGAATTTGAAAATAAGATTGCAAGATTAAAAGCACAAAAAGACGAAATTCTTAATCAAATAAAGGCATCTAAACAACAGGGGGCAAAACCTGTTGAAAAGACAGAAGCAGTAGAACAAAATGCTGAAGAAACAGTAGAAAAAACAGAGGAAAACTAATTAAAATTTCAATTTTTTGGAAAAAAAGATGTTAATTACAAAAAAAAGTAGTAATTTTGCACCTCGTTTTTAAAGAATAGTATAAACATAAAATAATTTAAGGTAATGAAGAAAGATATTCATCCAAGCAATTACAGGATATGTGCATTCAAGGATATGTCAAACGAACAAGTATTTCTTACTCGTTCTTGTGCAAATTCAAAAGAGACTATTGAGATAGACGGAGAAACATATCCACTTATAAAATTAGAAATTTCAAATACCTCTCACCCTTTCTTCACAGGTAAAGTTAAACTTGTGGATACAGCAGGTATGGTTGATAAGTATTTGAGCAAGTACAAAAATCGTAAACCTCTTACTAACGTAAATGCAAAATAATTTCTTGGAGTAAGAAGTTTATAACAAATTTTACGAGCATTCTCTTAGGAAAAAGGATGCTCGTTTTTCTTTTTGTAAATATCTAATTATAAACTATTTATTTCTAAAATCAAATTTTCTAATACCATTAAACTTTTCCATAAATCTACTACTATTTTTACACTTATCAATTCTTTAAACCCTTTTTACGAAACTTTGTTTTAATTTTCTAAAACAAAGAGATAGAATTCTAAAACAAAGTTCTACAAAATTAAAACAAAGAGATAGAATTTTAAAACTTTGTTTTGTGAGAGTAATGTAAGATATTAGTGTGTTTTTGTGAAAGTATATGGGTTTAATATGTTGATATTGGTATTGTTAGATAAAGATAGGGGAGAATTTAGTAGGATTTTATCTTGTGTTTTTTAGGTAGTTGATATGAAAAAATGAAGAAAGTTTTTAGGCTTTCTTCATTTTCTTTGTTTGATTGATGTTTTATTTTGAGTTTTTTTTACTTTGTAAAAATTTCTAAGATATTTGTTTTTCTACTTTATATTCTCAAAAAATACCTACAAGTACTTTGTTTTATTTCAATTTGTCAAAGAAATTAGTTCCAAAGTTTAAGTATGGCACCTGTATTTTCATCAAATACAACATTGTTTGTACCATCTTCCAAAATGGCTATTGTTCCGTACTGTGCAAGTTTTAGAACCTTACTTGCAAGAGTTTTATTTGTCATCTCAAGGTTTATCTTAACTTGTTCAGGTATTGCATAATATAAACCTATACCTGCTTTTGCAGTCTTGTTTTTAAAATCCTTATTCGTCATTTGCTCAGAAAAAGTTTCGTTTGCAGAAGATGTTGTGTTGAAAGAGTGAATACGAGCCATAACTTTAGAATCTTCTGATTTAGAGTTTAAATCGCTTATACCATTTTCTTGAGAAAATTTGAACAAAGGTACTAAAAGGTCTTCTTCTACTATGATAGGTTTCTGAGGAATGAAAGAAAAGATATATTCCTCTTGTTCTGTAGTGGCTATACCTGTGAATAGGCTAACGTAAGTTTTGATTATCTCGTCCAACTGCTTGTACATATAATCCACAGTAGTGTTTAGATAAGTTCCTTCCACTGCACCAGAAAGTATATCTATCTGTTTCTGTCTTAATGCTTTGATTTCAGCAACGGCTTTCTCTGCTGTCATAAGTGGATATGAAGAAAGAAGTCCTTGAGATATAAGTTCAGTTTCAAAAGTTGGTGTTGTAGTAGGTGCGTTTTGTGTCTTATTCTCTTGTTGTCTTTGTTTATTCACACGAGGTTCGTTTTCTGTAGTAGTGTTCTTTATTTTTTGTGTTCCAGCGACTGTTATGCTTCTAAGTATTCCATTTTCAGAAATATCTATAGAAGTTTTGCCCG
This sequence comes from Bacteroidales bacterium, assembly GCA_017469625.1. Taxonomy (GTDB): domain Bacteria; phylum Bacteroidota; class Bacteroidia; order Bacteroidales; family P3; genus Scybalousia_A. Next base: position 104,856 of record JAFUGA010000054.1, read on the forward strand.
AATAAGTCAAATAATATTGGTTGGCAGAACTTGCAACGGCTCTTGGTTCTATAGAAATGTTTTTTATAGAATAAGATGTTGAATTTTTTAAAGCACTGTTATCCAATCCCAAAAGGTATGCTTTATCGTTGTAAATACCTTTCGTTCTTGTAGTTTTTTCTACCTGAACTTTAACTACTATCTCTGTTTGTGGCACTGAATAAATTATGCCATTATGAACTTGTTTTGCGTCTGCCAATGTATATGTTCTGTAACTCTGTGCAAACAATGTGCTTGTACAAAGAGTTATAAACAGAGCAAGAATTGTTTTCTTTTTCATTTTGTGTAATATTTTTTTAATTATTTTATTTCTACTATTCCATATTTTCCGTTTATACCTACGATGATACGAGATTTTTTCATTCTTTGTTGTAGCATTATCATAGAGGCTATATTTCTTAGGTTTTTACTTTCAGAAGAAAGAAGTGTATCTATAGTATTGAAACTTTTGTCTATAACTATTATCTTATTACCTTGAACTGCTAAGGCTTGAGAATCTGTAAAATAAGTACAGAAATCAAAATACTTATCTGTAACTTTTTGCATAGTTTTTGCATCTGCATAAGTCCAACCGTTCTTGTCTTGTATTGCCATAATTCCTTCAGATTCTGAACCTATACTTTTATACTCTGTGTTTAGTTTTTCTCCATTAGGGTAAAGCCTGTTGCGTTTATCCTTTATGGTATATTCAACATAATTGTCATAAGTAACGATTTTCTTCACGTTATCAAAGGTTTGCATACGTGCATTCTCGTCCAAAAGGATAGAGTTTTTCTTTCCCTCATAGAAAACAACGTATTTGTTGTTTGGAGATAGTTTAACTTTCGCATATTCAAAAGGAACGGTTACTTGTCCGTTAAGGTTGATTGCTCCCCATTTCTTATTCTTTTTCAGAATTATGTTATCCTTTACTTCTCCTAAAGCCTCGTCATATTCTGGTCTAATCAACCAACCGTCCTTTGAAGACATAACACCATAATTCAAAAAAGAGTCTGCTACAAATATTATATTATCTTCCTTGTATGAAATAAAACCATTTATATTTCCTTCATAATGAGTCAGAAGTTGATTTTTCTTGTTAAGTATAAAAGAAACCCCTTCATTCATTGCAACAAAAAATGTATCATTGTCCAAGGTCATAACCTGCACATCTTCATACACAGGAGGAACATAAAGACTCATATCCATACCTATTATTCCGTTTTTCATATTATCAGAAACCTTGTAATAGAAAGGAACAGTGGTAGGTTCAATGGATTGATACATAGGTTGGAAAAGAAGTTCTCCGTTTTCATCGTAAAGACTTTGTTTAAGGGTTGTCGGCAAAAAGGCTTTAACATAAAGTTTATCGTTTTTGCTCATAAGTCTTACTTCATCGTAATAAGGCAAACTTTTCTGCACTCCTTTTCCGTCTATAAGACCATAAAGTTTCATATTATCTCTTATAGCAATATAGGCGTACAATTGCGAAGGAAGAATAGTTTCTATCTGCATATATTTGGCAGGTTGTGTTACTTTGCCCATTGCGTTCATCATTCCATAAGCCACGCCTTGCCTATATACTACTGTATTTCCTGCTTTTGAAATTATATCTATAGTATCTCCTAAGATATATTCTCCATTTTTGTTTATAAGTCTTAGTTTCTCTCCGTCATAAACAAGAGCCGAACCATCAGAAAAAATATTCAACGGAGATTTATCTACACGGGAAAAATCCAATTCTAACCAATATTTTGCAGGAGTTATTTCCTTGCCGTCTATAGAAACAAAACCTGCTTTACCGTCTTTGATATAGGTTATTACATCATCACCAAAAGCATCTATAGCATCGTATTTCAGAGGTACAACAGTATTATTGTTTTTTATTACACCCCAATTGCCGTTTAAACGCACAGCATAATAATCTCCGTCCAAAACATAGATGGAATCATATTTTATTTCCGTTGCCAATTTGTAATGACTTTGGCTATATATCTGCAAACTGAACAGACTTAATAAAAAGAAAAAAACTGTCTTTTTCATATCATTATCTTATTTTGTTACTCTATTTGTGTCAAACTTCAGGTTCTTGTTGGCTTAAACAGTGAAAACTACCCAAACCCCAAATAATATCTGTAGAATCTATACCTATGATTTTTCTATCCTTGAACACCTGTTCCAATAGTATGAAAGCCTTTTCGTCTTGTTCGCATTTGTACAAAGGCATTATTACTTTGTCGTTTGCTATGTAGAAATTGGCATAAGAAGCTGGCAATCTCTGTCCCTCATATTCTACTCTTGAAGGCATAAGTATTTCTATGATGTTAATCTGTTTGCTATTGTTTAGACGCATCTTTGATAATAGTTTCAGATTGTCTTGTAATGGCTGGTAATTGTCATCATTCTTGTTTGGTTCTACAACAGTTACAACAGTATCTTCATTAACAAATCTTGTAAGGTCATCAACGTGTCCGTCAGTATCATCTCCCTCTATTCCATCGTTAAGCCACAGAATATTTTCTACACAATAAAATTCTCTAAGCTTTTCTTCTATTTGAGATTGTGTAAGATTTGGATTTCGGTTTTCATTCAAAAGACAAGCCTTTGTAGTAATCAAATCTCCGCAACCATTAACATCTATACTACCTCCTTCCATTACTATGTTCGGAGAGAAAGATTGTATGTTCAAATATTCGGCTATTTGTTTTGGAATAAGGTTATCTAACTCTGCAGGGTACTTTCCGCCCCATGCATTATAGTTCCAATTTACCAAAGCCTTTTCCTTGCCTTTTATTACGAAAGCAGGACCGTGGTCCCTTGCCCAAGCGTCATTGGTTTTAAAAGAATGAAAATAAACGTTTTCCATATTACAATTTATTTTCTTCAATTCCTCTTCTGCCCATAATTGTTGAGCAGAGTCGTTTATGTTTATATGTACCTGCTCTGAAAAAGAGAGTTCTTTAATAAATAAATTGTAAGATGGATATATAGTTTCTATCTTTCCCGGCCAAGAATTCTCGTTGTGAGGATAAGACAACCAAGTGGCTTTGTGTCTATGCCATTCAGCAGGAAAAGAAAATCCTAATTGTTTCGGTGTTAATAAATTATCCATTGTTTATTATATGTTATCGCTATATTTTTTTACTATTTCACCATAGGCATCTACTCTTCTATCTCTAAAGAATGGCCAATGCATTCTGTAATGTTCTGTGTCCTTTGTATCTATCTCTACTACAATGTTTTCTTCCTTGTCGTGAGATGCTTCATATAGTATTCTACCAAAAGGATTGCAAACAAAACTTCCTCCCCAAAACTGCATATCTCCTTCCCAACCTGTTCTATTTACAGTAACGGTATGCACACCATTTGCTACCGCATGACCTCTTTGTATAGTTTGCCAAGCATAGTATTGTTCAGAATTCGTTGCTTCATCTTGTTCTTTTGCCCAACCTATTGCTGTAGGGTAGAAAATAATATCTGCTCCTTTCATTGCTGTAAGACGAGAAGCCTCAGGGTACCATTGGTCCCAACAAATAAGAACTCCTATGTTGCCAAACTTGGTTTCAAAGTTCTTAAATCCCAAATCACCCGGTGAAAAGTAAAACTTCTCGTAATATCCTGGGTCATCTGGTATGTGCATTTTTCTATACTTACCCAAATACTTGCCATCTGTATCTATAACTACAGTAGTATTGTAATATAGTCCCGCCATCTGTCTTTCAAACAAAGATGCAACTATGACTATATTAAGTTCCTTTGCTATTTGAGAAAATAACTCAGTAGTCTTTCCAGGAATGGCCTCTGCTAATGAAAAATTATCATAATCTTCTATATCGCAAAAATACAACGAAGAGAACAACTCTTGCATACAAACTATGTTTGCTCCCTTTTGTGCTAAATCTCTTATATTTTTTATGGTCTTGTCTATGTTTGTTTGTTTATCTTTAACACAAGACATTTGCATAAGTCCTACCTTTACTTTCATAATTTTATAGTTTATTCTTTTTCAACAAAATATCAGACTGACTAATCATTAAACCTATTAAAACTACAAGCATTCCTAATACTTTTCTTATAGAAAAAACTTCTTGTCCTATAAGTATAGAAAAAATGATAGTAACAACAGGTATTGCATTATTGAAAACGGCTTCTTTTTCTACTGAAATAATGCTTGCACCATAAGAATAGCAAACATAAGCAACCGATGAGCATAAAACAGCAAGTGCAAGTATGTTAAAAACAGCAGTAAAACTCCACTGTATAGAGGAGAAATCTTTATACTCCATTATGAAAAACATAGGTATATACAGAATAGTTGCTATCATATTTTGATATGTAGTTATCGTTATAGCACCATAGCCTTTGGATAAAAGTTTTCTAAGAATTACGTTGTACATACAAGCAGTAATTATTGCTTCAACAAGGAATAACACACCCTTTAAAGATATGTTTCCTCCCGATATGTTCATACTCATAATTACAACACCAATAACGGAAATTACCGCACCAATTACGAGTAGGGGTTTTACTTTATTTTTGTAGAATAATGCAATCATAAGTGGGACAGATATAGGTATAAGTGCTATCATTACGGCAGCAAAACTCGCATCTCCTATATATTTTATACCGTATGTTTCTCCGATGAAATAAAGAAAAGGTTGAAAGACGGCTAAGGCTATAAAGATTTTCCAATCCTTCTTTTTCACCTTGTCAAGTTTTTTTGTGATGGAGAAAAATGAAAACATCAAAACAAATGCTATTGCTAACCTAAACAGAATCAAAGTAACGCCGGGAAAGTTGCACTCTAAAAACAGTTGGTTTGTCCAAACAAAACTTGCACCCCATAAAACCGTGGCTACTATTGTAGCAATATAACCTTTTATTTTTTTATTTACTGTCATATCTTTAAAATTCAAAAGTGCAAAGTTATCAAAAAAACTTCTATTTTACTATATTTATAAAGTTATTTTTCACAATAGTACCTTAAATTTTTCTTAGACAAAACACTTGTTAAGTTTTCTTAAGAAGATTTTTCTGTAGAATTTTCCTAACTCTTTGTTCTGTTCCCACGAAACTTTGTTTTAATTTTCTAAAACAAAGAAAGAATTTTCTAAAACAAAGAGATAGAAAATTAAAACAAAGTTCTACGAAATTAAAACAAAGAGATAGAAAATTAGAATAAAGAGATAGAAATCTAAAACTTTGTTTCGTGGGAGTGAAATAAAGTTTTGAGAAAATACTGTTAGTTTTCTAAAGAATAATACAAAGATAGTTTTACGAGATTTTTGAGAAATCTGTGATAGGGTGGTGTTTATTTATGTACTTAAGTAAGAGTTCGTTATCTGGGTGTTGAAGAAATGGGTCGTTTTTCAAAACTGCCTGTGCAAACTCTTTGCAACGACGGACTATAGGCTCGTCTTTGACTATATCTGCTATCTTTAAATCCAGCACTCCACTTTGTGCTGTACCAGAAATACTGCCTGGTCCTCTCATCTTTAGGTCTTCTTCTGCCAAAACAAAACCATCGTTGGTGCTACACATAATATCTATTCTATGTGCTGCCTCTTTGGAAAGATTATCCTTTGTACGAAGAATACAATAACTTTGTTCTGCTCCTCTGCCAACACGTCCTCGTAATTGATGTAACTGACTTAACCCAAACCTTTCGCTGTTTTCCACTATCATAACGGTAGCGTTGCTAACATCTACACCAACTTCTATTACTGTAGTAGCCACCATGATTTGCGTTTGACCTTTTACAAAACGTTGCATTTCAAACTCTTTATCTTCGTTCTTAAGTTGTCCATGTACTATACTTATTTGGTACTTTGGAAGAGGGAATTCTCTTGCCAAACTTTCGTATCCGTCCATAAGGTCTTTAATATCAAGTTTTTCACTCTCATTTATTAAAGGATAAACAACATATATCTGTCTGCCTTCTTGTATCTGTTTGTGCATAAAGGCGTACATCTTAAGTATATCCCTATCATAAAGATGTATAGTTTGAATAGGTTTTCGTCCTGGTGGAAGTTCATCTATTACGGAATACTCCAAATCTCCGTAAGCAGTCATAGCCAATGTTCTTGGTATAGGTGTAGCCGTCATAACTAAAATATGCGGAGGTATATCATTGTTTTTGCCCCACATCTTGCTTCTTTGTTCCACTCCGAAACGATGTTGTTCGTCTATAACCGCAAGTCCAAGTTTGTTAAACACAACAGAATCTTCCAAAAGTGCGTGTGTCCCTATTATAATATCAATGCTACCGTCTTCAAGATTAGATAGAATATTCTTCCTTGCCTTTCCTTTCACACTGCCCAAAAGAAGAGCAACGTTAAGGTTCATACCCTTAAGAAATTTGCAAATACTATTATAATGTTGTTGTGAAAGTATTTCTGTAGGAGCAAGTAAAGCGGCTTGAAAACCATTATCCACAGCAATAAGCATAGACATAAGAGCGACAAGAGTTTTACCCGAACCAACATCTCCTTGCAATAGTCTGTTCATCTGATGAGTGGTACGCATATCGTTGCGAATTTCCTTGATAACTCTTTTTTGTGCATTGGTTAGTTCAAAAGGTAAGTTGTTCTTATAAAAAGAGTTAAAATGTTTTCCAATTTTTGAAAACACAAAACCTTCACTCTTTTCGTTCCTTCTAAGTTTCTCAACAAAATGACCTAATTGCAAGAAAAATAACTCTTCAAATTTCAGACGGAGTTTGGCTTTTGAAAGATTTTCGGGTGAAGAAGGGTAGTGTATCTCTATAAGCGAACGGTTTAGGGAAAGAAGATTGTTTTGTTTTATAATATATTGTGGTAATGTTTCGGGTATTTTGTTGGCTACTTCGGACAAAAGGGAGTATGTAATCTTAGCCAAAGCCTTGGTATTCAGATAAGAATTTTTCATCTTCTCTGTTGTGTTGTACAAAGGCATATACTTCACACTTGAAACCTCGTTTTCGTATTTTGCTCTCTCTTCTATCTCGGGGTGAATGAAATTATAACCTCCGTTAAATGCAGATGGTTTGCCGAAAATAACGTATTCTTTTCCTGTAATTAACTTGTTTGTAATCCATTGCAAGCCTTTGAAAAACACAAGTTCTATTCTTCCTGTCCTGTCTGCAAAATATACTATCAACCTTTTGTTTTTGCCACCTCCAATAAGTTCCTTACCCTGCACAATCCCTTTTACCTGCACGTAAATATCGTCCGAATTTATTTCTGCTATACTGTAATATTTGCTTTTGTCTATGTAACGATACGGAAAGTAATAAAGCAAATCTCCCCACGTAACTATACCAAGTTCTTTCTTCAGAATATTTGCTCTATTCTCACCAACACCCTTAAGGAATGTTAATTCGTTTTGAAAAATATCGTTCTCCATTGCTTGCAGTTAGGAATTATTTTGCAAAAATAAGAAAAAAACTTAACACTCTGTTTATTCCACCGTCCCATTCTTTATTTTGGAATAAAAAGAATGTTTTGATAATGAAATCAAAACATTCAAAACAAATGAAAAACATTTAAAAAAACATATGCTAACCTTTATAAATGTAACTGTTGCAGTAGAAAATCTTCCACTCAGCATATTACTTTATAATTGCTTTTAGCCAAAAAACATCTGTGTTTGATTTTGATTGTGTTTTCTTGTATTCTTATTGAAAAATCTTTAAGAAAATAACGCAATCATATCATACAAACAACTGTTGTTAATTAAAGTTTTTTCGTAATTTTATTATAATTAAGTAGTTAGAAACTATTATCTCTTTTTCAAAGATAAGATTTCTCTTGCCTCATCGCTGTTTGCAACTTCTCTACCTAATTCTTTTGCTAAACGAACAACTTTATCTACAAGTTCGCCATTTGATTTTGCAAGAACACCTTTTGAAAGATAAAGATTGTCTTCAAAACCTACTCTAACGTTTCCTCCCATTGCTATACCAGCAGCAGCCATTGGGAAAGCGTGTCTGCCTATACCGGTAACAGTCCAAGTACTTCCAGCAGGAATACTATTTACTAACCAGCAAAGGTTTGGAACTGTTGCAGGAGTACAACCAAGTACACCAAGCACAAAATTAAACTGCATCGGGTGAGCAGGAACGAAACCTTTCTTTGCAAGCGCAAGAATGCTATCCAAATGACCCATTTCAAAGCATTCGTATTCTGGTTTTATGTTGTTTTCTAACATACGTTGACCAAATGCTCTCATCATAGGCATAGTATTTTCAAAAACATCATCACCAAAATTGCAAGTACCACAATCCAAAGTAGCCATTTCAGGCATAAGTTCTGTAGGTTGCAAACGTTCTTCTGCTGTCATACCTACTGCACCTCCTGTGGAAGGTATAAGTATTACGTTAGGACATTCTTTGTATATAGCGTCTATACATTCTTTAAATCTCTCTTTGCTTTGAGTAGGAGTACCGTCATCTTCTCTTACATGAAGGTGAACTATTGCTGCTCCAGCATCTACAGCACTTTTTGCTTCCTTAACTATTTCCTCTACAGTATAAGGTACTGCTGGATTTTGCTCTTTTGTAACCTCTGCTCCACATATAGCAGCCGTAATTATAAGTTTTTCCATCGTATTGTTATTTATTGATTATTTTTTATCAAAATTTAAAGTCATTTGTCTATCCTTATAAAAGGAGGCAAAACTTTCGTTTGTCGCTATGTTATTTGAAAGATTTGCACTTTTATAATTTCTAAACTTTCCTGTGTTCTCTTTGTTTAACTTTCTCTCTTTAAATGTTTTCTCAACGAAATGCTTTTGCAACTCTTCATCTACTTTTTTCTTTTCAGATAAACAGTTTTCTAATCTTTCCTCTGCAAATCTTATATAATCCTCTGAAATATCTATACCTATATAATTTTTTCCCAAAAGTTTAGAAGCAACCAACGTTGTTCCACTTCCACAATATGGGTCTATAACTACACCATTTTCTTCATTAAGAATAGAAGTTATAATCCTTGTAGGAAGTTCTATAGGAAAGGGTGCAGGGTGTGGATTATTTCTTTCAGGAGGAAATCTCCAAATAGAAGTAAGTAGAGAATGTTTTGATTGAAGTTCTGTACCTATCTTGTTGTTTCCCTCTGGTTTATATAGCCAATAAATTCTTTCATCTACTTGCCAAAATCTCCAACCTCTAATATTGGCGGCTATCATTCTATCCCAAATAATCTCTTGTCTTATAGTCCAAGAGGTTTTGCTTATCCACATAATAGGGTGGAACATTTCGCCTTTATCCCAGCGTGTCTTGTGGTTGTAAAAGAAAGAACCACCGGGTTTAATTATACGGTATAGTTCGTTTAAAACCTCTATTTGATTTTCTTGATAGTCGTTTTCTTTTACTTTATCCTGGACAGAGTTGTATTTAACGTTCTTTACAAGCCAACCTTTGTTCTTTTCACCTTTATTATATGGTGGAGAAGTTATACCCAAATCAACACTCTCAGAAGGAATATTTTTTAATACTTCAATAGTGTTCCCCTCTATTATCTTATTTAGAAATTCGGTCATACTATTGAAGTATTAAAAAATTATAAAAATTTCTATTGAAATATTTTTTGTTTCTTTCTATAGCCTCTTTGTTTAGATACACAACCTTTAAAAGAGGAGATTTTTCTATGTGAGAAAAATTAAAAGAAGAACTTCTTAAATATACACCTTCGGGAATATTGCCATGAAATTTTGAGTCCAAATTGTCTTTCATTCTTTCGGCAATAACAGAAAAAGGAAACTCTATAATATAATGCAGTTCTCCGTCTACAAACCCACTACACAAAAGATTGAAATTTTCTTTTATATCTTTGTTTAAACGTTTGTAGGTATAATCATTGAAACTTCCATCTGCATTTAGACGAGGTTTTGTTTTCCTTTCTTCATATCCCTCTGTCTGTATATTTTTAGGCTTTGCTTCGCAATTGATAGGTTTCCCTCCGATTTCATCGCTATGTTTAAAACCATTATAACCCAACTTTGCAGAATTATGTTTATATCCCGCAACTGTAACAGTTATAAACTCCCTTAAGGAAGAAGAATTCTTATCATTCATATATACGGTCAATAAATCGTTAAGACAAGATATAAGATTGTCTTTTGATTTATTAACCATCAATTGAGATAATTCTGCATGGCTTTTAGTGGCATAGCAGGTTATTATTTCGGATAAATCCCTATTCATTTTTATTTGTTAAATCTTTGTTTGTCTTTTGGAGTAACGCATGTACCACTTGCACGGCAAACAACAATAGGTTCTGCTAAAACTTCTGCTGCAGAATCGTTAATATCTGGACGAGATACTATAACTTTTCTTGCTTCAAAAGTCATCTTACGAGATGTGTTTCCAACTTTTGTTATCTCACCAACGGCTTCAATATAATCGCCAGCAAAAACAGGATTCAAGAACTCTACATTGTCGTATGCACAGAACAAACCTTCATCACCGTCTTGTTTGATAAGAAGTTCTGTAGCCACATCGCCAAAAAGATTTAACATTCTTGCACCATCTACAAGGTTTCCGCCGTAATGTGCATCGTGAGCACTCATTCTAAGTCTTATAACGCTTGTTATTTTTTCTTCCATTTTATTCTTATGTTTTTATTATTATAAACTACAATTGCAGTAAAATATCTTTCTTTAATACTTTACTGCAATATCTTTCTTTTCTTATGCTTTAACTATATAATCTACAAATAGATAAGGTGTTTTTACGTATTCTGGTTTTATCTCTTCTACTTCTTCTTTTACCTCTGCAATAACCAAATCTGCAGCAGTAGCCATCAAAGGATTGAAGTTTTGAGAAGTTCCTCTATAAACAAGGTTTCCAAATTTATCGCAAACACTTGCACCTATCAAAGCAATATCTGCACGAAGAGGTTTTTCCAATAGATATTCTTTACCGTCAAGAGTTACTTTTTGTTTTCCTTCTTCGCAAATAGTACCTAAACCTGTGGTAGTAAGGAAACCACCTATACCAGCACCACCGCAACGTATTTGTTCTGCAAGCGTACCTTGAGGAACTAAAGTTACTTCCATTTCACCGTTCATCATCTTTTCGCCTGTTACAGGATTGGTTCCAATGTGAGAAGCAATCACTTTCTTAACGCAATTGTTTGCAACCAAAAGTCCGCTTCCGAATTCAACAAAAGAAGTATCGTTACAAATAACAGTAAGGTCTTTTTTGCCAGCCTTTACCATTGCTTCTATAACTTTGTTTGCACTTCCTGAACCAAGGAAGCCGCCTATCATAACGGTCATACCGTCTTTAATCATATCAACTGCTTCGTTGATGCTTATTCTTTTGCTCATTGTTTTATATATATATTTTAGTTATTATTTTAAATACAAATTCATAAAATAGAAAATGATTACAAAAATACTTTATTTTTTTGAAACAACAAAAACAAAGTACTAAAAATAATAAAACTTTTTGAATATGAGATTATGACTTTTGCTTTCTGAGTGGGCAAAATAGATAGCATTTTAATAAAATTTACTTTAGGTTTTCTCAATAAAACCTTGTGAAAACTACACTGTTATAAAACTTTGTTAAAAACAATATTAACAAGTTTAAAGTCTTTAATATTATAAAGGTTTTTAAAGTTTTCTAAAGCAAAAAACTTAGTTTGGGAATATGGAGTTACGTTTTGTAGTATTAGGAACGAAAGTATCTTTTTTGTCTTTCTTGTTTCGTGGTAATACATTATGTTTTAGTTTCTTCCATTTGCCATCTTCAAAATACAAACCTGTAACTTCTCCCGATGGAACATAACCTTGAGTAAAACCTTCCATACCATAAGCCATTGGTTCCAAAACATCAAAGAATATCATCTGCTTTTTATCTGTTTCAGGCTCTTCTACTTCAAAAGGTTTGGCTTTATGCAAAAGTGTACTTTTGGCTTTTTTGTTTGAAGTAATATTATAATATTGTGTTTCGTATTTTAGGTTGAAAGTTGTTTCGGTAGAGTACTCAAAGATATATCTTTTCCTATCTTTTTCTTTATAAAATACGGTTTGACCAAAGATAGGTCTTGCTGAATTGCGTGCAAAACTTATAGGTTCTATGATTTTTCTACGTGAATAGATATTGTTTCCGTCCCAACCTAAAAGCAAGTAATATGTATTGCCGTTGTTTTTTGTCGTTATCAAATCATAATATACTGCACCATACCAAGAAGAGTCGTTAAGTTTCTCCAATTCTGGTTGAATACAGTTGTCGCTTCTGTCAAATAGACGATAAACTTCGTACTCGTTTTTTAAAGAGTTTTTTGCTTGAACAAAGCCAAAGTTTTCAAAATCTCCGTTTTCTGAAACTATAGCCCAAGTAAGTATTCTGAACTGTTTGTCTGGTGAAGTAAGTATGCTAATATCTCTCAACAAAGGAAAAGGATAAGAAAAACTTTTCTCCCAATTCAAAGCATCTTCAAGGTTTTCCATAAACTTCTCATTGGCTGCAAAACGTTCGTTATCGCTTTCTGCACTGAGCATTTCTTCCATTAAAGGTTTGAGTATAAGTTCAAAACCCTGCATATTGTAGTTCTGTGCTTTTGAAAAGAAAAAACTACAAACAGAAAAAACAAAACAGAATATTAAAAGTATTTTTTTCATAACTGAATTTCAATATCTCCTTCAAAGACTTTGTTTGCTGGTCCTTGCAATACAATATTATAAAACGAAGATTGTTTTTTTGCGAATAAAACTTTTAGATTATTGTTTAATGTATGAACATCTATGGTGTAGTTTCCGTCTTCGTAATTCTTGTATATGGAATAGGCTAATGCAGTAGCAGTTATACCTGTTCCACAGGCAAGAGTTTCATTCTCTACACCTCTTTCGTATGTCCTAATAAGTAGAGTGTTTTCCTCTGTTTCAGAATAGAAATTTACGTTAGTACCTTTATGTTCTATAAACCTATCATCATAACGCAAAGTTCTACCTCTATGTATTACGTCTGTATCTCTAACGTTATCTACTTTTACAACAAAATGAGAAGTTCCCGTATCCAACCAATAGCCATCTGAAAATTGTTGTACCTGTTGTACGTCTATCATTTTTAGAGCCACTTGATTATCCTTAAGAATTTCAGCACTATGTATTCCGTCTGGAGCAGTGAAAGTTGTTTTGTTGTTATCTATAACGCCTATATCTTTTGCAAATCTTACTATACATCTTCCCCCATTGCCACACATCATACCGCTTGAGCCGTCTGGGTTGAAGAACTGCATATTAAAATCCGACATTGTATCGTTGGTGAGAAGCATAAGACCATCGCTACCTATTCCAAAATGATAGGAACAAAGATGTTTTATATTCTTCCCACCAAGGACAATGTTCTGACTTCTATTATCTACAATTATGAAGTCGTTTCCTGCACCTTCATATTTATAAAAATGAAGCCTCATTTATTGTTGTTTAACCTCGTTATTTTCTTCTTTTTTCTCTTCTGGTTTAGGAGAAAGTTGCTTTAGTTTGGTTTTTACGTTGTTTAACTCAGTTAGGGTTTTGTAATATTTGTTTGAAATAACAACGCTTTCATACAATATAAATATTACAGCACAAACTACTATTACTAAACCTATCCAAAACTTAAAATCAACTTCTTCTCCTGTTGGCCATTGCATAATCATCATAGCAACGATTAAAAGACCAGCCAAAAGCATCATAAAAAAGTTTTTTAAAGTTATTTTGTTCATAGGAAGTTTATTTTTCTATTCTTATACGAGCATCTACAGCAACTATTGTATCTTGTGTTCCCAAAAGAGGGTTAAGGTCCATTTCTGCTATTTCAGGAGCGGCTTGTACAAGAGCAGAAACACGTGCTATTTGGTCTGCATATAGGTCTTCATTTACACCTTCTTGACCACGTACTCCTTGAATAATCTTGTAACCTTTCAAAGATTTTATCATCTCTTTTGCTTCCTTTATTCCAATAGGTGCAAGGTTACTTCTAACGTCTTTCAATACTTCTATGAATATACCACCCAATCCACATAGAACTTGATGACCAAACATAGGAGTACGTATAGCACCTATATATATCTCTGTTCCAAAGTACATGTGGTAGCACTGTACGGCATAAGTATCTTTTATCTTTATAAGACGTTGAAATTCTATTCTTACGCTTTCTTCGTCCTTAACATTCAAAGAAACACCACCTACATCACTCTTGTGAATAGGTCCTACAACTTTCATAACAACAGGATAGCCTACTTTGTTTGCAAAATCTACTACCTCTTGTTCGTTATCTGAAGAAATATCGTTGTAATGAGATATACCTGCTATATCAAACAATTCGTTTGCTTTCTTTACATCTATGTAACCGTTTTCGCAAGAATCTATTACTTTTCTTATCTTTTCTACATCTATCTTTATAACATCTTCTTCTGTAGCAGGTGTAGGAGTAGCCACTATACGACTTACTGCATTACCAAATACTGTTTCGTCTGGGAAATAAGTATGACCTTTGCTAACAAAATCTTTTACCTCATCGCCTGCAACAAGTGTTGAAGGTAGGATAGGGAAGATAGGTTTTTTGCAAGAGTTTATTTTTTCGTGAATAACGTTGTATGCATCATAATTCTTAACCAATCCAGGTGTTCCAAAGATTACGCACATTGCATCTATCTCTGACATTTGTTTATCTACTGTTTCTATTATGGTATCCAATTGTTCTGGAGTACCTGTTGCAAGAAAGTCTATAGGGTTTGCAACAGAAGAACCAGGGAATAGTTTAGTAAGCAATTCATCTGCAACTTTTCCTTCTATCTTAGGAATATTCATACCACATTTACTCAAAGCATCTGTAAGCATAACAGCAGGGCCACCAGCGTGAGTAATGATAGCAATGTTGTTTCCTTCAAATCTTGGATAAGTAAATATAGCGGCCACAGTACAAAGTTCTTCTCTACCATAGCAACGTACTATACCAGCCTTGCGGAACAAAGCATCAACAGCCACATCATCAGTAGCCAAAGCACCTGTATGAGATGATGCTGCACGAGAACCTGCTGCACTACTACCTGCTTTTACTGCTACTATTTTACAACCTTTGTTTATAAGGCTTTTTGCGTGTTTCAACAGTTTTTGAGGTTGTTTAATGTTCTCTATGTAAAGCATTATAACCTTTGAAGATGTTTCTGGGTCAAATACTTCATCGTGGTATTCCAATAAATCTTCTATACCAAGTTGAGCAGAGTTTCCTACAGCCCAGCAATGATTGAAGTGCAAACCTTGTTGTTTGCCTATATCCATAATAAAACAGCCTGTCGCACCAGAACCTGTTATGAAATCAACACCTTTTTTAGATGGTTCAGAGAAAGGTTGAGAGAATATAGCATGATGATAAGGAGTGAATACACCTGTACAGTTTGGTCCTATAAGGCAAGCACCGTTTTCTTCTATTACCTTTACTATTCTTTGTTCCAATTCCTTGCCTTCGTGAGATTCTTCACCAAATCCAGCAGAGATAATTATAAAGGCTTTTGTACCTTTTTCTCTTGCAAGTACTTCTACTGTATGTTCTGCAAATTTTGCAGCAATAGCCAAAACAGCCAAATCTACTTGAGGTAAATCTTCTACTTGTTTATAACATTTAATTCCTTGAATTTCATCTGCTTTAGGATTTACAGTGTAAAGTTCTCCTTTAAATCCGCCTTCCTTTATGTTTCTTACCAAAGCACCACCCGGCTTTGTAGTATCATCACTTGCACCTACAACAACTATGCTTTTAGGATTAACAAGTTCTTTTGTTACTTTTGTACTCATATCTTTGTTTTTTATTTTATTTCCTTATGAAAGTGCAAAGTTAATAAAAAAAAAGCATTATTGTTTATTTTATCGTGTAAAAATAAGTCTTCACTTAAAATTTATGCAAATAGACTATGCTTTTTTATCATTTTTTTAAATACTTAAGATATAAATATATAGAAAAGAAAATAAGAAATTTTTTATTAGAATTTTACTTGAGGAAACCTTTGTAAATAATTCACAATAAAGTAAATAAACTTAGATAATTTGTTAATAAATATACACAGTCATTATCTAATTCTGTTGCTAACTTTTTCCAACCAACTGAAAACTAATCTTTGCTGTTGGTTTGTTTGCATTTTTTTTTGAACACACCAAAAATAATTTAAACCACTTGACAAACCCAAAACTAATAACAAATAACAAAAACAGGCACACACACTATAAAAGTGTGTGCCTTTGTTATGTTATTACTAAAAATTGACTGAATTTTATATATATAGGTATTTCAGTTCAGTCAGTTTTTTTTGATATTGCAGAGAAAGAACTCTTTTTTTTGGATTATATTCATAAAATTTTGCTTTAGGTTAATTTTGTAAGGGATTGATTAACAAAGTAATTGTCTTTTTATGTTATTATATTTTCTAAATTGAAAAATACTTAAATACTTG
>JAFUGA010000055.1 GCA_017469625.1 Bacteroidales bacterium
CAAGTATTTAAGTATTTTTCAATTTAGAAAATATAATAACATAAAAAGACAATTACTTTGTTAATCAATCCCTTACAAAATTAACCTAAAGCAAAATTTTATGAATATAATCCAAAAAAAAGAGTTCTTTCTCTGCAATATGAAAAAAACAAACAAAACAAATCCCCTATATATATAAAATTTGTTTGTTTTTTTGTAATAACATAACAAAGGCACACACTTTAAGTGGTGTGTGTGCCTGTTTTGTTATTTTGTTATTAGTTTTCAGTTGGTTGGCTTTAGAACAACACAACCTGAACAACTATCTTGTGTTGCTCCTGTAACAGAAGCAAGGCAATTTACTTCGCCTCTCATTCTTCTTACACCAAGAAAAGCAAATATAAGTGCTTCTTTGAAATCTATAGTTTGTTTGTCGGGGATTATTATATGGTATTTTGTTTTGGTTTTAAGACTTTGTATCAAATGTTTATTGTATGCTCCACCTCCTGTAACAAGTGTATCGCCTTTTATATGTTTTGCTATCTGTGTAGTAAGGTGTTCTGTGTATGTAGCCAACAAATCTTCCACACTCAAAGGAAAAGAGTTTATCAAAGGAAAAATATATTTATTCACCCATTCTTTTCCCAAAGAGTGATGTTGCATATCTTTATAATAAGGTATAGAATTAAGTGTTTGCAATAAAGTTTCGTCTATCTTTCCTTTTGAAGCCAAATAGCCGTCTTTGTCATAAGCAAGACCTTTTTGCATAGACAAATAATTGAGTATCATATTAGTAGGACAAATATCGTATGCTATTCTTTTACCCTCTTGTTCAAAACTTATATTTGAAAAACCTCCAAGATTTAGACAACAATCGTACTGACCAAAAAGCAGTCTATCACCTATAGGAACTAAAGGTGCCCCCTGCCCTTTCAATGCAACGTCCATAGAACGAAAATCTCCTACAACTGTTCTTTGAGAGAAACAAGCCAATGCAGACAAGTTGCCTATCTGTGTTGTAAATCCTTTTTCGGGTTGATGAAATATTGTCTGTCCGTGCGAAGATATAAAATCTACTTCCAAAGAATGTTTTTCCAAAAACTCAAAAGCACATTTGCCAAAAAACTTTCCTAATTCATAATCTGCATAAGACAAATCTTCTCCACTACATCTTTCACAGTTTAGTAAGAAAGACCTCATCTTATCATCGTATGCAAGAGTTTCTGCCTTTGGTATCTTGTAGTGCCATAAGCCTTCGTTTTCTTCAAACTCGCAATAAGCCATATCCAATCCGTCAAGCGAAGTGCCTGACATCAATCCCAACACCTTATAGAACATCTTTCAAAATCTCCATTTGAGTAGCACGAGAACCTTTGATAAGTATGCAAGAGGAAGTAATATTCTCTTGTTTTACAAACTTTTTAGCCTCTTGCGAAGTTAAGAACCAATGAATGTTATCACCCTTTGCGTATTCTTTGTATTCCTCTCCCACGAATATGGCTTCTGTTAAATTCATCTGTTTTATAATATCTGCTATGGCTTTATGCTCTTGCTCACTTACCTGTCCCAATTCTTTCATCGCTCCTATATATATGCGTTTGTTTGGTGAAGAAATATTTTTAAAAGCCTCTATTGCGAATTTACAAGAAGATGGATTAGCGTTGTAACAGTCAAGTATCAAAGTATTTTTCTCTGTTTTCTCTATCTCTGAACGATGATTTTGAGGTTTATAATCCTCTATAGCCTCTTTTATCTCTTCTAATGGAATACCAAAATATCTTCCTACCGTAAGGGCTGCAAGTATATTATGTGCATTGTAACTACCTACAAGATGAGATTTTATATCTACACCATCTACCCTTATCTGTGCAAAAACATCTTGTGGATTTATTATCTCGGCTTGTGTATCTGCCTTATCGTACAAAGAATAAGAAATTCTATTTTCTACCTCTTGTTTTCTTAGGTTCTCATCATCAAAATTCACAAAGACTTTCCCGTTAGTTTTATTCAGGTATCTATAAAGTTCTGTCTTGGTTTGCAATACTCCATTCAAACTACAAAAACCCTCTATATGAGCAGTGCCTACATTTGTCAAAAGTCCATACGTTGGTTCTGCTATATTGCATAGTTCATCTATATCTCCTATATGGCTTGCACCCATTTCTATTACTGCTATCTGAGTATCTCTTTTCAATTGCAAAAGAGTAAGTGGTACTCCTATATGGTTGTTTAGGTTTCCTTGAGTTGCACAAACCTTGTATTTAACAGATAAAACGGCGTTAATCAACTCTTTTGTCGTTGTCTTACCATTGGTTCCACTTATAGCAATAAACGGTATGGAAAAAGTCTTTCTGTAATAGTTTGCAAACTCTTGTAAAAACAAAAGAGAGTCTTCTACCAATAGGGTTTTATCTCCCAAATAGAACTCTTCATCGTCTATTATTGCAAGTTTAGCACCGTTTTCTATGGCTTGCTTTGCAAAATGGTTTCCATCTACATTGTTACCTTTTAGTGCAACGAAAATACTTCCTTGCTTTACTTTACGAGAATCTGTCGTTATATCATAAGAGCATTCAAAAAGATTGAGTACCCTTTGCATTATTGTATCACTCAATGTGCGAGTTTTGTTATTATGTTCCATACTTTCTCACTTGATTTTTCCCATGAAAATATTTTATTTCTTTCAAAACCTTTCTCTATCAGTTGTTGTCTAATTTCCTTATCCAATACTTTTTCCATAGCATTTGCTATTTCTTCTGTATTGTAAGGATTGACAACTATGGCTGCATCTTCTGCTATCTCAGGCATAGATGTTAGGTTGGAAGTTATAACAGACGTACCTGTCTGAAATGCTTCTACTATAGGTATTCCAAAACCTTCAAACAAAGAAACAAAAACTAAGGCTATAGAAGCAGAGGTTATAAGGGCTGTTTCTTCAGAGGATAACCTACCAAGTAGGATAACGTCTTCTTTATATTTCATTTCAGAATATGCTTTCTCTATTTCCTCGTCCCACCATTTTGCATTACCTATGATAACAAGTTGTATATCATTCTCATTTCTTTGTTTGAAAACATCAAAGGCTTTAAACAGTCCTTGCAAGTTTTTTCTCTTACTAATAGAACCTACAAAATAGAAATAATCTCTTCCTTTGGTGTATTTTTGTTTTATCTGTTGCAAAGTTTGTTCTTTATTTTCCCTTGGCAAAGGTTTATAACAGTCATTTGCAGCATTATATACTACTTCTATCTTTTCTTCTGGCACATTCATATTTTCAGAAATATCTTTCTTAGAGAAATTAGAAACCGTTATAACTTTGTCGGATTTTCTTGCATTCAAACCAAAATATTTCAGAAAATACTTTCTATGCGAAACATTGCCTATATACTGTGGATTATGTATGAAATTGATGTCATGAACCGTGCAGATAACAGTTTTTTTTATGTTTTTAGGTATGTAGTTCTCAGGAGAGAAAAACACATCTATCTTATAAATCTTGCAATACAAAGGCAAAAGCATATCAAAGTAAATATGCCACAACAAAGGAGAACGTGCAGGAACAGGGATTATGATAGGGATAACATTCTCTGAGAACACAAACTTTTTAGAGTATTTTCTATCAAAGAAAAAATAAAACTTATGTTCCCTATGTTTGACAACCATATTTTCAAGTATCTGTTTTGTAAACCAACCTATACCTTCAAGTTTGCCATCAATTAAAAGACGTGTATTTACTCCTATATTCACCTTTTGTTTCCTTGTTTTAATAGAGTGCAAAGGTAAAGAATTTTTTTGTTGTAAGGACAGATAAACTGTTTATTTTTCATTTCTGACTGTCTTTTTAGGATAGATTTGAAAAAAAAGAAGTACCTTTGCAATAAGTTTATTATGAAAAAGTTTTTTGTTACAAATCTTATATTCCTTTTAGCACTTAACCTGCTGATAAAAACGTTTTGGATACTTGGTATTGATAGAAGTGTTCAAAATGCTTTGCCTATGGGTGAATATGGTGTGTATTTTGCTCTTTTAAACTTTACTTATCTATTCAATATCTTGCTTGACTTGGGAATAAATAGCTTTAACAATAAAACCATTGCTCAAAATACCTCTGTTTTAAAAAAATATTTTGCTCGCATTCTGCCTTTAAAACTTTGTTTAAGTGGAGTTTATATTGTGTTGCTTTTTTGTGTGTCTTTCATAGTTGATTATGATTCTTAT
This sequence comes from Bacteroidales bacterium, assembly GCA_017469625.1. Classification (GTDB taxonomy): domain Bacteria; phylum Bacteroidota; class Bacteroidia; order Bacteroidales; family P3; genus Scybalousia_A. The sequence continues at coordinate 4,198 of JAFUGA010000055.1, forward strand.
GCTCGCTTTTTACTGTTTTGGTTAGCAATATTTCAGATACTTACTTCTTTATTGACCTACCTTAGAAGCAATATCTCTGCCCTCTTGTTATTCAAAACAGATTCTGTTCTCTCGGTTTTAGATAAAGCACTTACTATTTTATTCTGTTCTTGTCTGTTATGGACTTCTTGGGGTAAAAAAGTGTTTTGTGTAGAATACTTTGTATATGCACAGGTTTTAAGTCTTGCTATCTCTACTTTGGTTGCGTTGTTTATCTGTTTGAAAAAGACGGGATTTATTTCTTTGGTTTGGAATGTTTCTTTTATGAAAGCCGTCCTAAAGTATGGTTTCCCATTTGCATTACTTACTTTGCTGATGTCTTTGTATAACAGAATAGACAGCGTAATGTTGGAAAGAATTCTTAAAGACAACGGAGTGGCAAGCGAAGTCTATGCTTCTGGTTTCAGACTTGTGGATAGTGTGAATATGGTAGCGTATCTTTTCTCTGTTATCTTATTACCATTGTTTGCAAAGATGATAAAAGACAAAATAAACATAGAAGAGATTACCAAAATAAGTTTTCATCTACTTCTTTTCATAAGTTTGAGTTTTGCTCTTTTGGGTTTCTTTTATTCTTACGAGATAGTAGATTACCTATATACAAAACACGTAAGCGATAGTGCAGAAGTTTTTAAAATACTTTGCTTTTGTTTCATTCCTGTTTCTATGACTTATATTTTCGGAACCTTATTGACTGCAAACGGTTCTTTGAAAAAACTAAACATTGTGGCTTTCTGTGGTATGATTTTAAACATAGCAACAAACTTTCTTTTAATCCCTTATTTTAAAGAAATAGGTTCTGCTTTCGCTGCATTGATTTCACAGAGTATAACCGCTATATTACAGATAATTATAGCAGTAAAGATTTTCCAATTAAAAATAAACAAGAACTATGTCTTCAGATTATTATGCTTTGTTATTTGTATGGTTTTGTGTTCCTTTGCTGTGTATAAAATAGATATTGTTTGGACTATACGACTATGTATAAGCATTGTTCTATTCTGTGCTTTAAGTTTGGTTTTCAGACTATTTAACATAAAGGAAATAATAAGTCTTATACCTATACAAGCGAAAAAGAAAGAATAAGTCTTCGTTTCAGTTTTCTATCTCTTTATTCTATTTTTGTAGAACTTTGTTTTAGATTTCTATCTCTTTGTTTTAATTTCATAGAACTTTGTTTTAATTTTCTAAAACAAAGAGATAGAAAAAATAGTGTTTTGCTGCAAAAAATCTGAACTTTATAGAAAAATAAAATTATTTTCTTAGAAATTTTTGGTTGCAAGTTTGGTATATTGGATAATATTTTGTAATTTTGGGGTTCTAATTATATTTGTATTTTTACTTTATTTATCTAAGGAAAATGAAGGAAATTTTGTTTAAAAAAGATGAACTTACGAATTTAGAGTTTTCTCTCAACAGGGAAATTCTTCGTGCAAATATGTCAAATGCTTATGCTTGCACCACTCTTGCAGGCTGTAATACAAGGAAATACCACGGTCTATTGATAGTGCCTCAACCTCAAATAGACGATAATAATCATGTACTTTTATCTTCTTTAGATGAAACCATTATACAGAACAATAACGAATTTCATTTGGGTATTCATAGGTACAAAGAAGGAATTTATTATCCCAAAGGTCATAAATACTTAGAATCTTATCAACTTAAAAATCTGCCTATTACTTCTTACAGAATAGGAGATATACTTCTTACAAAAGAAATTCAAATTCAGCAGAGAAGAGATAGAGTTTTGATAAAATATACCTTGCAAGAAGCCTCTTCAAACATTACTTTGGAATTGCGTCCTTTATTGGCTTTCAGACAAGTACATAAATTATCTTATAGAAACGATGAGGCAAACACTTCTTACAAGAATGTAGAAAATGGCGTTAGTTATCAACTGTACGAAAACTACACTCCTTTATATATTCAGTTGTCAAAGAAGATGACTTACGAGCATAAACCAGATTGGTACTACAATTTTGAGTATATAAAAGAAAAAGAAAGGGGTTACGATTATACAGAAGATTTGCTTATGCCGGGAGTTTTCTCTGTGGAACTAAAACCTGGAGAATGTTTTTATCTATCTTGTGGTATAGAAGAAGGGTCTAATCCTTTGTTACTCAGCAGAGATTTCAAACGAGAAGCAAGCATACGTTTTGATATTAACACAATGGAAGATGTTCTCAAGAGAGCAGCCCGAATGTTCTTTTGTAGAAAAAACTTAGAAGTAAATATAGTGGCTGGTTTTCCTTGGTTTGGAAGATGGGGACGAGATACTTTTATCTCCTTGCCTGGTCTTTGTTTGGGTGTAGAAGATATGCAGTTGTTAATATCTGCAACCGATACTATGCTCAAAGATTTGAAAGACGGTTTATTTCCAAATATAGGTGTGGGTGAAAGTGCTGCCTACAATAGTGCAGATACTCCTCTTTGGTTCTTTTGGTGTTTGCAACAGTATGCTAACATAACAGGTGAAAGAGAGAAAGTTTGGAAGAAGTATGGCAAGAAGATGAAAAGCATTATCAATAGTTTGGAAGAAGGTTGTTATAATGTGCGTATGGATAGCAATTATCTTTTGTGGCAAGGTGAAAATGGCAAGGCTCTAACTTGGATGGACGCTATAGTAAATGGCGTTCCTGTTACTCAAAGAAAGGGTTATGCTGTGGAAATAAATGCTTTGTGGTACAATGCTATTATGTTCACAAAATCTTTAGCAGAAGAATATTGCGATGATGCTTTTGTAGAGAAATGGACTGACTTTTCCTCAGCCTTTAAAACTGCTTTCAAAGAAATCTTTTGGTCAAAAGATTTAGGTTATTTGGCAGATTATGTTGATGGAACTTACAAAGATTTTTCTGTAAGACCGAATATGATATTTGCTGTTTCGTTGGAGTATTCTCCTTTGAGTATAAAGATAAGACAACTTATAGTAGAAAAGGTTAAAAGTGAGTTACTTACTCCACGAGGCTTGAATACCCTATCTCCAAAAGACAAAAACTATAAAGGATACTATTTTGGAGACCAAAACAATAGAGATTACGCATATCATAACGGTACTGTATGGCCATGGCTTCTTGGTGCATTTTCAGAAGCCTACCTTAGAGTGTATGGAAAAGACGGAGTAGATTTCATAGAGAGTATTTACAAGGGGTTTGAAGATGTTTTGTGCGATTATTGTGTAGGTTCCATAGCAGAGGTTTATGATGGCAACCCTCCTTTCAAAGCAGGGGGAAGTATTTCTCAGGCTTGGAGTGTGGCTGCTTTGATAAGAATGAAATATTTGATAGACTCATATAAAAATAAATAAATTATGAAAGTTCTTATGTTTGGTTGGGAGTTCCCTCCTCATATTTCAGGCGGATTGGGTACGGCTTGTTTCCAAATGACTGATGCTTTGGTGAAACAAGGTGTAGATATTCTTTTTGTTATTCCAAACAGGTTTAAAGACGAAAAAGACAATGGTACTCGCATATTAGGTGCCAATGAGGTAAAAATAGATTTTAAATCTTTTTGGAGTGAAGAGTATTTCAAACATCTTTCTTTCGTGGAAGTAAATAGTGAGTTGGTACCATACATAGGAATAAATGATTATTATAATATAGTAAATAAGAACTATCAAACCAAAGAAACATTTGAACACAACGCTTTTAGATACTTCTCTTTTCAAGGAGGCTACAAAGAAAACCTTATGGAAGAGGTGGAGAAGTATGCTTTAGTTGCCTCAAACATTGCAAAAGAAAACGATTTTGATGTCATACACGCACACGATTGGCTGACGTATAAAGCAGGTATTGTTGCAAAAAAAATATCCAATAAACCATTGGTCATTCACGTGCATGCAACAGAGTTTGATAGAAGTGGAGAAAACGTAAATCCTACTGTTTTCAACATAGAAAAAGAAGGTATGGAAGCAGCAGATAGAATAATAACGGTAAGCAACTATACTAAAAAAATAGTAGTAGAAAAATATCATCAAAATCCTAATAAGATAACCACCGTTTATAATGGTATAGATATAAAAGAAGGTGAAACAAACAAAATATCAAACCCTTTCAACAAGAAGATAGTTACTTTTCTTGGGAGAGTTACTTTCCAAAAAGGACCTGACTATTTCATAGAAGCAGCAGATAAGGTTCTGAAAAGGGATAAAAACATTATCTTCGTAATTGCTGGAAGTGGAGATATGCTCAACAGAATGATAACTTTAGTTGCAAAAAAACGTATCTCAAAAAACTTCTTCTTCACTGGTTTTCTTAAAGGCAATGATGTAGAAGAAATGTTTAGAAGAAGCGATGTTTATGTTATGCCATCGGTAAGCGAACCGTTTGGTATATCTCCTTTAGAGGCTATGCGAGAAGGTGTCCCTACTATTATATCTAAACAAAGTGGCGTTTCAGAAGTTGTTTCCTATGCTGTAAAAGTAGATTTCTGGGATATAGATGCTATGAGTGATGCTATCTATGCTTTAACACATTATCCTGCTATCAACAATATGATAACCAAAAACGCAACCAAAGAACTTAAAAAGATAAATTGGGACAAAGCAGCCAACGAAATAATTTCAATATATAACAATGTAACTGTTTAAAAAGAAAGGACTATAATATGAAATCTATTTGCTTTTATTTTCAAGTTCATCAACCGTTTCGTTTAAGACCTTACAGATTTTTTGATATAGGTAATAAACATAACTATTACGATGATATTCAAAACAAGTGGCTTTGTAGAAGAATAGCAGATAAATGTTATTTGCCTACAAATAGGTTAATGCTTGATTTGATAAACAAGTACGAGGGTAGATTTAAAATCTCTTACTCCATAACAGGCACTGTTATAGAACAATTCAAACTTTACACTCCTGAGGTTATAGAATCCTTTCAGAAACTTGTAGATACGGGTTGTGTGGAGTTGTTGGGTGAAACCTATATGCACTCTTTGGCAGCACTAAAAAGCGAAAAAGAATTTGCTCAGCAGGTTTCTATGCACACAAAACTTATGCAAGAAACGTTTAATTATACTCCTACAGTCTTTAGAAATACAGAACTTATCTACTCCGATGAAATAGGAAGAATGGTAAAGCGTTTGGGATTTAAGGCTCAATGTATGGAAGGTGCAAAACAGGTTTTGGGTTGGAGAAGTCCAAACTTTGTCTATGAACATCGCGACCATAATGGATTGAAACTTCTTACTAAAAACTTCCAACTTTCAGACGATATAGCCTTTCGTTTTTCTCAGTCTTCATGGAAAGAATATCCTTTGACTTGTGATAAGTTTGTAAATTGGTTAAATGCTATTGATAGTCCAAATTGTGTAAATCTTTTCATGGATTATGAAACCTTTGGCGAACATCAATGGGAAGAAACAGGTATTTTTGAGTTTATGAGATACTTACCTGAAGAAGTTTTTGCAAAGAGTAGTTTTGATTTTCAAACTCCTTCTTTTGTTGCCAACAATTATGAAGTAAAAGATTATCTTTCAAGTGTTAGTCCTGTTTCTTGGGCAGATGAAGAGAGGGATATTTCGGCTTGGCTTGGCAATGATATACAAAACGATGCTTTTGACCAAATTTACGAAATGGAAGATTTGGTAAAAGAAACTCAAAACAATGATTTGATAGACGTATGGCGACACTTACAGACTTCAGATAATTTCTATTATATGTGTACAAAATGGTTTTCCGATGGAGATGTGCATAAGTATTTCAACCATTATTCTTCTCCTTACGAAGCATATATAAATTATATGAACATATTAAGTGATTTTCGTTTGAGTGTTGAGAATTTGATGCACAATGACAAATAGACAGAAATACATTGCACTAATAAAAGAGAATAAGGTCAATCTTTTCATTCAGGATTGGTGGTTAGATATTGTTTGCAACGAAGATTGGGACGTTTTTCTTTACGAACAAGAAGGAAAAATCTTGGTTGCATTTCCATACAATATACATAAAACCACAGGTTTCAAAACTATAGTACCTGCTGTGCTGACTCCTATAAGTGGAATGTTTATAGACTATTCTCTTTGCAATAGATTGTCTGAACAATATTCTTTGGAAAACAAATCAACAGAAGCCTTTGCTGAATTTCTTAACAAAGAAAAGTTAGCATACTTTCATTACCATTTATCTCCTAAGAATTTCTTTTGGTTAGGTTTTTATTGGAAAGGATTTTCTTCTACTGTACATTATACTTATAAAGTAAATGTGGAGAATATTGAAGAATGTTTCCACTCTTTCTTGCCTGTAATGCGAAAAAACATAAGAAGAGCAGAAAGAAAATTTCATATAGAAACCTCAGATTTTGACCTTAAAGATATATATGACAACATTTTATGTTCTACTTACAAGAAACAAAAAATACAAACACCGTATAGTTTTCCTGTTTTCAAACAAATAGTGGAACAATCCTATAAAAGAAACCAAGGACTTCTGCTTGTAGCAAAAGATAGTGAAGAAAAAACTATGGGTGTTTTGTTTATAGCGTGGGACAATGAAACCTGCTACAATCTTATTTCAGGTTTCACCAATAGCAATGAACAAAACTATGCTATGTCTTTACTTACTTGGCAAGCAATGAAGCATACCAATGCCTTAGGTCTTAAAGATTTTGATATGGAAGGCTCTATGATAAAAAACATAGAACATTATTTTCGTTTCTTTTCTGGAAAGAGAACTCCGTATCTAATAATTGAGAAAAGATATTCAAAAATCTTCTTTTTACTTAAACGAATAAAAAAACTTCTGAAATGAATATAAAACTTCTTGTTGTAGGAAAAACCGTCAAAGGCTTTGTAGAAGAGGCTGTTAATGAATATACCAAAAGGTTGAAACATTATATAAATTTCTCTATTGAGATAATACCAGATGTAAAAAACGCTTCCTCCCTCTCTCCTACTCAACTAAAAGAGCAAGAAGCCACTCTTATTCTCAAACATATAAACCCAGAAGACAAGGTTTTTCTTTTAGATGAACACGGTAAAGAATATAGGAGTGTGGAGTTTGCAGATTTTCTACAGAAACAAATAAACCTTAGCACCAAAAGTCTAATCTTTGTCATAGGTGGTGCGTTTGGTTTGGCAGATGTTTTGAAAGAGAGATATAAAGACAAGATTTCTTTGAGTAAGATGACTTTTTCCCATCAGATGATAAGAATTTTATTCACCGAACAACTATACCGTGCTTTCTCTATCATAAAACACGAACCCTACCACAATGAATAATTGCAACCAAGTTGCACATTATTTTTTCTAATTTTGTCCCCGCAAACACGAAGCTTTGTTCTATAAAAATAAAACTTTGTTTTAGAATTCTATCTCTTTGTTTTAATTTTCTAAAACAAAGAAAGAGAAAATTAAAACAAAGTTCTACGAAATTAGAATCAAGTTTTAGAAAATTAAAACAAAGTTTCGTGAGAGCGAAATAAAGAGATAGAAAACTAAATAAAAAACATTACAAAAATGGGACACAATCATATACACACACACGAACATTCGCATGCAGTAAATGTTGAAAACTTAAATTCAGCGTTTATTTTGGGTATAATATTAAACTCAGTTTTCGTTGTAACAGAGTTTCTTGTAGGATTTATCTACAATTCTGCCGGACTTATATCAGATGCTGGTCATAATCTATCAGATGTTGCATCGTTAATCATTGCTATGTTGGCTTTCAGATTAGCAAAAATTCACCCAAACAAAAGTTATACTTATGGTTATAAAAAATCTACCATTCACGTTTCTTTGATAAATGCTATAATACTTATAGTTGCAGTATGTTTCATAATATATGAAAGCGTGGAAAAGATAATAAACCCTGTTGTTATCTCGGGTAAAGCCATTGGAATAACGGCCGGTATAGGTGTTATTGTGAATGGATTGACTGCATATCTATTTCTAAAAGACAAAGATAAGGATTTGAATGTAAAAGGTGCATATTTGCATATGGCAGCCGATGCTTTGGTAAGTGTAGGTGTTGTTATTTCGGGTATAGTAATAAATATTTCGGGCTGGTATATTATAGATAGTATCATAGGTTTAGGAATTTCTGTTATAATAATAATTTCTACTATAGATTTACTAAAAGACAGCGTAAGGCTTGCATTAGACGGAGTTCCTAAAGGAATAGACAGCAATGAAATAGTTGAACATATAAAACATATAGATAATGTAGAAGATGTACATCATATACATATCTGGGCTATAAGCACGACACAAAACGCCCTTACTGCACATATAAAACTTAGGGATTTGAACTATTTGGAACAAACGAAGAAAGCAATAAAAGAAGAACTTGTTGAACATAATATTTCCCACTCTACATTGGAATTTGAAAAAGAAATGTGTAATTGTAACGATTGTTGCGAATAATATAGATTTATTTTGTATATTTGCAACCAATTAACAATTATTTATTATGAAAATTACAGTTTCTTATTCAAAAAACGATACACCTTCAAACGAAGAATTGAAACAATTAAGTGAAAAGAGTTTATCTGCTCTTCAAACTTTGATAGATGGAAATGGTGAAGGCAATGATTTTCTTGGTTGGGTAAATCTTCCAAACGAGATTTCACAACAAGAGATTGCAAAGATAGAATCTATAGCAGAAAGACTTAGAAAATGTTCTGAAGTCTTCGTTGTAGCAGGTATAGGAGGTTCATACCTTGGAGCAAGAATGGTAATAGAGGCATTGAAACATAATTTTGATACTCTTACAAATCAAAACACTCCTACTATACTTTACGCTGGCAATACTATGAACGAAGATTATCTTGCTGATTTAATGGAAGTTTTAGACAAAAAAGACTATTCCTTAGCCGTTATTTCAAAATCTGGAACTACTACAGAAACAGCAGTAACTTTTAGAATACTTAGAGAACATCTTACAAAGAAATATGGAAGCCAAGAGGCTGCAAAACGTATTGTAGCCATAACAGACAAAGAAAAAGGTGTGTTGAAACAAATCGCTGACAAAGAGGGTTGTGACACTTTTGTAATACCGGATAATGTAGGAGGAAGATTCTCTGTTCTTACTCCTGTAGGTCTTTTGCCTATAGCGGTTGCTGGGTTTGATATTAGAAAAATATTAGAGGGTGCAAAATTGCAACGCAAAGAAGTTTTGGGTAACAAAGACAGCGATATGCTGAAATATGTTGTAGCAAGAAACTATCTTTACAATAAAGGCAAGAGTGTAGAGATTATGGTAAATTATCAACCTAATCTTGTGTATTTCTCAGAGTGGTGGAAACAACTTTATGGTGAAAGCGAGGGAAAAGATAACAAAGGTTTATTCCCTGCATCTGTAAGTAACACAACCGATTTGCATTCTATGGGACAATACATACAAGAAGGTAGAAGACTTATGTTTGAAACCGTTCTGCATATAGAAAACAGCAAAAAATCTTTACCTATTCCTACACTGAAAGAAAATGATGATAAGTTGGATTATCTTCTAAACCATTCTCTAACTCAAATAAACGAGAAAGCAGAAGAAGGTACTCGTTTGGCACATTTAGAAGGTGGAGTTTCACAAATACAGTTAAGTGTAGAAAGAGTTGATGAAATAAACATAGGACAACTTATCTATTTCTTTGAAATAGCGTGTGGAGTGAGTGGTTACGTATTGGGTGTCAATCCTTTCAATCAACCGGGAGTGGAAAACTACAAAAAGAAAATGTTTAAACTACTTGGTAAAGAGTAGTCCAAATAATAAAAAGAGGAAGTTTTTGCTTCCTCTTTTTTTTGTTTTACTTTGTAGATGATTTATTTTATTTCTCGTTTGAGTTTCTAAACTCTATAAAATTTATCTACTATTTCTTTATAATAAATCTAATATCTTCTCTCCTATTTCCTAAAACACAGAAACGTATCCCTTGTTTCCCTTTACCAAAATTTTGATAAGAGAATTTGTTGCTATATTTTCTCCAACAGAACAACGTTTTCTATATGATGAGTATGAGGAAACATATCCACAGGTTGTATTTTCGTTACTCTGTATTTTTCTTTCATCATCTTCAAATCTCTTGCTTGGGTAGCGGGATTGCAAGATATATATACAATCTTTCTTGCCCCTGTTTTCAAAATTTGTTGTACAACTTTCTCTGCCATTCCGCTACGTGGAGGGTCTGTTATTATAACGTCAGGTCTTCCATTTCTTTCTATAAACTCATCATCTAAAACCTTAACCATATCTCCTGCAAAAAAAGATGTGTTATTTATTCCGTTCTCCTTACTGTTTATCCTTGCATCTTCTACAGCGTCCTCTACATATTCTATACCCACAACTTTTTCTGCACAATTGGCTACAAAATTAGCAATAGTTCCTGTTCCGGTGTAAAGGTCATAAACTATATCACTACTTTTTATATCTGCAAACTCTGCTGCTACAGTGTAGAGTTTATAAGCCTGAGGAGCGTTTGTTTGATAGAATGTTTTAGGTCTTATCTTAAATTGCAAAGGTTCTAAATCCGCATTTCTAAACCTTGGCATATATTCCATTATATGGTCTTTTCCAGAAAACACTACAAAGTTTTGGTCAGACAAAGAGTCGTTAAATTTTTGATTTATACAGTATTGCAAAGATGTTATTTGAGGAAATTTTTCTTTTATAGCGTTCATAACCATAGAAATAGTATCCTCGTCTTCCATAGCAAAGACCACAACCACCATCAAATCGTTATGCTCTGTGGAACGTATGATAAGGTTTCTCATCATACCGCTATGCTCACGTATATTATAATAAGGTATGTTTTTTTCTTGAGTAAAATCTCGTATAAAATTACGTATAGCGTTTGACGGTTCTTTTTGCAAAACGCAAGTTTCTATAGGCAAAACCTTATCAAAGAATCCACTGCAATGAAATCCCAAAGCAGGCGTTGGAGGTTCGTCTTTAATAAAATCTTTCTTCCATGCACGGTTGGAAAATGTGAATTCCAACTTATTCCTATAATAATATATATTATCCGAACCTAATATCTCAGAAATATTTTCGCAATCTATCTCCCCTATTCTTTCAAGGTTGTCCCTCACTTGCTGTTGTTTATATTTTTTTTGCCAATCGTAATCCAACATTTGCCAAGAACAACCTCCGCAATATGTGAAATGCGGACATTTTACCTCTATTCTCTTATCTGAAAACTTCTTTATCTGTTTTACTTTTGCCAAACAAAAAGAGTGTTTTTGTTTATAAACCTCTATATCTGCAACATCTCCCGGAGCAACAAAAGGAACGAATATTACTTTTTCATCGTGTTTTAGTATAGCATTCCCTTCCGCTGCAAATCCTTCTATATAAGCATCTTCTATCGTATAATTGACTTTCTTTTTTCGCATTTCACAAAATAGGTTTCAAAATAAAACATAACAAAAAGCGAACAATGAAATCTGTTTCACTGTCCACTTCCATTCCGTACATAATTGGTTAGATTTCTACTATCTTTCGTCAGAAACAGTTAGTTTTTTTCTTCCGTGACGACGACGTGCGTTCAAAATCTTTCTTCCACTTGTAGTTGACATTCTAAGTCTAAATCCGTGTTTATTCACTCTTTTTCTGCGTGAAGGTTGAAATGTTCTTTTCATCTTATTATCTGTTTTTCTTTATTATCTACTAAAATTCTCCACATTTTGAGTTTGCAAAAGTAATACTTTTTTTCGGTTTTACAATACTTTTTTTATATTTTTTTTAGTCTTTGTTATTTTTTATTGAATTATAGTGGTAAAAATCCTAAGTAATATTCTACCAAAACACTATTTTTAATATTGTTTTCTATCTCTTTGTTTTAATTTTGTAGAACTTTGTTTTAGAATTCTATTTCTTTGTTTTAGAAAATTAAAACAAAGAGATAGAAAACTAAAGTAAAGATTTAGTTTCTATAAAGCATTATTACAGTTTTTCATAAAGAAGAAATCATAATTCTTTCTTTGGTGTTTTTATGGTATAATAATTGATGTAAAACAGTGTGTAAAGATTTTATTTAAAAAATTTTGCAAAAAACGTTGCAATCTTAAAAAAAATATTTATCTTTGCAACAACTTTTAACAACAAGTATAAACATAGATATAAAATATGGCATAAGAATATCATTTTTTCAAATTTCATTAGAAATAATACATAAACATATAGTATTCTTATGGCAATAGTAGATAACAGAACGGATAACGAACTTGTTCAGGCTTACATATCTGGAGAACAGTGTGTCTTTGCAACGCTTTTGAGTAGGCATAAACAAAAGGTTTATAACTATATACTTTCCCTTGTTAAAGACAATGCTTTGGCTGATGATATTTTCCAAGACACTTTTATTAAGGTAGTAAATACTCTTCGCTCTGGAACTTACCACGATGAAGGCAAATTCATACAGTGGGTTATGCGTATTGCTCATAATTTAGTTATAGATTACGTACGTAAATCTCAGAAAATGTACATGGTGCATACAAACGAAGAATACGATGTTTTCGGATTTTTGGATTCTAATGAAAAAAACAGAGAAGAAATAATGATTAGGGACCAAGTTTATAAGGATATTCGTTATCTTATAAAACTTTTGCCAAAAGAACAAAGAAAAGTTTTGGTTATGCGACACTATGCCAATATGTCTTTCAAAGAAATAGCCGAAAAAACAGGTGTAAGCATAAATACTGCATTGGGTAGAATGCGATATGCACTTATAAATATGAGAAGATTGGCTGAAGAAAATTCTATATCACTTGTAAAATAAGAATCCTTTTATAGTTTTTTATTATTTTTCCTGCATAAGAAAATATGCAGGATTTTTTTTCGTTGTACATATAATAAAAAAATAGTATTTGCGTTTTCTATAAAAAAGAGTAAAAAAATAACGAAACAAATTATGGAACAGAACTACATTTTTTCAGAACAGATATTCAACGATTGGGTGAAAGACCTTGAAGTTGCGTGTCTTGAAAATAGTTGTCCTTCACAACAGGTTTTGGATACTATCATAGATTATTCCATGACAGAGGAAATTTTTAGCAAAACTTTGAATGCAAACATATTCATCTGCCTTAACTAAGCCACTTTTTATTTGTGGACCGTGCAGTGCTGAAAATGAAACTCAGGTTTTAGAGTCGGCTTACATGGTACAAAGTTTGGGTGTAAAATGGTTTAGGGCCGGACTTTGGAAACCAAGGACAAGACCATCAGAATTTGAAGGTGTTGGTAGCAAAGGTTTAGAATGGCTCAAAAAAGCAAAGGAAACTTTCGGTTTAAAGATATGTACTGAAGTTGCAAAGCCATCTCATGTGGAGATGTGTTTAAAATATGGTTTTGATGCTTTATGGTTGGGTACCAGAACCGTTGCCAACCCGTTCTCTGTTCAAGAGATAAGTGAGAGTCTTAAAGGTGTGAAAGATGTTATCCTCTTAGTAAAAAATCCAATGATACCAGACGTTAAACTATGGCTTGGTGCTATAGAAAGAATAGAAAAACAATCTCTTACAACTATTGCAGTGCATAGAGGTTTCTCTCTTATTGAAAACACACCTTATCGTCAAAGCCCTTTGTGGCGAATACCTTTGGCACTAAAACAAGAAAGAAAGGATTTAATGATTCTTTGCGACCCATCGCATATTGCTGGTAGAAGAGATTTAGTAAAAGATATAGCACAACAATCTGCAAATATCGGTTTTGATGGACTAATGATAGAAACGCATTACGACCCAGATAACGCACTAACAGACAGCAAACAACAACTTTCAAAAGAAGATTTACAAACTCTTTTAAATGATATACATTTTCCTAAAAACAACGAGATAAACACTTCTCTTTCAGTCCTTAGAGATGAAATAAACGAGGTGGATAAAGATATTATTCTTGCCATAAAAAGAAGAATGCTTTTGTCTGAAGAGATTGGCAAGATAAAAAAAGAAGACAATCTGCCTATTTTTCAGTCTGAAAGATGGCAAGAGGTATTAAATTCTATTATCTCTCAAGCCGAAAATATGGGTTTAGATAAGGTATTTGTAAAAGAAATTTATGAAATAATACATCAAGAATCCATAAAAACACAAAACATAATTATCAATAAATCAAAAGAATAAAGCATTTTGTTATCTTAATTACATTTTTTTATAACAAAAATTTTTATTGAAATTAAAAAATATCGTAAATTTGCGTTCTGAACTGAAAAATCAGTTATAAGTTAATAATTATTAATTTTAAAAACACAAAAAAATGAAAATTAGACATTTAGTATTAGGTTTTGCATTGGTTGCTATGATGGCAGCATGCTCTAAACAAGCAGAAACTACTGTTTCTGAAACTGCAAACACTGAAACAGTTGAACAACAAGTAAGTGAAACAGTTGCTGAAGTTACTGAAGACGTAAAAGAAGAAGTTAAAGAAGTAGCAAAAGAAGCAAAAACTACTCCTACAAAAAAACAAGAAACAACAAAATCAACTTCTACTCAAACAGCAAAAGCTGACGATGGTTGCGAAGCTAAAATTTCTGCTTTTGAAAAATACGCTTATGACCTTCAAACAGCTTACGAAAAAAGAGCAACTCCTGCTGGTTTGAAAGCATTAGGTACTCTTGTAAAAGACGCTCCTAATCAAAAAGCTGCTGTTGAATCATGCAAAGCTAACTATGATTCTCGTTACAAAACAGCTTTATTAAAAATAAACACTACTCTTACAAACGCTAAGAAATAATCTTGTTTTGTAAAGATTGTAAAAGAGTCGTTATCAAAGGATAACGACTCTTTTTTTATTGATAATACAACTGTAACTCTTTAATAAAAACTATCAGTCCAAAAATTCTCTACTCTAAAACTTTGTTTAAGTTTTCTATCTCTTTGTTTTAGAGTATCTTTTTTTGAGTTTAATCTATTTGTATTATAAGGAACTTACTTGCCCAAAATACTTCTGGGTTGATTATATCTAAAGTAGATGTTTTTGACTGTTTATCTACTATGATTTCGTATGATGACACAGGCTGAGGAGTAAGTATTTTTATACTCTTGGTATTAAAGATTTTATGATTAAAATTGCTCCTATTTATACAGTCAAACTTTGATTGTTCCTCTAAATTTATGGTCTTCTTTTTAAGAAATCCTCCACTCAGCAAACCAAGTTCTTTCAACTCTTTCTTTGTTCCTATTTTCACATAAACTACACTTAGTTCCTCTTCTTTATCTGCAATAAGTTTATTTTGTGAAGAAATAGTATTGTTCAAAGAAACGTTAGTACTTGTCAATTCATTGACCTTGTTTGTTATTTGTGTTATAGTTATATTTTTGTTATCCAAATCCTTACGCAAAGATGCTATCATATTACTTTTATCTTCCAACTGCGATTGTAAAGAAGATATGATAACCGTAAGTTTTTGTATTTGAGCATTGTTTCTACTTTTTAGACTATCCGATATTTGTGCAAGTCTATTCTTGTAAATATCTATAGCATTGGAAAAATTCTTAAGGTTTTCTCTTATTTGTGCCTTACTCATAATTTTTCCGTCTTTGGTAGTAGTGTTTCTAAGCAAATTATCCTGCAACACAATAGAATCCAAACCATTGGATATTTCAGAAATAAAAGAATATACTTCTTCTATCTCTTCTTCGTGCTGAATATTTACTTGTTCTATAGAATCAAGTTTTTTCTGCAATGCTTCATTTCTTTGTTGCTGTGTTTTGTTTGTACATGAACTTATTAAGAAACAAACGCTTAACAAGCAAATTAGTTTAAAAACAAATCTCTTATTCATAATTATTTAATATTTTATTATTGATTATTTATTGTTCTTTTACATTCGGTTTCTATTTTTGTAAAAATAGTTTTTCTATATGGAATTATTAAATCCTCGTTCTTCATTTTATTGTAAAACGCCTGCAATTCAGGAACATACTCTTTTCTAAGTTCTTCCCATTGTCTAATCTTTAAGGTTTCTTGTTTGTTATTATTTTTCCATAAGAAATAGTTATCATTGCATATAATAACAAGACAATCTGCATAAAGTTTAGAATCTCTCTGTTCTATTTTTATTTTCTTTGCCGATAGAAGAACTTTCTCAAATATATACTCGTTTTGTTTGTCTTTTTCCAATTGTTCTACCTGCATTTCGTGTTGATTATAAACCTTTTTGCCT
The DNA here is from genome assembly GCA_017469625.1 of Bacteroidales bacterium. GTDB lineage: Bacteria > Bacteroidota > Bacteroidia > Bacteroidales > P3 > Scybalousia_A. The sequence continues at coordinate 20,340 of JAFUGA010000055.1, forward strand.
ATAAATCCACCCGCAATCAAAAGCAAAACAACTATAGAAAAAACAATGAAGGTTTTCTCATAACTTTTGTTCTTCTTTGGCAAAGTTGTGTTCGTTTCTATGCATTGTGGTTTGTCTTGAATGAAAAACTTAGAATTGTATGCAAAACTATGGTAATACTCTTTTTCTATACTATTTTCTACATAATCTTTTATATTAAGGTAAGCACTGACTTCTTCCCATAGATATTTTTCGTTGAAAACTACATTTTTATAACTATCTTTCTGATATATATTTTCGTCCTGCAAAGCAAAATAATACAGCTGATTAAAGAGGGTTAAAACACTGTCTTTATCTGTAGGAGTATAAGAATTCGATACTAATAAAAATCCTATATAATCATTAGAATTTTTATACAAATCATGGAAATAGTAGTAATAGACAAGATGGTTTTCTTTCTTTATTATAAGACTAACGTTTTTAGTACGTTTTCTTGCAATACATTTTATCTTGCTTGCAGTATAATTATATGGAAAAGCCGAAAACTTACCCTTTTTGCCGTATATGTATAACTCAAAATTCATTACTTTTTTGTTTTGCGACAAATTTTATAATGCAATTATTCTTATCTATAGATATTTCTGAAAAAGAGTTGAACACAGACTGACCTAACAATAATGGAGCAGATTGACTTTCTACTACGGTAGCCTCTATGTTTTCCATAACTATATCGTCATTGTTACCTATGGTAAGATTTCTCAATAAAATTCTAAGACCTGTGGTTATTTGTCCATTTGCTGTGGAATATTGTTGATAATCCAAAATATCATTTGAAGAAAGTGTCCCTTTGTGGAACATATACTCGGCTTCATCTACAGTTATAGTTGTTATGGAAGCACCTGTATCAAATATCATATCCAACTTCATTCCATTTACCTTTACAGGAAGTATAGCAAGTCCTCCCTTATCTTTATAAGGTATTTCCCATACTTTTACATCGGGCTTTTTAGTTGAAGGTAATTGTGGTTCATCCTCTTTCTCTGTTTCTTCTACCATAGTTCCAGACTCGTAAGGATTTACCAAACCATAATTATCCGTACTCTTAGAACAAGAGGTAAAAAAGATAAAACACAAGATTATATAGAAAAAGTATTTCGGTGTCATATTTTTATAGATTAGTATTTATCTGCAATTCTATCATATTCTTTGTAGATATTATTTTCAAAATACTCCTTTTGTTCTTCAGACAACATATAGTCATATTTTTGTATAACCGTTATTATATCTGAGATTTTTATAACAGATTGAGAAAGTTGTTTTTGATATTTCTTTTCATCTTTCTCCATTTCTTTCACTTTTGATATTACTTCTATTGCTTGTGCAATATTTGTTTTAATTATATACTTTTCTTTATAAGTAGTATCCGTGAAAAAGTCTGAACTATTAAAATATTCGTTTATACAATCATTACAATCTGTTTCAACCATCTGTGGTTGTTGTTTGATAGAATCAAGTTCTTTTTGAATAATATCTATCTTTCTCAATAATTCTGTTTTTTCATTTTCTAATCTAACAATACTTTCTTTCTGTACTGCAAGCGAATCTTTTACATATTTTTGTCTTTGTCCGAAACCAATACAATATGTTAAACATAATAGCATTATTACAATTATTTTTTTCATAATGATAAATTTAATTTATTAGTTAATTTACAACTTCAAATGTATCTTTCCATGTGTTATATCCTTTTGCGCTAACTGTTATTACAACTTCCTTACCTTTATCTTCTTGTTGTGGGGTAAATTCAGACCTATTATATGGTGTTCCACCTATAGCAATAGTATACTTAATATCATCAGGTTTATCATCTACTTTTACTGTATAAGTTTTTCCTACTCTTAATTTCTTATTTTTAACAGGTGTAATTCCATTCTGTATAATTACAGTGAATTTTCTTAACTCAGGCTTTTTATCCTCTTTTGTTGTTGTTTTTGCAGTAGTTTTTTCTTCAACAGGTGTGGCTTGTTTATAAGGTGTTTGTTTAACTGTAGGCGATAAATCTTCTATTTTGTATATTTCTGTGTATAGGGCATCTATATGGTCTTGGTCTAAATGCTCTTTTAGTTTTTCTACTTTTTCTTTTAATTCATCTACTATTTTATATTTTTTTCCTTCAAAAATAGATTTATCTGTTTCATTAAAAACAACTTCTTCTTTTTCCAAAGTAGACAGATTTTTTTGTATTTCTGTTAAACAATCATTATACTCTTTTGTGTAATCTTTTTTAGAACCAAAAGAAAACTTAGAGATAAGGAATATTACTACAACAACAGCAAGTATTGGTAAGATAATTTTCAGTATTTTTCCTAAGTCTATAGGGTTTGGGTTAGGAGTTTGAGCGTTAAGTCTATCCTCATATATTCTATTTATAATAGAAGCTTTGTCATAAATTTTAGCCCAATTAGAGTCTTTATCTTTTTTAACGTTTAATTGAACAAACAATGCTTCAAAGTTTTTATCTTTCAAAGCAAGTGTTAGAATATATTTAAGTTCTTTACGAGATTTACCTTGAGATACAGATATATCGTATTCTTTTACCTTATCCTCTAAATATTCCAAGTTTTCTAAGATTTTCTTTTGCTCTGGTGTATAATCTTTTGGTTGGTTTGGAGGTATATGACCTGAACTATCTTTTTCTTTTACTTTTTTTAGTAAATTATTATATTGTTCTATTAGTTGTTTAACTTCTAATGCTTTTTCTAAATTTTTTGCATCGCTATTAAATTCACCTATATAAAAGTTTAATTTAGAAATATTTTCAGATGTTATTCTATTTGCAATAAATTCATTTGCTATTTCTCCTGTATATCTCTTATGCTTTTCTATAATAGGAGATTCTACTATTTTTCCCTCTCCTTTTCCATAATCTACTCCACTAAAAGAAAGCATAGAATATTTTGCAATATATCCAAGATATTTTGCATTTAGGCTTTGTGCAAGTGCTTGATTATTCTCTGCCTCTTGCATATCTTTAGGAAATTTTATAGAATAAACCTTTGTATATCCCTGTATCTTAATATTATTTGGCAAAAGAGGGTCCTTTGCTATATTGTTGATAATACTTTCTTTTATAGAATTTATTATATCTGTTACGTGTGAAAAATCTCTGCAAACGAAGTTTTTACCATTTATTATTCTACCACTTTTAACCAATACTTCCTTGAAAACAAGACGTAATAAACGAAATACTTTCAAAAAATCTGGGTGGTATTGCCTATCCAAGACTAAAGAAATACCTATAAAGGCTCCTGGTCTATTCTCTGGACATGAAAAATAATCGTATGATAAATAATTGTATATTACTTTTCCATCGTATCTAAAATGGACAACGTATTTTTCATCGTCTTTACTACTATCGTAAAAACTTCTATAATACGACATATCGTCCAAAGAAGTTCCCTCAGAACAATCAAATCCATGAGGGACTCCAAAAATTTTTACATCTATCATAGTATTAACCTCTTGCTTTTAAAATTGCCTGCCATAACATTGCAGGATATACTGCTTGTCCAGGTACGTATGTTTGTCTTCCACTTCCATCTCTTATAGGAGAATAAGAGCCTGTAGAGAATGGTATAAAAGTGAAATTGTATGGTTTCCAAAGTTTTGTTATAGGGTTGTTATTTATATAACTTTGGAATATACCAGGAAACTGTAATCTTGTATCATTAAAGTAAGATTGCACAATAGGACCATTTGAGGTTGAATATTGTGGTTGCAAATCTGCAGCATTTGATATAAAGATAACCTTATCTCTTGAAGATAGATTTATGCTCTGCATCTGTTTTATCTTTCTTGAGTAATCGTTTCTAATATCTTGACTATTTTCCCAACCTAATTGAGTAATATAACACCAAATCTTTTTATTAGGTGCTGATATTATGGTATTTATATACGGTGGGAAGTTTGCATTTGGAAACCTCTTATTGAAATAATGTTCTCCCGGTGCTTCTAATATCTGAACAATAGGTCTACCATTTTTATATACACTGACAAGCATAAAATCTCTATCTCCGTTTCCTTTGGCAGCATACTGTGAATGTATAGTTGCGTTAAAATCTGAACATCTTTTTTTATAATCATCTACCAATTCTTGTGGAGAGTTTATAAATAATGTATCTGGTTGTATGAAATAATCTTTTTGAAGATATAGAATCAAACGTCTTAATATCATTGTCTTACCTATAGACGGAGCACCGAACAATATAACTACAGGTGTAGAAGTATCTGCTATAGTAACAGTTACATCGTTTGGGTCTATATTTTCTCCTGTTCCTATTGGAGGTACATAACCTGGGGTTCTTGTATTATCTACACCTTCTATAGTATCTACTACATGATTATTTTCTTCTGAATGTATTTCAAAATTGTCTGGCATAATATTTATATTTTTTATTTTCTTATTAAACTAATAATTATATTCCTTTTTTTCTGAATGCTATATCAAACATAATAAAGCCTGCTATATCTACTAACATTGAAAGTATTAACCAAAAGATAAAGCCTCTACCTTTATACTCTCCTTTGAAATAGTCTTTCCAAACATCTATTACACTGAGCATACGGTCTGTTTTTGAAACTTTTGATTGGTAAATAGATTTATTATCTGGCTTTCCAAGAAATTGATTGTATCTGTCTATCAAAGCATAAGATTGAGATAACACCTTACTTGAACTTTCTATAACTTTTGTATCAAGTTTATCCATATTAGCAACCTTTCTTTGCATAGTAGTAATATTTCTAATATTTGCGTTTACCTCTTTTTTTGTTTCATTATCTAAAACATTTACAAATTTTTGAGCATCAGTTAATTTTTGTTGCTCCATTGTACTATTTACATAGTTTGTATAATTATCTACAACTTCATTCCAACCTTTATGGTTATTTGTTCTCGGTTTTACTCTTTGTATCTTAGTACCAAGTTCTACCTCTATTTTCTTTAGTATAGTTTCAAAGCGTGGTCCTATTCCTTCCATAGCAGGATTTTGTGCTTCTTGTGTTAGGTTTGTTAAATATGAATTTATTCTTTTCTCTTTTGAATCCCAAGCAGTAAACATCATACGTGCAACATATTCCTTGCTACCCAATGATTTCAAATCTTCTTTTGTCCTTGATAAATCTTTTGTAACAACATCTCTTACTGCTGAACGGTAAAAGAATGTATGCGTATTGGTTGGTAAAGAAAATATTACCCAGAAAATAAGCATAATAACTATACCACCCCAAAGTTTTCCTGTCCTGTTTTCAAGCATAATATTGCTGTTCAAACTATCTACTATAAGTTTAGAACCTATAGAGGCTATTACAAAGAAGATAATAGTAATTACCCAAATGAAAACATAGGGAATACTTGGCAAAAGCAATCTAAGAGATTCGGCTGTTGCCCAACAACTGACTGCCATAAGTGCTACCCAAGCCACAATGGCAAAGATTTTTGTGTAATTTGTTTGTTGCATATCAATATATTTTTTTTATTTACTCCTACAACCTTTTAGGCGTTTCGGATTTTTCCTTTTATGGACCAAATGACATGCAAAAGAAAAACCGTGGAATCTCTCTGTTATATTCTCACGGTTTTCGACGACCTTAATTAGCAAACAAGAAAGCCCACGATTGCTCGCGAGCGTTGGATTTTCTTTGTTCTCTGCTAATTAAATTCTTAAAGTGTCGAAATTTGAGAATATGCAGAACAATAAACAACGCCTTTTTCTATTGTTGTCAGTATACTACTATACCAAAATATATGTCCTTTGTCAAATCAAAAGATTTAACAACGTGCAAAAATATATAATTTTTAACTATTGACAAAATAATAGGAAATGTTTTTGAAGTTTTTGTTTATAGATAAGGGTATTTCTTTTATAAAAGTATCACTTTATAATAATTTTTAATAGTAAAAATAGCAATCTTATTCTAAAATATATTGTGTATCTTTTATTGTTGTTGAAGTAAAACATTTTTAGTCAAAACAATAGAGAAGATTAAACAAAAAAATGCACCTAATAATAAGGTTTAAAATGGTTATAGTTTTATAAAGAAAGTTGATGAGAAAAAAGAAAAAGTTATAATGAACAAAAAAAGTAGTCGCGGGCAGACTTGAACTGCCGACCCCCACATTATCAGTGTGGTGCTCTAACCAACTGAGCTACGCGACTATATTATATGAAACAAAATCAAAACCAATTTGGTAGCGTAAGAAAGAGAACCATTTTACACCTTTTTTGTAACTCTCTTTTCTTTTTCTCTAGAAAGGAGGTATTCCAGCCACACCTTCCGGTACGGCTACCTGGTTACGACTTAGCCCCAGTTACTGGCTTTACCCTTAAACGCTCCTCGCGGTTACGCTCTTTAGGTACAACCAACTCCCATGGCTTGACTGGCGGTGTGTACAAGGCCCGGGAACGTATTCACAGCAGCATGGCTGATC
>JAFUGA010000056.1 GCA_017469625.1 Bacteroidales bacterium
CAAATACAACTTGTAAGTAATATTGCTTTAGAACTTAATGTTTAACGATAAAGAATTTTAAAGTTTTGAAATCTTAAACCCTATAATCCCTAAGTGCGTTCAGCATATTTGCCTCCACGTGCTACGTGGTGCGTAAAGCATATTCGTTCCCACCTACAAGGTGGTGCTATCTGCTATCCTTTAATTTTTCTATTTGAGGTTTTAAAGCATCTATTGCGGATAGGACAGCGTTTTCAAACGTGTTGTCTTTTTTTGAAGCGAATAGGTCGTTGCCTCTGATTACTAAACGAATGTCGGCTACTTTGTTCATTACAGTTTCAGGTGTTTCTACTTTCAAAGTAACTTCAGCCTCAATAGCATTTGGCAGATGACGGTCAAGTTTTGAAACTTTTTCTTCTACAAACTTTAAAAGTTTTTCATCTGCTTTGAATTTTACTGCGTTAATTTTTACGTTCATAATATAACCTCCTATAAATTTTTATTTGTTAATACTCTTAAAAGAGTTTTTATATTCCTTTTTCAACTGTTCTATGGTCGTGTGAGTATAAACTTCTGTTGCCGAAAGTGAGGTATGACCCAAAAGATTCTTTACATTGTTTATCTCGGCCCCATTGTTTAACAGATGAGTAGCACAAGTATGACGAAAAACATGAGGAGATTTTTCTCCTACGTTGATGTTTTCCAACCTTTTATGTACAAGATAATACAACTTGTATTCACTCAAAACCTTGTTTTTTTCATCTACTATTAAGAACTCGTTGTTTAAATTTAAACGTTGTTTTATGCCAATATATTTTATAAAATGTTCAATAATTTTTTCACCCAAAGGAATTATCCTTTCTTTTTTACCCTTGCCGAAGACCTTTATCTGTTTGGCTTGCAGGTTGAAATCGCTGTTTTTTAGGCTCAAAAGTTCTGAACGTCTTATACCTGTACAGTAGAGAATTTCTATTATAAAATAGTTTCTGAAACTTATAAAATCATCTTCATTTGGAACCTCTTCCAAAAGTTGTTGCATATCCTCTTCAAATACTTGAGATATTTTTCTTTTGGCTACCTTTGGGGCAATGATTTTAGCCATAGGGTTGCCTGTTTGAGAGAATATTTCTGGGTATTTTAGGGAGAGAAATCTGTAATAAGAACGCAAGGTGGCTATCTTCCTATTTATAGAACGTGAGGAGATATTATCGTGTTTTAGTTGCATAAGCCATAGACGTATATCTTTAGATGAGGGTTCTTCATCGGGGAGTAATTCCTGTGCATTTACATCTTTAATAAAAGATATAAACTGCTGTAAATCTATCCTATAAGAACGTATAGTATAGTCTGAATAGTTTCTTTCCTTTTTTATGTATTCCAAAAATTCCTCTGTTTTCATGGAAACAAAGGTACAAAAAAAAACTCACTTCAAATAAATTTCAGTGAGTTTTTTCTTTCTTATGAATTATTTATCCATTTCCATTTGTCTAAGATGTTGAACATATATGGCTTTCAACTTCTTTTCTCTGGCAATAACAGAAGGTTTTGTAAATTGTTTTCTTGAACGTAATTCTCTTACAACACCGGTTTTTTCAAATTTTCTTTTAAGTTTTTTCAACGCTTTTTCGATGTTTTCACCTTCTTTAATAGGGACAATAATCATAATTCTATACCTCTTTCTTTTTTAGTTTATAAATTTATTTAACTTTACAAGGTGCAAAATTACATCTTTTTATTTTTCTGACAAAACTTTTTCAAATATTTATTGCAAAGAGTTTTAACTTTTTCTTATTATCCAAACATCTTGCTGAGATTTTCTTTTGGCTTTTTCGTGCAGTACTATCTCGTTGCCAATGAACATTTGTCTAACAAATTTTTCTGGTTGAAATGCTGCAAAAGTACGATGACCTTCTTTGTTGCTATCTCTTACTACCAATTTTCCTGCATCATATAACTGTAGTTCTTTCTTTAACAACTTGTCTTTGAAAGCATCTCCGTGCAGGGTTAAGAATATGATTCCTCCTTTTTTCAAAACCCTTAACAGTTCTTGACTCCACGCAAAATGATTTTCTTCGGATAGATGAGTAAAGACAGAGATAGCATAGATAATATCAAAACTTTCTTCTTTGAAAGGCAAAGGTGGTGTAAGATTGTTTTTGTAAAATTTTACGTTTTGAATATGTTGTTTGTTCCAATCTATATATTTTTCATTGTAATCTGCTCCGTAAATATCAAAGTCGGGCATCAACTCTGGCATATTTCTTATTACTCTACCAGGACCGCAACCCCAATCCAATATAGTTTTTTTTTTATTTTCTTCTGCCATTATATTATTAACAGTTAGATATTTAGCAAAATAATCTCTAAGCCATAGGGCTGTATCTTTGCCGTCTTTTAGATATTTATCGTAATCCAATTGATAGGTTTCATAAATAAAATACGATGGAGGTAGATTTTCTGTTCTATGATTGTGTTTTGATTTTATGTAATGCAAACCATACCTTAAAAAATCAACACTCTTCATTAAGTGAAACTTCCTTAAAATACCAATAAACCACTTTTTCATCGCTTTATTCATCGTAATTGTTTTTCAAATATTTCTTGTAACCAGATGGGACAACGCATAGGTTTGCGAGATTGTTTATCCACAAAACAAAGCTCATTCCAGCCTTCGCAAAGAAGAGATATTTTTTCACCCTCTGCTTTTCTAAGTATTTCGTAATCAAAATGTATCCTTGTAGTAGGTACTTGTTTTACGGTTGTTCTTATTATTATGACATCATCATAAAGGGCTGGAGTGTGGTAGTGTGCATACTGTTGTATAAGTGGCATCATCACGCCTTTTTCTTCTACATCTTTGTAAGTAATAGAAAGACTACGCATGGTTTCTTCTCTACCTATCTCAAAGAAACGAAAATAGTTGCTATTATGAACATAACCCATTTGGTCGGTTTCATAATACTTCACTCTGTGAAAAAAATCAAAGGATATTTTTTCCATATTCTACATTTTTATAATAAAAAAACTGTCAATAGACTTTGCTATGACAGCTTTTTCTCTTTATGTAATACAACTGAAAGATTAGTATTTGATATAACCTTTTGCAATTGCATTGTCCAAACAAGCAATGATACCTTTTTTGTTTATAGTTCTCATTCCTTTAGCACTAACTTTCAAAGTTACCCAAGCATCTTCTTCTGCTACATAAAATTTCTTAGTCTGAAGGTTTGGATAAAATCTTCTTTTTGTTTTGATGTTTGAGTGAGAAACGTGGTTTCCATTCATCGCTTTCTTGCCTGTAATTTCACAAATTCTTGACATTGTATTCTATCTTTTATTGTTATTATCTTATAATTACTTTACCCAATTTTGAAGTTGCAAATTTACAATCTTTTATTTTATTGACAAAATATTTTTACAAAAATCTTCTTTCTATGTGTTATCTTCTGTGCTTTTCCTCTAAGAAATAATAAAGAACGAGCAAGAATTTCCTACTCGTTCAAAAAATACAATGAATTAAAAACACAGAGGTGTAATTATTTTAAACCTTTAAAGAAATTTTTTCCTAAATATACGGCTTGTTCTCCTAAAGATTCTTCTATACGAAGTAGTTGATTGTATTTACAAATTCTATCTGTACGAGAAGCAGAACCTGTTTTTATTTCTCCTGTATTTAGTGCTACAGCAAGGTCTGCAATAGTTGTATCTTCAGTTTCTCCACTACGATGGGACATAACAGCAGTATAAGAATTGTTGTTTGCCAAACGTACAGCGTTTATTGTTTCTGTAAGAGTACCTATTTGATTGAATTTTATAAGTATAGAGTTTGCAACACCTTTATCTATACCCATTTGCAGACGTTTAACATTTGTAACAAACAAATCATCACCCACAAGTTGAACTTTCTTTCCTATAGCATCTGTAAGCAGTTTCCAACCGTCCCAATCGTCTTCTGCCATACCATCTTCTATAGATATGATAGGATATTTGCTTGTCCATGTTTTCCAATAGTCAGCCATCTGAGCAGAAGTAAGTTTTTCACCACTAGACCATTTGAAATGATAAACTTTTTCTTCAGGAATATAAAATTCACTTGAAGCAGGGTCCAATGCTATGCAAATATCTTCTCCTGGACGATAGCCTGCTCTTTCTATTGCTTGCAAAACAACTTCTATAGCCTCTTCATTGCTACCCAAGTTTGGAGCAAAACCACCTTCATCACCTACATTAGTAGAATGACCTTTATCTTTAAGCACAGATTTTAAGTTATGGAAAACTTCAGCACCCATTCTCAAACCTTCAGAGAAAGAAGGAGCACCTACAGGCATAATCATAAATTCTTGAAAATCTATCTTGTTGTCTGCATGAGCACCACCGTTAAGAATGTTCATCATAGGAACAGGAAGAGTGTAAGCATTGGCTCCACCTATATAACGATAAAGTTCTTGTCCTGTTTCCATAGCGGCTGCTTTTGCACAAGCCAAAGAAACACCTAAGATAGCATTAGCACCCAAACGGCCTTTGTTTTCTGTACCGTCAAGTTCTATCATTCTATTGTCTATAAGTATCTGTTCTTGTACAGGCAAACCTCTAAGTTCTTCTGCTATAGTTTTATTTACGTTTTGAACGGCTTTCAAAACACCTTTACCTAAGAAAACAGATTTATCTCCATCTCTAAGTTCTACTGCTTCGTGTACTCCTGTAGATGCACCAGAAGGTACGGCTGCACGACCAAAAGCACCGGCTTCTGTATAAACTTCAACTTCTACAGTAGGATTGCCTCTTGAATCCAAAATTTGTCTTGAGTGAATTCCAATAATTTGTGACATACTTTTAAAATTTTAAAAAAGATTATTTACAATATATAAATATTTTTAGGTTGCAAAGATAGTAAAAAAAATGAATATTTGTACAAATTTATTATCTTTGCAAAAACAAATAAGAAAGAAAGCCGTAAAATAAACCAAAATATAAGAAGTATGAAGAAATATTTTATCCTTTTATTTATTCTTTTATGTAGTGTTTTGTCTTATAGTCAGACGTATATAGATTACAACAAAAATGGTAAGAAAGATATATACGAAGACCCTACACAAAGCATAGAAAACAGGGTAGAAGACCTTTTAAATCAAATGACCTTTGAGGAAAAACAAGGACAACTTCTTATGGATTTAGGTTGGCAATACTACGATATAGACAATAATACTATTCATCTTTCAACCTATGCTACCCAAAGCATAAAACAAAAACATATAGGTTCATTGTGGGGCTTTTATAGAGCAGATACTTGGAGCGGAAAGACAGTAGAGAATGCACTTACACCATATTATCTTGCAAAAGGGGTAAATCTGCTTCAAAAGTATATGATAGACTCCACCCGATTGGGTATTCCTATTTTTATAGCCGAAGAATGTATGCACGGAATAATGCAAGCCAAAAGCATAGTTTATCCTACTGCTATTGGACAAGCATCTACATGGAATACTTCTTTAATCAAAGATATGGCAGCCACTATTCGCAACCAATCCTTACAGCAGGGTATAAATATATGCTTTTCTCCTATAGTAGATATAGCGAAAGACCCACGTTGGAGTAGGACAGAAGAAACTTTTGGTGAAGATACATATCTTACAAGCCTTATGGGAGAAGCCTTTGTAGAGGGATTGGTAAATCTTCACGGCAATTACAAAAGGACAGTTCTTCCTACCTTGAAACATTTTGCAGCATACGGCATAAGTGAAGGAGGGCATAATGCAGGTACAGCACATATTGGGTTAAGAGAGTTAAACTCCGAAATCTTACCTCCTTTCAAAAAATCCATAGAAGCAGGAGCCTCCCTTGTGATGACAGCATACAATGATATAGACGGCGTACCTTGTAGTATGAACTCTTATTTGTTGCAAGAGATTTTAAGGAAAAGGTGGCATTTTGATGGTATAGTCCTTAGCGATTTGCATTCTATAAGTGGTCTTATTTCTCATGGTGTGGCTGAAAATCTTTCTCAGGCTACTGAAAAAAGTATTAAAGCAGGTGTAGATATAGATTTAAGTGCTACAGATTTTTACAACAATCTTTCAAATATAGATACCACTATTCTTAACGGTGCAGTAAGAAGAGTACTCTATCAAAAATTTTCCTGTGGTCTTTTTGACTATCCTTTTGTTGATGAGAACGAAACAGATAATACGAACACCATAGAATCAAACGTTTCTTCCTCTCAAAAAGATAGGCTTTCTATGGCTTTAGATGTTGCGAAAGAGTCTTTAGTCTTATTGGAAAACAAAGAAAATATACTTCCACTTTCAAAGGATAAGAAAATGAAGATAGCCCTTATAGGACCTAATGCAGATAATGTTTATAATCAATTAGGGGATTATACAGGCGAACAGACAAAAGCAGAGGTTACTACTATAAAAGATGCTTTGAAAACATTTTCTTCAGAGAACGAAAACATAACCTTTGAATATGAAAAAGCCTGTGGTATAAAAGATACTAATACCTCTGATTTTCAAAAGGCTATATCCATAGCAAACAGTAGTGATATAATATTTCTGTGTCTTGGAGGTTCATCGTCAAGGTATGAGAATATAGAGTATGAGAATACAGGTGCAGCAAAGGTTTCTGAAAATAGAGTATCCGACATTACAAGTGGAGAAGGGTTTGATAGAAGTTCTTTAGAGTTGGCAGGAGTGCAGAAAGAATTATTAAAAGAGTTGAAAAAGACTGCTAAACCTATCATTCTCATTCTTATAAACGGCAGACCGCTTATCTTAACGGATATAAAAGAGGATTGCGATGCTATATTAGAATGTTTTTATCCTGGTGCTATGGGTGGAGAGGCTATAGTTCAGACACTTTTTGGTAACAATAACCCATCTGCTCGTCTTCCTATCTCATTTCCACGAAGTAGCGGAGCCTTGCCTTGTTATTACAATACCCACAGAGTAGGAAACAGAAACCCTTATTTAGAACATACTGCTTTGGCTCTTTATCCTTTTGGTTATGGAAAAAGTTATACCGAATTTTCTTATAGCAATTTTGAGATAAAACTTCTAAACAGTGGCAAAGAAGATGTGCAAGTACAAGTGGATTGTGATGTAACAAACATAGGACAATATGATGGAAATGAGGTTGTTCAAGTTTATGTTCGCAAACTTTATTCAGATTATGCACAGAATGAAAAAAATCTTAGAGGTTTTGCCAAAAAGATGATACCAAAAGGAAAGACAACCCATTTTACAATAAACATAGATAACGATTCTTTCAGAGAATGGAATATAGATGCAACAGATAACTACCTTTCCTTTGGTACTTATGAGATAATGATATGTTCAGACTCCCAAACCATAATCTATTCCCAAACAATAAACATCTCCCACAAGGTAGCACCTTGAGGCAACCACCTTGTAGGTGGGAACGAATATGCTAAACGCACCACGTAGCACGTGGAGGCAATATTGCTATACGCACTTATGGTTTTTATAGTTGAAAAAACTACCCTTAAAATCCTAAACCAAAATCTCACACCCCCAAAACAAAGTTCTAATTTTCTAAAACAAAAAAAGAGAATTCTAAAACTTTGTTTCGTAAAATTAAAACAAAGAGATAGAAATCTAAAACAAAGTTCTATGAAATTAAAACAAAGCTTTAGAAAATTAAAACAAAGTTTCAGTATTAGGGTTCTTAATGATATAAAAGTTTTCAATGTTTTTTACAAAAATTAGGTAGGAAAATAGAATACTTTGATAAATTTTTAACATCAAAATTTAACAAAACACTCTCTTAAAACAAAGTTTCACAACTAAAACCCTATATCTACCCCTTCCAAAACAGAAAAATAGGACAGTAGAAATAGACTGAACTTTTGACAAAAAGCAAACTGTTATGTTTATGCAATAAAAGAAAACTTTAGAGGTTTTGTTCTCTAAAGTTTTCTTGTTTAATGTTGAATATGTAAAAGTGAGATTATTGTTCTATAGCTTTTATTCCTGGAAGAACTTTACCTTCAAGGAATTCGAGCATAGCACCACCACCTGTAGAGATATAAGATACTTTGTCTGCATAACCAGATTCTTTTATTGCATCTACAGAATCTCCTCCACCTATAGCAGAGAAAGCACCTTTTTCAGTTGCTTGTGCAACAGCTTTTGCTATAGCATTGGTTCCAACTGCAAATTTCTTCATTTCAAATACTCCCATTGGTCCATTCCAAAGAATAGTCTTGGAATTAAGAACAACTTCGCAATATTTGTTTATAGATTTCTCACCTATATCCATACCTTGCCAACCGTCAGGTATATTCATTTCAGGTACGTATTTTGTGTTTGCATCTTCAGAGAAATCATCTGCTATTATGCTATCTTCAGGTAAGTAAAGATTTACACCTTTTTCTTTAGCCTTGCTCATAAGAGATTTTGCTACATCTATCTTATCGTCTTCGCAAAGAGAATCTCCTACATTGTATCCCAAAGCCTTGTAGAACGTATAACGCATTCCTCCACCTATAACAAGGTTATCTACTATGTTAAGCAAAGATTCCAAAACACCTATCTTAGAACTAATCTTGCTACCTCCTATAACAGCAGTAAAAGGTTTAGAATGTTCTTTCATAAGTTTGTTAAGGTTTTCAACCTCTCTTGCCATAAGCAAACCAAAGTACTTATCGTTAGGGAAGAACTGTGCAATAGTTGCTGTAGAAGAGTGTTCTCTATGTGCAGCACCAAAAGCATCATTAACATAAGCATCACCCAAAAGAGCAAGTTTTTGTGCAAAATCTTTATCTCCTTTTGTTTCTTCTGGGTAAAAACGTATGTTCTCCAAAAGCATTACTTGTCCTTCTCTAAGGTTTTTGCATAGGTTTTCAACCTCTGAACCAAGAAGACTTTGAGTAAATACTACTTCTTGGTTTATAAGTTTTGACAAGTATTCTGCAACAGGTTTCAAAGAAAATTCTGCTTCAAAACCACCTTTTTTAGGTCTTCCTAAATGTGCCATAAGTATAACACTTGCACCGTCTGAAACCAATTTGTTGATAGTTGGAAGTGCTTCTCTTATTCTTGTATCGTCAGCTATATTGCCTTGCTTGTCAAATGGTACATTGAAATCCACTCTGACAAGAACTTTTTTTCCTTTAAGGTTTGTATCTTGTATTGTCTTCATAATAAAAAATTTAATATTGAAATATATGCAAAGATACAACAAAAACTGAAACGAAGACAAAAAATTTTCATAATTAAAGAAAAATTACTAATTTTGCACCCTCAAATCAATAAGAAGAAAGGGGGTAAACATATGATAGATACAATAAACTTTGAGGACGTAAAATGGTATCACGTATTTAATCCTACGGACGATGATTTTGATTGGTTGATGGATAATTTCGGTTTCCACCCCTTGGATATAGAGGACTGTAAGTCTTCTAATCAGCGACCAAAGATAGATGAGTATGATGATTATTATTTCATGATACTTCACTTTCCTTATTTTGATAAACAAAACAAATTTATTAGACTAAAAGAAGTAAAAATCTTCTGGGGCAGAGATTATATTATAACTGTTGGGTCTGCACATTGGGTTGTTAAAAACATGTTTAACGAACTTAAACGTTTATCTCAAATACAGACAACCAAGAAAAAGGAGGAAGAAGACGAAGATGATGAAACTTTGGATATAACTTCTTCTTCAGATGCTTTGCTTTACAACCTATTGGATAGACTAATGGTAGAAACCTATTCTTTAGTCCTAAGAATAGGAACAGAAGTAGATAATATAAACTTTGATATTTTCTCAAAAAAAGCAACTATAGTACTTGAACATCTAAGTATTACAAGAAAGAATATTATAGCCATAAACACATCTTTTAAACCTCAATTGAAAGTCTTTCATAAGTTTGAATCTGGAGGTATAAAAGGTTATGAGGAAGATATGGAAGATTATTGGGGAAACATACTTGACCAATATCAAAAGATGTTTGACCTTGTGGAAGACTATGGAGAACTTATAGAAGGTTTATCTCAGACCTTTGATTCTTTGCAGACCAACAAGACAAACGAGATAATAAAAACCCTTACTTTCATATCTACTATTATGTTGCCTTTAACGTTGATTTCAGGTATATATGGTATGAACGTATCCTTACCATTTATGAACAGTCCTTACGTTTTTACGTGTATCTGTGTATTTATGGTAGTTATAGTTATACTTTTCTACCTTTATTTCAGAAGAAAAGGTTGGTTTTAAAAGGATAATTTTTTTGTTAATCTTCGTTTTCTGAAGACTCTGTTTCATTTAGAAGATATGTTTCTATCATTTCTTCTATTGTTTCTTTGTTTTGCAACCCTTGTAATCCTGTTGCACCATTATCTTTTGAACAGAAGATAAGTGTAGGTATAGAACGTATACCAAAATGTAATGCTATCTCTTTTGCCTCATCTACATCTACTTTATAGAAATAGACTTTGCCAGCATATTTTTCTGCTAACTCATCTATAATAGGAGATTGTTTTTTGCAAGGACCACACCATGTAGCATAGAAATCTACTATACAAGGTTTATCTCCTTTGTATTTGAAAACTTTTTGACCGTTTTCTATGTTTATATCGCAAACTTTTTCTGTGAAATCTTTGGTATTAAGTTGCATAACATTATTCTTGTTATCCACTCCTTGAGAAAAAGGAATAGTTTCTTCGTTTGATTTTTTGTTACACGCACAAAAGCAAAGAGATAGTGCTATTACACTAAAAAGAATACATAATTTTTTCATCTTATTTACAGTTTTATTTTCTTGTTATAACGAATAAATCTGAGATTTATTTGCTGAAAATATTTTATAAATAGAGAATTATTTATAATTTTGCCATTTAAATAGAATGTATTTTGTTTTATTCTTAATACGGTGAGATAATGGTAAGAGTAGGTGTAATGAGCGACTCTCATGGTAGAGTACCACAACAGGTTTATACATTTTTCAAAGATGTAGATGTTATTCTGCATGCAGGAGATATAGGTGGAAAAGAAGTGCTTGAAACTCTGAGAGCGTTTAAGAAAAATGTAATAGCCGTTTATGGTAATTGCGATGATAAGTATTTGGACGAACAGGTGAAAGGTCTTTTATCCTTTAAAATAGAAGATGTTAATATACTTATGACACATATAGGCGGTTATCCGAAACATTACAATGCAGAGATAAAACCATATTTCACACAAGAGAAACCAGATATATTCATTTGCGGTCATTCACATATACTGAAAGTTATTTACGATAAGGACTATAATTTTCTTCTTGTAAATCCGGGTGCTTGTGGTCATCAAGGCTTTCATCAAGTTTGTACTTTGGTACGTTTTGAAATAGATGGGAAAGAAATAAAGAACTTAGACGTATTGGATTTTGACAAATTTTAAATAAAATGGTGAAAAAATAAAACTTTATTCTAATTTTCTAAAACAAAGTTCTACGAAATTAAAACAAAGAAAGAGAATTCTAAAACAAAGCTTTAGAAAATTAAAACAAAGAGATATAAAATAAAGATAAATAAAGAGATAGATATGAAAAAAACTTTTTTAATAGCAATAATGTTATTGCTTGGTGTTTGTACAACTAAAGCACAGTTAATGAATTGGGAAATAGGTATATTGGGAGGAGTGTCCAACTATGTAGGAGATATAAATTCTTTGTTTAGGGGAGGTTTGGACGACTCTAAGGAATGGAATCAGTTTGAAAGTAGTTTCAATATGTATAACGCTCATTTTCTTGGCGGTGTGCTTGTAAGGTACAATTTCAATCCACGTTGGACTTTGAAAGGTACTGCTTCATTTTCCAAACTTAGCGGAGATGATGCACATTTCAATAACAAGAGAAACCTAAGTTTCCATTCTGCTATACAAGAATTGGCTTTGACAGCAGAGTTTAATTTTATGGACTACAGAACAGGCACAAGACAACACCGCTTTACACCATATATTTTCGGAGGTTTGGCAGTGTTTCATTTTAACCCTAAAGCAGATATTATAGACCCTATAACACAGGAACAAGTTACAGTGTCTTTGCACGATTTGAATACAGAAGGACAAGGGCTTATAAAGGATAGAAAAAATTATTCAAGGGTTCAAATCTCTATACCTTTTGGTGTGGGCGTGAAATTTAGTCTATCATCTTATACTTGCATAGGTTTGGAATGGGGATTTAGAAAAACATTTACTGACTATATAGATGATATAAGTACAACCTACATAGATAGAAATGAACTTTTATCATACGCTGGCGAACAAGCCGTAACAGCAGCGGACCGTACCAATGAACTTTCTGGTCATGCAGGAGAATATCATACACATGGCGAGATGAGGGGAAACAAATCAACAAAGGATTGGTACAATTTTTTGGCTATAACATTTACAACAAAACTTTCAAGCGGTAAAACCAAGTGTTTGACTCCTTATAAAAAATAGAAAATGTTATTTATGTAGAATAAATATTGTAGATTTGCACAATAGAAATATATAATAAATAAAAAGAACTTAGACAGATGAATAAAATAGCATTGATTACAGGTGCAACCTCTGGTATAGGCAAAGCCTGTGCTGAAAAATTTGCAGAAAAACATTATAACGTAATTATTACAGGTAGAAGAAAAGAAAGATTGGACGAATTGCAAAAAAATCTTACTTCAAAATACGGTGTTGAGGTTTTGGCTTTAAACTTTGACGTTAGAGATAATGCACAGGTAGAACAAAACTTAAACTCTCTACCAACAGAATGGAAAAATATAGATGTGCTTGTAAATAATGCAGGTCTTGCAGCAGGTAAAGACCCTATACAAGGTGCTTTGTTGAGCGATTGGGAACAAATGATAGATACAGATGTAAAAGGTTTGTTGTACGTTTCTCGTATAGTTTTACCATGGATGTGTAGTAGAAATACAGGACATGTTTTCAACCTTTGTTCTATAGCAGGTAAAGAAGTGTATGCAGGAGGTAGCGTATATTGTGCAGTAAAACATGCTGTAGATGCTATAAGTAAAGGTATGCGTATAGACTGTTTGCAACATAATATAAAAGTTACAAATATTTGTCCTGGAGCAGTGGAAACAGAGTTTTCAATGGTAAGATTTAAAGGAGATAAAGAAAAGAACGATGCTACATACAAAGGATTTAAACCTTTGACAGGAGAAGATGTAGCAGACTCTATCATTTATTGTGCTATGTTACCAGAACACGTAAATATAAATGACCTTGTTATTATGCCAACAGCACAGGCTAATAGTGGGTTGTTTTTTAGACAATAAAAGAAACGTTATTCCATAAGAAAAAATAAATTGAGCAATGTACGACCAAGTAATAGATAAGAATAATCCTAATTCTGCACTAAAAGTAACCAAAGGTGTGGCTAATCCTATTAGTGTGAATGAAGATTATCTTAAAAGAGTGAAGAAAAGAACTCAACTTTCGGTAGATGATTATGTAGAGGGAATACTTGCAGGAAATAGAACCATACTTGCAAGGGCTATAACACTTGTAGAAAGCAACCTCTACAAACATCAATCTATGGCACAGCAAGTAATAGAGAAATGTTTGAGTGCTTCAAGTAAGAGTATAAGGCTTGGAATAACAGGTGTACCTGGTGTAGGCAAAAGTTCAGTAATAGAAGTTTTGGGAAAGATGCTTACTTCTCAAGGACACAAAGTAGCAGTCCTTGCCATAGACCCTTCAAGCGAAAGAAGTGGAGGAAGTATTCTTGGAGACAAAACACGTATGGAACTTTTATCTTCAGACCCTAATGCTTTCATACGTCCTTCCCCTTCGGCTGGAAGTTTGGGTGGTGTAGCAAGAAAGACAAGAGAGATTATCATTCTTTGCGAAGCGGCTGGTTTTGATGTAGTAATAGTAGAAACAGTAGGTGTAGGACAAAGCGAAGTTTTGGCTCACTCTATGGTAGATTTCTTTTTGTTGTTGCAACTTGCTAATGCAGGCGATGAATTGCAAGGTATAAAAAGAGGAATAATGGAAATGGCAGATGCTATAGCCATAAACAAATCCGAAGGTAAAGAAAAGGAAAGAAGTGAGTTGGCTGCAAATAGTTATAGGAATGCTTTACATCTGTTTCCTCCTACAGAAAGTGGTTGGCAACCTAAGGTATTCACCTGTTCTGCTTATTCCAAAGAGGGTATAGATACTATATGGAATGCAGTGGAAGAATACGTGGAAATGACAAAAAAGACAGGTTATTTTTATCAGAATAGGAACACTCAAAACCTAAGAATATTGACAGAAAGTATAAATCAATCTTTGCAAGATAATTTTTACCAAAGTCGTATTGCTAAAGAAAAATTGGATATAGCCAAAGACGAGATTTTGGATAATAAGATTTCGGCTTATATCATAGCACAGAAATTGATAGAAGAGTATTTTCAGTCATTGAAACAAGGAGAATAAACATAGTATTCAGAATATAAAACAAAACAAACTTACATAGGTGAAAAAAAATATAAATATAGTATTTTTCTTTTTTATAGTGTTTTTGTGTTGTTTGGATATGAAAGCACAAAATGGAAGTTTCATACTAAAAGAACAAACTTCAGAGATATACAATAGAGTTTGGGTTTTGACAAGACTTAACAATAGAAAGATAAACTATAAAGAGGGTGAATCCAAAATAACTCTTGTAATAACATCTGAAAACGAATATGCAAGCGGTTCAAGTGGTTGCAATACATACGTTGGACAGGTGGTAATAAAAAGAAATCATATTATGTTTAAAGATATAGGTACAACCAAGATGGCTTGTCCCGAAGAAAACATAACAAACGAGAGAATATATATAAATAATCTCAACGATATAGATTCTTGGAAGATAATAGACGAAGATTTGTATCTTTACAAGAACGAAAGACCTATACTTATATACACTAAAGATTGATGCAAGAAGACAAGATACTTTTTGTAGATGTTATACTTACGCTACATCTTCCTTTTACTTATTGTTATCGTTTGCCTCAAACGTTGAACGATAGTATAAAGATAGGTCAAAGAGTTGCGGTACAATTCGGCAAAAAGAAGATATACTCTGCCTTTGTTATAAATATCAGAGAGCAGGCTTCTACAAATGGTAAAATGAAGTATGTTTTGGATATTATAGATTCAGAACCTACACTTACACAAACGCAAATAAAATTTTTTAAGTGGGTAGCAGATTACTATGTGGCTTATATAGGCGATGTCCTTACAGCAGCATTGCCATCTGCATTAAGGTTAAAAAGTGAAACAGTTGTAGAAATATCTCCTTATTTCAATGGTGATGTTTCTTCTTTTACAGATTTTGAACAAGAGATTATAAACCAAGTATATTCAAAAAACAAACTAAAGTTAGAAGATTACGAATCATCTCAGCAAGATAATTTTCTAAAAACCATATACAACCTTATAAAAAAAGAAGTCCTTATAACAGACGAAGAACTTTATTCTCAATATACTCCAAAGAAAGTAACCTGTATTTCTCTCAGCAAAGAATATTCAGAAAACGAAGAAAAACTACAAGAACTCTTTAAAGAAATGGATTCCAAGAAGAGATTGGAATCTCAAAGCAAAGTCTTGCTTACTTATATGTCTATATTGTCTGGTAGAAGTATGGTAAGAAAGGAAGAGTTGTTGAATAAAAACTGTTCTGTTTCTACTATACAAACGCTTATGAAAAAAGGTATTTTTGAGAAAATAGATGTTGAAGTGTCAAGGCTTAAACAATATACTAAAACCTTAAATGCTAATGATATACTTCTAAATGAAGAACAACAAAAAGCCTATGACGATATAGTAGATAAATGGGAGGAATATCCAATATCATTACTTCATGGAGTAACAGGAAGTGGTAAAACTGAGATATACATAAAACTGATAGAGAAAGTAATAAACAGCGGAGGACAAGTTCTTTATCTTATACCAGAGATAGCCATTACATTTCAACTTATAGAACGTTTAGAACAATATTTTGGTAACAAGATAGTGGTATATAATTCCAAATTCTCCACAACTGAAAGGGTAGAAATATGGAACAGAGTAAAATCTATAGAAGACGATAA
Organism: Bacteroidales bacterium; assembly: GCA_017469625.1. GTDB lineage: Bacteria > Bacteroidota > Bacteroidia > Bacteroidales > P3 > Scybalousia_A. Next base: position 16,047 of record JAFUGA010000056.1, read on the forward strand.
GTTTCAGATAGTTTTAGGTTCAAGGAGTTCGGTTTTTTTACCTTTAACGGATTTACGATTAGTGGTAATAGACGAAGAACACGATATATCTTTCAAACAAACAGAACCTGTACCACATTATAACGGTAAAGATTCTGCTCTTTATCTCGCTAAACTCTTTAATGCAAAGACTGTTATAGCATCTGCAACCCCAAGTATAGAATCCTACACATACGCTTTGGAAAACAAGTATCAACTTTTGACCTTAAAGCATAGGTATTCCAAAACTCTTTTGCCAGAGATTTTTGTTTCAGATGTGAAAGAGTCTATAAAAAACAAAGAAATGTATGGTTTGTTTTCCAAGATGTTATACGATGCTATAAAAGAATGTCTTGAGAACAAACAACAGGTAATTCTTTTTCAAAATAGACGAGGTTATGCTCCGCATATAAAATGTAATGTTTGTGGATATGTACCTAAATGTCCTAATTGCGATGTTTCTTTAGTTCTGCACAAGAATACACAGAGTCTGACTTGTCATTATTGTGGTCATACCGAGCAAGTCCCAAGAGCCTGTCCGGATTGTCGTTCTCATTCACTTAGAACAGTGGGAATAGGTACGGAAAAGATAGAAGAGGATATAGAAACATATTTTCCAAATGCTAAAGTTATGAGAATGGATTTGGATTCTACAAGAACGAAAGATGCTTATATGAACATAATAAATAAGTTCTCTTCTGGTGAAACGGATATTTTGGTAGGTACTCAGATAGTTAGTAAAGGTTTGGATTTTAATAACGTTGGTTTGGTAGGAGTAATAGATGCAGACTCTATGTTGCATTATCCTGATTTTAGAGCATACGAAAGATCCTTTCAAATACTAACTCAAGTAAGTGGAAGAGCAGGACGTAGAAACAAAAGAGGAAAAGTGATTATACAAACATACGAACCATATAATCAAGTAATAAGAGATGTTTGTGAATACAATTATCATAGTATGTATTCTTCACAAATGCAAGAGAGAAAACTGTTAAACTTTCCTCCTTTCTGCCGTATGATAAAGATAACTATGCAGCATAAGGACAGAAATCTTTTAGAACAAAAATCTTACGAATATGCCTATAGACTAAAACAAATCTTTGGTGGGAGAATGTTTGGACCACAGGAACCTGTTATAGCAAGGATAAAAAACTTGTACAATAGGGAGATATGGTTGAAAATAGAAAAAACCTTATCTTATTCTTTATCAAAGAGAAAACTAAGAGAATTGAACGAAGAATTTATAAACGAAAAAGATAATAAAACAATAAGAATACAAATAGATATAGACCCTGTTTAAAATGAAAAGATTGTATATTGCTGTGGTGTTTATGTGCTTGTTTGCAATGAATACCTATTCTCAAATAGAGAATTTGAAACTCAATGGCTATGTTCAGACAGATTTTGCTGTAGTAGGAAAGGACGGAAAAGCCTTTATAGGTCCCGCTTGGTCAGAAGCAAGGGACGGAAACTCAGATTATTACTTTCGTTATGGAGTAAAGCGTGGTTTAATTAGAGGAACTTTTTCTTCGGGTAAAGGAAAAGGTGCTTTGGAGATAAACGTTACAGAAGCAGGAGTTATTCCTTTGGTTGCCTTTGGTGAATACGATTTTACCGATTGGTTTTCTATGCAAGCAGGTTTGTTGAACATAGATTTTGGTTACGAACTTATGTACCCATCTTCAAAGTTAGAAACCTTGGAAAGAAGTATGCATACCCAGATGTTATTTCCAAAAGAACACGACCTTGGTTTTCAAACGACGTTCAAACTTCCTATCTCTTCACAGAAAAGCAATCTTACTCTGTCTTTGGCTCTTATGTCCGGTAATGGAATAAACAAGATTGCCGATAAAAATATGAATTTTATGTCCCATTTGAAATACGATTATAGTGCTGAAAAGTATGCATTCGGATTAGGATTTTCTTGGTACGAAGGCAAGACAAACAATGCTGATACTTTGTTCCATGAGATAAAAAATTCGCAATGGTTGGCAAAACAAGTAGATGCAAACAGAAAAAATACAAGAAGATACATAAACTTTGAAGCAGAGTTGGATTTGTTTAACTCTTTCGGAACTTCTTCTTTTAGAACAGAATGCACTTTTGGTATTCAACCATCACAAGAAAAAGATTTTACTTCCCAAGACGGCAATTCGTACAACATAAACAACGCTTTCTCTTATAGTCGTCATTTTTTAGGAGCATACCTATATTATATACAACAGTTGGGTACTACACCGTTTATGCTGATTGCTAAGTATGCTTATTTGGATAAAAACACGCAACTATCTTCCTCACAGATAACAAACCCAACCGATGCAGCATTTAACAATTTCGGTATAGGACTGAAATACAACTATAATGAACATATCTCTATGGAAATTTTCTATGACAAATACACCAATGAACACAATTCTTTTGTAAAAGAACTTAAAGATGATGTTTGCCATTTAAGACTACAATATTTATTCTGATAAATACTTTAAAATCAACCTTTCATGAAACGAAGTTTTAGAATTCTAAAACTTCGTTTCACTATCACAGAACTTGATTCTAATTTTCTAAAACAAAGAAAGAGAATTCTAAAACAAAGTTCTACAAAAATAAAACAAAGAGATAGAAAATTAAAACTTTGTTTTAGAAAATTCTTTCTTTGTTTCGTGAGTGTAGAATAAAGTTTTAGAAAAGCTGAGTGAAAAAGGTTCATATTTCTTTCAAACAATAATAGTTTTTGTATATAAAATGTTTTTTCAGATATTTTGTATATCTTTGCAAATTAAAATAAGAGAGTTGGATATGAAAAAATATTTAAAATTATTGTCTTTTTTGTCGCTAATGATGTTTGGTTTTACCTCTTTTGCAGGAAATACGGATACTATAGAAGTAAAGTCGGATAGTATAATGTTAAAAAATGACGAAAAATTTGCACTAAAAAATAAACTTTTCTTTGATATAGAAACCAAAGGATTTTTTGTAGATAATGAGTTTAAAAGACAAGTGGCTTATGGATATACTTTGCCGGGTATGAGAGTGGTGCCGCGTCTTACTTATTTCTTGCAAGAAAATGTTTCTTTATCCTTAGGTTTTTCTGCTTTAAGGTATTGGGGGTTAGAAATATATCCTCGTTATCTGTATTCTTCTGTACCGGAATATTCTGCAAAGAACAATCAACATACAATACATTTTCTGCCTTTTATGAGGTTTGATTGGAAGATAAACGATAAATTGTCTTTTACCTTAGGCAACATAGATAACAGTGAAGGACACGGTTTGGACGTTGCTTTATGGAATAGCGAACTTTCTCTTTCACAGGATTATGAAGAAGGTATGCAACTGAAATACCAATCTATGATAGGTGAAGATGAATTGTGGGTAAATTGGCAAAATTTTAACTTAAAAAATGATATAGATAGAGAAAGTCTTCTTATGGGTTGGAGTGGAAACAAGAACATTTATTGGAACAATTACATGGACGCATTATCCTTTTCTTATGCTTTTTTGTGGCAACATCATGGAGGGGAATTAGATACTCTAACTACTTTACCTTTAGACCATTGGACTAACGGAAATATTGGAGTGAATTATATACATCTCATAGGAAAGAAATATTTTCAGTTTTTCTTTCTTTCCTTTGATTATTTCTTCTCAAAAGCACTGAAAAACGATACTTGGTTTTTCAAAGATGGCCACGCATGGTTTGCAAAAGCAACCTTATACGGTAGCAATTATTCTGCCCGCATAGGATATTATTATTCTCATCAAATGATTTCTTTGTATGGTAGTCCTTTTTTCTCAAACCTTGCTGAGCGAAATCCTAATGCATACTACCCAGACAATCATTTATTGTATGGTAGATTTGATTATAATCTTACTAAAACTAAGACTTTCAATATTACGGCTTTCACAGAACTGTTTTATAAGTTAGATACCAAAACGAATATTCAAACCGAAGATAGAAACCTTAGTATTTCCATAGGTTTAAAGATGGAATACGATGATAGCTTCTTTATAAAGACAAAACGCTCTGTAATAAATACTTGGAGATAATGTTATTATTAAAAAACAGATTTATATTATTTTTCTCTTTCTTGTTATTCTGTGCTATGGTGTCTGCACAGAGTTACGATGAAAACTTCTCTAAACCCATTGTAACAGAGAAAGGAAATTTTACATATTACGAACTTTTTCCTATACGTACGGAAATAGGGGATATAATCTTTTTGGATAGAAATCTTGGGGCAATATCTGCCGATGTTTCTTCTTCGGACTCTTGGGGAGATTTATATCAATGGGGTAGAGCAACAGATGGACATGAGAAAAGAATATCTGACACCACTTCTACCATATCTCCGACTTACGAAGCAAGGAATGATGACTTTATTATAGACTCTGCAAAGGCTAATGATTGGATAGTTTCACCCGATGATTACTTGTGGAATGACAAAGATAGGACAAATAATCCTTGTCCTTGTGGTTACCGTTTGCCAACAGAGGAAGAATGGCGTGCAGTCTTGTCTTTGGGTGCTGAAATAAAATCTACAGGAGCAGGTTCTTATTATTTGGATATAGCAGACGGCGAATTGAAATTACCATGTGCAGGTTTGCGAAACGCTTATACAGGAGATTTTCAGTATCAAGGTATGAGAGGATATTATTGGGCAGGAGATGTAAAAACAAATGGGCTTTCGGGTTGTATGGATTTTAACAAGGCAGAGATAACAACAAATGTTACTGATTATGGATTTAGAGCATTTGGTAGAAGTGTTAGATGTGTGAAAGATATAGACAAAACAAAATAACATAATGGAAAATATACTTGAAATAAAAAGCGTAACTAAAAACTATTCTTCAAAAAAGGCTATAGATAATGTTTCGTTTGATGTTCCTAAAGGTGAGGTTTTTGGTCTGCTTGGACCTAATGGAGCAGGCAAAACCACACTTATAAGAATGATAAACCAGATAACAATGCCAGACGAAGGAGAGATACTGTTTGAAAACGAGATTTTGTCGGAAAAACATATTCCTTTTGTGGGTTATTTACCAGAAGAGAGAGGTCTATATAAAAAGATGAAAGTGGGTGAGGTAGCATTATATCTTGCCGAATTAAAAGGGTTGAAAGGTATAGAGGCAAGACAAAGATTGGATGCTTGGTTTGAAAAGTTTGAAATAACGGAATGGTGGAACAAAAAAGTAGAAGAACTCAGCAAAGGTATGCAACAAAAAGTACAGTTCATTACTACAGTTCTGCACAATCCGAGATTGCTTATTTTTGATGAACCATTTTCAGGCTTTGACCCTTTAAACGCAAACCTATTGAAACAAGAAATCTTATCATTGAAAGAAAACGGTGCTACCATTATTTTTTCTACTCATAATATGGCAAGTGTGGAAGAGATATGCGATAGAATAGTGCTTATAAACTCAGCACACAATATTCTTTCAGGTAGTGTGAAAGAGATAAAACAACGTTTCAAAACCAATGAATACGAAATGATTACTACCTCTTCTGAAATAGAACATCTGATAACAGAAGGGGTTATTCTGAAAAGTAAAAAACAAGGTAAAGATTCTCAAACTATCTCTGTTTTGCAAATACCTCAAGGTAAAAATGCAGAACTCCTATCTTCCATACTAAAAGAAACAGAAATCATTTCTTATAAAGAAATCTTACCTACAATGAACGATATATTTATTCACACAGTAAAAACTAACAACAAATGAACAAACTTTGGATAATAATAAAAAGAGAGTATCTTTCAAGGGTAAAAAAGAAGTCTTTCTTTGTAATGACTATCTTAGGTCCTATACTTATGGTACTGCTTATAGTTTTGCCTGTCTTGTTGCAAAAAAGTACTCAAAAGAATTATAATATAATAGTTGTAGATGAAACACAGAAAACCGTTATAGAAGGAGATACTATAAGTTTTTTTGCAGGCAAATACAAAAGTAATGATGTTCTCACTTTCCAATATTCAAAGAGTGTAGAAGAATCTCAACAACTTTTGAAAGAAGGTCTTTGCGATGGAGTGCTTGAAATTGTTTCTACTTCGGATAATCCTCCTATAAAAGCCTTTCTTTTCCATGGTGAAACAGAGATAAGTTTGGACGCTACAACAGAGATAAAGGACCAGACAAAACAGATATTCAAAAACTCAGTCTTAAGAGTTAATTACAATATGTCTGAACAAGATATAAAAGTAGTAAATGACCCAAAGATAGGTTTTTATACCAAAAACATAGATACAGGAGAAGACTCATCTTCTGCACTAAAGACTGTGTTGGGTGTTATCTTGGGATTTGTTATATACTTTTTCATTTTCTTGTTTGGTTCACAGGTTATGAGGAGTGTAGGAGAAGAGAAGTCATCACGTATAATAGAGGTTTTGGCTTCAAGTGTTAAAAGTGTCTATCTTCTTTTTGGCAAGATAATAGCAACAGCCCTTTTAGGATTGACACAGATTGCTTTATGGATAGTTCTTACTTTTATTATCTTAGGAGGTATCTCTTTGGTAGAACCAAATATCTTGCAACCAAAAGAACAATCCACCGTGCAAATATCTGAAAGGGTGGTAAATGTAGATGCTATGGATTTTACACAAGAAGAACCTGCTTTCATACAACAGGCTATGCAGGAGATACAATCTATAAACTTCCCTCTAATAATATCTATGTTTGTAGTGTATTTTCTTTTGGGTTACTTGTTGTATGGTTCTCTGTTTGGAGCAGTAGGAGCCTTGATAGACAACGATACAGATAATAGCCAATTTACTTTACCTGTAACCGTGCCACTTATCCTTGCTATAATATGCGCTCCTATGGTTATGTCAGACCCATCTGGTGGAGTAGCCTTTTGGCTTTCTATCATTCCATTTACTTCACCTATTATTATGCTTATAAGATTACCTTTCGGTATTCCTGTATGGCAGTTGTCTGTTTCTATAGTTCTATTGATTTTAACTATATTCCTATGCGTTTGGATAGCATCTAAAATATATAGAATGGGTATTCTTATGTATGGAAAAAACTTTACATGGAAAGAAGTTATAAAATGGTTTAAAAAGAAATAATAACAGAAAACGCACCACAAAACACGGTGCGTTTTTCTTTTTCTTAACTAAAATAAAACCTTGTTTCATTCTCACGAAACTTTGTTTTAATTTCATAGAACTTTGTTTTAATTTCACGAAACAAAGTTTTAGAATTCTCTTTCTTTGTTTTAGAAAATTAGAACTTTATTCTACAAAAATGAAACTTTGTTCTATGATTTTATAATTGTCTTTCAAATTTATACCTTGTAATAGTATTTGTTGGCATAAGAGGTAAATCAGATTCACATTGCCATATTAACGTATTATGAGAAGAATTCTCTGGTACAACTGTCCAATAAATATCATTTGGATATATTGTTGAAAAATATTCTCCCCACATTTTCATTATTTTAATTGTATCTCTGCTTACTTGTTCATACACTGCCCACGTATCATTGAAAAAATACAATTCTTCTGTAAAGTTATCAGGCTTTACCTCTGTATAGAATTTTCTTTCTTTTTTATACAATTTCATTGTAATAGATACATTATCATCTATTTTGCATACCCAAGTAGATACATTATCTTCTTCTTCATCTGAACAACTAACAAAGGTTAGTCCTGTAAATACTGCAATAAATAGCAGTAATAGTGTTGTTTTGATTGCTTTTCATATGTTTTATGTTTTTTGATTTTGTTTATATGCGTTTTATTTTATGGAATTGGTATTATATGAAATAGGGTTACAACGATGTTATTGTATATCTACTTCATCTATAAATAGCCAAGATTTTTCTCCTGCTGAAAGGTGCCAATCTGGATTGGTCTTTCTGTTATATGCTTTCATTTTTATATATCTTGCATTTATAGTTTTTGAAGTATAAAAAGTATGGGTAACTATGTTGTGTTCTGTTTCGTTTATAGGATTTTCTATGGTTTCAAACAAAGTAAAGTTTTCTCCATCATCAGAAACATAATACTCAACCTTTGTTGGCATAAATATCCATGCTCTTTCGTCTTGAATAAAGTTGCCACCTACTTTGTTTAACTTTTGTTTCTCACCCATATCTATAATAACCTCTACATCTTCTCCCCAATAACCTTGCCAAGAACCTAATTTCCAATTACTGCTTCCCCGTTTTAAATCTATAAGAGCATTATCTCCTCCAGCAGTGTATTGAGGGCTATATTTGGAAAGCACTTTTATAGTTCTGTTTTTTGGAACTTTATAGAAAGATGCAGAATAAATCAAATCTCCATTGTATTTTGTTGTAGTGTTTAAATCATACCTATAGGTTGAAACATCTTTATCCGTTCCTACAGTTTTCTTTTCTACTTCTCTTGCTTTATAATCATTACCTATTTCATATCTTTTTATTTGCAACTTATCGGAAAAACTTCCTGTGCCTTCATATTCAAGGAAGTTGGCAATGTTTATAAGATTGTCTTCTATCTTTGAAAAAGGTCTGTTTTCTATTTTTTTGCCGAAATCTTTGTTTGGAGTAGGGGACATAACAAAAGAAAGTTCTCCTCCGTTTATTATATCTTCGTGTGTAATGAATGTTTTAGTGTATTCACTACCATTAAGACTAAGACTTTTTACATAAGGAGTGTTGTTTCCTTGTTTAGAATTTATGGTAAATGTTTTGCCGTTTTCTAAATGTATTACCGCTTTGTCAAACAAAGGAGAGCCTATAATATAATCTCCACTTATAGGACTAACAGGATAAAAACCTAAAGTACTTAAAACATACCATGCTGCCATTTGCCCACAATCATCATTACCACAAACTCCGTCTGGTTTATCGCTATAAAGTGTTGAAAGTATTTTTCGTACTAAGGCTTGAGTTTTCCATGCTTGTCCTCCGTAATTATAAAGGTAAGCCATGTGTTGAGAAGGTTCGTTGCCGTGTGCATATTGTCCTATTAGACCTGTAACATCTGCTTGATTTCTTCCTGTGGTAGATTCTTGTGAGTTGAAACATTCATCAAGTTTTTTGCAGAAATTTTTATCTCCTCCCATCATTTCCATAAGGGTATTCATATCCTGAGGTACATAAAAAGTATATTGCCAACCATTACCTTCGGTATAATTTATATCTATCTGTTTAGGGTCAAAATTAGGTATAAATCTACCGTTTTCTTTTGGTTGAATAAAGGTGTTATTTGGGTTAAATAAGTTTTTGTAATATTGTGCTTTTTCTATATACTTATTATATATATCTATCTTGTTCATTCTCTTTGCAACTTCTGCTATACAGTACATATTATAAGCATATTCTACCGTTTTAGAAACGCTTTCGTGTTCGTCTTCAGCAGAGATATAACCATATCTATTAAAGAATTGCAAACCTCTTTCATTCAGTTCGGCTGTTTCTATCATAGATTGCAAAACTTGTTCGTCTGAAATATAAAGATTAGGTACTTTTTTCCAAATCTCAGATAAAGCACTTATACCGTGAGCCCCTATCATACAATGTGTTTCCCAAGAATATAACTCCCACATAGGCAATTCTCCACTTTGAGAAAAAATATCAAAGAATGTAGACGCAAAATCTCTACAAATAGAAGGGTTGATTATAGTCATAAGAGGGTTTAATGCTCTGTAAGTGTCCCATAAAGAGAAAACGGTATACCTATTATAGTTTTCTGTAGAGAAGATATTAGGTGCAGGAAACTGACCATCTATTTTTTCATACCACATTCCTCTATAGTGTCCATCAACATCTGAATAAAGATTTGGTGCTATCATACAATGATATAAAGAAGTATAAAACGTTCTTTGCTGTTGTTTTGTTCCACCCTCTATTTCTATAACACTAAGGGCTTTTTCCCAAAGACTTTCTGAACGTTGTCTTGCTTGTTCAAAATTCTTTATTTTTTCAGATTCTAAGTTTTTCATAGCACCGCTTTTATTTACAGAAGAGATAGCAGTACGTACTTCTATGATATTGTCTTTCTCGTTGCTTCTTCCAAAATATAGATATAGTTTTCCTCTTTCTTTGTCAAGGAAAGTTTTAGAAATATTCTTGGAAAAATGAGTGGCAAAATATATATGTTGTTCTTCGTTCCACGATTTAGATTTCCTAAATCCTACAACGGTTTTTGCGTTCTTTATCTCTATGTTCCAATCCAATGTTTTATCCCTATATTTCATATCTATAACAATAGCCATTATCTTGTTATTAGATGGGTAAGTGTATTTGTGATAACCACATCTTTCTGTAGCAGAAAGTTCGCAAAGAATACCGTTATTGGCTTTTACAGAATAATAACCAGCATGTGCATTCTCGTTTTCGTGTTGGAAATAGAAAGCATAGGATTCCATATTCTTGTCAAGCATAGTAGGAGTAAATAAAATATCACACAAATCCTCTACTCCCGTACCAGAAAGATGTGTATGAGAAAATCCATAAATGGTATTATCTGTATAATGATAGCCACTGCAACCGTCCCAACCACTAAGTCTTGTATCAGGGCTAAGTTGCACCATTCCAAACGGAGCAACCGCTCCTGGATAAGTATGACCGTGTTCAGCCGTTCCAACGAAAGGATTTACTAAATATATTCTTTGTGCAGAAACTATTGTACAAAGAAACAATAACATAATGATAAAGAAACTTTTTTTCATATAGCATTCTATTTTTTATAACATATTTACCCATTGCAAAGGTAAAAAACTTTTTTAATAACACAAATTTTCTTGGAAAGTTTAAAATAAAAAACAATAAAATTGTAACAAACAACGTTTGCAAAACGTAAATAAAAATGTTTATATAAAAATAGTATAGCGTAATGAAACTTTCTCATTTTAAGTATAAACTACCTGAGGATATGATAGCCTCTGTTCCTACTAAAAACAGAGATGAGTCCAGATTGATGGTAGTACATAGAGATACAAAAGAAATAGAACACAGATTATTTAAAGATGTTTTGGATTATTTTGACGAAAACGACCTTTTCGTTATGAATGATACAAAGGTTTTTCCTGCAAGACTTATAGGAACAAAGGAAAAAACCAATGCAAGAATAGAAGTCTTTCTTTTAAGAGAGATAAACGAGAATACACGTCTGTGGGATATTTTGGTAGAACCTGCTCGTAAGATAAGAATAGGAAATAAACTGTATTTCGGAGAAAATAACGAGTTGGTAGCAGAAGTTATTGACAATACAACATCAAGAGGTAGAACTCTAAGATTTTTATTTGACGGTAGCAACGAAGAATTTCACGCAGTACTAAAGAGTTTAGGTAATACTCCTTTGCCAGAAGATATTCTTCATATGAGAGATGTTACAAACGAAGATGCAAAACGTTATCAGACTATCTATGCAAAGAACGAAGGAGCCGTTGTTGCACCTACAGCAGGTTTTCATTTCTCAAGAGAACTTCTTAAGAGAATGGAGATAAAAGGCATAAACACAGCATACGTTACTCTTCACGCAGGATTGGGTAATTTTCGTGCAATAGAGGTTGAGGATTTGACAAAGCATAAGATGGATTCTGAACAAATGATTCTTGATGAGGAGAACGCAAAGATAATAAACGATACAAAATTCAAGGGTAATAAGGTTTGCATAGTAGGAACAACTACTATGAAAGCGATAGAATCTGTTGCTACTATCAACGGAAAAGTAAAACCATTTGAAGGTTGGACAAATAAGTTTATCTTTCCAGATTATGATTTTCAAGTTGCAGATGCTATGATAACAAACTTCCATAAACCATTGTCTGCTATGCTTATAATGGCTTGTGCTTTTGGAGGTTTTGATTTGATAATGGAAGCCTACAATCAAGCATTAAATTGGAGAGGACCAAAAGGAGAGAAATATAGATTTTTGACTTACGGAGATGCTATGCTCATCATATAAATACGTAATAATTACTGCATCTGGAAAAGGTGAAAGAATGAAAACGGATATTCCTAAACAGTTTCTACTGATTAGGAATAAACCGTTATTATTGCATACTTTGATTTCTGTTTATAATGCAAACAAAGATTACAATATAATAATAGTATTGAACGAGGAACATTTGCATTATTGGAACGAAATAGTAGAAAAGTACAATGTAACTATACCACACAAGGTTATCTTCGGAGGAGAAGAGAGGTTTTATTCTGTTCAGAATGCAGTTAATTATATAAAAACTCAGGTAGATGAAGCATTGGTAGCAGTGCATGATGGAGTAAGACCCTTTGCAGAGAATTTGTTTGAAGAATGCTTTAAAGTATGCGAAGAAAAAGGTAATGCTGTTTGTTGTATAAAAAGTGTGGATTCTTTAAGACAAATAAACGACAATCATACGCAAAGTATAGACAGAAATAAAGTATTATTGGTACAAACTCCTCAATGTTTTAAACTATCATCTCTTTATAACGCATACAAACAAGAATATTCTCCAACCTTTACAGATGATGCTTCTGTTGTAGAAAGAATGGGCGAGGAGATACATATTTGCAACGGAGATAGAAAAAATATAAAAATAACAACACCTTTTGATTTGGCTATAGTACAAACATTGATATGAAAGAAAAAATCTTAGAACTTTTTGTAAAAACCTTTGATTCCAAACCAAACGATATTGTAAAAATTTCTGCCGATGGTAGCAATAGACGATATTATCGTTGTGTGTCAGAAGAACATCAATGTATAGCAGCGTATAATGAAGATAGAAAAGAGAATGAAGCCTTTATTTCGTACGCAATCCAACTGAAAAATAATGAAATAAACGTACCAGAATTGTATGCAGTAGATATGGATAAAGGAATTTATCTACAAGAAGATTTAGGCGATGAAACACTTTTCTCTTATCTGCAAAAGCATAACGAAAAAGATGTTTTGCATTACTATGAAAAGGTGGTAGAATATCTTCCTAAAATTCAGACGGTACAAAACTTTGATTACTCAAAAGCCTATCCAAGAAAAAAGTTTGACGAACAAAGTATTCAATGGGATTTAAGTTATTTTAAATACTATTTCCTAAAACTTGCAGATATACCTTTTGATGAACAATCCTTAGAAAATGATTTTAAAACCCTTGAAAACTATCTTCTGTCTTGTGAAACGGAGTATTTTCTTTACAGAGATTTCCAATCAAGGAATATAATGTTGAAAGACGAAGATGTTTTCTTTATAGATTTTCAGGGAGCAAGAAAAGGTGCTTTGCAATACGATATAGCTTCTTTGTTATACGATGCAAAAGCCAATTTATCCACCGAAACAAGAGAACATCTATTTCATTTATATATCCAATCTTTGAAAAATTACCTGACCTTTGATGAAAAAGATTTTACCGAGCATTATTACGCATACATATATATAAGAATAATGCAAGCTATGGGAGCGTATGGATACAGAGGATTTTTTCAAAAGAAAGAGCATTTTTTGAAAAGCATACCTTTTGCTTTGAAAAACATAGAGTATTTGGAGAATAACATAACTTTACCTATAGATATACCAGAATTACACAAAGTTTTTGTTAGACTTATTCAATCAAAAAAACTACAATCCTTAGACAAACCTAAACACCAATTGACTGTAAATATAAAAAGTTTCTCTTACAAAAAAGGTTATCCACATGACTTGTCGGGAAACGGTGGAGGGTTTGTATTTGATTGCAGAGCCTTGCCAAATCCTGGTAGAGAAGAACGTTTTAAACAACTAACAGGAATGGATAAAGAGGTTAAAGACTTCTTATCTCAAAAAGAAGAAGTGGCTTTCTTTTTACAAAATGTAGAAAATCTTGTTATGCAAAGTGTAAGAAATTATTTGCAAAGAGGATTTACCAATCTATCCGTTTATTTTGGTTGTACAGGAGGTCAACATCGCAGTGTATATTCGGCAGAGTATCTTTCAGAAAAATTATCCCAAATACCTGATTTAAAAATTATTGTAGAGCATATAGAACAAAATGTTTAATTTTTTTTGAAATATTTTATCAAATATTCAATGAAATAAACTAAATTTGCAAAACTAAAATTTGAAAATAAAAGAAATAAACTTAAAAAAATAAGATAAGAAATGAGTAAAAATGTAAGAATTATTCTCGGAGCAGTTTTAGCTGTAGTTATCATCGGACTTGTATTTGTGCTTTATACTTGTATAATGAAACCTGTGAAGTTTAATCAAGAATATGATACTCGCAAGGTTGAGGTTATCAACAAGTTGAAAGATATTCGTACACTACAAGAACAGTACAAAAATACCAACGGACGTTTCTGTTCTTCTATAGATTCTCTTATTGAATTTGCAGAATCTGGTAAAACTCTTTTGATAAAGAAAACAGGTACTATACCAGACAATATGACAGAAGCAGAAGCATTGAAGTCAGGTGCATTACGTAGAGATACTACAGAGGTTAATCCTTTGGAAAAGTTATATGCAGAAAATAAACTTATAACTCCAAAAGACAAAATCAAGGATTTGAAATATATTCCTTTCTCAGACAAAGAAGAATTCACAATGGCTGCTTCTCAAATAGACAAAGGAGGAGTTTTAGTTGCAGTATTTGAAGCAAAGGCTCCTATAGAAACCTACACAAAAGGAATGGACGAACAGACCATCACTAACATGAAGGTAGACTTAGAAAAAAAAGATAACGGTTATGCTGGATTTAAAGTTGGTTCTTTAGTAAACGCAATTACAGACGGAAATTGGGAATAATTTATTGTTATGAATACATACAAATTGGAAAGTCTAATAAAAATAGACGATAATATTATTACAAGTGAAACAAATTTATCCATTTGCCTAACGGCAAGTGGATTTTATTTTTCATTAGTTGATAACAAGTATAGATTAAAATGTCTTGGTGAGTTCTCAGTTGATTTGAACGGAGGTATAACTCAGATAATGATGAACGTGAAAGCGTGTTTCACATCTATAGGTGTGCATATCTTTAACTTCAACAATGTTCGTATAGTGTGTCCTTCCACTCGCAATACTTGGATTCCATACCGCCTATACGATGTTTCAAAAAACAAAGAGTACTTATCAACAACCAATATCATACACAGTAGCGACACCATAATAGCAAACACATCTGAAAAACTTGATGCTGTAAATATTTTTGCTTATCCTCTACATGTGTATAGTGGTTTGAAAGTCGTAATGCCAAAAGCACATTTCGTTTGCCCTTCTTATGTCATGACAGAATATGCTTTTGATATAGCATCTTTGAAAAAAGATACTTTCATTATTTGCAAACGTGAAGGTCTTTGTGATTTCGTTCTGTTCAAAAACGGACAATTCACTTTAAGTAATACTTTTACATACAAAACACCTGAAGACCTTATATATTTTGTTCTTTACACTATGCAACAAACAGGTATAAATAGTGGAGATGTGTGCTTGTTACTTACAGGTGAAGCATATACAAAAGAGGAACAAGATATTTTGCAAAAGTTTGTTAAAGAAGTATCTTATGCAAACCCAACTGAAAACATTGTATTGAGTGAAGAGTTTAGTAATATAGACCTTCAGAAATACTTTATGGTACTTGCTTAAATCCTAATTATGAGAATAGTAGCAGGAGAATTAAGAGGCAGACGGTTAAACCCACCTACCAATATACAAGTTAGACCAACGACAGATTTTGCAAAGGAAAGTCTATTCAATATCTTAAGAAACAAGATAGACTTCCCTATGTGCAGTGCTTTGGATTTGTTTTGCGGTACGGGAGGTATTAGTTTTGAATTTGTTAGCAGAGGAATAAGACAGGTAACTGCTGTAGATATAAACCCAAAATGTATTGCATTTATCAACAAGATGAAAGAGCAGTTCAAAGTTGATAACTTATTCACCCTAAGACAAGATGCATTCGTTTATTTGGGTAGAAGCAAGATGCAGTTTGACGTTGTGTTCGCCGACCCTCCTTACGAAATGCAAAATTTTGACCTTGTGCCAGAATTAGTTCTAAAGTCCTTTGTCAAACCTGGTGGTTTGTTCGTTTTGGAGCATTCAAAAGAACATTCTTATAAAGATAATCCATTCTTCACCGAACAAAGACATTACGGAAAAGTCAATTTCTCGTTTTTCAGCGTACCTTTAGAACAATCTATTACAGAGATAAATACAGAAAACTAAGAAACAATGAAATAAAACTTCGTTTTAGTAAAATAGAACGAAGTTTTAATTTTTTAGAATCAAGTTTTAGAAAATTAAAACGAAGAGATAGAAATCTAAAACGAAGTTACACACGAGCGAAACAAAGTTTTGCGAACGTGAAACTTTGTTTCGTAAACGTAAAACAAAGTTCTATAAAATTAAAACAAAGAGATAGAAAATTAAAACAAAGTTTCGTGAGAGTGAAACGAAGTTTTACAAATTTAGGACTTTAAGGTTATTAAGTACATTAAGAAAAATAGAATTTTTACCAAAATACTATTAGTACGAAACTATATTAACTAAGGAAATAGTCAAAACCTATAATCATAAAACATTATATAAAATCGAAAAATCTTTAAAATAGTTTTATAAATCTTTGTCTGAAAAGATGACTTTATTGTTAAATAATTGTATATCTGTGTATTATATTTATGTAAAGAAGTGTAAAAATCTTGGATTAAAACAAAAATTTTTTAAAAGTTAAATTTTTGACCCTGAAACAAAGAGATAGAAAGATAAAACTGTGTAAAATCTAAAGGAAATTTAACTTTAATTCTTAAAATTTATAAAAGATTACTGCTAAATAAGATAATATTTTTTTAAGTTTTTGCTTAGATGATAGAAAAATTTGTTTTTTTACTTCAAAAATCAAAATCCAATAAATTTTTTCCAAATTCATCTTCCAAATAACGAAGAAACTTTTTTATTTTTCTTCTTTTTTTAAATTTTTTCCCCTCTTAAACTTCTGAAAAAACAAGATTTAAAAACTTATTAACAATTATTGTGAATAACTCTTTTAGAAAATTTATACACATTATATCTTTTTATTATACTTTTGTAAAACGAAAAAATAACAGATATAAAAAAACATAAAATACATTTAACACAATGAATAGCATACATATAACGAAAAGAGACGGCAAACAAGAATTATTTTCTTTAGATAAAATAAAAGGTGCCATAAAAAAAGCCTTCTTGTCAGTAGGCGGTTTTGCAACCGAATCAGATTTGACTGATATACTTTCAAGGGTTACTATAAAAGACGGAATGTCTGTAGAGGAAATTCAAAACCAAGTGGAGGTTGCACTAATGGCAGAGAAATATTACGCCGTGGCTAAATCCTATATGTTGTATCGTCAGCGTCATTTGGAAGATAGAGAAGTGAAATCCAAGCTTGAGTTTCTTATGAACTATTGTGATGCAGAAAATGCTGCAACAGGTTCGAAATTTGACGCTAACGCAAATGTGGAAAGTAAAAATATTGCTACACTTATAGGAGAACTTCCAAAGCAAAACTTTATAAGACTAAACCGCCGTCTGCTAACAGATAGACTAAAAGAACTATATGGTAAAGATTTTTCAGATAGATACATATATTTATTAGAGCATCATTTTATTTACAAGAATGACGAAACCTCTTTGGCTAATTATTGTGCAAGTATAACAATGTATCCTTGGCTATTGAACGGAACAATAGGTATAGGCGGTAACTCTACAGCACCTACCAACTTAAAATCGTTCTGTGGTGGTTTTGTAAATATGGTGTTTATGGTTTCAAGTATGCTATCCGGTGCTTGTGCAACTCCTGAATTCCTTATGTACATGAACTATTTTATAGAAAAGGAATACGGTGAAGACTATTATAAACGTGCAGATGAGGTAGTAGATTTATCTTTGAAACAGAGAACATTAGATAAGGTTATTTGCGATTGTTTTGAGCAAATAGTATATTCTATCAACCAACCTACAGGAGCCAGAAACTTCCAAGCAGTATTTTGGAATGTGGCTTATTATGATAAATATTATTTTGAATCTCTGTTTGGTGAATTCTTCTTCCCAGACGGTAGCCAACCACATTGGGATTCATTGTCTTGGTTACAAAAACGTTTTATGAAATGGTTTAACAAGGAAAGAACGAAAACCGTGCTAACTTTCCCCGTAGAAACTATGGCTCTTTTGACAGAAAACGGAGATGTTAAAGATAAGGAATACGGAGATTTTACAGCAGAAATGTATTCTGAAGGACATTCATTCTTTACCTATATTTCAGATAATGCAGACTCACTTTCATCTTGTTGTAGATTGAGAAACGAGATACAAGACAACGGATTTTCATACACACTTGGTGCAGGAGGAGTTTCTACAGGTTCAAAGAGTGTCTTAACTGTCAATCTAAACCGTTGCATTCAGTATGCGGTAAAAGAAGGCATACCTTATTTACAATACCTTGACGGTATAATAGACCTTATGCACAAAGTACAGATAGGTTACAATGAAAACCTAAAAATGTTGAACGAAAAAGGTATGTTACCTCTATTTACAGCAGGATATATCAACATAGCACGTCAATATTTGACTATAGGTGTAAATGGTCTTGTAGAAGCAGCAGAATTCCTTGGTATAGAGATAAATGATAATCCTGAATATGAGAAATTTGTAGCAGATATTTTGGGTACAGTAGAAAAGTACAACAAAAAATATCGTAGCAAAGAACTTATGTTTAACTGTGAAATGATACCTGCAGAAAACGTTGGAGTAAAACATGCAAAATGGGATAGAGAAGATGGCTATAAGATGAACAGAGATTGTTATAACTCATATTTCTATATAGTAGAAGATGAATCTTTGAATGTTTTGGATAAAATGCGTCTTCACGGCAAAAGATACATAGAACATCTTACAGGTGGTAGTGCTTTACATCTAAATATGGAAGAACATCTTTCTTCTGCACAATATAGACAACTACTGCGTGTGGCAGCGAAAGAGGGTTGCAACTACTTTACTTTCAATATTCCAAACACTGTTTGCAATGATTGTGGTCATATAGACAAGAGATATTTGCACGAGTGTCCTCATTGTCATTCTACAAACGTAGATTACCTTACAAGAATAATAGGATATATGAAACGTGTGAGCAATTTCTCTACTGCACGCCAGAAAGAAGCCACAAAACGTTTTTACATAAACGCAACAAAGAGTAAGTTTGAACAACCTTTACCATCAAGACGTATTATAAACGAAGAAGTATCTGCCTTAAATATAGAACAGACTGTAGAAGATACTGCTACAAAATAAGTCTTGTTTATGCTAAGGTTTCATAATTATGATATAGTATTTGCAGAGATACCCAACGAGGTATCTCTTGCTGTAAATATAACCGCCTGTCCTAATAGGTGTAAAGGGTGTCATAGCCTTTGGTTGTGGAAAGATGAAGGGCATATTTTGGACGAAGAGGCTATTTCTACACTTATAGGAGAATATTCCGATATAACCTGCTTTTGTTTTATGGGAGGGGATAACGACCCTAAACAAGTAAATGATTTGGCTCGCTTTGTAAAAAACAAATTTGGTAAAAAAACTGCATGGTATTCAGGTAAGAACTCTATAGATAAAAATATAGATATAAAAAACTTTGATTTTATAAAGATAGGTGCTTATATTCAGGAACTTGGACCTTTGAAAGAACGAACTACAAACCAACGTTTGTATAGTGTAAAAACAGATGGAGATTTGGAAGATATAACCCATCTTTTTTGGAAAAAGTAATTTTTTTGCAACGAAATACTATTTTTTTACGTCTTATTTGTAAAAAAATGTTAATTTTGCATATCTTATAATAAATACATAAAGATGAAAAGGATTTTAATTATTATTTCGGCTTTATTCTTGCTTGCAAATATAGACGTAAAGGCTCAAGGTTGTGCAGCGGATACTATCTATTATGTTTCCAACGGAGAATTGGTAGAATTTACAGAAACAGAGAAAGCATCAGGTTATCAACTTTCTTGTGAAGTCCCTTCACTGCAACTAAGGGCTCACGTGTTCGCACCAGGAGACCCAGCACAAGGATATGCTTATGAAAAAATACCTTACAATCCTCCCTTTGCATTTAATTCTGGTACAGAGGTTATATTGGCAAAAGATGATTGTTGGGGTAAAAAGTTTAGTTTTGGATTTGGAAGAATAGAACCACCGGGTGTACCTTCATTCAATTTTAATTTTTATGGCATCAATTATAATGCTGCTTCGGCTAATTCAAACGGAGGTTTGAAATTCATAAAGATCGCCGCAGACGAAATGGCTTATTGTACTCCAGAATCTGCTTCAACAAATACTGCTGGTGATTGGACTTATTGTAGTTATGTGCTTGGTGCTAATAGTGCTATTCCGAATACGAATTCGAACGATGCAATGTTGTTAAATTCTGTTCTTACTCCTTTTCACGATATACATTTTTCTACAAATGCACAGATGTCTTGCAGTGCTTATCCAGGACACATGTATTTTCAAGTTATAGGAGATTATCCTTGTAGAAAAATTGTATTAAGTTATTATCAAGTACCTCTTTATGAAGCAAGTTCTCATTGTTTTGAAGCAGGAACTGTTACACATATGGCAGTCCTTTATGAAACTACTAATGTAATTGAGTTTTATATGAAGGATAAAAGAAAAGAACCTAATTGGCAAGGAGGAAAGGCTATTTTAGGGATACAAAATGCAGATGGAACTCAAGCAACTGTTATAACTAATGATGATTATGGAACAAGTCATACCTCTCAATCTTATAATAATACAGAATGGGAAGCAACTAACGAAGCATGGCGTATAAGACCTGTAGGACAATTAGATTCTCAAGTAGAATGGTTTAAAGTTCTTGTGTCAAACCCTACCGATACCATAGGACCTTTGCCTGCTACAAACGAAGGAGATGTTATTGCACAGCCTTCTTATGATGATGGTCCTACATGGTATATAGCCAGAGCAGAAATATGGCGTTTAGATGACCTTTCATTCTATGTTTATGACTCTGTTCTTATAAAACCTTTTGATGTAAGACCAACAGTTATTTCACATAACTCTGCAACAAACAATCTAACTGTAGAAAACAATGAAGATAGTCTTGCTTATAGAGATGTAGTTTGTAGAGGAGATAATGTAGTATTTCGTTTAAAAGGTGGTGATGAATACAGTATAGTTTCACCTTCTGTATATACAAGCAATCAAATTGTGGATAGCGTTGTCGTTCTTAGGAATATACCTACAGAAGACTCAGTTAAATATGTTTTTGAGATAAGAAACAACGATGCAAACGGAAATCTTATTTGTACAAGATACGATTCTTGTGTTATATACAACAATTCTTTTGAGATAGATTTAGGTGAGAATACCACTATCTGCAAAAATGAAAGTGTAACATATAAAAACATAACAGAACTAAATGAAGAGGAAGGTCCTTATACATATCTTTGGAGTACAGGTGCAACAGACGAAGAACTTACTTATTTTCCTCCATCTACAGAGGTGCTTTCCTGCACTGCAACAAATGTTTATGGTTGTACAGCCACAGACCAGGCAACTATAACAGTAAATCAGGCTCCAGAGGTTGAAATACTTGGCAATGTAAATATTTGTGCTGGTACTTCTACAACACTTTCTGCACAGTCAAGTCTTGGAAACTGTATATACGAATGGAATAGTGGACAGACAACAGCAAATATCACCGTTTCACCTACAGAAACTACAGAATACACAGTAAGTGTTAAGTTTCCACCTGCTATGTGCGAAACTATAGTTTCAAAAACCGTAAATGTGAAAGAGGCTCCTATCATTCATTGTAATGAAGACCAAAATATATGTTATGGAGAAACGGCTACAGTGATGGTAACTACGGAAGAACAAGAAACTCTTCGTTATGAATGGCAATCTGTTGACCCAGCCGTTAATAGTTCTACTGCTACCAATTTTGTTGTCGCTCCACAGGGAACAACACATTATACTGTAACTGCTTACAATGATTTCAACTGTCATAGTACCGATGAAGTAATAGTTTATGTGGAACAAAAACCTATTCCTATTATTACATTTGCACCAAAAGCCGTAGATGCTTTAGACCCTATAGTTGTTTTCACAGATAGTACCGTTGGGGCAATATCTACTTTGTGGGAATTGAGTGATGGAACTTCATCTACAGAAAAAGTATTTGTTCATACCTTTGATTTGGAAGATTCCATACTTTCATATAACGTTACACTTACATCTGAAACTCAGTTTGGTTGTGTAGATTCTGTTTCTACACTTATAAGAGTGAAAAGACAACATCATCTTTGGGCTCCTACAGGTGTTTATCTTCACGACAACAACCCTACAAACCGTACTTTCAAACTTCATATAGATAACCTATCTGAATACAATCTTAAGATATTCAACCGTTGGGGTACTCTGATGTTTGAAACCAATGACATAGAACAAGTATGGGACTGCACATATAAAGATAAACCTGTTCAGCAAGGTGTTTATGTTTGGAAGGTAACTTACAGACACAACGATACACCAAACAGAGAATTTACAGATTCAGGTAACTTTATGATATATTACTAATCAAATGTTTTTTACCAAAAGATATGGAAAACAATTATAATAAAATACGGGAACTAACAGAAGCAGAACAATATTCAGACGCTCTTTCTATGGTAGATAGTTTGATAAACGAGTTTCCAAAAGATGATATGCTTTGGTATCTGAAAGGAAATGTTTTCAAAAAACAAGAACAGTGGCAACAAGCCATAGATTCTTACACCCAAGCCATAAGTATAAATCCCAAAAATCCTGCTACTACTATGAGGCGTATTTGTATAGATATTCTAAATTTTTATGACAAAACTCTGTATAATGTATAATCTATATTAAAACATTATTACAAAAAAAGAAATCTAAGGGAACTTAGATTTCTTTTTTATTTTCAAAAATCTATGACACAGAAAAAGTGAATAGTGTTTTATACTTACTGCAAATATATTCTATGATGATTTTGGTACTATTTTAGAAAATTCTTCTAAATTGATAGTTTCAATTTTTGGGAATGGAGTATCTTGTAATTCTTTAAAGTGGTTATCATTCGTTACTATATAGTCGGCTTGAGATACGATGGCACAATCAACAAATTTATTATCATCATTATCTTTCTGAATAAGATTGAATTTATAAAAAGGTTCTTTTCTTATCATGTTTGAAGAATAAGAAATAACTTTTATGAAAAGGTCGGCAGCAGTTATAGAAGCCTTTTGTTTTAAAATTTCTTCATATTCAAGCAATATATCTGTGGATATACATAAAATGAATTCGTTATGTAAAAATTTATCAAACAAATAATGGTATTTAGTATTTGCTCCCATAATTTGTAATAAACAATTAGTATCTAAAACTATCTTGAGTCCCATTGTTTTATTTGTTATAAGGAGTTCTTAGATGTTCGTTTTCTATCTTGTCTAATGCTTTTTGGTCTAAAGTACCATTATCCCATAATCTCTGCATTTCTTTTTCCAACCTTTGAGCATAGAACGTGCGTAAGACATTCATCAAATCCTCTAACTCATCATTATCTTTTATTCCTGCAAACGACTCAAGTATCATAATTTGTGCAGGATTCATTGTTGCTAATTGCATAATATATATAGTATTTATTCGTCTGCAAAGATACATAAATATTATAAATCAACAATAAATTTTTGTTATATTCACACATTTTCCCACTATTTTTTTGTTTCGTTGTTATAGAACTTTGTTCTAATTTTCTAAAACGAAGTTTCGTAAAATTAAAACGAAGTTCTATGAAAATAGAATCAAGTTCTACAAAATTAAAACAAAGAGATAGAAAATTAAAACAAAGTTTCGTGAAATTAAAACTTTGTTTTACGAGAACGAAATAAAGTTTTAGAAAAATAGAATAAAGTTTTATATTTTTTAAACAAAAAATTTGTTGCAAAAAGAAAAATTTGTAACTTTGCAAATACAAAATCAAAAATAAAGACTAATACATACAATTATAGATACTATAAAACATAGCTAACTATATATAATTTTACAGTAAAATTACGTTAACTTTTTGAAAGTTTTATTATATTAAATATATAACACGTTAAGAAATAAGAGACATGGATAAACTAAATAGACAACAATTAAGTGGTATTGCAGAATTGGTCCATCATATACACGATAAGGACGTCATCCAATCTATATTAGAAACTTTAGGAAAAGAGAACTGGACTCGTGATATATTAAGTAATTGTTTCCTTCACCATTTAACAGAAGAACAAGAAAATGTTTTAGAATCATTCGGGGGTGGATATACTTCCGAAGAAATAGATGAGATTCTTGATCAAGACAGTATCAATTTTGAGATTGCAGAAAAACTAAAAGAACAAGGAGTTACTCATTATCTATACGAGAATGAAGATTATTTAGACGAGATACGAGAAGGAAAAATTATTTGCGAAGGTATAGATGTAGAGGAGATTAAAAATATGTTGTTTAGTTAATGAGAGTTATATTTTCGGGTAAGACAAAAGAGGACTTTAAACGATATAAGGACTATTTAAGACGTACAAAGAAATCTGATGGTCATAAATACCAGGAATATGAATTAGAGGGTATAACTAAATCCCTAAAGAACAATATATCTAAAAGTGTAGGAAACACTAAAGAACATAAAAACTCTATATATCCAAAGGAGTTTGAATATAATTCCAATGATTATAAGATGCATGTGGATAAAAAGAGTCATCATATTGTCTTTTATACTATAGAACCTACTAAAACCGGTAAAGAGACTATTCAGATTCATAAATGTATCCACTCAAAAAAACTAAAAGAAGAATTAGATAATAAAGGAATAAAACCCTTAGAAGATGCAGATAAGTCGTTATTAGATGATATGAAGGAGGTTGAGAAAGAAGATGAAATTGCATCACGAGATGATTCAGACGACGAAGAACAAGGTAAGGAAGAAGAAGTTTATGATAAGAAAACAGGAGAAGAAGTAAAAAGAGTTGTTTACACAGGACCTAATGGAGGAAGATATTATAAGACGGATAAAGGGGTGAAAGTATATATAGAAGAAGTGAAATCCCGTAAGAATCTAAAACAACGATTGTTAGAATCGAAACTAATTCCTTTAATCTAGTATATTAAAAAAGAGAAAGGGAAGTAAGTGAATACCTCCCCCCCCCTACTGGTAGACCTCTTTAGAATAAGTAATCCACCAGATGAATAAGAATCTTTATAATTGATATAATACGCAAAAAGGTATCATATTTAGATCGACGATTCTTATTCTCAAAAAAAATATAGATTTTTTTCATATTATAATTTTTTTTAATAGGAAGTCTTAAAAGGACTTCTTTTTTCTTTTATATCCGTCACGTTTGGTGATTTATTCCTTACTTTCATTTGTCCTACAATTTTTGATTAAATTCTTTCATTACTTGTGTCATTTCCACATACTTAGTATAAGAGATTTTGTCAAAAGTTAAGTAAAAATCGCAAAAAGTTTTCAACAAAATTCAAAAAAAATTTCATATATCAAAATAAGTTCGTAACTTTCTGTTGTAAAAACAGATACGAATATGATACATCTAAACAAATTCAACTCATTATTGGAATTGATGTAATTCTTTTCTTCCGAACGGAAGTGTATAGAGTATTTAGAACACTTAAGATGGAACGGTTTTGATTCAAATTCAAAAATATATAAGTGTTCAAGAGGTTATTGGTGTAGAAATACCAACAAACTATTCAATGTAAAAACGAATACTATATTTGAGAACACTAAAATACCTTTACAAAAATGGTTTATTGCAATATGGTTGATAACCTCTCATAAGAAAGGTATTTCGTCTATTCAATTATCAAAAGATATTGGAGTAACACAAAAGACAGGGTGGTTTATGTTACAAAGGATTAGAAAATGTTTTGAATCTCTAAACTATTCAATACTACATAACGAAGTAGAAGTAGATGAAACATATATAGGAGGAAGAGAACGGAATAAAAACCCATGGGGAGTATCTAAAACAAAAGGAACACAAGGACGCAGTATCAAAACAAAGACACCCGTCATAGGAATGGTTGAAAGAAATGGAAAATTAGTATCACACATTATCAGTGATGCAAAGTCCGATACACTGACTACGTCTATTCTCAATTTTGTTGATAGAGATTCTATAATCTATACTGACGAATGGAAAGGATATAGTAGGATAGATAAATTGTATAATCATTTGTTTGTAAAACATAAGGACTGTGAATTTGTAAAGGACAAGATATATACAAACACGATAGAGAATTTTTGGGGATTATTGAAAAGAGGATTATTTGGTATATATCATAATACTTCAAGAAAACATTTACAAAAATATATAGATGAATTTGTATTTAGATACAATACACGAAAATATAACGACATACAACGGTTTGATATATTACTTACAAATACCAATTGCAGATTAAAATACTGTGAATTAGTTTTGTAAAATAAAATTAGAAAACGAGTATATTAAATAAGAAGATATTGATTACTGTAAAGTTATATATAATTACCTAAAAAGAATAACTAATTTATTGGGCAAAATGATTGTGTGTAGAATATAATTTTGCCCATTTTTAATTTTATTTAAAATTTACACTTGTAAAACGGTCGGGGGGGGTAAAATATTGTATAAATGTAAAAAAAAGTTCAAAATTTGTCTAAAAACGCGAAAATTGTTCAAAAAATCTTCAAAAATAAATATTTGAGAATAAGTTACTTGGGAAAAAGAGTAAAAAAAATCTTAAAAAATATTTGGTGGGTAAGTAAAAAGGTAGTAATTTTGCACTCCGAAACTGATGAGGAAATGAACTGAGAAGTTCGTTGAGAGGGGTAGAGCAGGAGG
>JAFUGA010000057.1 GCA_017469625.1 Bacteroidales bacterium
GAACATAGCCGACACAGAAGTTTAAATGGTTTTCTTGTTAATATCATCTCTGCTTTATCAGCATATCAATTGATGCCTAATAAACCTCATATCAGATATTTCAATAAACATAACCATCTAATACCAAATGATATATCAGAAATTTTCCCACTCTTTATACCGAAGTAGTGTTTACTTTATTCCCACGAAACTTTGTTTTAATTTTCTAAAACAAAGAAAGAATTTTCTAAAACGAAGTTACACACGAACGAAACGAAGTGTAGTGAGTGTGAAACAATCTATTGTGAGAGCGAAACAAAGTTTTGCGAGCGTGAAACATGTTTTCTACGAAATTAAAACAAAGAGATAAAAGTTTATCTCTTCGTTTTGATTGTAGGAATTCTTATAAAAGAATTATCCTTTGTATGCTATAGCCTCTATTTCTACTAGAACACCTTTTGGAAGTTTTACTACAGCAAAGGCTGCTCTTGCTGGAAGAGTACCGTTGAAGTATTTTGCATAAACTTCGTTCATTGCAGCAAAATCGTCCATAGAAGCCAACAGACAAGTTGTCTTGCAAACATCGTTGAAAGTGTAACCAGCCTCTTCAAGTATAGCACCTACATTTTTCAATGCTTGTTCTGCTTGTGCAGTTATTCCTTCTGGTGTTTCACCTGTTACTGGGTTTACAGGTATTTGACCAGAGATAAAAAGCATACCATTACCTGCTTGAATAGCTTGAGAATATGGACCTATAGCAGCAGGAGCGTTTTTTGTATTTATTACTTTATTCATTTTATGTTTTATTTTTTTAGGTTTAAATTATCTGTTTATTATAAGTTTTTCTGTATGTGTATTTCCATCAGAAGTTATGTTTATGATATAAGAACCGTTTTCAACGTCAAGGTTTATTTCCTTGTTTCTTAAATCAATATTGTTTTGTTCATAAACTTTTTGTCCCAAAACATTGCTAATAACTATGTTACCATCGTTTATTTCTGAAGTTATAACAAATGTTCCGTTTGTTGAAGGATTTGGCATAACAGAGAAATTGATAGTATTTTCAACATCGTTTATAGAACTGTTGGATTTAACAACAATTGTTTTATAACCTGAAGTTGCTTCTGGGCAAGTGCTTATTTGAACTATGGTTTTGAATATGAATTCACCCTCAGTTGTTGCATTGAATAAATATGGGTTGCTTGTAGTGTTCAAAGATACAAAGTTATCTCCGTTGTCTGAAGACATTTGCCAATCTATTATACTACCAACATTACCTCTTAATTCAAGTTCTTGAGAACGGTTTACTAACATAGTATCTTCATCAGCCAAGATATATCCACCTCTTGAAGAAAGCATAGCCACAAGAACGCTGTTTGAGTTTGCACTAACTCTGTTATCAGAATAAGTAACTCTACGGAAATAAGTACTATCTGTAAGCAAAGATGGTTGATAATTTAGTTGGTCATTTACACCTTCAGCATCTTCCCAATTAGTGTAATTAGTCTTTTGTTGCCAAAGATAAGTAAAATTGCCAAAACCACCTTGTGGAGTTGTACCTGTAATCATAGAAGGTGCAACACCTTGACATAATTGTTGATTGCTTGAAATAGTGTTATTTGTTATAGCAGGATAAAGTGTTGTAAAACTTTGACGCATACCGTATGCTGTACCAAATTCATTTGTTATAAAGGCTCTGTAATAATAAGTTACACCTTGAGGTAAGTTTGCAAGAATGTAAGAGAATGCTCCTGTATTTGATTCTGTCATACTTATAACCTCGCTATTTTCTATAGTAGGCAATTCGTTAGGGTCTGTAGTATAAACAAATCCTTTTGCAACGAAATCTGCCATACCTACGTATGTAAAGTTTCCTCTTAATGTTACAGAAGAACTATCGCTAAGTACTTGAGCAGATTGTGTAGTAACATTACCAAAACCTGTAAGAGTTTCAGTATATTTTACATCTCCCAAACCTGTTCCTGTAGAAGATATAGCAAAGGCTCTGTAATAATAAGTTGTTCCTCTTTGAAGGTCTGTCAAAGATACGTTTATATTTTGGTCATCTGATAAGTTATCATCGCATGATATGTTATAGCCTTCTGCATTGAAGTCTTCGTTTTCAGACCACATAACACCTTTTGATAGTAACGTGCCACTACCCTGGTAAAGTATCTTTCCGCTAACATCAAAACTATTTAAGTCAATATTTGTTCCTCCTGTTGTACTAACCATAGGAAGAGCAGAGTTGAAATTAAACATATAAGTAGAATCGTTTATGCGATGTATATCCGTTAGGGCAACATTTGTAACGGCTGTTCCATTTACAAGTTGAGTAGGATTAGGAGATGTTTGTGTGAAATAAGGAACAAGACCTGTTCCAGGAAAACTAGCATAACCCGTATTGACATGACCAATTATTCCATCTGCAGGTTCAATAAACCAACCTCTATCATTTGGATTCACGTTTATTGTATTGCTACCATTGTTTATCCAATTATTTATTTTATCTATTTGTCCGTGATAAACCAACACACCTTCACCAGGTATATATGCGTCCCAACCCACCTTTCTTCTTGCTTCTATCAAATAGAACTCATTTTCAGAGATAGGAATATAATATGCAGTATCTTTCTTGCCGGATATAGTGCTGATACGTAAAGAATCCAAAGAAGTATTTACGTCTAAAGTATCTACTTTTGAAATCCAATTTGTAATTATTTTTTCTCCTGCTGTCCAATAAGGAGGAGTTGCAGCATCGTTGTTATAAGGTCCTTCTGCCATTAAATCCCATGTTTGTGTAGTAACAGCAGTACCGTTTGTACCATCATAATCTGTATCGTAATTGTCAGGTAATCCCAATACGTGTCCAAACTCGTGGCAAATAGTACCTATGTTGTCCATCATAGTACTTGTACGTTTTTCTGCAGAACAAGAATATGCTGTAAATCTTACTCCATCTTTTTGAATACTTGAATTAACTTCGCCACGGTGAGGCCAAATCTCGTCTGGGTTTCCTGTAGAAGATTCTGGAGTACCTGCGAATATAATATGTATACCATCAACTTTACCATCGTTATCGTTATCATAATGAGAATAATCTACATCTGGGTCTGCTGCATTTATAGCATCACGTACGAAATAAGTCATATTTTTATCGTGTCTTTCAACTCCGTTTCTTACAGTATGACCTCCATAGTACGCCATATTGTTTGGAAGAGTGTAAGGTCCTACAACACGTATCGCCATTTCAAAAGTACTGTCAGATTGTTGCAAATAGTAGTCTTTAACACTTCCTGTACCATGATAGTTTGATTGTCCCATCATATCTACATAGTTTTGATTAGAGAAAGTGAAAGGAAGGTCGGTGAAATCTACAAGAATAACAAGCAAGGAATCAACACCTGTTGTAGGGTATTTAGAAGTTCTTCCCTCTTGATTCATACCAGACAATTCAGCAAAAGCCTCTTTTTTCATCTTAACTTGTTCTTTTGAAAATCTAAGGCCGGGTGTGATAGTTGAAAGAAAATCTATCTCCTCTTGACTTCTTTGTTCAACATTGCAAGCCAAAACATTTGATGCTACCATATTGTTATATTCATCAAGGATAGCATATACTCTGTTTCCGTTTTTGTTTAGTAAAAGAGAATAACCATCAAGCGTTTCAGCCCAATTGACTCTCTCATCTCCTTGTAGTATAAAGGTAAGAGTTTTTCCGTTAGGTTGTACAACCGTTACAGGTTTTTTGTTTGCAGGTATAGCAAACGAAGCAATACTTAGTAACAGCATCGCCATAATCATAATTGTCTTTCTTAGAGTGCGCATAATATTAAATTTATTTTGTTTATATTCTATTTTATTTCAACATCATATCAAAAACCATACCCATTTAAAATTTCCAATCCTATTGTTTAGGATAATTTACATTTCAAACGAAACGACAAAGTTATAAAAAAAATATTATGTACCAAAATTTTTTTGCAAGGTAGCATCTGCAGGCAAATATGCTATACGCACTGAAAGTTTGATAGGTAATAATATAATACTATAGTTTAATAGGAAAAGCCAGACACCGTCTGGAGGGAATAATGCTATACGCACTTAGGTTTTGATAGGTAATAATATAAATCATACTACAATAGAAAAAGGTTGTCAAAGGATTTTCTCCTCCAACAACCTTAGGTTAGACAAGGTGGTTACCTGTTAGTTACCTTCAGAACTTACATAACCTTTGACTGTAAGGTCTTTTTGTTGCACTTGAGCGGCTTTAAGTTTGTTCATAAACTTGCTTCCTGGATAGAATCTGCAACCTACTCTTTTTACAGAATCAGCAGTTACCAATTCTTCACTATTGCAAGCCTTTGCTTTTATCTGTGGAATGAACGCACCAAGCATTCCGAACTTCACAGCAGAACCATTTAATACGTGGTTTGCTACAGCCATCTCAAGAGCTTTAAGTACTGCCAAAGTATCAGGGTAAGAAATAGTTGTTGCTACACTTATCTCCTTTGCTCC
>JAFUGA010000058.1 GCA_017469625.1 Bacteroidales bacterium
AAACTTCAACCTTCGCAAGTGGAGTATATTACATAAGAATAGTAACTGACACAACCAACCACACCGAAAAACTTATCAAAAAATAGTTTTTCAAAGATAAACATCTAACCAAAAGACCGCTTTTCAAAAAGCGGTCTTTTTGAGTTTCTAAATTTTTTAATAATTTTTCTTTATATGTATTAGAATTTTATATCTTTGCAGTGGAAAATGATAGAAAAAGAATGAAAGATAATAACGTAAATATCATATTATTAGAAAATTATATGGGGGGGGGTAAATAATCACTTCTCAGAGAGTTATAAACAATAAATAAGTCCGACAGATAAAGTAGAAGATGCTTTATTTGTCGGATTTTTTTATGATAAAATAATAACAAAAAATAAAAGAATTAAAAACAATAAAAAAGGAGGAAAACAAAATGAAACATTTTAGAAAACTACCCATAATCCTAACCTTAGCAGGATTAACCTTATTCATCGCCTGCAACAATGACGATGACGAATCAGAGAAAATACAGAAACATAATGTTGAATTTTTATTAAATGGTGCAAAAGGATATGCTGGATTAGTAGAAGATATGCCAGAATCCTCTATGATGGAATTAAATTTAAATAATAGTATTGACACTATTTTCATTGAACCGTATGGAGATTGGTCTTGGATTAGAGGTCGTAATCAAACTAATATAGTAGGTGCTCTTAAATATATACGTGTGAATTATCCTAAAACTTGGGGACGTGGAGACTTTAATTTCTATCCCGGAGATTTATCAGAAGAAGATAGTTTATTCTTCATAAACAACGGTTGGACAGTAAACAAAGATTTACAAAATAACCTCCCCACTCCCTCCCATATAATAAAAAAATAGAACTTCGTTTCATTGAGAAGCAATTGCGCCCCCCATCTCACGAAACGAAGTTTTAGTTTTCTAAAATAAAGAAAAATTTTCTATCTCTTTGTTTTAATTTCGTAGAACTTTGTTTTAGAATTCTCTTTCTTTGTTTTAAAAAATTAAAACAAAGTTTCGTGAAGAAACAAATCTTTTCAAAAACAAATAAGTTTATTAGAATGTAGGTGAAAGTAAATGGTTATTTAAGTTATTATTATATTGTGAACTTATATAATTATTGACTTGGTTTTCACCTTTAATTAAATCTCTAACTTCTTGTGCTATCTCAATATCAGTTTTTACATATGCAAGATAACAATAGCCTAATTCTTCTCTTGCTTTAGATAATAAGGTTTGCTCAATGGAGGATAGAGGCCAGTGCTCTTCGCAATTTAGTCTTTTTAATTCTTGATAAATCGCTAAATAAAATTGGGCAACATCATCAATTGTTACTACATTTTTCGCTTTATCAATTAAAACTATAGTAGAAATACTTTTTGAAATTATATTATTTTGAACTAAATCTTTTGCACACTTTACTGCAATATCTTTATCTTTTATTTCTAAAATACCTTTGCAGGACGGCAAATCTTTTAAAGGAATTGTATTGCTAAGCATTAGTTTGAAATCAAATAATAGACTATTTATATATGTCATATCTTTTTGTAAAGTTTCAATATTATCTGACATAGAAATACTATTTAACTTTCTTTTATAATTATTAACACTCCACATTTTATTCTCAAAGTAAGTGTCTAAAAAATCAATTAATAGATAACAAACTTTTTTACAAAGAAGACGCAGTCTTTGTTTATTAGGTGCATATTTTTGAAACTCTTTTATTATATCTTCAAGTTTTTGTTTTATAATCTCTGCACCTACTTTTGTTATAAATATACCTTTTGTGTAATTATTCATGATTTTATTTTTTTAATTTGTTTTGATTTGCAAAAATATATATAAAATCTCTGTCCGCAAAATTATATTTTCATACTTATCAACAATAATTGTTAGTAATTATGTTTGTATTTGATAATACAGACAC
This sequence comes from Bacteroidales bacterium, assembly GCA_017469625.1. Taxonomy (GTDB): domain Bacteria; phylum Bacteroidota; class Bacteroidia; order Bacteroidales; family P3; genus Scybalousia_A. Next base: position 1,935 of record JAFUGA010000058.1, read on the forward strand.
TATGAGCAAAATTTATTCTTCTATCTCTTTATAATCAAGTAATGATTGTTCAAATTTACCTCTTGTTCCTTTCCAATCTTTTGCTTTCATTTTCTAAAACTTTATTCTACTCTCACGGAACTAAGAAAGAAAATTCTTTTTCCGTTTTAGGGTATTTAATTTTTCTATTATGTAATAAAATCTTTAGATTTAGTTTTCAAACTGTTGTTGGGTGAAATTCCAATTGATAAGTTCAAAGAAAGATTCTATGTATTTGGCTCTTGCATTTTGTTTATCAAGGTAGTATGCGTGTTCCCAAACATCACAAAACAAGGATTGGTTGCTGGTTCTCTGTCAATAATACAATGAAATTGCCTATTTATTCTTTTTCGTTATCTTTTTGTTGAGATTTGTTGTTTTTTATAATGTTGTAGGCAAGATAAGTTGCACCCAAACCCAACATAAGTAACGTACCAGAACCAACAGGACCAGAAATATGTTCATCATCTGTTCTACCATGCCTTGATGGTCTTTCTGGTTGTGCAGAAACATCAACCTGCATTATAAACAACTCCAAAACAAACAATAGTATATACTTGTATATCCTCATAATTCTATTTTTTACAAAGGTATGATAAATTTGGGAAATTACGATTAAATATTGTGAGTTTTTTCATTTTCCTAAACTTCTCTAAATAATAACTAAACAGAATTGATAAAGGCTTTTTGTTAAAGTAATTACAAAACAACTGACTTTATTGTCTTATTGATTAACATTTTCTTTACAGGTATCAAAAAAGGTACTATCCCCTCAGAGATAGTACCATTTTAGATCAGACAGGTTATAATCTTTTTTGTATACAACCGACTGTCTTTTTGCACTTAACTCCTTGTTTTGAGCAAGTACCCATGCTGGCTTTCAATTCTACCTTTTTCATTTTTAAAATAAGAATTTAATTATGGGAGATTACAGGGTCTCCATTTTCTCTATTATTTATATTCATGTTGTAACACATCTTCTATAACTTCAAGTTTTTTTTATCCTTTCTTCAATTGTCATACCCTGTAGTATATCCTCCCCATTACGCAATCGCATACCTGTTTCATATCTAATTTTTGCCAAATAACAATTATTTTCACCACCGTTCAAATATTCTCCGTTTTTAGTATCATTATAATTATTGCCAGAACAGAAACAACAATAATTGCAATATTCATGGGAATAAATTCTTTATAATCTTTTTCTTTAGTATTCTTCCACACCTCAATAAATGTATTACCATTTATAACTTCTTTTATACTGTGTTTTTTAATATTACCTAATACTTTATGGAATGACAACAAGGAGTTACATATCCATTTGGATTTATGCAAAATGCATTATCTGACGCTCCACAAGGTGCTCCACTAAACAAACTTTTATTGTCTGGTATGACATCTTCGTTGTTAATATTTATATGCTGTATTACATCCTTGTCCAATAAAACTATAGATAATTGCTCAGGAGTCAAACGTAGGTGTTTTGATACACATTTATCACCATCAATTGAATCTGTCAACATAACATCAAATGCAAGTAGTGGTGAACCATATTTTTTTTACGTATGGTTTTACTCCGAAATAGGATTTAAGATTTGTTTGCATAATCGGACATGCGACTTCTATAGGAACACCCAAATCATGTAATCAATCCATAATACTGACAGTACGTTGCCAAGAACCTTGTTTTCTTGTAATCTTATCATGAACTTTCGAATCACCACTATATAGAGAACACTGAACTGTATAAGGATAATATGTAGCAAGTTTTTCTTCCTTACCAACCAATCCTAATCCATTAGTATAAATAGATGTAGCAATTTCTTTTTGATAAAGATAATCAATAATTTGCCATATATAAGGATGCATAAACGGGTCTCCTTCAGTAAGAGTTACATGCGTTAATCCGTTATTACAGAAGTCATCTATTATACGTTTATAATCCTCAAGGCTCAACTCTTCTGTGTCTGCTCTGCCACTTAGTTCTTTATCGTTACGCGTAGCTCCCGGGTTGTAACAATGAACACATTGAGCCTGACATCTGTACGTAAGTTCAAACATTGCATCAACAATAAGTGGCATTCTATTTACTGCATTTGCAAAAGCATGATATGCTGAGGTTGTTCCATTTCTTGTTAATTCTTCTGCTCGGGTACCGATGGTTGTTGTATTTTGTGAGGTATTTTTACAAACATTACGATAATCTGCAACAATTTCATCGGTTATTTCACTATCAGCAAGAAGTCCTGTAGAACATAAATCATTAAAGAAGTTATAAATAGATTCTTCATCTATATTGCATTTGACAGAAACTTCTTTTACACTGACCTTTCCGTAGCGTCCGACAGACAAGATACAATTGATTACTTCTGCACTTTCATTTTCATAAAGATAATTCATTTTAGACAGAAGATTAAATACTATAGCAACATTCTTTTCGCTATTGTATTTACCGCAGGTACATGGCGGACGATAAAAAATGTTTGTCTTCATATTTTAATATATACTATATAAATTTGTTCTTTATTAATATTTTTATTTGTCAATTCCACGCAATCCTCACCGTAAAGTTTTTGCATAGCCTCACGCACATTAGGTAAATCCTGCATCACCATAAACTTGTAGTATTCTGAGATATTTATATCTTTGCTCTTTGTCTTACCAAAACGAAGTCCGTCTAAGTCCTTCTTTATAGCGGTCTTCTGTGCTACACCAAAACTCTTCTCCTCCACGGGTATATTGCATTTTACCTCTGCAATTATTTTGTTATCTTTATTTTGTACATCATATCCATTAGTATTTGCGTGTTGATTGTCCACTTCTTCTTTGATTTTGTCTGCTTGCTCTGAATTAATGACACCTAACTTACAAATATAATCTATAAACTTGTTAGTTACTTCAAGAGTTATTAAATTATTGATATTACTAAACAGTGATTTCATTGATATAATATCTGCAATATCAAGACGCTTGAAGTAATCTTCATTATCGGTCTTTAACGCTTGATTCCAATACTGATTAAACTTTTTTGTTAAATTTTCCCAGCGTGAATACTCTTTCTTTTCCATTATTTTTTTTACGTGTTAATAAATATTTGTTTATTTTCTATTTCTCAATCTTCTGTTGTGTATCTTTCTGTTATATATTCCGTATTAGGAACGGCTGCAATACACTCTAACCATAAGTAATTGCTGTAACGAAATCTCTCATTCTCAAAACAGAGATATATTGTCTTCAATCCTCTTACCGATAAACAACCATTACAAGACTGTGTTCCCAATTCCGAACGGTCTATATCATATTTGATTTCTGAAGCAGGCACTTTATCTTGAAATTTCTTCGCTTCATTTGGATTGGTTATCACATACATATTGCAATAAGCTTCTTCCTCTCTCACAGGTGCATTATCGTTCAACAACTCTCGTATAAGTGAGGAACGATTGCCTTGCTTTGAATATATAGGCAGTCCTAAGAATTTTATTGTCTTATATGATGATTGCATATTTTCACAAAATTTACCATCACCTTTGCTATCTGCTTCATTTGTTGATATTCTTAGAGAAAAGAAAAGGTCAGATGTTCCATTTGGTATCTGCACTGCAACCACAGAACGACTATTGCCAGAAAAGATAGCCTTTCCTTGAGAACGCAAAGTTATCTTTTTAGGTTCCAAAAACATATTGGTCATCTTTATTCCATCTATCTTTCTCACTCTGAAATCATTTGGCTTGCCCTCTATCTGCTCCGTATTTATCTTTTTGCGTGCAAGTTTTATCTGTTCTACATCTTCGCTCAACAGAGCCACACTCATATTTACATATTGGTTGGTTGATGGAGATAACTCTACAAGATATATTGCTGTGTTGTTTATCCGTATTGTGTCTTTGATGTTTTGTTTTTGTGCATAAGTCTTTAATAGATTTTTACTGTCAGCATTGTAAAACTTCACTGTGATATTCTTATCAGTTTCCATATTCAACACTATCTTTGTACCTCTTGCCAAATACATAGGGTAGGAGTGTATACCCTCTATCAACTCATCATCAAGTTTTACAAGTTTTAAATCCACTTTCCCTGCATAATCATCTACTCACTGTTGCAGAGTTTCTTTCATCTGTTCTATTTTATCATTTTGTTTGCGTACTTGCTCTTGTTGTTCTTCAGAAAGGTTTTCCATATCCAATATAAGACAGTCTTGCAAATCATCTAAAAAAGATGACATAAATTCATAATCTTCTATTGTACCAGATTTCTGAAACTTCTTTATCGCATTTTTTGCATCTCTCAATAGTTCAGAAGTTTCACTCATCTGTTATTGATAATCCTTGCGTGCTTCCTTCTTTTCTTTGCTTGTACAATAAGAAAACAATACAATGAATATCAACGCAATAAACCATATCCTTCTTTTCATACAAACAAATGTTTTTTTATATTTTTCTCAACAACTTACCTACAACCTTTCCAGCCACACGCCTTTTTACTCTTTTGCCTACCTTTCCTTTTTTCACGGCATCTACATCTCCCAAAACTTTGGCAGTTTTATACAAAATACTTCTTGTTTTTGATATTTTTCCCATAAGACTTTATGTTTATTTCTTTAAAATAAATTGAAACAATAATTTAGACAATAAAAAATTATCCTCAGGTAAGGATATGTAAAACTCTACCTGAGGACATATTTCTTTTAAATAATATCTCTAACTAAGACTAAAGGTAATACCTCTAATGTATTGATAATAAGGAGAATCCCCCCCCCTATAAGATTTTTTTCTGTGAAATATAAGTGTTAAACGTTTGCATAATAATAGTATTATATATTTGCAAAGATAGTAATAATTTTCTAATTATATCTGATTTATCTAAAAATTTTTTCATTTCAAAACAAAAAATAATCTATTTTTGAAGCATAAAACCATATTTTTTTTAACATAATTTCTCTACTAAGAAAATATTTAACATTTTATTTTCTTTGTTTTTTATTGATTGCTGTCAAAAACCTATAATTTTTCTGCAAAAATATATACTAATATTGTCATTTTACGTCATACCAAACAAAAATTTGCAATTTTTAACCTAAATTTTCCTAAAAAAGTGCTAATTTTTTACCCCTTATTCCTAATTTCTTAAATTTTTGTTTAATTCTCACACCTTTTCACTTCACATAAAAAACCTTTTAAACCTCTTTTACGAAACTTTGTTTTAATTTCACGAGATCTTGTTTCATGTTCGCAAAACTTTGTTTTAATTTTCTAAAACAAAGAGATAGAAAATTCTTTCTTTGTTTCGTAAACGTAAAACTTCGTTTTAATTTTTCTAAAACGAAGTTTTGTAATGTGGGTATTTGTTGGTGTTTATTGATGAGAAGTTAGTACATTATGGCTGTGTTCATTCCAGATTTTTTTAGTGGCAAACAAACTACAGGAACGTTGGCATAGCGTACTACATCTTGGGCTCTTGGGTCTGCAGCAAAATCTGTAGAATCGTCCCTACCCATAACCATACACAAATCGGCCTTATTGTCGGGTTCGTTTATATACTTGATTACTTCGTCTGCATAATCTTTACCTGTTTCCAAGTTTTTCAAAGTTACAACATCGCAATATATTCCGTTTTCAAGTATAAACTTTTGAGTAGAGTTGCTTATAAGTTTTATCTTCTTGTATTGCTCTTCGTCTTGTGTTTCCCACGTACCAATAAGTATAGTAATAGATGCACCAAATTCTTTTGCCCAATTGATAGCATAAGGAACTTTCTGTCTGCTACTTAGATACAACTCTATAGGAAGAACAATATTTCTTATAGGTTTAGGGTCTATACCTATGTTTATAGTCATCAAAGGTACTTCTGCTGTACGTATCAGTCTATGAGTGTTGGCCCCAATGGCGTGAATGTTAGTATTGGAAGTGCCTGCCACTATTAAAGAAATATCGTTGGCTTTTACATATCTGTTAACCTCTTCTGTAACACTACCTTTTTTGACTATAGGTTTTACATTCAAATCATAAAGAGCTTTGATGTTGGATTTCAAATCATTAAGTCTTAACTGACTATATTCAGCACCAGGTTCTTGCTGTCCAAGAAGTTTTCCGAAAAAGCCAACAGGTTCTGTTACGTGAAGCAAAGTATATTCTGTGGTAGAATCTCTAAACATAGATTTGCAGAATTTCAAACAAACGTTTAAAGACATATCGTTGAAGTCGGTTGTAACCAAGACTTTCTTTATTTTTTCTTCAGTCATCTTTCTATATTTTTGAATAAAAAAAAGCCCTGCAAGTCAAAAACTTCCAGGACTTTTTCTTGCTATTTCTTTTCGTATTTTGCTCTCAAACGATTTACTATTGCTATCAAATATCCCAAAGCAATAAATGCTCCTGGAGGCAAGATAAATAACAATATTCCATCACTATCTGCAGAAATAAACTTCCAACCGAAGATACTTCCTGCTCCTAACATTTCTCTTACAGAACCTAATAGGGTAAGGGCAAGAGTAAAACCTAATCCTATACCTATTCCGTCCAACAAAGAATCAAAAACGTTGTGTTTGCTTGCAAAGGCTTCTGCTCTTCCAAGTATTATACAATTCACAACAATAAGAGGGATAAATATACCTAAACTTTTATTCAATGCAGGTACATAGGCCTGTAGTACAAGTTGAAGTATAGTTACGAAAGTTGCGATAACTACAACGAAAGCAGGTATTCTGACTTTGTCTGGTACAAGGTTTTTTATAGCAGATACTGCCATATTGGAACACATCAAAACAAACATTGTACATAGTCCCATACCCATACCGTTGATGGCTGAAGTTGTTGTAGCCAAAGTAGGACACATACCTAACAAAAGGCAAAATGTAGGATTTTCTTTTATAAGTCCATTAAGTACTATTTTCATTCCTTTCATTGCTCTTCCTCCTTATTTATTTGTGTTTTGATATTCTTTAAATGCTTCGTATGCTTTCTGAACTGCTGTAAGGAAAGCTCTTGAGGTAATAGTAGAAGCGGTTATTGCGTCTATATCTCCACCGTCTTTTGTAGGTGAAAATTTTGTTGTTTCAGGATTTTTATCTCTTATGTTTCCTTTATCTCTGAACCAATCTTCAGCTTTTGCTCCCAATCCTGGAGTTTCAGAAGTTTCAAGTATATGATAGTCTGATATAGAGCCATCAAGTTTCAAACCTACCATTATTTTGATTTTTCCACCATAACCATTATTATCATAAGTCTCTACTGTTGCTCCTATAAGTTGTCCATTAAGAGTTGCAGGGTAGATAACGAATGGGTCTGCATAACCTTCCATAGATATTTCTTTAGGAGAACCTACTATGGCTGATTTATCTGGTAAAACGTCTTTGATAGCCTTTTCTTTATCATTTCTATTTGTCGTTTCTATAGGTTCTTTTGTCAAAGCATACACTGCTCCCAATAAACCCGAAGCTACAAGAGCAATCAAGGTCAAAGACAAAACCATATTTTTCATTGTTGATTCTAACTTTGCCATAATAGTATTATTTTTTATATCCAAATTTATTTGTTTTCACGTATTTATTGATAAGTGGAGTTACGCCGTTCATAATAAGAATAGCAAAAGAAACTCCCTCAGGCATAGGACCGAAACAACGGAATATTATAGTCAATAAACCACAACCACAACCAAATATTATCTGTCCTTTATGTGTTATAGGAGATGTAACCATATCTGTTGCCATAAAAACAGCTCCTAACATCATACCTCCTGCAAATAAGTGATAAACAGGATTGACGTAATCGGCTGGGTTAATAAGATGAAGTATTCCTGCAAAGATGAAAGCAGAACCCAAAAAGGCTACAGGTATATGCCAAGTTATTATCTTGCGACAAAGCATATAAACACCACCTAAAAGTATTGCTATGGCAGATATTTCACCTAAAGAACCACCCATAGAACCAAGGAACATTTCAGATAATGCTGGCAAATCTCCTCCGCGTTTAATGATGCTCAAAGATGTAGGTCCAGAAACGGTATCTACCATTTTGCTTGCGAACATTGGTTGAGGATTTGGCCAAGCACTCATAGCCATATTTGTAGGGAAAGAAAGGAAAAGGAATACACGTCCTACCAATGCAGGATTGAAAGGATTTTTTCCAAGACCTCCAAACGTCATCTTTCCAACACCTATTGCAACAAGGGCTCCAATAAGAAGTATCCATATAGGAAGATTGGAAGGAACGTTGAATGCTAATAGCATACCTGTAATTACAGCCGAGCCATCATAAACTGTACTCATATCTCCTTTAAGAAGATATTTCTGAATTAAACATTCAAAAAGCAAACATGCTGCTACACTGGCACAAGTCAACAGAAGAACATTCCACCCAAAGAAATATATGCTGACAAGCAATGCTGGTAACATCGCCAACACCACATTCCACATTATCTTATTAGTAGACATTGTGCTGTGAACGTGTGGTGAGCCTGAAATTGTAAGTTTTGTCATCTTTTTATTATTTTTATTTTTTGTACTACAATTTTTCTATCTTATTACTTTTTCAAATTTTGTAGATTTTATACTACTTATTATTCTTGCCATAACAAATAAAACCAAACTAAATTATTATTTAGACAATCTTAAACAAAAAAAACTTATACATTGCTTATCAATAGTAAAAACATTTGTTCAGATTGTTATATGATTGTATGACAAAATTATTTTTGAGTTCTGGCTCTTCGTATAGCACCTACTTGGAATTTACCTACTCTTATCATATCCAATAAAGGTCTGTTTGCAGGGCAAGTAAATAGACAACAACCACATTCTATACAATCCATTACACATTCTTTTTCTGCTTCTTCCCATTTTTGTTGAGAACAAAGAGTAGATAAAAGAACAGGTTCCAATCCCATAGGGCAAGCATCTACACATTTACCGCAACGAATACAAGGAGAGGCTTTTTGACGAGATGCTTCCTTTTGGTTCATAACAAGAACGCTGGAAGTAGTCTTAACAGTAGGAGCAGATGTGTCCATAATAGCTTTTCCCATCATAGGACCTCCGCTTATCAATTTGCCTGTATCTTCTGGCAACCCTCCACAGTAATCAATGATTTCTTGCAAAGGAGTTCCTACTCTAACAAGTAAGTTCTTTTGATTTTCAGGTTTTACACTTTTGCCTGTAAAAGTAAGTATATTATAAACAAGAGGTCTGTTTTTCTGAACAGCTTCGTATATAGCCAAAGCAGTACCTACATTATCCACAACACAACCTACTTCTATAGGAAGTTTTCCACTTGGTACCTCTCTGCCTGTAAGGGCGTTGATAAGTTGTTTTTCTGCACCTTGTGGATATTTCATCTGCAAAGGAACAACCTTTGTTCCAGGATATTTTGCAGACATAAGAGTCATAGCTTTGATTGCTTCAGGTTTATTGATTTCTATACCTATTAAAGCATTATTCATATTCAAAGCCTTTTTCATTATCTCAATACCTATAAATATCTCTTCGGTATTTTCAAGCATTATTCTGTTGTCAGAAGTTAGGTAAGGTTCGCATTCTACACCATTTATGATAAGATATTCTGCTTTCTTACCCTCAGGCAACATATATTTAACATTAGTAGGGAAAGCCGCTCCACCAAGACCAACTATACCTCTATCTTTTATTCTTTCTACTATTTGTTTAGCATCAAGAGTTATCTCTCTTACTATATCAGGAGTGGTATCTATGTTTTCTTCCCATTCATCTCCTTCTACATCTATATATACAGCAGGTTTTTTGAAACCATTGAAATCTGTGGCAACATCTACCTTTGTTACTGTACCAGAATAAGGTGAATGAACGTTGGCACAAATAAAGGCTTCGGCTTTAGATAGCAATGTACCTACTTTAACTTTATCTCCTTTTTGAACAACACAAGTAGCAGGAGCTCCAAGATGTTGAGAAACGAAAACTACTGCTTTTTTTGTAAGAGGAAATACTTCTATAGAATTGTTTCTTGCAAGTTTGTTTTCCTCAGGATGAACACCTCCTCTATTGAACGTTCTCATTATTTCCTCCTTTCTCTTCTAATTTGTTTTCTACTATGGGTTGTGTGTTTTCTTTTACCTCTTTAGGTTGTGAAACTTCAACCTTAACCTTTGTAACTTCCTCTGCTTTTGTAGTAGAGTCTGCTTCAGAAGAAACTTGTTCTACTTTTGGTTTTGCAGGAGGGAAATTAACTGCATGTATTGCACCTGTAGGACAAGCAGCAACACATTTACGACACAATTTACATTTATTGAAATCTATGTAAGACAAGTTGTTAGTTATGGTTATAGCACCAAATTTACATTCTTTTTCACATTTACCACAACCTATACAAGCAACATCACAGTTTTTCTTTGCCGCTGCTCCTTTTTCTTTATTTACGCAGGAAACAAATACTCTTCTGTTTTTCAATCCTTTCTTTCTAAGTTCTATAACAAATCTTGGACAAGCCTTAACGCAAGCACCACAAGCAACACACTTGTCTTCGTCCACCTCAGGTAAATTTGTTTCAGGATTGATATGTATTGCATCAAATTTACATACTCTTGTACAATTGCCCAAACCAAGACAACCATGACTGCAACCACCTTCTGAAGCATAGTTTTGATTAGCAGAAACACAATCTTTTGCTCCGTCATAATTAACTTTTTGATGTGTGTTGCAACTTCCTCCATTACATCTTACCACTGCAATCATAGGTTCTGTTTCCTCTGCTTGCAATCCCATAACATCTGCAACTTGAGCCATAACATTAGCACCTCCTACAGGACATGCTTTTCCCTCAAGATTTTCTGCTTTTACTATAGCCTCTGCAAGGGCTCTGCAACCAGCAAAACCACAACCACCACAGTTGGCTCCAGGAAGTTTTTCTGCCACTTGGTCTATGCGTGGGTCTTCTATTACTTTAAACTTTTGTGCTACAAGATAAAGAACTAAAGCAAGTACAATACCTGCGATAGTCATAGCGACAACAGCATATATTACAATTGTTCCCATAGTTAATATATTATATATGTATCAACCTGCAAAGTTAATATTTTTTTTTAGATTTATGAAAAAAAACTATATTTTTTGCAAAAAACACCATATTTTAATAATGAATTAAAGAAAAATAAATCTAAATATATACTTAATTATCAAACTGTTCTAAAATAAAATCATAAATTTCTAAAATCAAGTTTTATTATCACAAAACTTCGTTCTATTTTTCTAAAACTTTATTTCACTCTCACGAAACTTTGTTTTAATTTTCTAAAACAAAGAAAGAGAATTCTAAAACAAAGTTCTACAAAATTAAAACAAAGAGATAGAAAATTCTTTCTTTGTTTTAAAATATTAGATTGTCTTATGATGGAATAAAACTCTTTATTTTTTGCAAAACAAAACTAATTAGAACCAAGAAAAGTTAAACATTTATTTATTTCACTGAATCTATTGAAACAGTGGTAAGGTACAATTTGACAACTCTTTTGGTA
>JAFUGA010000059.1 GCA_017469625.1 Bacteroidales bacterium
ATCTTTTGTCCATAGTAGTCGTATTTGTAATAAACGGTTGGTTGATTTTGTTTCTCACCTCGTATATTTTGTAAGTTCCCTCCTTTATCGTATGAATAATACACTATTTCTTTATCGGGGTAGGTTATATAGTGTATTCTGTACAAAAGAATGCCCTGTAAATAATATAATTTTATTTTTTTATTTTCATAGTTGTATATAAATTTAATCTAATATCGGTAGTATATCCACTACTTCTTTCATATACTTTCTTATAGTTTCAATATCTACATCATATTTTTGTAAGAATAACATAACCTCTACAATAATATCGGAAGGATTGCCTCCTAAAAAAGTACATTTATCCTCTTCTACTAATATGATATATATATCTGCATGAGTTATAGTTGAAACAATATAAAATACACCAAATTGTCGATTAGAATATTCTTCGTATGTTAAAACATCTATAATTACAATACCAACTCCATCTCCACCATCATACTCAAAACTTAAAATTTCGTAATATTTTCTCAAAATATCATCTCTATTTATATCTCTCTCATACCTATAGAATAAAATCCTACTATAAGTAATACAAACACAATCAATCTTTTATACTATCTTTTTCCATATTTTTCACGTAATGTTTCTTCTATTATTTGCTTTCTTATTTCATTAGGTTTAACCTCTATCAATTTCTTAAGTTTATGTAGTTTTTGTTACTCTGCAAGATATAAAAATAAATGGCATTAACAGCAAAATAATATATTTTTTCATAATTCAGTAGTTTTTATAAATAGTCAATATATATCAGTGTTTCATTATTCTCCGCTTGCAAAGATATACACTTAAAAGTATTGTACCAAATTTTTTGTAGGGTTTTTATGGGGGGGGGTATTAAGTAGTTGATAATAAAGTTATTAAATGTATTTTTGTAGTTCTATATTTTGACAATATTTGGTTGTGGTTTCTTGGTGAAAAAGGGGGAGGTAGTTTTGTCAAGGTTTAATATGTTTTTAGTGTCCGATTTTTCTGTTTTGGAAGGGTTTGATATAGGACTTTAGTTGTGAAACGAAGTTCTAAGAGAGGGCTTTGTTAAATTTTGATGTTAAAAATTTAATAAAGTGTTCTATTTTCCTACTTTATACAGGTAAGAACTACAAAGAATTTAACTACATCAAAAATCTTAATACTGAAACTTTGTTTTAGATTTCTATCTCTTTGTTTTATTTTTGTAGAACTTGATTCTAATTTTCTAAAACAAAGTTTTAATTTCACGAAACAAAGAAAGAGAATTCTAAAACAAAGTTCTACAAAATTAAAACAAAGTTCTATGAAAATGAAACGAAGTTTTAGTAAGGTAGAAAGTGGGTGTAAAAACAAAAAACAGTATTCCAAAAAAATGGAATACTGTTTTATCTTGTTATTGTTTTACTGTTAATCGCAGGCTTTATGGTCTGAATGTTTGCCACCTTCTTTGCAACAAGCAGGAAGTTTTTCCATAGCTTCTTTATCTGCTTTTACGTTGCCAGCATTGTAACCTATTTTTGCGATAGCTTCTTGTATTTTCTTCTCGCTTGTTTTTTTAGAATCAAAAGTTACTTTCAAATCCTTTGTTTCTTTGTCCCAAACAGCAGCTTTAACACCTGCTATACCTTTAGCAGTACTTTCTATTTTCTTTTTGCACATACCACAAACACCATTAACTTTAAACGTTGATGTTTTGTCTTTTGATGCAAACATTTCTATAGAATTAAGGTCTGAGTTCTCACTTACAGAGGCTTTTACTTCGTTTATTCCAAATGAAACAACGAATAAAACTACAAGACTAAATACAAATAATTTTTTCATTTTCGTTTAATTTATTTCGTTTATTACTGTTTAAAAATATTTCCTATCAATAAACGTTCCAATCTTTATTTTATTGTGTCATTTTCTTTTTTTTGAGTAGATTTTTCAAAAAATATTATTCTTCGTTCATCATACTTGCTTTTCCTTCAAGTTGGGCAGAAGCATCTATCACAAAAGCACCATTGGAAACTACTTCTTCGCCCTCCTCTAATCCGCTTTCTATTATATAAGACGTGCCAAGGTCTGCCCCTAACTCTATTCTTCGCATAGAAAAAACGTTTTTATCGTTCTCTTTGTCTTTAACATAAACCACAGAACGTTTGCCTGTCCAAAGGACTGCTGATTTAGGTAAAACTATCTTATCTTTATACTCTTTCAAATCCGAGATAAGAACACCTTTTACGTACATATCGGGTTTAAAAGTCTGGTTTGCATTGTTTATTTCCACTCTTACTCCAAATGTTCTCTTGTTAGCATCTATCGTTTCTTCTATATACGATACTCTTCCTATATATTTCTTGCCTGCAAGGGCTTCTGAAGAAAATGTTATCTGCTGACCTTTCCTAATAAATGGCATATCCTTTTCAAAAGCATCAAACACAACCCAAACACTATTAAGGTCGGCTATACTCAAAAGAGGAGTACCTTGCTGGACATAATCTCCTACGGAGATGTTTTTTTCTGTTACTGTGCCGGAAGTATTAGAGTAAAGGGTAATATAAGGATTGGCTTTACCACTGTTAAGTATCTCGTTTATCTGACTTTCTGTTATGTTCCAAAGAAGAAGTTTCTCTTTTGTGGCTTTTAATAGGAGTTCTTTTTGATATTGATTTTCCATCTTGTTTGCTTGTAATAGTTCCTGCTGAGCAGAATACAATTCAGGAGAATAAAGCATGGCTATTTTCTGTCCTTTTACTACCTTATCTCCTATTGCAGATACGAACACCTTTTCTACTCTACCCGAAACGTATGCTACTTGTGTCTGTTGGTTTCTTTGATTGGCTTGCACAGTACCAAACAAGGAAATCTCTTTTTCGCCGTCTTCTTTCCATACTACAAGGGTTTCTATGTTTGCAAGTGTCATGGCTTCCTCTGAAATAACGACTGCATTTTTGTCCATTTCACCTGTAGGTTTGCCGTCTTTGTCTACAGGTGTTAGTTCCATACCACAAATAGGACAAGTACCTGGGTGGTCTTGTCTAATTTGCGGGTCCATAGAACAAGAGTAGATAGTCTTGTTTTCTTTTTTCGTTTGGCTTTTATCAGACGAAGAGAAAAACCTCGTACAAGCAAAACCTACTACTGCTCCTATTAAGATGTACAATAATATCTTCAAACTATTTTTTGACAATACTTTATGTTCGTTTTCCTTATTCATTGTTTGTAAATATTTTCTATATCAATATGTTTTATATTTTCAGAAGTAAAAGTTTGTTCTTCTGCTGTTAGAGTCATAAAATCTGCTATGGCTTTTATTTTCTTTGTTCTTATGGATAAAAGTTCTTCTTGTAAAGAATAGATTTCGGCAAGAGAGGTATTTGTTGTAGTATATTGGGATAATGATATTTGAAGTATATCTTGTAAAATCTTTTCTTGTTTGTTTAATAGTTGAATATCGGATTTTAAGTTTTCTTTCTCTGAAACTATCTCGTTGTATCTCAATCGTAAATCTAAAACGGCTTGTTCTACCTCTTGGTTATTTTGTTGTTTTGCAAAGTAAACCGATTGTACAGTGGCTTTATTCTTTTTTACATTCAAAGGAAGTGAAAGAGAGAACATAGCCATAAACATATTTTTTCCGTTCATACTCTCCATTTTTGGCATGTGAGTTTGTTTGTTTATCATATAATCCACACCCAAACCAAACATTGGATAAGCCATTTTTTCATTCATCTTCATTTTTTCTTGCAAAGATTCTCCCATAAGAGAAAGCATTTTCAAGTGTGCATTTTTTTGAACTATGGTTTCAAAATCTTTTTCCACCAAATAATCATCTTCCATTGCAAGAGTATCTTCTACAACTATCTTTTCAAAGTCTGTTTTTCCCAAAAGCAGAGCAAAATTTGTTTCTTTCTGCTTTTGTCTTTTTATAAGTTTAAGTCTGTCATTTTCTAAACTTTCTTCTTCTAACTGTAATCTAAGTAGGGCCGTCATTCCATTACTTTGGGACATATTAGAAGGCATTTCCATACTCTGCATAGAAGAAGTATTAGGTTTTGTCTTTGTGTTGGAAGTATTACCACCCATATTCATACCGCCCATAGAAGAAGAGGACATAGAGGACTGAACATTAGAAGTGGAGGACGAAGAAGACATATTTTTCATAGAAGAAGTAGAAGTATTTATTTCATTCATAGAAGTGTAGTTCGCAAGAGTGAGGCTTTGTTTTTCTTTGTTTATCTTTATCTTGTTTTCTATCTCAAATATCTCTGCTTTTAAAGATACAAGTTCATAATATTCCTTTGCCACATTATAGGCAACCTCTGAAGCATATTCTTCTATGAAATATTTGTTTGAAGCAGACATTTTTCTCATTTCTTGTTTTTCACTTTTCAAAGTACCAAACCATGGAAACATTTGCATAACAGAGATAGTGGCTACTTGTTCTCCATTTACCTGCATCATACTTTCGGGCAAATAGGAGAGTTTTAGTTCTGTGTTTGGCAAACTTGAGGTAGATGAAACTTTTTCTTCGTCTGATAGATATAGATTATAAGCCGACTTTACTTTAGGAGAGTTTTCTACTGCCTGCTTTTGATACTCTCTGAGGTAAGAACTCTGAGCATAAAGCAAGGTTTGAAAAAACATAAATAAAAAAAACAGATATATAAGTTTTGTTCGCATAATTTTATTTCTTTACTTTAAAAATCTATCTCTTTGTTTTAATTTTCTAAAACTTTGTTTTACGAAATTATTTCTTTGTTTTATTTTCGTAAAATCAAACATTATTCTCCTCTATCTTTTTCTCCTTTCCATTTCTCCAAAGATATTGCAACACAGGTACAACAAACATAGTTATGGTCTGTATAAACATACCACCAAAAGTAGGTATTGCCATAGGTATCATTATATCTGCACCCTTACCTGTAGATGTTAGCACCGGCAAAAGTGCTATAAGAGTAGAGGCTGTTGTCATGGCGGCAGGACGTACTCGTTTCTTGCCCGCCTTTACTACAGACTCTATTATCTCTTGTTTTGTTCGTGGTTTTTCTCTTTCAAATGTTTGATGGATATATGTTCCCATTAAAACGCCATCATCGGTTGCAATTCCAAATAGTGCAATAAATCCTACCCAAACGGCAACACTCATATTTATAGTATGCATTTGGAAAACGTCCCTTAGGTTTGCCCCAAACAAAGAGAAGTTCAAAAACCAATCTTGCCCATATAACCATATCATAATAAAACCTCCTGCAAAGGCAACGAAAACTCCGGAGAAGTGAATAAGGCTTGCCGTCCAGGTTTTAAATTGGAAGAAAAGTGTAAAGAGAATTAAAATCAAAGCAATAGGAATAACTATAAGCAGTCTTTTGTTTGCTCGGGCTTGGTTTTCATAATTGCCCGCAAACTTGTAAGAAACATTTTTTGGAAGTTTTATTTCACCGTTTTTTATCTTCGTATCTATAGTCTTTTTCGCTATATTGACAACATCTGTTTCGGCTTTATTTCCCTGTTTATCAAAAAGAATATAGCCAACCAAGAAAGTATTTTCACTACTTATCATCTGAGCACCTTTTTTGTAATGAATGGTGGCTATATAGGAAAGAGGTATTTGAGTGTTGTTTGATGTTGGGATAAGAATGTTTGACATTTCCTCTGGATTATCTCGTAATTCCCTCGCATATCTTGCTCTTATAGAAAAACGTTCTCTTCCCTCTACACTCTTTGTAAGTTCCATACCTCCAAGTGCAACAGATAGTATCTCCTGTGCGTCTGCTATGTTTATACCATAGCGAGCCATATCTTCCCTATTAAACTCTATCTCTATATATGGTGCAGAAGTCTGTCTATCATAAAAAACAGAAGTAGGGTTTATATCTTGCAGAGTTTTAAGTTCTTTTTCTAAAACTATACCTGCTTTTTCTATGCTGTCTATATCTGGTCCAAAAATCTTCAAACCCATAGGGGCTCTCATACCTGTAGAAAGCATAACCATACGAGTAGAAATCGGTTGCAGTTTTGGTGAAGTCGTAACTCCAGGTATATGACTTACATCAAGTATTGCTTGCCAAATATCTTCTTTTTTGTGTATATGTTTTCTCCATTGACGAAAATACTCACCTGTATTGCTCTCTACAAGAGAGTCTTTCGGTATAATACGAAACTCTTTATTAGCATCATAGATTTTTCCGTTGGTTAGCAAAAATTTATGCTTGCCTTTGGTTTTGAATTTCATTCTTTTGCCGTTATCTCCTAAGATATATTCGGGTAGATAGTTGATAGTAATCTCATACATCTGCACAGGAGCATTATCCAAAGCAGATTCTACTCTGCCCCATTTACCAACGGCTGTTTCTATTTCTGGTATTGTCTTAAGCCTTTTATCAAGTAGGGCATTGTTTTTTATGTTTTCTTCTACTCCTGTATGAGGCATGCTCGTTGGCATAAGCATATAAGAACCCTCATCTAAATCTGGCATAAATTCAGAGCCAAGTCCTCGCCATATAACAAAACCACAGACAACTATAATCAAAGGAATACAAAGGAATTTCCAAGTATTATTCAGACACCATCTTAAAATCTTCTCGTAATACAAAACTAAAAGCCATAGCAAAGCAAGTATTATTCCTATCAAAAGAACTACAAAGATAATATTTACAAACAATCCTTTATCGGCACCAAGTGGCAACCAATCCTTTGTAAGAAACCATACTGCAAAAGCAATGATAAGGAATATAAGGCTATGTTTTGGTAGTTTTATTTTTTGTCTTAGGGTTTGGTTGAAAGAATGTAAATTTTTGGCTATTCTTTTTGGTAGTCTGAATGAAAATATCCAATAAGCCAAAGTAGGCAACAAAAGAATACCAAGCAAAAAGGCCGAAACAAGTGCAAAAGTCTTAGTCAAAGCAAGAGGGTGGAAAAGTTTGCCTTCTTGTGCCTGCATAGCAAAAACAGGTAAGAAACTTATAACCGTTGTTATCATAGCGATAGTTATAGCAGGTGCTACTTCACTTACAGAAGACAGGATAAGATTTTCAAGTTCTTTACCTCTAATATCTTGTTTTATTTTTTCCAGATGGCGTACCACATTTTCCATAAAAACAACCCCCACATCAACCATTACTCCTATAGCTATTGCTATACCAGATAGGGCAACAATATTTGCTTGTGTGTTTGTAAGTTTCATAATTATAAAACTCAAAAAGACACTCAGCGGTAGCATAATAGCAATAACTATTGAGGAACGTAAGTTCAACACCAACACAAGCACGACTATTATACATATAATAACTTCTTCTGTTAGTGCATTCTCCAATGTGCCTGTGGTTTCTTTTATAAGGTTTGTTCTATCATAGAAAGGTACTACTGTAACTTTGCTTATGCTTCCGTCTTTCAACTCTTTTTGTGGCAAGGATAAGGAAAGTTCTTCTATCTTTTCTTTTACGTTGTTTATAACCTGCATAGGATTGGCACCATATCTTGCAACGACTACTCCTCCCACTGCTTCAACACCCTCTTTATCCAATCCACCACGCCGAGAAGATGGTCCGAAATTCACCTTTGCCACATCTTTAACACAGATAGGCACACCACCACGGGAAACTATTACAGCGTTTTCCAAATCCTCTATCTTCTTCACATAACCTATACCTCTAACCAAATACTCTGCCTTATTTATTTCTACCGTTCCTGCTCCTATATCTGTATTGCTTTTTTGTACGGCTTGCATTACGTCCATAATATTTAGATTATAGGAACGCAACTTATCCGGATTTATATCCACTTGATACTCTTTTACAAATCCACCTACAGAAGACACTTCTGCCACTCCCTCTGCTGAAGAAAGCGAATATTTTACGTAATAATCTTGTATTGTTCTTAACTCCTCTGGGTTCCAACCACCTTTTGGTATCTTGCCTGTCTTAATATCTCGTCCCTCAAGCGTGTACCAAAAAATTTGTCCCAAGCCTGTAGCATCTGGTCCTAAAGATGGTTTAACGTCTTTTGGCAAAAGATTATCGGGAAGTGAAGAAAGTTTTTCTAAAATCCTGGAACGCGACCAATAAAACTCTACATCATCATCAAAGATTACGTAAATAAAAGACATACCAAACATAGAGGTGGAACGGATAGTTTTTACTCCGGGAATACCTAAAAGAGATGTAGTAAGAGGGTAAGTTATCTGGTCTTGTATATCTTTTGGTGTTCTGCCCATCCACTCTGTTACTACTATCTGTTGATTTTCTCCAACATCGGGTATAGCATCTACACTAATGGGACTACGAGGAAATGGGGTGAATGTAAAACTAAAAGGTGCAGTAACAAGACCTCCTACAATGACAACAAGCAAAAGTATTGCAGAAATAAGTCTATTTTGTATGAAATACTGTATTACCTTTTTCATTTTAACATTCTATTATTTTGCAAAGATAATATATTTCCTAATAACCTACAAATTTATTCCTCTATTTAACATAAAAAAAAGCAGAGCATTACTTTTTCATAATGGAAAAGTGTTTTCCATAGGTAAAACATCTCCACACCCATTCCAAAGGACCAAAGGCAAACCTTTTAAACCAAAAGAAACTTATGATAACTTCTAACACAAAGACACATATTGCTATAATCTCCGTCAAAAACAGGGAGGTCTTTCCACCCCAAGCAAAGCCTATACCATAGAAAAGAAAGATACCAATAATAGATTGAAGTATATAACAGGAAAGAGCCATGCGTCCAGCAGATGAAAGATAGGTCCAAATATGTTTTGATTGGTATTTGTTGTAAAGCAGTGCCACTATTGCCATATAAGTAATTCCCAAAGGATAAACACTTATAAAATACAGCAAACTATGAAAGACCTTACTGAAATACTGCCCTGCCATACAATCTACCGCATACAAGATATTTAGAGGAAGAAATATCATTATACCATAACGAACTATTTTCTTTAACTGCGGTTGTATCTTATCAATATTTGCATATATCTTGTTCTTTCCTAACCAAAATCCAAAAAGAAACAGTCCTAACACTTTGAAATAACGAGAGGACTCCACAAACTCCCAAATTCTTTCTACAGAACCTTGCACAAGAAAAGTATAAACTTGTTTATAAGATGTAGCATTGTGCAAATATTGGGCAAAATGTTCTTCGGGCATATTGTATTTTGCACACAAATCTTGCCAAGCATAGTAAGGAAACATAGCAAGAGAAAAGCCTATAACCTCTCTAAATAATTCTATACCCACAGGAAGAATAAGGAAAAAGAAAGAGAGTCTTATAAGATTCTTATCTGATAAACGCCTAAAAAACAAAAGAATCATACCCATAAGAGCATAAAGCATAAGTATATCTCCACTCCATAGAAATTTTAGATGTAGAAAACCTATTATCAAAAGCATAAACATTCGTTTCAAAAACACTTTCTGAACGTTGGCACCTTTATTTTCAAGGTTGTTTATTATAATAGAAAATCCCAAACCAAAAAGAATAGAAAATATAGTATAGAATTTGCCATCTACAAACAAATATTGCAAAAACCTAACAACGTTATCCAAAACATTTTCACCGAAAACAGCCTGCTTTTGCGAAGAAGAGAGAAAACTATACAAAGAAAACTCAGGGTAGTTCGCCAAACAAATACCCATAATAGCCAATCCTCTCATTGCGTCCAAAGAAATGTATCTCTGTTTAGAAGATATAGGTAAAACATTATCTTTCATAAATATTGCCCTATTAAATAAGATTTATCCAAATGCAAAACGTTTTTCTATGTATTTTATTTTTCAAATTTTTAATACATTTTCTACAAATCCTATTTTTGGTAATATTTTCCTATTTCTTTGTTTCATACTTTCAAAACTTTATTGTACATCATCAAAGACCTTAAACCCCCTCTATTCTTAAAAAACTGTAATAGCAAATTGTTAAAAATACAAAAATTTTTTCTTAAAATTAGTGTTCTAAATTGCCACTTTTTCATCAAAAACCGTTCTTATAACCCTCTCTTTCTTTGTTTCGCAACAATAAAACCTCTAATTTTTATAGCAAATTTTGATAAAATGTTCTATTTTCCTTATTATAATTTTGTAAAACTTCGTTTCGTTGTTGTAGAACTTTGTTCTATTTTTACGAAACAAAGTTTTAATTTTCTATCTCTTTGTTTTAATTTCATGAAACAAAGTTTTAGAATTCTATCTCTTTGTTTTAATTTTCTATCTCTTTGTTTCGTAAACGTAGAACTTCGTTTTAGAAAATTAGAACTTTATTCTATAAAACTAAAACTTCGTTTTACTTTATGCAAAACGAAGTTTTATGGATTTAGAATATTGTGTTATTCTGCTATTTCATTAAAACAAATTTACCTTGTGTCAAAATATGCAACAAAGGAATATCAATAGAATAATTGTTTCGTTTAATTTACTTTTTTGAACTTATATTCTTTTGTAATTTTATATATACCGTGGTTCCATAACTCAGATATACACTTCCATTCACATGTATTTGATTTTTTATTTGTTGTTACTTTCCAATATAAATCAAAATCCAAAGAAGGAAATTTTGTTCCATACATTCTCAACATCTTTATTTTATCAACACTCACTCGTTCGTATTCACACCATGTTTCATCAAAGAACAATAAGCATTCACTATCTCTATCAACAGTTGTATATAATTTATTTTCTTTCTCGTATAACTTCATTGTAATAGTAGTGCCATCATCTACTTTGCATATCCAAGTAGATATATTATCTTCTTCATCGTCTGAACAACTAACAAAACTTAACCCTGTAAATACTGCTATAAATAATAGTAATAATATTCTTCTGATTCTTTTGATTGCTTTCATAACTTCTTTATTTTATTCTTTTGCAAAGATACTAAATTTTCTTGTAGTATGGAAATATATTTAATAAAACTTATAAAACCATTAACAATCAAAAGATAATAACTTTATTATCAACTATTTAATACTCTCTCCCTCATAAAAACCCTACAAAAAATTTGGTACAATACTTTTAAGTATATGCCTTTGAAAGTGAAGAAGAATTAAAAAAGAGTTTTTACTTTTAGAAAGCATAAGAACATTTAGAAAGAGATTTTGAAAAATATAAGTTCTCTTTTGCTGAAACTTTGTGTTATTTTCTTATAAGAAAAAGAAAAATTTGTGTAGTTCAAATTTATTATTGTAATTTTGCAACCCTAAAAAGCAAAGATATAATGGCGGAAAATTTAGTTATAGTAGAGTCGCCTGCAAAGGCAAAAACAATAGAGAAGTTTTTAGGAAAGAACTTTACAGTCAAATCTTCGTTTGGACATATAAGAGATTTGGAGAAAAATAAATTAGGAATACGTTTGGACGATGATTTTGAACCAGAATATGTTATACCCGAAGATAAAAAGAAAGTTGTTAAGGAGTTAAATGATGAGGTAAAGAAAGCCAAAATCATTTGGTTGGCTTCCGATGAGGATAGAGAGGGAGAGGCAATTGCTTGGCACTTAAACGAAGTTTTGAATTTAAAAAACAAAGAAACGAAAAGGATAGTTTTCAACGAGATAACTAAAACGGCTATTCTCTCTGCGGTGGAAAATCCTCGTGATATAGATATAAATCTTGTCAATGCACAACAGGCAAGAAGGGTATTGGATAGAATAGTTGGTTATGAAATTTCGCCTATACTTTGGAAAAAAGTTAAACCTGCTCTTTCTGCTGGTAGGGTACAAAGTGTTGCAGTGCGTTTGATAGTGGAAAGAGAGGAGGAAATAAACAATTTCAAATCTACTTTCTCTTTTAGAGTGTCTGCTGTCTTTGTAACGAAAGACGGCAAAAGTCTTTTGAAAGCCACACTTGACAAAAAATTTGAGAAGAAAGAAGATGCAGAATTATTCCTACAACATTGTAGTACTGCAATATTTGAAGTAGATGCAGTAGAAAAGAAACCTGCTAAACAAGTTCCACCACCTCCATTTACAACATCTACATTGCAACAAGAAGCATCAAGAAAACTTGGCTTCTCTGTTTCTCAGACAATGAGTGTAGCACAACATCTTTACGAAAAAGGATATATTACATATATGAGAACAGACTCTGTAAATTTGTCTGCGTATGCTCTTGCACAGGCACAGCAAGTCATTACAGAGGAATATGGAAAAGAGTATCTTAAAACCAGAAACTATACTACTAAAAGCAAGGGAGCGCAAGAAGCACACGAAGCCATACGTCCTACCAACCTTGCAACAAAAGATATAGAAGGAGATAATTCAGAACAAAGACTTTATTCTCTTATACGCAAACGTATGATGGCATCACAGATGGCAGATGCTAAAACAGAGAAAACGAAGATAGAAATATCCTTAAACAACGATGAACATCGCTTTATTTCGCAAGCAGAGGTTTTGTTGTTTGATGGATTTTTGAAAATCTATTCTGTATCTGTAGATGAAGAAGACGAACAGGGAGAAGAAGAAAACATAATACCTGCTATCGCAAAAGGAGATAGACTTTCTTTGAAAACAGCAAAGGCTATTCAAAGTTATACTTCTTCGCAACCAAGATATAATGAAGCAACTCTTGTAAAGAAGATGGAGGATTTAGGTATAGGAAGACCTTCTACTTATGCTCCTACTATTTCTACTATACAAAAAAGAGAGTATGTAATAAAGAGAAATACTCCTTCAAAGACAAGAGATTTGCAAGTATTACTTTTGGAGAATAATTCTATAACAGAAACTATAGAAGTAGAGAATTATGGCAAAGAAACCAATAAACTTGCTCCTACAGATATAGGTGTAATAGTGAATAAGTTTCTTATAGATAATTTCAACGATATTATAGACTATAATTTTACAGCAGGAGTAGAATCTCATTTTGATAAGATAGCACAAGGTGAAGAAGATTGGCACAAGATGCTTGAAGGTTTTTACTCTCCTTTTGCAAAAGAGATAGACAGAGCAAAAGAGAACTCTGAGAAACAAAAAGGTGAAAGACTTATAGGCCAAGACCCCAGAACAGGAAAAAATGTTTATGCAAAGATAGGTCGTTATGGTGCTATGGTACAAATAGGAGAAACCTCAGATGAAGATAAACCTGTATTCGCTTCTTTAAAGAAAACACAATCTATAAACACTATAACTTTAGAAGAAGCATTGGAACTGTTCGCTCTTCCTCGTACTGTGGGAACATATAAAGACAAAGAAGTAATAGCAGCAACAGGAAGATTTGGACACTATATAAAATGGGATAATCTAAATATCTCTCTTCCAAAATCTCTTGACCCATATACAATAAAGGTAGAGGATTGTACAGAACTTATAGAGAAAAAATTGGCAACAGAAGATATAAAGAAAAATCTTCCAAAGACTGTAGCAAAATATGAAAATGAACCTATAGAACTAAAATATGGAAGATATGGATTGTATCTTTCGCATAAGGAAACCAACTACCGTATTCCTAAAGGTGTAGATGCTATGAATATTTCAGAAAAAGAGGCTATAGATATAGTATCTGGTAAAGGTAAAACGACACAAACGCAAAAACCTTTAAGAGAATTCTCCAATGGAGCAACAATTTTAAACGGTAGATACGGAGAATATATAAAGTATAACGGAAAGAATTATCGTATTCCAAAGGGAAAGGATTATCAATCCATAACAGAGGAAGAAGTAAAACAGATAATAAAGAAATAAGTTTTTCAAATAAAAGGAGTTGTGTTAGACTTATGCAACTCCTATTTTTATACGTTAGATTATGAAAAAGTTTTTATGTTGTTTTATCTTGTTATTCATTGCTTGTACATTGTTTGCACAAGTAGGAATAAAGTGGGACAAGGTTAATAGTGAAGATAATATTCTTTCTGTTTTGAAAGATAAACGTGTGGCTTTGGTTTGCAATCATACTTCTATACTTGACAATCCTAAATATATAGATACACAAGATACAACCTTTGCAAAATATCTGCACCGTATAGATTACTTGAGAGAAAATGGGATAAACCTTGTAACCGTTTTTACTCCCGAACATGGTTTAACAGGTTTGGCTGAGGCAGGTGAAAAAGTCAATGACTCCACTATAAGAAATGGGGAGATAAAAGTTCGTTCCCTATATGGTAATACAAAAAAGCCAAAACCAGAATGGCTGAAAGAAATAGATGTAGTGGTGTTTGATTTGCAAGATGTGGGCTGTAGATTTTATACATACATAAGTACACTTGAGTATGTTATGCAAGCGTGTATAGAAAGAGATATTCCACTTGTAGTTTATGATAGACCAAATCCAAATAACTATGTAGATGGTCCTGTTTTGAAAGAAAAATACAAAAGTTTTGTAGGAATGCAACCTATACCTGTTTGTTATGGACTGACCATAGGAGAATATGCTGTGATGATAAACGAAGAACATTGGGTAGATGAAGATAAGAAATGTACTTTGTTTGTGGTGCTTATGGTAGATTATGATAGAAATGCACAAAATCCTCTTCCTGTACCACCATCTCCAAACTTAAGAACATTGCAAGCCATAAAGAATTATCCAACACTTTGTTTCTTTGAAGGAACTCCTTTTTCTGTAGGTAGAGGAACAGACTTTCCTTTTGAAACTGTTTTCAATGATAAAGAAAAACTTGGAAAGAAATTTACGATAAAAAACATAGCCTTTTCTGAAAAAAAGATAAACATTGATTTTATCAAACAAACGTATAAAAACTTTGAACCTAAGAAGAATTTTTTCAACTCTTTCTTTGATAAACTTGCAGGAACAGAAGAGTTAAGACAACAGATAATAGCAGGAAAAACAGAGCAACAAATAAGAGAATCTTGGAAAGAAGATACAGAAAAATATTTGATAATAAGAAATAAGTACCTTATTTATTAGTAAGATTTGATTAAAAAATTGTACCTTTGCAACTCAGAAATAAAATAATATAGAAAATGTTTGAAAACCTGTCCGAAAAACTTGATAGAGCCTTTAAGATTATAAAAGGTAATGGAAAGATAACTGAAATAAATATCTCAGAGAGTATAAAAGAAGTAAGAAAAGCGTTGATAAGCGCTGACGTAAGTTATCAGATAGCAAAAGATTTTTGTGATAAAGTAAAACAAAAAGCACTTGGACAAAATGTGCTTACATCTGTAGAACCTGGACAGATGATGATAAAGATGGTTCATGATGAGTTAGTAACTTTGATGGGTGAAACTTCATCTGAAATAAATCTTAAAGCATCACCAGTTATCATTCTTATAGCAGGATTGCAGGGTAGTGGTAAGACAACTTTTTCTGCTAAGTTGGCAAATTATCTTAAGACCAAAAAATCAAAACAAGTTCTTTTAGTAGCGGGAGACGTTTATAGACCTGCCGCTATAAATCAGTTACAAGTTTTGGCTTCACAAATAAACGTTCCTGTCTTTACTGAAGAGGGAAATAATAATCCTGTAGATATTGCACTGAAAGGAATACAACAAGCAAAACAATCAAACTGTAATGTTGTCATAATAGATACCGCTGGACGTTTGGCTGTAGATGAACAGATGATGAACGAAATAGCCAACATAAAACAAGCAGTATCTCCTACTGAAACTTTGTTTGTTGTGGATTCTATGACAGGACAGGACGCTGTAAATACAGCAAAAGCATTTAATGATAGATTGGATTACGATGGAGTTGTGCTTACAAAACTTGATGGTGATACAAGAGGTGGTGCTGCTCTAACTATAAGACACGTAGTTTCAAAACCTATAAAGTTTATATCTATAGGAGAGAAATTAGATGCTTTAGATGTGTTCCACCCAGACCGTATGGCAAACCGTATTCTTGGTATGGGAGATATTGTTTCTTTGGTTGAAAGGGCTCAAGAACAGTATGACGAACAAGAAGCAAGGAAACTATCCAAAAAACTTCACAATAACACATTTGATTTCAACGATTTCTTATCTCAAATTCATCAAATTAAAAAGATGGGAAACCTAAAAGATTTGGTTGGAATGATACCTGGTGTTGGTAAAATGATGAAAGACGTGGATATAAACGATGATGCTTTCAAAGGAATAGAGGCTATAATAGGTTCTATGACACCAAAAGAAAGAGAAAATCCAAGTATAATAGATGTTTCTCGCAAACAAAGAATAGCAAAAGGTAGTGGAACAAAAGTAGAGGAAGTAAATCGTTTGCTAAAACAGTTTGAACAAACACGAAAGATGATGCAATCTTTTTCAGGTAAAGGAAAGATGAAACAGTTGCAGAACATGAGAAACTTACGCCGTAGATAAAACAATTTTGTACAATAATAAAGAACAATAATATAAAAACATAATCTTAATATGTCAGAAAAAAGTCCTATACTTATTGATGGAAAACTTATAGCAGCAACTATAAAAGAAGAGATAAAAAAAGAGGTAGCCGATATACTTGACCATGGACAAAGACCTCCTCACCTTGTGGCCGTTTTGGTAGGAGATGATGGAGCAAGTCTTTCATACGTGAAAAGTAAAGAGAAACAAAGCCAAGAGGTAGGCTTTACTTCATCTGTTTATCGTTTTCCAGAAAACATTTCAGAGAAAGAACTGTTGGAAACAATAGACTTTCTAAACAAAGATAATGAAGTAGATGGATATATTGTTCAAATGCCATTACCTAAACACATAGATTCCAGAAAAGTTACTGAGCATATAGACCCAAGGAAAGATGTAGATGGATTTCACCCTGTAAATGCTGGACGTATGATGTTGTCTTTACCTTGTTATCTTCCTGCAACACCTTATGGTATTATTACACTTATAGAACGTGCAGGTATAGAAACATCTGGCAAACATTGTGTTGTATTGGGTAGAAGTGATATTGTGGGAACACCTATGGCTTTGCTTATGTCAAGAAAAGGAAAAGACTGCACAGTAACTCTTTGTCATTCTAAGACACAAAACCTTAAAGAGATTTGTGCTTCAGCAGATATACTTATAGCAGCAATAGGCAAACCTGCATTCGTAACAGAGGATATGGTAAAACCTGGTGCTGTGGTTATAGATGTAGGTATTCACAGAATAAAAGACGATAGCGAAAAAGGTTATTATGTTACAGGTGATGTGGATTATAAAGCAGTTGCACCAAAATGTTCTTCTATTACTCCTGTACCTGGTGGTGTTGGTCCTATGACAATAGTCTCCCTTTTGACAAACACACTTAAGGCTTATAAAAAAGAGGTGTATAAAGATTAAACAAAATCATAAAAACAGACAAATAATATTAGGCAGGTTTATATCCTGCCTTTTTTCTATAAAAATGAAAGAACTACCTATAGCAGATATATTTCTCTCTTTGCAAGGCGAGGGACACAATGCAGGTATGCCGTCTTGGTTCATAAGGATAGCAGGTTGCAATGTTGGTTGTGAGTTTTGCGATGAAAAAAAAGCGTGGAACAAAAACAATTTCAAAACTATGAATTTGGAAGAGATATTCTTTCCTATACAATCTTCACAAGTGAAAAACCTTGTGGTAACAGGTGGAGAACCTACTATGTATGACCTAACGGATTTGACGAAAAAAGCAAAGACCTTAGGGTTAAAAACTTTCCTTGAAACCTCTGGTGTTAATGAAATAACAGGTCAATGGGATTGGATATGCGTTTCTCCCAAACAAAACAAAGAACCTTTGCAGTACTCTTTGACAAAAGCTAACGAATTAAAAGTTGTAATAGAAGAAGATAAGGATTTGACTTTTGCAGAAAAGATGAAGTCATTTACAAACCCTACCTGCTTGCATTATTTGCAACCTCAGTGGACTGAGAAAGAAAAAGCCATAGATATTATCTATAACTACATTCTTGCAAACCCTACTTGGCAACTTTCTTTGCAAACACATAAGTATTTGAATATAAAGTAAAAACCATAAAATTTTATACTCTTGAAATAAAACAAAGAGATAGAATTCTAAAACAAAGTTCTACGAAATTAAAACAAAGTTTTAGAAAATTAAAACAAAGAAATAGAAAATCTAAAATAATATTGTGTTTTTATTACACAATTAGAAAAAATTCTCTATCTTTGCAAATATGATTTTAGAAATTAAACCAAAATATTTAAATAAAAATACTTTACATTTAACTCCTTATATATTAAGTAATTATATGGGGGGGGGTACGACACTATAATAAATACCCTTCTTTACACCACTATCCATTGCATACAAAAGACTTTTCCATGCCTTTGTATGCAATGTTTTGTTATGTATAGTTTGTTCCATTTAGAAATATAAAAAAAATATATAAAAAATGTTGTCAAGTTTCAATATGATTATAAATAACAATATTATGATAAGTCTAATTATTGCCATAGCGTTAGTATTACTTCTTATCGTTTTTGCTATTAAACTTATTTTGAACAAGAAAAAGATTAGAAAATTAAAAAAGACTAATGAAAATATAAAAGGTGAAAACATAAACCGACAAAACGAAATAAAGAAATTAAAGGAGAGCAACAAAAATATAAAAAGACAGATAGATGTTCAAGATATAGATATAAGAAGATTAACGGAACAAATTAAAAACTATGAAAATTCTATTAAAGAACATTTGAAAAATAATAAATTGTTGTCTGATAAATGTAAAGCAAAGCAATACGAGATAGATATTCTTAAAAATAAAAATGAGAAATTAAATATTTCTATTCTTCAAAAAGATGAAAATATTGATGTTTTAGAAGAAGAAACTTTTGGACTTAAATCCGATAATATAGAATTAAAGGAAAAATTAGAAGCATTAGAATTTAAATTTGAAGAATTAAAGAAGTTTTGGAGTAAAAATACTTCGGAAGAAAAAATTTTTTTATTGGGCTGTTTGTACAAAGATGGAAAATATCCAATGTCTAAAGATTATGAACAATCTGTGTATTGGTTATCTATTGCAGCAGGTAAAGGAAATCCTATTGCACAATATAGATTAGCAAGAAACTATTATAATGGATTGGGAGTAGAAAAAGACTATGAAAAGGCTTTTAATTTATTTAAAAAAGCATCGGATAAGAATCATGTAAAGGCACTATATTATTTAGGTAAATGTTATGAAGATGGTAAAGGTATAGAACAAGATTATACAAAGGCAGTATTTTATTACCAAAAAGCATCGGATAAAGACTATGCGAAGGCACATTATAAATTAGGTGAGTGTTATGAAGAAGGAAAAGGAGTTGAAAAAGATTTGACTAAGGCAATAGATTTGTTTAAATCCTCAGCAAATAAAAATGATGTTTATGCAAAACTTAAATTGGCAACCTATTATACTGTTGGCGACAATAGATGTACTCCTACGTGGGAAACAGAATCCTATGAATTCCCAGAATCTAACTTCAAAGAGAGAAATTATGAAAAAGCATTATCATTACTGAAGGAGGTTGAAAAGGATAAAGATATTAAGAAGCATGATAAATGTAAAGTAAATATGTTGAAATATATAATCTATGATACTGTAAAAGAACTTTATTATGCTGACCCTTATTACCCAAGATATTTATCCAACGAAGAATTAGATAGTGCTATAGATATACTATTGGAGTATTCACAAGAAAATAAAGGTTGTTATAGATGCTTTGTTGAAAACTATGATAAAGACAAAAGAATGTGTCCATTTTTTTGTCATGAAATGGGAAACAAATTAGAAAGAGAAAACGAGAATGAACAGGCAATTATATGGTATTCAAAAGCCAGCAAACAAGAATATATATATTCTGCACAAGAAATTTCTTATATTCAACAAAAACAACAGGAACAGGAAAGAATTAGACAACAAGAATTAGAACGACAACGGCAAGAAGAGGAAGATAGAAGAAAAAAAGAAGAACAACAAAGACAAGAAGAATTAACAAAACGAAAAGTTATAGATAAATTTTTAAACAAATTTTCACAAACGCCACATATTTATCATTTTACTCACTTGTATAATGCTGTAGAAATTATCAAAAATGAAAAGATTTTAAGTAGAAATCAAGCAGAAGGACACTTTGCTAATGCAGCAGGTGGATTAGTTAATAGACGAACCACTGCTCATGATTATGCAAGATTTTATTTCAGACCCAAAACACCAACTCAATTTTATAACGAGTGTTTAGGAAAAGATTCATCTGACTCTTATTATGAAAAAGCATTAAAGTTATTATTACCTAAATGTCCTATGCCAATATTCTTTGTATTTGATTTAAAAGAAATTCTTTATAAATTCTATGATAAGTGTTTCTATTCAGATGGGAATATGCAAAAAGATAATACGAGAATATTTAAAATAGATAATGAGCCTATTAAATTAAACACTCAATTTTTGTATTCCACTGTAGATGATGGTTTTGATGAATATCTGCAATATTCTCAACAGGAATTTTTAATTAAAGATGAACTTGATTTTTCTACACTTCAAAATTATAAGATTATTGCTTATAATGAAGTTCAAGCAAATATACTTCAAAGAGAAATCGGTAATAAATATGTTATAAATTTTGATGATGATAATTTCTATTTTAATAAAAAAAATGAAACTTTAAATTTTGTTTTTACCAATGATATTTTGCAGATTACATCTTCATATAAAAGTAGTGAATCTTACTTCTTGGTAAGAACACAAGACGGTAACGAAAATAGTATTGTTAAAAATATTAAAATATTTGACAGAGAATTTCGTTTATATCCTAAGATTGAAGTTTTTACTCGTGATATATTACATTATGAAATATACTTTGTATGTGAAGAATTGTGTAGGAAAGAATGGTTGATATATAGACAATAAAATTTAAAAAAATGAATAACATAAAAATTATTAAGGGTAATATATTTAATACAAAAGTACAAACGATAGTAAATACTATAAATTGTGTTGGTGTTATGGGAAGAGGTATTGCTTTAGTTTTTAAATTACGTTATCCTAAAATGTTTGATTTGTATAAAGAACATTGTAATAGTGGACTTATCTCTATAGGTAAATTGTGGATATATAAAAATGATTCAGAGCAAAATCCGTCTTGGGTGCTTAATTTCCCAACAAAAGATGATTGGAAAAATCCAAGCAAGATAGAATATGTAGAACAAGGATTACAAAAGTTTGTAAGTACTTATAAAGAAAAGGGGATAACATCTATTGCTTTTCCAATGTTAGGTACTGCAAATGGGGGACTAAATGAAAAAGATGTCTTGGAGTTAATGAAAAAATATTTAACTCAATGTGATATTCCTATTGAAATTTATCAATACGATTCTAATGCGTCTGATGATTTGTTTGATACATTTAAAAATAGGTGGAATTCTTTAAGTGTTGAGGAAAAAAAGAAACTTGTTAGAACTACTAAACAAAGAGAAATTATAGATAATGCTTTGATTGAAGTAAATTCTATTATCAAATTGATAGAATATAAGGGAATAGGAGAACAAACATTGAAAAAATGTTTTGATTTTGTAATGAATGACACAGTGAATTCGCCAAAAACAAAACCGAATCTTTTCTGAAAGATAATGATTTAGTAATTTATTTCATCATTTATATTTTTTATATCTTTGCAACGGTGATTGTTTCAACTATCGTTGCAAAAGGAGAAGTTGTTACTGTAAAATCTATTGAAATTGTTAAAAAAAAAACTTCAAAAATATTGCAATTTACAGAATGAAAACTCTAAAAGTATTGCAGTTTAGAAGCAGAAAACTTCAAAAGTATTGCAGTTTACAGACTGAAAATCCTAAAAGTATTGCAGTTTAGAAGCGAAAAACTTCAAAAGTATTGCAGTTTGTAAAAATAAATTTGTAATTTTGCACCGTGAAAACTGCATAAAATATTATGGAACAAGAAGAATTTATACAGATATTATTAGACCAAAAAAATGAGATAGAAGAGGTTGATATACATAAGTATTGCGACCGCAAAGAAGAACAACAATTTGAACTCAATAGTCTGCTTGCACAGGTAGTAATAGGAGTAAGGAGAAGTGGAAAATCTACATTGTGTCTAAAATTTCTAAAGCAAAATAAAATAGACTTTATCTATATAAATTTTGATGATGAACGTTTAGTAAATCTTAAAGGAGAGGAATTGAACAATCTTTTAGAAGCAGCATATACAGTTTATGGTAATGTAGATTATATGTTTTTTGATGAAATACAGAATATACCGAATTGGAATCTTTTTGTAAATCGTTTATTACGTCAAAAGTTGCATATTTTTATAACAGGTTCAAATGCAAAACTTCTTTCAGGAGAACTTAGTACTTATTTAACAGGTAGGTATAATGAGATAGTTCTTTATCCTTTTTCTTTTTCAGAATATTGTCAAATAAATAATGTAGATATAAAAAATAAAACAACAAAAGCAGTTGCTTTAAGAACAAAGGCTTTAAATGATTATTTGCTTATAGGAGGTTTGCCAGAAATATTTAACCTTGAAAATCCTAAGAAATATGTTATGAGTCTTTTAAATTCTATTATAAAAAAGGATATTTCTAAGAGATTTAAGGTTCGTTATATAGATGCGTTGAATAGTATGGCAAATCATCTTATAAATAATTTCTCACAAGAGGTGGTTTTAAATAAACTTAAAGATATTTTTTCTTTTGGTTCTTCTCACACGGCAGAAAACTATTATTCTTATCTGAAAGAGGCTTATCTATTGTTGGGATTGAAAAAATTTTCTTACAAAAGTAGAGAAAGAATATATAATGAAAAGGCTTATGTTGTGGATTTGGCATTTGTGTCCCAAAGAGAAAATACTTTTAATCCTGAAAATATGGGTTGGAGATTGGAAAATGTTATTTATATAGAACTTTTAAGGCGTTGCCACTCTAAGTCTTTAGAAATATTTTATGCAAAAAATGGTTATGAAATAGATTTTTTGATAGTGGATATGGGAAAGGTTGTTCAACTTATACAAGTAGCATTGAATCTTTCTTCAAAACGAACATACAATAGGGAAACAAATTCTTTGATAAAAGGAGCAGAGAAATATAATTGCAAAGATTTGTTATTGATAACTATGGAAAAAAGTGAAGATATAGTAATAAATGATTATACAATAAAAAAAGTAAATGCGGTAATTTGGTTATTAAATAGTTAATAAATTTATTAAAATAGGGGGAAATTATAAGATTATGAAATATTTTGAATATATAGATGAAGACGGTGTAGTTTATATGGTAGATAGAATTATATCATATACGGAAGATATGAAAGAGATTGCAAAACTTTTTCAGCAAAATGATGGACGATATAAGAGTGAGAACAATGGAGGAGATTATATAGAAAGATGTAGTGAAAAACATAAGATAGAGAGTTTTGTAAAAGAGATTTTTCTTCCTAAGGAGATAAAGAATTTTAATGTTTTTTCAGAAAGTTATCCTGTTTTGGAAAACTATTATGTAGAAGAGTCAAATCCTTATTATTCTGCTAAAAATGGTGTTCTTTTCAATAAGGAACAAACGGTTTTAAAGAAATATCCAAGAGCAAACAAAAGAGAACTTTATATAGTGCCAGAAGGTGTTGTGAAGATAGAAGATAGAGCATTTGATGAGACTTCAAACCTAAAACAAATCATTTTGCCTAAAACAACTACTTTAATAAGCCATTGTGCTTTTGATTATAAACGCAATTTGGAAACTTTAATAATAAATAGTCCCTCCATTGATGCAGGACTTATTTTAGGTTATTCTGCAAAAATGTTTGATTATGTTATTCTTTCAAATGCTGTATATATGAGTTCTTTTTATGATATATATAGATGTAAAAGAGTTGTGTTGTTAGCAGATTCAATATATTTTGAAACCAATGAAGATAATAGAATTGAAGATAGTATTTTTGAGAAGTTAACTCCAATTCAAGAAATAATTGTTCCACAAGATAAGGTAGAAAAATACAAAGAAATGTTTTCAGAGAAACAACATTTAGTAAGAGGATTAACAGATAAAGAGTCTTCAGTTATTAAAGAATATATGCAAACAGAAAACCATAATACTATTTTTGCACTTTTGAAACAAATGGAAGAAGATTATCACCAGAATAAATACAAAATAAATCCTTATAGTAGAGAGCAAATATAACTCTTAGTTTGATATAAGAAAAATCATTGCTAAAACGAAAAGTGATAAATTCTTATCAAAAAAACTAAGAAAAAGACTAAGAAAAAACAAAACATTATTAGGAGAAAATTCCACTGTAATAAAATTCAATCAATATTTTTCACAATCTATTTATATTTTTACTATCTTTGCAACTGTGGTTGATTCAACCGCCGTTGCAAAAAATAAATTGTTACATTATGAATGAACAAATGATAAATACGTTAAGGGATTATTTTGCTACACAACCCATAGAGAAAGCATGGCTTTTTGGTTCCTATTCTCGTGGAGAACAAACCGAAGAAAGTGATGTGGATATTTTGGTAACTTTTGATGATAAAGCAAAAGTTAGTTTGTTAAGTATGCTCACATTTTAAATGGTTTGCAGGATATATTAAATAAAAGAGTTGATTTAGTTGTAGATGGTTCTCTTTTACCTTTTGCAATAGAATCCGCAGAAAAAGATAAAGTTCTGATATATGAGAGAGCAAGAAATCAATTGGCAAGAATGGGAAAACAAAGAATAGATTGTGTATAATAAAATATTTTTATATCTTTGCAACTCCAATAAATAATGATGAATACGAAAAATAAATAAATTGTTTAGTTAGAAAAAAAATGCTGATGTTTTAGAGATAAGGTGATACCTTCTTAATGATATTTTTTAAATATCCTCTCTTTTTCAAGAATATACTCCTAAAAATTTAGTAAAAACTAAAACTTTTTCGGGTTATAACCCGAAAAAGTGAGAAAAATTGTGTACTTTTGTGGATTATAACCCGAAAAATTCAACAAATTTTTTAACCAAATAATATAAAGATATGAAGTTTATAAAAGAAGATGAAAAAGATGATTATGGTATATTAGATGAATATGGGGTGGTTTATAGTTTAGATGAAAGGAGTGTAATAGGATTTAAAAAGGAACATC